>NZ_JBPODZ010000001.1:0-788344 GCF_052060015.1 Arhodomonas sp. SL1 | reverse complement strand
CCATGGAGTCCGCGACCCGAGACCGTGCCGTGGATGCCGGGGCGGTCCATGAGTGGCGGGGCAGTTGGGGGTAGGCCACCCGCGGGGCTGAACCGGTGTCGGGATTTATCGGCCACCGCCTGCGCGAGCGTTCCCCGCACCCGCGGAGCTGAACCGACTCCCGGTGCAGTTTCACGCGTGAAACTGCAGCGTTCCCCGCACGCGCGGGGCTGAACCGGCCAGGGCGCAATTGGGGTCTACGCCGTCAGCGCGTTCCCCGCACCCGCGGGGCTGAACCGACTCCCGGTGCAGTTTCACGCGTGAAACTGCAGCGTTCCCCGCACTCGCGGGGCTGAACCGGCCAGGGCGCAATTCGGGTCTACGCCGTCAGCGCGTTCCCCGCACCCGCGGGGCTGAACCGACTCCCGGTGCAGTTTCGCGCGTGAAACTGCAGCGTTCCCCGCAGCACTCGCGGGGCTGAACCGTCGGCGATGCTGCACAACGACATCACCGACGCGCGTTCCCCGCACCCGCGGGGCTGAACCGACTCCCGGTGCAGTTTCGCGCGTGAAACTGCAGCGTCCCAATCAGAACCGTACCAAATGGAACGTAGTACGTATCGCGTACTGGTACGAGTTAGAAGTTGTGGAGCACCGTGCGCGCGACCCACAGCGTTGGCGGGCCACGATCGACGCCATGGAGTCCGCGACCCGAGACCGTGCCGTGGATGCCGGGGCGGTCCATGAGTGGCGGGGCAGTTGGGGGTAGGCCGCCGAGCAACCCCCTCGAAAGCCAATCCAATGAGGGATGCCGTTGCCGCTTGCGTCACCAGTCGGCGCGGGAACCCAAACTCCAGCCAGCAGGGCCGCGTCGCGGCCGGTGGCCGGCCTGGTCCACCACCGGGAGGGGCACAGCCCTGCTGGCTGAAGCGTGGTTGTGGTAACCCCTCGTCCTCGGTTTCATTCGACAGTGCGCCGGAGGGCGGCCCTTGCCTTGGCCTTGGGCTCGACTTTCCCGCAAAAATAGCCCTATATAGTTTGCCTTTTTTATCTTATTAATCAGATGGTTATCTTCAATTTTGCCACGTGGCAACATCACGCCAGTTCCGCACCTCCACGTGGTAGGGTCAATGGGGAAGACAATGCCGAGTTGAGCTCGGTGCCGACGCTGCTCGCGCTCCCGCTGCTTGCGGTCCCAACACCGGACCAGCGCGGTCGTTGCCCTGATGCCAATCGCGGTCACAGCAAGCAAGATGTGGATCTCCATGGCGTGGCTGCCCGACTGTGCAGCCAGCACCCCTCTGAAAGGCGACGCCGGCTGCCGCGGCCACCACCGCGGTGCTCGGTGTGCTCGACGGGTCAGGCCTCGCGGACCCACTCGCTCCCCCGGCCATGCCCCTCGCGCCGGATCACCCCCTCCTCGCGAAGGCGGTGCAGCGCCGCACGCAGGCGTTGCACCGGCAAATCGGGGAAGCGCTGTCGGAGCATGGTCATCGTAAAGCGCGCGGGCAGTTCCTCGAGCACCTCCCGACGGATCGCGAGCTGACTGCCGGCGCTGCTATGTACGCCCCTACCCGCATCGTGCCGGCTACGCACCGCCGCGACGGTCTCCGGCGCGGCATCCGCCAGCCGGGCGCTCACGGCGCGGAAGAACCCATGGCACCACTCATTCGCCTGCTTGCGGTTGCTGGCGTAGATCACCGGCAACGCCGAATGCATGGCGCTGATCTCCGCGACAGCCCGGGCCACGTGGGCGGCGGGCCAGGGCGCGACCCGCTTCGGATCCAACAGATGGCCGTAGGGTGCCTCGATGACCAGCGCCGGGTGTGGGTAGCTCGCCAGCTCCGCGAGCTGCTGGTGGAGGATGCGGATCTGGCCTATATCACTGAGCAGGTTGGCGAAGGTCTTGCGCTCGACCACCGCCTGGATCTGGCCATGCTCGTAGAGCGCATAATCGCCGCTCGGCAGTGCCTCCCGGTGGATATTCGCCCCGCTAAAGCGCCAGGGATAGCGCTCGCCGGAGTCGATGAGGATCTCCAGGGTGCGATCACCGAACAGCTGTGTGCGTCCGCGACTCTTGCTCGCCCGCGCCGCGCTCTGTGTGCGGAAGAAGATCTGCTCGTACTCGCCAGGGCGGTTCTTGTACTGGCGAACGAGAAACAGGAAGTCACAGCGCCGGCGCCTCGGGCGGTCCAGGGTCAGTGCCAGGCGGCGGCCGAGACGGTCGACCGAGACCACGGGCACTTCCTCGAGGAGCTCGCAGGCACTGTCGCGATCCGGCGGTTCGCGCTCACGCAGGCAGAAGACATTGCCCCCGGGGCCCGGCCAGCGGTCCTTCGCCCGCAGTGCGAGGGTGACCTCCCCGTCCTGGGTCAGGGTGATGCGGTAGGGGAACCGCTCGTCGTCGACTGCCTCAACGCGCCAGAGCGTGGTCATCGATCATCTACCAGACTGGAACCGCGTCAGAGGATGTATGCTTCGTGCGCAAAGATCCACCTGTAGCCCGGACTCCTCCATGGGGGGGTTGATGTTATACCTCGATAAGATCCTGGCCCAACTGGCCTACCCGCTGGGCCTCTCCACTTGCCTGGCCCTACTGGGACTGCTTTTGCTGGTAGTCGGCAGACGTGGGGGCGCGGCCCTGGCATTATTGTTCGCCGTTGGTTGGGTGGCGGGCTGGTCGCTGCCAGTGGTGGGGGATACCGTGCGCGGGGCGCTGGAGTCGCGCTATCCCAACCTGCCGATCGAGGAGCTTCCGGCCGCGGAGGCGGTGGTGGTGCTCGGCGGTGGTGTGGAGGCCGGGCCTCCTGGGTGGCCCTATCCCGATCTTGGCAGTGCCTCCGACCGTGTCTGGCACGCCGCGCGGATCTACCAGGCCGGCAAGGCGGGCCGGGTCATCGTATCCGGTGGTGCCCAGGGCTGGCGCGGCCCGCGGGGCAGTGAGGCCGGTGCCATGGAGGCCTTCCTCGGCGACCTCGGCGTCCCGGCAGACCGGGTTACCCGCGAGCGGCAGAGCCGTAGCACCCGGGAGAATGCGCTATTCACTGCAAGACTGCTGGATGCCTCGGGAATCCACCGCGTGCTGTTGGTGACCTCGGCCATGCATATGCCCCGGGCGGCGGCGAGCTTCCGCGCGGAAGACGTGGAGGTGATCCCGGCCCCCACCGACTACGAGGTCATGCCCGAGCCGCCGCATCTCCTGCGCTGGCTTCCCGATGCCGAGGCACTGGCGGACAGCTCCGCGGCCATCAAGGAGTATCTGGGGTTGTGGGCATACCGGTGGCGGGGCTGGGCAGGCTAGAACCCGGCGGGAGCGCACGCTCGAGATCGACGGTGCCCGTCTCGAGCCCGGCCTGATCCCGGCCGCCGCGGACGCCATGGCGTGGTTCGGGGAGTACGTGCGTGAGCACCTCGCGGCCGCCGCTGCCGATGACGAGACCGAGGCCCGGGAGCAGGCGGGGGCAGCGCGCTTCGGGCGATGTCCTACCACGTCTCCCGCGCCTGCGGTGTGCCCGAGCGATGCGGATGTCGCCGCCGTCAGTCGGCTCAATCCGAACGCGGCAGCCGACATGCACGGCCCGGGAGCGGGATCATCTCCGGGTTCAACGCCCACCGTTTAGATCGGTGCGCTGCGCGCCGTCGCAGAGGGATTACTCATAGCCCTGCCACCGATCGCCTCTGCAGTGATGACTTCCCTACGTAACGAAAGTATTATTTTGTTAGCACTGCGCAATGAAGCAAAGTCGAAATGATGCTTTCGTTTACGGATGAAGAAGAGGCCGTGCTGAGGAGCCTGGGAATCCGCTTGAGAGCGGCCCGGCGCGCTTTCGGTGACCGACACAGAGAGACACAACGGGAGTTTGCTGCCCGTATTGGGGTGAGTGAACCCACCTACCGTCGCCTCGAAAAAGGCGAGCCGAGCGTCCCCATCGGTTACTGGATCCGCGCACTACGCCTTCTTGGGAGGCTGGACGAAGCGGATGGTTGGCTTCAACGGCGGGGGTCGTTGTTTGACCACGTCGATGATGGGAAAAAAGGACGACGCCGGTGATCCACCTTCATGCCTGGCTGAGACTCCCCGACAACTCGCTGGTGCCGGCCGGCGAGATCGTGGTGGCCGATCCCGACCGCCGGGGCCGGCTCCAGGGCGAGTTCCGATACAAGGGCGAGTACTTGAGACACCCGGGCGCATTCGCCCTCGACCCGGCGCACTTGCCCCTCGAGATGACAAGCCCCGTGCCTGCCGACGACCCACGTTCCGGGCTGCACGGAGCATTCCGCGACGCTCTCCCTGATGCATGGGGACAACGCCTGCTCACACGCCGGCACCGACTCGGTCCCGGCAGTGCCCGACCACCTCAGCTCCTTGCGCTGTTGGGATCCCGCGGCCTTGGTGCGCTTCGTTTTACCACTGACTCACAACCGCCGCCTGCTGCCCAGGGCGGCGTACCGATACGCCGTCTCGGCGAACTCATGGCGGCAACCCGGCGTCTGGACCAACGCGACATCCCCGATCTGGACGAGGACGCGGCGCTTGCATTGTTGTTCCGCGCGGGGTCCTCACTCGGGGGCGCGCGACCAAAAGCCTTGGTCCGCGACGGGGAAACCGAGTTCATCGCGAAGTTTGCAGCGCCCGGGGACCGCTATGCGCTGGTGCCGCTGGAGGCAGCTACACTTTCGCTGGCTCGACAGGCCCGACTCACAGCGCCCGCCAGTTTCCTGAAGGAAATCGATGGCGAGCTGGCGTTGCTTATCGAGCGCTTCGATCTCTCCCCCGAGGGAGGGCGTTATCACATGATCAGCTTCCAGACACTCCTCGGCTACACGGAAGGCTGGTATGCACTCGCCTACGCCGACCTTGCCGATCCCTTGCGCCGGCACAGCGCCACCCCGAGCACGGATCTGCCGGCACTGTACCGGCAGGCGGTCTTCAATGCAGCGATCGGCAACACCGACGACCACCTGAAGAACTTCTCCCTCTTTCACACCGAGACGGGCTGGCACCTCACGCCTGCCTATGACCTCACACCGAACACCGCGGGTAACCTGGCACACGTGCTTTCCTTCGCAAACACCCCAGGCACGCCGGACCTTCCGGCACTGCTCGACACCGCCCGCGGCTTCGGCATCTCCACAAGGCGGGCCCGGTCCATCGTCCGCGAAGTCGTGAACGCAGTAAGCCAATGGCGGGACACCTTTGCCGAGAATCATGTTCCCGGTAGGGATATCGATCGTTTCGGCAATGACATCGATGCACGCCTGCGAAGGCTGAGTGAACAGTCCTGATTTGGTGAGCCCCCTTTGTCCCTTGGACACCCCTTTGGTAGGAAGAGGCGTAGTCCGAGGAGGTAGCGATGATGGAAGTGAAGCGGTGGACGGCCAAGCGCAAGCAGGAGGTCGTGCTGCGCCTTCTGCAGGGTGAGTCCCTCGAAGAGCTGACCCGGGAGATGGGGCACACGGCAGCCGAAGGGCCCCGCACGACCGGGCGCGGGCCTACTATGTGCATAGCAGCCCGACCCGGCAACCCTCCCGGCTGCCGAGTTACACACTCCTGGGGACTCTACTGCTGCGGGCCGTCATCCGGGGGCGTCTCGGCCCGTCTTCTGGTCGTTCGACTACCGGAGAGCCGAACATGTCGAAACAAACCAGCGAGTTGAAGATGTACGAGATCGGCGCCTACGAGGCGCGAATCCGTCTCGGCACGTTGCTCGACAATGTGGATGCCGGTGCTGGGTATGTGATCTCGAAGCACCACCGCAACATGGCGGTGCTGGTGCCTTACGAGTTGTGGCTGCAAAGGACACTCGGTGACCGGAGCGTGGAGGCGCAGGAGCTGGACCGGCTCGTCCGCGAGCTCCGCCACCGCCATGAGCAAACCCAGGCCGCGCTCGACGAGGCCTTCGCGGAGATCGCGAGCACCCGCGAGCTGCTGGCCACGATGCGTGCCGAGCGCGAAGCCGAGCGCGCGGATGCGCACCACAACCAACAGAGAGGGCCGGATGCCGGTGGTGGATGATGCGTTCGTCGCGATCCGTCTGCCCTGGCGCTGGGCGGAACGGTACGGCACCCACCGCCGGCGCGAGAGGCCGCGACCGGGGATCCGCTGTCGGGAAGCCCTGGGGAACGAGCGGCCGGGAGGAGAAGGTACGGGCCAGAGTTATTGTCGTCGAATACGGCCCACTATGGACTCCCCCGTTTGCAAGACGACGGGCGATGAAAACCATAGGTTACGTAAACCGCTGAAGGTTGCCACCGATTCCACGTGAAGGCTGCCACCCGGACCGGAGCAAAGCTGCCACCCGTCGGAGCATAGCGACGCGGGGTTTCTCTTCTTACTCCGATGCCGCAGTGCCCGTCAACTTGGCGTGGCGTTTTCGCATGGATTCACCCTTGAGGGTGATCTTGTAGGCGTTGTGGACGAGGCGGTCGAGGATGGCATCTGCCAGGGTGGGGTCACCGATGACGCCGTGCCATTCCTCGATGGGAAGTTGACTGGTGGCGATGGTGGACCGGCGGCCGTGGCGGTCTTCGAGCACCTCCAGCAAGTCCCGCCGGTTCTCGGCACTGAGCTTCATCAGTCCCCAGTCATCCAGGATGAGCACGTCCACTTTGGCGAGGTTGCTCAGCAGCTTGGCGTACTGGCCATCGCCTTTGGCGATCACTAGCTCCCGTAGCAGCCGGGTCAGGCGCACGTACTGCGCGGTGTGGCCCTCCCGGCAGGCCTTGTGCGCCAGAGCACAGGCGAGCCAGGTCTTGCCTACCCCGGTGGGGCCGGTGATCAGTACATTCAGGTGCTCCTTCACCCATTGGCAGCTTGCCAGTGCCTGGATCAGCCCTTTGTCCAGGCCGCGTGGGTTGCGGTAGTCCAGGTCTTCGAGCATGGCGTTGTGGCGCAGCTTGGCGCGGCGCAACCGGCTGCTCATGCGCCGGTTCTCCCGGTCGGTCATCTCCCGGTCGACCAGTAGCCCGAGGCGTTCCTCGAAGCTCAGATCAGTGATGTCGGGGGTGGCCGACTGGTCCGCCAGAGCGGCGGCCATGCCGGTGAGCTTGAGGGCATGGAGCTTCTCGAGAGTGGGATGGTTGAGCATGGTGGTGTCCTTCAGTGGTAGTAGGCCGGGCCACGGATGTTGTCGTGGGTCTCGGGTAAGGCCACGGACTCGGACTGCGCGGAGCGTGCCGGCGGCGCTTCCGCGTGGGCACCACACAGCGCGCTCGCCATCGCCGTCCGGCGCCGGATCGCGTGCAGCGTGTCTTCAGCGCCGAAGCCCCGGATCGGCTCTACGTCGCCGACATCACCCACGTGCCCACTGCCGGGGGCTTTCTCTACCTCGCAGTGATCCTGGACGTGTTCTCCCGCGCGGTAGTGGGCTGGTCGATGGCCGCTCATCTGCGCACGGAGCTCGTCCTCGGTGCCCTGGAGATGGCCCTTCACAACCGCCGCCCCACGCGGGTGATTCACCATAGCGACCAGGGATGCCAATACAGTGCGCGGGCGTTCCTGCACCGATGTGAGCGCGCTGGCGTAGCGGTGTCGATGGGCTCGGTCGGGGACTGCTACGACAACTCGATGGCGGAGAGCTTCTTCGCGACGCTGGAGTGCGAGCTCATCGATCGCCAGCCCCTGGGCAGCCGGCAACACGCCCAACGGGTGATCTTCGAGTTCATCGAGGGCTGGTATAACCGTTACCGTCGGCACTCGGCACTCGGCACTCGGCGCTGGGCTACCACTCCCCTCGAGAGTTCGAGGCCCGTTACCATGAAAGGCACAAACGGCTACCTGTCCACTGACTCGGGGCAAGTCCACGAGGCCGAAGACGACGTGCTCGCGCACATGGCCTACCCGGCGGCGGTGTGGTCGAAGATCAGCTCCACCAATCCGCTCAAGCGGGTGAACAAGGAGATCAAGCGCCGGAGCAATGTCGTGGGCATCTTCCCCAACGACGAGGCGGTCACCCGCCTGGTCGGGGCCGTGCTCACCGAGCAGAGCGAGGAGTGGGCCACAGGGCGGCGCTACATGAGTCTGGACAGCCTGCAGCGGGTCAGCGCTGCCGAGCTCGACCCGGAACAGGCCCTGGCCCAGCTCGACGAGCAGGCAGCCTGAACCGAGGAGAAACCCGCGGTGGTCAACGAAGGCCTTTTACACAGTTGACGGGGCACTGCCCGTCAATCGCGCACGTCCGGATCTGTGGGGGGCCGGAGCGAGTAATCGTCCGGCCTACCCGACCCCAGGTGCCGGGGCTCAGCCGGCGGTTTTCTCTTTGAGCCGATAACTCCCCCATCACTGATTAGACGGCAGTTGATCGATCCACTCCGTTACCTCGCTTAGCCGCCATGCGACGGCTCGAGCGGACAAGCGATATGGCGGCGGGAACCGGCCGGTGGCAATCAGGGCATACAAGCTGGATCGGCTTAACCCGGTTATTTGCTCCACTTCTCGGCGGCGCAACATCTGGTCTACGTCAGGCATATCGTCGTAGTCTCCCGTTGCCGGTATATGCATATGCAATCACAGTATCTCCTTAGTGATGTGGCGGTCAATAGTTAAGTATCTGATTTAGAAGGATATTTACATGGGAGACACCGGTGCGGGTAGGAATATCATCCCCGTTCAGCGCGATGTCTACAGTGGGGTAGGACGGGCGTGACAACCGGCTAGGTGGGCATAGGGGCGTGCTCAGGGAGCGCACTGCGGCATACGCACCCCCCCGTGGGGACGGCCCGTCGCGCGCCTTGCCGCCCGGCATCGGCGCCTGCGCCAGCCCGGCTGGTGGGCCACCGCCGCCGGCGAGAGCGAGAAGCCCGCGCTAGCGCGGCCCGAGACCGCGAAACCACTGCCGATCGAGCAGGTGGAGCGCACCAGTGCGCGGACCCGCGCGCCCAAGCCGTTCACGGAGGAGACGCTCCTCACGAGAAATTTTCTGGAGAGACAAGGCAAGGGAGGAAAAGAGCAAATTCGTGCAACACAGCGAGGCTCAGCGCTCGTTGCGCATATTCTGGCGAAGCTTGGAGACCTCGCCGCGACGCGGCCGGGACGCCTTCGTCGCCGAGCAGGCCCGGATGATCACCCATCACATCGAGGAGGTTGTGGACGCCATGGCGGATGCACCTGCGAGAAATCGGGCAACCGGGAGGATGCGTTCAGCGGACATGAAGATCGCCGAGTTCAGGGACTGGCAACTGCCAGAGGGGGGGATACCGACTACGAGGTCTGCAAGGGGTTCCTGGAGGGCGCCAAGGACACGGAACCCCGCCGACGAAACGGATGCCGACGTTCGCGGAACGCATCCCTGCGGCACGGACCCACGGCGTGGAGCTCCGCAACGAGATCATGGGCACCTTCGATGCATGCGCGCACTCCTGGAGAGATACCCACCGAAGAAGTCATCGAGGGCATAACGCCCCAACGCCGGCGCGTTGCGTCCGTTGAACGCCGCGTCGGTCTCCCCCGATCCGCCCATCTGCGGAAGCCTTCACGGGCAGGCAGGCACCACCTCAGAGGGAAGGTATACCGGCGTTTAGCGGGCATGCCAATCGGGGAGAGGGAAGGAGGGAGAAGGCACAGTCGCTAGGCGGGGCAGAGGCATCCGCTGGATTCGTGTTGGCACGTTTCGCCGAAGGCAAGCGGTGATAGTGCAGACACAACCAGAAGGTGGTGGGCGGGGCGCCGTCAGCACACCCCCGTGCCGGCCGAGGGCCCGCAGGGCGTTGCACGGGGGAGGGGGCAGGTCGGTGGCTTGTCGGTATCGGGGTGTCGGTGGGTCGGTGGCGGCTGCGCGTGGCGCCAGCGAATCGGCGACGGCGGTGCCGCATCCCCCTACCGGGAGGCCGTTCACGCGCGGGCACGCGCGTGCGGCCTCGAGAACAGGCGGCAACCGCGGTGATGGGTGAAGGAGTGAATGGTGAAGCACCTGCGCAGCAAGCAGACGCGTGAGGAGGCGATCGCAAGGGCCCGGGAGATGAGTGAGCAGGCACTGCGCACCGCGCGGCAACGCAGTGAGCGATTGCTCGAGCATCTGCAGGCCACCAACGAGCGATTGATCCTGCTGCGTGAGCACATTCGCGACGAGCAGCCGAAGCGTCACGGCGCGGTCTTGTTGGAGCTTCAGGCGTGCGGCCCCGGATGCATCGGCTGCCCCCATCCGCGATGGCAACGATGGATCAACCAGGCGTCGTCGAAGAAGGGCAAGGAGCCGACATGGTATGCGACACGCCCGCGGTATCCGAGTCATGCAGCACGTGCGAAGGAAGTGCCGGAGTCGGCACGCGAGTACATCCGTGAGGCAACCCGGATCATCCAGCGACGGGAGACGGTCATTCGGCGACTGCGGGAACTGCACACGTGCGTGGCGAACCTCGATACGTCGTATGCGATCCACAGCCGCCAGGACGACAGCGGAGACGATGACGCATGAACCGGGGAACCGGCGTGTCCCCCCATGCCCGGAGCGAACACCCTCACGGGTGCACTCCGGGCCGGTCGGGCGCCGATGGCTATCGAAGGGGATGGTGCGTGCCGCTTAGTGGCGTCAATAGCAGTAGAAAGATTGCAATGAGAGTGCATCCGAAAGCCTCGCGCGCGCGATCGCGCGCCCCCACGTGCGCCCGCACCCGCGTGCGCGTGCGCGGGAACGCAGCCACCCACGGTGCCGGGCCGACGGCCGTTCAGCGGGCGTCAGCCCGATGCGGCCGGAGGAAAATCGGACCTTGATCGGTTTGCTCAACCGGGGGACATGAACACCATCCGGCCTCGAGTAACTAGGTACAGCATCCTCATCAATCATCGTCTCGATTGCGCGTTCGTCGATGGGCCACTGGCTTGTCGGAAGGCAACCGATAAGAGGCCGATCAGAGGCGCGCAGGAGAGCACGATGAACCCCCGGTAACGCGGCCGCTACCGCGTGCAACAGCGAGAGGGGATAGGTGGAGCAGGGTGTGTCCGGAACCCGGCCCGCCCCGACAGGGGCGTTGGCCGGGTGGAGGGGGAGGACGAGAATGAAATTGCTCCCGTCTCCGGCTTAGAGAATAAAATCAGGGGAAGCACCCCTTCGCGTCCGGCCTATTGTCGCGCCCCCGGGGAGGGGCGGTCCGCCGCGGTGAGCGGCGCCCCTCCAGGTGCGGTCGGTGGCGCGGGTCCTTCCCCTGGTGATTCCCCGGGTCTGTGTATTGGGTTAGTCCTTGGATTCGGCTGGATGCTCCTCGCGATACTGGCGCATGGTCTCGAGCAGATCCGGGTAGCTCACATCACCACGGATGAGCTTGGTCCCGGTGGCCTGCTCATAACACCAGATCACGAACACTTGGTCCTCGCGCCGCCACTCGTCGACATCACGCGGGATGAAGCCTCGCCACTCCTCGTCACCACGGATGTACTGGATCGCTTGTGTGATGTTCTCGTCGATCTGATCCAACCGGGTGCGGCCTGGCACGTAGAAGTCTGCCATCGTCACCTGGTCGGCGAGGATCATGACAGCGAGCTTCGGCAGCTCCAGCCATGTGGCGATTCGCTCGATGATCGAGCTGTCCAGATGATTGGCCTGGCGCCGGCCCGTGCGCAGGTGTGAGAGCGTGCTGGTGCCAACATCGATCTCCTCGGCAAGCTCGGTGATGGTCACCCCGCGCTCGACAGCTTTGGTGAACAGTATCTGCACCAGTTTGTAGCCAGGTGTCTCAGGACCGATCTGCAGAAATTCTGTCCGAGCGGACTTCGGTGATTTCGGCCCCTTGCGCAGCCTACCCTTCACCTCTCAGCGAGGGGCGAGTGTCGGATAAATAGAAGGGTTCCGGCACCAGTGCGAACGCCAACACGTCGACGAGGCAGACCGCCGCATCCTCGCATGACGATTCCGCGGGCGATGGCAATGCAACCGGGGGCAAGGATGGCGGTGGTGACGCCCAGGCTGGAGCGGGGCAAACGGCGGATGATTCACCCGATGAACACGCTGCGGAAACGTCCTCATCCGCACGGCCTGCCGCCGCTGGGATCGGTGGCCACAAAGGTGGGTAATTGGACTTCCTCTCGTACAGTGAGCACCCCGTGCGTATTCCGGTGAACGTGATTGCGGACTCCGCTGTCCGTGACCGATTCGCGGCGCGGTGTCTGAGCTTGGTTTTGCGCAGCCGGGCCTGCAGCCGGCGGTCGTCGCGGGCGGTGAGCTTACGGTCGACCAGCAGCCCGAGGCGCTCCTCGAAGCTGAGCTCTTCGATATCGGGCAGGGGGCTCTGCTCGGTGACCGCCTGGTGCATGCCGCTTAGGTAGGGTTGAGCTCGGGCTCGTAGCGGTGCGCCTTGTGCACGCCTGCCTTGAGATTGTCCGGGACCAGGAGCTCGGGACCGCGCCGAAGCAGGCGAAGGCGCGCACATGCGAGCCGATTCACTCGGGCGGGCGCTGCGTCCAGGTGGCCTCCGCGTAGGTGTAGGTCGCCGCCCCCAGCACGGCGACGAAGATCTTGCGTATTCCGGCCCATCGTGACCGCCCATTCCGATTGATCGTGACCGCTGATTCCGGCGCATCGTGACCGGCGATTCCGGCCGGAGCGTGACCCGATTTTGGCTCTGGCGCCGGAATCCGCGGTCACGTTCACCGGAATACGCAGATCTGCGCCGGGCGCTCCTCGCCGGTGTGCCGGTCTACCACCGGCACCGTCTCGCCGGCGAAGTCCCCACGAATAGCTTCTCGCCGGCGCGGTGCGTCTGGCGCATGACGACGTCGGAGCGCTGCGCCCAGGCGCGATAGCGCTCACAAAACCAGCTGTACTGAAAGCCCTGCGGGTGCGCGGCCTTGTACTCCTGCCACAGCAGCATCAGCGTCACGTCCTTGCGAAGCAGCTCCCGGTGGACGTGGGCCCAGTCCGGCAGCGCCGCTGTCATCGCCGCCGGGTGCGGTGGCCAGGGCGGGAACAGCGCCCGCTGCAGCGTCGCCTCCACTAGCGCCGCGGCCGCCGGCCACTGCAACCCCGCCGCCTCGAGGCGGCGTAGATACTCCGCCACGGTGGCCCTCCCCACCGCGGCACTCTGCGCGACCTGCCGGCGGCTTAGGCCGCGCTCGAGGGTCAGTCGGAGAACCTCTTTGATCTTACGCATGGACAACCTCGTTGCCGGCATCTGCCCCGTCCTCAGTCGGTCAAAAGGAAGCAGCTTACCGCTGTGATCATCCCGCGCCGGGCAACGCTCCCCCCTCAGCGGGGGTGGCCGGCTTCGTCCGGAATACGCATGCCCGGGCGCCCTGCGCATCAGGGGTACGCCGGCATTGTCGAGCACCAGGCCGACGGAAGCCCCGGGGTCTGCCGCCAGTTGTGGGGGTTCCCACGTGGGAACCCTTACCCCGGGTGAGAGCAGTCCATGCACATCTGTGGGCGCGCACACATAGCTCCAGCGGCTTGCCCAAATCTCTGTGTTTTCCATCCGGAGAGTCGCGGT
This sequence comes from Arhodomonas sp. SL1, assembly GCF_052060015.1. Lineage (NCBI taxonomy): Bacteria > Pseudomonadati > Pseudomonadota > Gammaproteobacteria > Chromatiales > Ectothiorhodospiraceae > Arhodomonas > Arhodomonas sp. SL1. Next base: position 774,950 of record NZ_JBPODZ010000001.1, on the reverse strand, counting down.
CGGTTCCCATGTGGGAACCATCATTTTCGGTTCCCCCGTTGTGGTGAGCCAATATCTTTGTCAACCACCGCCCGGCACAGACGCTCAAGCGGGTCGAAGTGGGTTCCCGGTAGGGTCCAAGGGGGGGGGAAGTGCGGAAGAGGAAGTCGCCGGATGCTTGGCTATCGCCGCCGCGATTCCCGCGACGCGGGTAGAGAGTTTGTCCACACCCCTGTCATGAAAATACAGACAGATAGGCTGCTATTGGTCACGAAGTCTGTCGAGATAGTCGGCCCATGCCTGCATCATCTCACGGCGGTTCCCGAGCCATTCGGTTCGGTTGTACGCACGGCCATGGACATCGCGGACGCGGTGCCCTAGCTGCATTTCGACGACCTCAACGGGGTAGCCGAGACGCTCGACCAGTATCGTGCGTGCCATCGCCCGGAAGCCATGCCCTGTCATATCGTCTCCGTAGCCCATGCGCTTGAGGGCAGCATTCATCGTGTTGTTGCTCATAGGCCGGCCCCTACCACGGACACTGGGGAAGACGTAGATTCCTCGGCCGGTTAGGGGATTTAGTTCGCCTAGAATATCTCGTGCTTGGCTCGACAGCGGGACCACCAGTGGGACGCGCCCCTTGGCAGTAGTCACCCACTCGGCCCGGTCCAGATCGAAGTCCGCCCACCGTGCCTTGCGCAATTCGCCCGGCCGGACGATCAGTAGGGGGGCGAGCTTCAACGCTGCGCGGGTTGCCGGCTGTCCACCGTAGTCTTCTATAGCGCGTAGCAGGGGCGCGACGTCCTCGGGTTTGACTAAAGCGGCGTGGTGGGTGGGGCGCGATGGCGGCAGGGCGTCGCGTAGATCGGGGGTGGGATCACGGTCAGCGCGGCCGGTGGCGATGCCGTAGCGCATTACCTGGCCGATCAGTGCCTTGACCCGATGGGCCGTCTCCAGCTTCCCTTGGCGGACGATACGGCGAAGGGTCTCCAGTACTTCCGGTGCATTGATCTCGCGGACCGGGGTTCGGGATAGGGTGGGGAACACGTACTGCTCTAGGCGGCGCAGGTTACGTTCGGCATGCGCTGGAACGACTTCCAGCGAGTGCTTCGTTTGGTACCATTCGCGCGCCAAGGCCTCGAAGGTGTTTGCCATCGCCTCCACCTGGGCCGCGCGCGCCGCCTTGCGGCTTGCACTGGGGTCTACGCCATCGGCGAGCAGTGCGCGTGCCTCGTCTCGCTTCTGCCGGGCGCGTTTCAAGCTGACCTCCGGGTAGGTGCCGAGGGAGAGCATCCGCTCCTTACCGGCAAAGCGGTACCGGAGGCGCCACCACTTTGCCCCCTGCGGCGTCACCAGCAGCGTCAGTCCCTTCTCGTCGGTCAGCCTGTACGTCCGGTCACCCGGTATGGCGTTTCGGATCTGGGTGGCAGTCAGCGGCATCATCCCTCCTGCTAGCAGGTCCGCGCTGGCAATGTGGGTAACCGCTTTGCGGGTAGCAGGGGGTACCCATGCTGTTACCCACGCCTTCGCACGGCTTCTTCTGGAACGCGATAGAAGAGAATGTAACAAAAAACCCCGCGATACGCGGGGTTGTGAGGCGACCAAGGAAGGTTTTGAATGCCGTCGGAAGGGAATTTGGTGGAGGCGGCGGGAATCGAACCCGCGTCCGCAGGACCTCCGCCCCAGGGTCTACATGCTTAGATCCGTCTATTTTGTTTAGCCGGCTGTCGCCCGACGGACAGGGCGATCAGCTAGCGAGCCCGTTAGGTTTCGCGCCTCGGATCCGGGCCGTCCGAGGGGCTATCCCGTGTAATATGCCGGTCGGTACATCGGCCACGGGAGACCGGATGCCGACCGCTCACGGCTATTTAGGCCGCGAGGGCGTAGTTGTCGTCGTTGGCAACTATCTTTGCTGCCACATGTTTAACGAGGTTGAGTGACGTCCTCGGCATGCACCTGGGGTTTCGCGACCCGCGTCGAAGCCATGTCGCCCCCTGGATACTGTTTCTTATGACAGTCTATGGGATGCGGGAGTTCCCCGCCAGCACGATCTTTGCGTTCCCCGACTGTCAGACCTTGTGCTTGAGCAACCGCGCGCGGTCACGTTGCCAGTCGCGATCCTTCTTGTCCGCGCGCTTGTCGTGCTGTTTCTTGCCCTTGGCGAGGCCAACGGTCAATTTGGCGACGCCGCGCTTCCAATGCAAGTCCAGCGGCACCACCGTGTAGCCTTTCTGTTCGGTGGCGCCGATCAGCCGGTCGATCTCCCGGCGGTGGAGCAGAAGCTTTCGCGTACGGATGGGGTCCGGGTTCACGTGGGTGGACGCGGTCTGCAGCGGGGGGAAGTTGGCCCCGATCAGCCACGCCTCCCCGTTCTTCAGCACCACGTAGCCCTCGGTAAGGTTGGCCCGCCCATCGCGGAGGCTCTTCACCTCCCAGCCCTCCAAGGCAATCCCGGCCTCGAAAGTCTCCTCGATGAAGAACTCGTGCCGCGCCTTGCGGTTGACCGCAATGACGTTATCGGCGCCCGTAGCCTTTTTCTTGCCTGCTTTCTTGCTCACGGCGTGCATTCTACGGTTTCGCCGGCGGCTGCGCCAACGCTTGCCGGCCCCGCGGGGAGCGCTGACAATGGCGCGGTCGCCGAGCCGAGAGAGGATACAGGCACGCATGGATGGTCACGGCCCGGCCCGCCCGACGGTGCTCGGCCTGAGCCTGCTGTTGGCCGGGGCCACGGTGGGCCTGGGCAATATCTGGCGCTTCCCGTGGCTGGTGGGGGAGCACGGCGGGAGCGTGTTTCTCGGCCTGTATGTGCTGTCTCTGGTGGGTCTCGGCTTGCCTCTCCTGCTTGCGGAGCTGGCCATAGGGCGTTTCGCTGGCGGCGAGCCGGTACGTGGTCTCGCCCGGGTGGCGGTGCGTGAGGGCCATTCGCCTGCCTGGGGTGGCCTTGGTCTCGCCGCCGTGGTGGCCGGGGTATTGCTGGTGCCCGTCTACGGCATCGTCGGCGGATGGTCGTTGGCCTATATCTTCCGCGCCGCTGGTGGCGCCTTCGATGCCCTGGACAGCCTGGCTGCCGCACGGTTGTTTCGTTCCCTGGTCGAGGACAGCGAGGCGCTGCTCGCCTGGTACACCCTGTTCCTCGGCTCGGGCATTCTCGTAGTCGCCCGCGGTGTGCGGCATGGCCTGGAGGTGGCCGCGCGCTGGTTCGTCCCCCTGCTCGCGGTACTGTTGATCGTGCTGGTGGTAGCGCAGTGGAATGGACCAGGATTTCCCGCGGCCACTGCTTTCCTTTTCATCCCGGACTGGGGGGCGGTGACCTGGGAGGCGTTCCTTGTCGCGCTCGGCCATGCGTTTTTCTCGCTTAGCCTCGGCACCGGCGTGATGCTGGCCTTCGGCGCCCATGTCGGTCGTGGAATAGCCGGTGCAGCCGTGGCCACAGTGGCACTGGACACGCTGTTCGCGTTGCTCGCCGGCCTGGCAGTACTGCCGGCGGTCTTCGAGGGGGGAATCCCGGGCAGCGGCGGCGCCGGTGTGGCCTTTCAGAGCATCCCCCAGGTATTCGGGGCGATGGAGGGCGGTCGCTATCTCGGGGTGCTGTTTTTCGCCGCGCTGACCCTGGCCGCCTGGACCTCGCTGTGCGCGCTGATGGAGCCCGCCGTGGCCTGGCTCTCGGCCTCGCCGCGGCGCGATCGGCCCGCCGCGGCGGCAGCGGTCGGTGTGGTCACCTGGCTGCTGGGGCTGGTGCCGTTACTGTCGTTCGGACTGTTACGACACTGGCGCATCCCACTGGTGGAGGGTGGCCTATTCGAGGCCCTCAATGTGTTGGTGACCACCTGGCTGCTGCCGGCGGTGGGGCTGGGTGTCTCCGTGTTCGCGGGCTGGGTGATCTCTTCGGATACCGTGCGGCTGTCATTGATGCGCGGGCGCGCGGCGAGGCTATGGCGTTTTTTGATAAGGTTTGTCGCGCCGCTTGCGCTGCTCGCCATTGGCGTGCGCAGCGGTTTCCGGTGGCTGATGTAGATGGGGAGGGTTATGCCCACCGTTTCGCGCTCGGCGATGGTGCCGTACTCCGCACAGGCGATGTTCGAGTTGGTAGACGATGTGAACGCCTACCAGGAGTTCCTGCCATGGGTGAGGGAAAGCCGGGAGCTGTACCGGGATGAGGATACGGTCAAGGCCACCCTCATCTTCGCCAAGGGCGGCTTCGAAAAATCCTTCACCACCCGCAATCGCCTGCAGCACGGCAAGATGATCGAGCTCGGCCTGGTGGAGGGGCCTTTCCGCCACCTGCATGGCTACTGGCAGTTCCATCCGCTCGATGAGCAGGCCAGCCGGGTCTCGCTGGACCTGGAATTCGAGTTCGCTTCCCGGCTGCTCGCCATGGCCTTCGGCCGGGTATTCACCCAGGTGGCGAACACCCTGGTGGAGTCCTTCGTGCAGCGTGCCCGGGACGTCTATGGCTGAGGGATCGAACGGCGACGATCGCATTCGGGTGGAAGTCGCCTACGCCCGTCCCGATCGGCAGGCGCTGCTGGCGTTGAGGGTTCCCCGAGGCACCACCGCCATCGAGGCCGTCCAGGCCTCCGGAGTGTTGGAGCGCTTCCCCGAGATCGATCTCGACCGCCAGGGCATCGGGGTCTTTTCCCAGCCGGTGTCGCCGCAGCGGGTGCTTGCCGACGGCGACCGGGTGGAGATCTACCGACCGCTGAAGGTCGACCCTAAGGAGATGCGTCGACAGCGCGCCCGCACCGGTTAGCTCATCCCTCTTGGTAAAGCGGGTGGCTGGGGTCGACGAAGTCGCCTTCCGCCGCCTCCAGGCCGCCGTCACCGAAGTGCAGCGTCAGCCGCCGCTCGCCCGCCTCGAAGAAGTCGTCACCGCGGGGCACGTAGTAGTAGACATAGTCCCAGCGCCTTTCCTCGAAGGGATCGTCGATGCTCGGGCTGCCGAGTAGGAAGCGCACCTGCTCGCGACTCATCCCCGGGCGCAGCTGTGCCACGGCGGATTCCTCGATGAGTGTCCCCTGCTGCAGGTCGGGCTGGTAGATGAAGGGCAGGTTGTTGACGCTGCAGCCGCCCAGCAGCAGGGCACTGATGTATACTAGGGGCAGAGAACGCACTGATTACTGTTCCTGTTTTCACTGCAGTAGCGTGGCCGCATCATAACGTAGCGGCGCGGACATTGACACGAGCGCTTCGGGAGGGGTTTTGGAGTCCAAAGACCTGCGAAAGGCCGGCCTCAAGGTGACCCTGCCACGGATGAAGATCCTCGAGATCCTTGAGAACAACCGCGATGCCCATCTCTCCGCCGAGGATGTGTACCGGCACCTGATGAATGCCGGCGCGGATATCGGCTTGGCCACGGTCTACCGCGTGCTTACCCAGTTCGAGGCCGCCGGCATCGTCGAGCGCCATAACTTCGAGGGTAATCAGGCGGTCTTCGAGCTCTATGAGGGCAGCCACCACGACCATATGGTGTGCGTGGAGTGCGGCAGAATCCAGGAGTTCGTCGACGAGGTCATCGAGGAGCGCCAGCAGCGTGTCGCCGCCGAGCATGACTTCGAGCTGACCGACCACTCGCTGATATTGTACGGGCGCTGCGCGCGCTGCCGTAACGCGGAATAGGGGTCGGCGCGCGCTACCCTGCGGGGGCGCCTTCGGCGCGCTCGAGCATCTCCCGGGCATGGTTGAGGGTGTTGTCGGTGATCTCCACGCCGCCGAGCATGCGTGCGATCTCCTCGGTGCGCTCCTGGGGGGTCAGCGCGCTGATCTCGGTGTGGGTACGATGCTCGCCGGCACGCTTGTGCACGCGGATCTGATGGTGCGCCTGAGCCGCCACCTGGGGCAGGTGGGTGATGCACAGGACCTGGGTGTGGGCGCCGAGCTCGCGGAGCTTACGGCCCACTACCTCGGCCACCGCGCCGCCAAGGCCGGTGTCGGCCTCGTCGAAGATCAGGGTGGGCATGCGGCTGATATCGGCGGTGGCCACCGCCAGCGCCAGCCCGATACGCGAGAGTTCCCCCCCGGACGCCACCCGCTGCAACGGCCCGAAGGGCTGGTCCGGGTTGGTGCGTACCTGAAAGCCGATGTCGTCTAGGCCGTGGGCGGTCGGGCGCCCGTCCGGGTCGTGGCCGACTTCGATACGCAGCTCGGCGTTGGCCATACCGAGCTCCGCGATCAGCTCGTTGACTCGCCCGGCCAGGGCCTGCGCGCTGGCCGCCCGCTCCCGCGAGAGCTGCGCCGCGGCGTTGGCGTAGGCCTCCCGGGCATCGTGGATCTCGCCGTCGAGCTCGGCGAGCCGCGCCTCGGCATTCTCCAGGGTCTCCAGCTCGCCGCGCAGGGCCTCCAGCCGCTCCGGCAGTTCCTCGGGGCGCACGCGATGCTTGCGGGCGAGGTCATTCAAGGTGGCGATGCGCTCTTCCACCCATTCCAGACGCTCGGGGTCGATGTCCAGGCCTTCCAGGTGGTGACGGAGCTCCTGTGCCCCCTCCTCGATCTGCGCCAGGGCGTTGTGGAGGAGCTCCCGGGCGCCGGCGAGGCTGTCGTCGTCGGCATCGCTGATGCCGTCGAGCAGTCTGAGGATGCCGCTTAGGCGGCCCTGAACCGCGTCCTCATCCTCATAGAGGCCCGCCAGAGCGGCCTGGCAGGTCTCGATGCGCGTGCCGGCGGTGGCGAGACGACGCTGCTCGGCATCCAGCGCGAGGATCTCCTCGGCACCCATCTCCACCGCGGCGAGCTCTTGGACCTGGAAGCGAAGCAGATCCAGTCGGTCCTGATAGGCGTGGTCGCCGCCCTCGAGCCGGCGCTTTTCCGCCTGTAGCTGCTGCCATCGCGTAAAGGCGGTGCGTACCGCTTCCAGGGTCTGACCATACCCACCGAACTCGTCGAGCATCTGGCGCTGGATCTCCCGGCGCATCAGCGACTGGTGGGCGTGCTGCCCGTGGATGTCCACCAGATGTCGGCCCAGGGCGTCGAGCTGTTGCAGTGCCACCGGCCGTCCGTTGAGCCAGGCCTGGGAGCGGCCGTTGCGGTGGAGCACGCGTCGGAGCACGCATTCATCATCCGCCTCCATATCCTGCTCGGCCAGCCATTGCCGGGCCGCGGGGTTATCGGCGATGTCGAACTGCGCGTTGATCTCGGCTCGTTCGGCGCCCTCGGGGATCAGGCCGGCCTCGGCGCGGTCACCCAGGCACAGCCCCAGGGCGTCCAGCAGGATGGACTTGCCGGCCCCGGTCTCGCCGGTGAGCGCGGTCATGCGGGCGTCGAAGTCGATGTCCACGCGGTCGACGATGGCGAAGTCACGGATGTGGATATGCCGCAGCATGGGCCTCCCGTGTAGTTGCCGGCGCGTGTCGCCGCCCCGGCCCACAGGGTACATCAAACCGGCTGGCCGTCACCCCAGCGCAGCTTCGCCCGGAGGAGATCGTAGTACTGATAGCCCGGCGGGTGGACCAGGTGGATCGGGGCGGTGTGACGGCGGATGCGCACCCGCGCCCCGGCAACGGGCTCGAGGTTCTTCTGGCTGTCGCAGCTCACCCGGATCTGCGCCATCTGCTGGGGTGGGATCCGGATCTCGATCTCCGAGCCGGCGTTGATGACCAGCGGACGGTTCGACAGCGTATGCGGGCAGATGGGCACCAGTGCCATCGCGGCCACATCCGGGTGGATGATCGGGCCGCCCCCGGACATGGCGTAGGCGGTGGAGCCCGTGGGGGTGCACACGATGAGCCCGTCCGAGCGGTAGTGGTTGCATAGTTGCCCGTCGATCCAGGTCTCGAACTCGATCATCCGCGCGGTGTGCCACTTGTGCAGGACCACGTCGTTGAGCGCGATGCCGTGGTCGAGCACCTGTCCGCGTGTGTCGCGGAGTTCCGCGGCCAGCAGCATCCGGTCATCGGCGGTGTAGTCGCCGTCCAGGACCTTGTCGATGGCGTCAAAGTCGTCCGGGGAGACATCCACCAGAAAACCCAGCCGGCCGCGGTTGACCCCGAGTATGGGGACCTCGGCGCCGGCGACGTTGCGGGCGGCGCCGAGCAGGGTGCCGTCACCGCCGACGGCGATGAGCAGCTCGATGCGTTCGGCGAGGCGTTCCGGGAGGAGGCGGTCACAGCCGTGCCCTACCGCCTCCGGTACCGTCTGCGCGTCGAGCAGGACGGCCCGGCCGGTGGCGTGGAGGTGAGGGATGAGGCGGCCGATGGTCTCGGTGACGCCGGGCTCGTCGGGCTTGCCCGCGATCCCGATTGTCTGGAATTGCTGCATGGCCGATCCGCTGCGTCGGGTTGCGCGACGGTAGCATTTTCGCGCAATCCCGCCAATCCAGCCCGCCGCCGCGGTTTCGTTGACAGCCGTCGCGGGGGTTGATAGCTTCCATTAGCACTCGCTTGCATCGAGTGCCAGACACCCCTCGGGTCCTGGCCACGTTCCTTATGCGGTATCCCATGGCAGGTTTCAGCGGAGAAACCAGGCTGAACGCTCGTGCGCAGCGCCTGCTCAAGGCGCTGGTGGAGTTGTATATCCGCAGTGGGCAGCCGGTGGGCTCGCGGACGCTGGCCCGGGAGGCCGGACTGGACGTTAGTCCGGCGACCATCCGCAACGTAATGGCGGACCTTGAGGACGCGGGCTTTATCTGCTCGCCGCACACCTCTGCCGGGCGCGTACCCACCGATCTCGGCTACCGCTTCTTCGTCGATTCGCTGCTCACGGTCCAGCCGCTGACCGAAATGGACATCGACCGCCTGCGCGTGCAACTCGAGCGGGACGGCGCCGCCACCGAACTGGTGGACAAGGCCTCGAGCCTGCTTTCCGGGCTCACCCGGCTCGCTGGCGTGGTGACGCTGCCCCGGCGCAACTACGGCACCCTGCGCCACGTGGAGTTCCTCCCGCTGTCCGAGGGTCGCGTGCTCGCCATCCTGGTGCTCAACGAGCATGACGTGCAGAACCGGGTCATCCAGACCGAGCGGGAATACTCGGCGGCGGAGCTGCAGCAGCTCAGCAACTTCCTCAGCAGCGAGTTCGCGGGCCGCGAGGTGGGCTCGGTGCGCGAGTTGCTGCTCGCCCAGATGAACGCCGATCGCGAGCAGATGGACTCACTGATGCGTTCGGTCATCGACGTGGCCCAGCGGCTGTTCGCCGACGACACCGATGACGATGAGGACTACGTCATCGCCGGCGAGACCAATCTGATGACCTTCTCCGAGCTCTCCGACGTGGACAAGCTCAAGGAACTCTTCGATGCCTTCGAGCGCAAGCGCGACCTCCTCCACCTGCTCGACCGTTGCCTCTCCGCCGACGGCGTACAGATCTTCATCGGCGAAGAGTCCGGCTACGAGATCTTCGACGGGGTGAGTCTGGTGACCTCCAGCTACCGTGCCGAGGGCGAGGTTCTGGGGGTGCTCGGGGTGATCGGCCCGACGCGCATGGACTACGACCGGGTAATCCCGATCGTCGATGTGACCGCGCGACTGTTGGGCCACGCCTTGAATCCCAATCACTAAACCCCAGCTTAGGCTGCGGAGGGCACCGCCGCGGGCGGGGCCAGATGAGTTTTTGCATCGGACAAGGCGACAGCAGTCGTTCGGCAACGGAGCCAGATATGACCGACGAGCAACGCAAGGATTCGGACACCCCCTCCACCCAAGAGGAAGAGCAGCTCCACGATGAGGAAGTCACCGAAACCGGCGAGGGTGACGATCCGGAAGAGCTGCGGGCCCGGCTCCGCGAGGCGGAGGCCAAGGCCGAGGAGCACTGGAACCAGCTCCTGCGCATGCGCGCTGAAATGGAGAATATCCGCCGGCGCGCCGAGCGGGAGGTGGAGCAGGCCCATCGCTATGGCGTCGAGAAGATGGCGGGTGAGCTGCTCGCCGTGCGCGACAGCCTGGAGATGGGCATCAACGCCGCCGAGGAGCAGGGCGCGGACGTGGATAAGCTCAAGGAGGGCTCCGAGCTCACCCTGCGGATGCTGGTGCAACTGATGGAGAAGTTCGACATCAGCGAGCTCAATCCGGTGGGCGAGAAATTCGACCCCGAGCGCCATGAAGCCATGGCGGCTCAGGAGTCCGGTGAACATCCGCCGAACACCGTGCTGCAGGTGGTCCAGAAGGGCTACTTGCTTGGTGACCGCCTGTTGCGTCCGGCGATGGTAATCGTCTCGCGGGCCGCGGGAGGTAACGGTGATCAGGGGTCCCAGGTCGACCGGGAGGCTTGAATCCTGCGGTCACGGCCTTACATCGGGGCGTAAGGTTGACGAACTGAATGCTCCCGGCGGACGGGGGTGATGAGGAATTCGAAGGGAGTGATTTGATTATGGGTAAGATTATCGGTATCGATCTCGGCACCACGAACTCGTGCGTCGCCGTGATGGAGGGCGGCAAGACGCGGGTGCTGGAGAACGCCGAGGGCGAGCGCACCACGCCCTCCACGGTGGCGTTCACCGAGGACGGCGAGGTCTTGGTGGGAGCGGCGGCCAAGCGCCAGGCCGTGACCAACCCGGAGAACACCGTGTATGCCGCCAAGCGCCTGATCGGGCGGAAGTTCGAAGAGGAAGTCGTCCAGCGCGACGTCCGCGAGATGCCGTACAAGATCGTCAAGGCGGACAACGGCGACGCCTGGGTGGAGGTCCGCGACAAGAAGATGGCGCCGCCGGAGATCTCGGCGCGGGTGCTGCAGAAGATGAAGAAGTCCGCCGAGGACTACCTGGGCGAGGAGGTCACCGAGGCGGTGATCACCGTACCGGCGTACTTCAACGACTCGCAGCGCCAGGCCACCAAGGACGCTGGCAAGATCGCCGGGCTGGACGTCAAGCGCATCATCAACGAGCCGACGGCGGCGGCGCTGGCCTACGGTATGGACAAGAAGGGCGGTGATCGCAAGATCGCGGTCTACGACCTCGGTGGCGGAACCTTCGACATCTCCATCATCGAGATCGCCGAGGTTGAGGGCGAGCACCAGTTCGAGGTGCTTTCCACCAACGGGGATACCTTCCTCGGTGGTGAGGACTTCGACCGCGCGGTCATCGATTACCTGATCGCCGAGTTCAAGAAGGACCAGGGCATGGACCTCTCCGGGGACCGGCTGGCCATGCAGCGGCTCAAGGAGGCCGCGGAGAAGGCCAAGATCGAGCTCTCCGCGAGTCAGCAGACGGAGATCAACCTGCCCTATATCACCGCGGATCAGAGCGGGCCGAAGCACCTCAACTTGAAGCTCACTCGGGCCAAGCTCGAGTCGCTCGTGGAGGACATCGTCAAGCGCACGCTCGAGCCTTGCAAGGTGGCACTCAAGGACGCGGGCCTGTCGGCCTCCGAGGTGGACGACATCATCCTGGTGGGCGGCCAGACCCGCATGCCGAAGGTCCAGGAGGCGGTGCAGGGCTTCTTTGGTAAGGACGTGCGCAAGGACGTCAACCCCGACGAGGCCGTGGCCATCGGTGCGGCGATCCAGGGCGGCGTGCTCGGCGGCGACGTCAAGGATGTCCTGCTGCTCGACGTCACCCCGCTGTCGCTGGGCATCGAGACCCTCGGTGGCGTGATGACCAAGCTCATCGAGAAGAACACCACCATTCCGACCAAGGCGAATCAGGTGTTCTCCACCGCCGAGGACAATCAGAGCGCGGTGACCGTGCACGTGCTCCAGGGTGAGCGCGAGATGGCCAAGGACAACAAGTCCCTCGGCAAGTTCGATCTGCAGGACATCCCGCCGGCGCCGCGGGGCGTGCCGCAGATCGAGGTCACCTTCGACATCGACGCCAACGGCATCCTCCACGTCACCGCCAAGGACAAGGGCACCGGCAAGGAGCAGTCGATCCAGATCCGTGCCTCGAGCGGGCTTAACGAGGACGAGATCGAGCGTATGGTCAAGGATGCCGAGGCCCACGCCGAGGAGGACCGCAAGGCCCGCGAGCTCATCGAGACCCGCAACCAGGCGGACAACCTCATCCACGCGGCACGGAAGTCCATCTCCGATCTCGGCGACAAGGTCACCGAGGAGGAGAAGAACGAGGTGGAGTCGGCCATCGCCGAGCTCGAGGAGACCATGAAGGGCAGCGACAAGGAGGCCATCGAGGCCAAGACCCAGGCGCTGTCCGAGAAGTCGGCCAAGCTCGCCGAGCGCCTCTATCAGGGCCAGGGCGAACAGGGTGGCGGCGCCGCGGGCGGAGAGGCCGCTGGCGGCGGCGAGGGCCAGTCCTCCAGCCAGGAGGACGTGGTCGACGCCGAGTTCGAAGAGGTCAAGGACGACGAGCAGCGCAAGTAAGCCGCCGCTAGGGGGTCGTCCGCTGGGGTGGCCCCCCGGTCCTTCGGGCGCAGGGTGCGGCGGCATCCTGCGCCTTTTCGTTCGCGCGCCGGGTATGCGGCCGCCATCGTCGTTATACTCGCGCGCATCACGGCAATCAGGCAGGACACGGGCCGAGAGCAATTATGTCGAAACGCGACTACTACGAAATCCTCGGCGTCTCCCGCAACGCTTCTGACGGCGATATCAAGAAGGCCTATCGCCGCATGGCGATGAAGTACCACCCGGACCGCAACCCCGACGATCCGGACGCGGAGACGCGTTTCAAGGAGGTCCAGGAGGCCTACGACGTCCTGGGCGACTCCCAGAAGCGGGCCGCCTACGACCAGTTCGGCCACGCCGGTGTGGATCCCAATGCCGGCATGGGCGGCGGCTTCGGCGGCGGCGGGGCGAGCTTCTCCGATATCTTCTCCGACGTCTTCGGCGATATCTTCGGGGGCGGGGGCGGCGCGCGGGCCTACCGTGGGGCGGACCTGCGTTATACCCTGGAGATCTCCCTGGAAGACGCGGTCTCCGGCACCGAGACCGAGATCGAGGTGCCGACGATGGCCGAGTGTGGCGTCTGCCACGGTAGCGGCTCGGCCCCGGGGAGCTCACCGGAGACCTGCCCCACCTGCCGCGGCCACGGTGACGTGCGCGTTCAGCAGGGGTTCTTCTCCATCCAACAGACCTGCCCGCGTTGCCGCGGTGCGGGCAAGATCGTCACCGATCCGTGCCGGAACTGCGGCGGCAAGGGGCGCGTCCAGGAGACGAAGACGCTTTCCGTGCGCATTCCGCCCGGCGTCGACACCGGCGACCGGATACGGCTCAACGGCGAGGGCGAGCCGGGGGAGAGCGGTGGGCCGCCTGGTGATCTCTACGTGCAGATCTCGGTGAAGCCCCACCCGATCTTCCAGCGCGACGGTGCCGACCTGCGCTGCGACATCCCGGTGACCTTCCCCACCGCGGCCCTGGGGGGCGAGCTCGAGGTGCCCACGCTCGACGGGCGGGTCAACCTCCGCGTACCAGGCGGGACGCAGTCGGGCAAGGTCTTCCGCATCCGTGGCAAGGGGGTGCGGCCGGTGCGAGGCGGTCCGCCGGGGGATCTGCTGGTGCGGGTCAATGTGGAGACCCCGGTGAATCTCACCGCCCGCCAGCGCGAGCTGCTCGAGGAGCTCTCCGAGACCCTCGAGCACGGCGGCGAGAAGCACAATCCCCGGGGGAGCTCCTGGCTGGATTCGGTGAAGTCGTTCTTCGAGAACATGCGCTTGTAGCGCGAGGGGAGGCGGGAGATGACACGAATCGCGATCGCCGGCGCCGCCGGCCGCATGGGGCGCAACCTGATACGGGCCACCCTGGACCATGCGGATCTGACCCTCGTGGCGGCGGTGGACCGGCCTGGGAGCAGCCTGCTTGGCAGCGACGCCGGCGAGCTCATCGGCGCCGGTGCCCAGGGCGTGGTGCTCAGCGACGATCTCGCAGGCCACGCCGGCGGCTTCGACGTGCTCATCGATTTCACCCTGCCCGAGGCCACGGAGGCGAATCTCGCCGTGTGCCGCAGCGCCGGCGCCGGCGTGGTGCTCGGCACCACCGGTCACGATGAGGCCCAGCGCCAGGGCATCGGGGAGGCGGCCGGGGAGATACCGGTGGTGTTCGCCGCCAACTACAGTGTCGGGGTCACCCTGTGCCTGCGGTTGATGGAAATGGCCGCTCGCGCCCTTGGTGACGATTTCGACACCGAGATCATCGAGGCCCATCACCGGCACAAGGTGGACGCCCCTTCCGGTACGGCGTTGCGGATGGGGGAGGTGCTCGCCGATGCCCTCGGGCGGGAGCTCGGCGAATGCGCCGTCTACGGGCGCCAGGGACGCACCGGCGAGCGCGACCCGAAGACCATCGGCTTCGAGACCATCCGCGGCGGCGACATCGTCGGCGAGCACACCGCGTTGTTCGCCGGGGTGGGCGAGCGCATCGAGATCACCCACCGTGCCTCGAGCCGCATGACCTTCGCCAACGGCGCCGCCCGCGCCGCTGCCTGGGTGCACGCTCGCCCCGCGGGCCTGTATGACATGGAGGACGTCCTCGGCCTCGCTGAGGGTTGAATCAGTGACTTATTTGTGCCTGATAAGCACAAAATATAGTCCTGATTTTCGCAGATTCTGGCCCCACGTACTCATAAACAGTTGTTAGATTTGTAGTATCCGGCTTTCAGAGTGCGGATCATGAAACGAGGCCAGGATGATGCGAGACGAACCGAACAAACCCGCGCCAGCGAGCGGCTATTACTTTACTGAGTCGAAGGGCCGTCAGGACCGAGCAGTCGGTTATGACCTGATGGCTACCCATGGATGGGAGTTCCTCATCGACAATCACGTGCGCGAGCAGGATTCCGGTGCGGAGGTGGTGCACACCGCCGTACTCGGAGAGAACTGACGGCGACTTTCCAGTCGTCTCCCGTGTGACCCCGGCAGGATTAGCCCCCCGCCGGGGTTTTTTTGTGCCCGGCCTCGAAAAGGAGCCCATGCTGCGCCTATGCTTGGGCGAGCAGGAACGGAGGCGGGGATGAGCGCAAGCGAATCGGTCTACGCGGCCGCCTGGGAACAGATCGACGCCGGTGCCGCGGCGTCGCTGGCCACCGTGGAGGCCCTTGCCGGGATCAACTCCGGCAGCCTCAACGCCGGCGGGGTGCGGGCGGTTGCCGAGCGCGCCCTGGAGGCCTTTGCGGGTCTCGGGGCGGAGCCGCAATGGCGGGAGCTGGTCCCCTGGTGCCGCATCGATGACGATGGCGAGCGCCGCGAGCGGACACTCGGGCCGTTGCTGCACTTGCACCGGCGGGTCCCCGGACGGCCGTCGGTGCTGCTGCTCGCCCATACCGACACCGTCTTCCCCCCCGAACATCCCTTCCAGGCAGTGTGGCGAGAAGGTGAGCGCCTCCGCGGCCCCGGTGTGGCCGATCTCAAGGGGGGGCTGGTGGTCATGCGGGACGCCCTGCGCGCCCTGGAGTCGGGGCCCATGGCCGGCGCCCTGGGATGGGAGGTGATCCTCAATCCGGACGAGGAGATCGGTTCGCCGTGCTCGGCGCCGGCGCTCGCGGAGGCGGCGAGCCGCCACGATATCGGCCTGGTCTTCGAGCCGGCCATGCCCGACGGGACCCTGGCCGGGGCGCGCCGCGGCAGCGGCAACTGGACGGTGGTGTTCGAGGGACGAGGCGCCCACGCCGGCCGCGCCCATCACGAGGGCCGCAATGCCGTGGCCGCGGCGGCGCGCCTTATCGCCGCCCTCGATGGGCTCAACGGCGAGCGCGACGGCGTCACCGTCAATCCCGCCTTCGTCCATGGCGGCGGTCCCACCAACATGGTGCCGGAGCGTGCGATGCTCCGTTTCAACGTCCGGGTCGCGGAGGCAGCGGACGCGGAGTGGGTCGAGGGGCGTATTGCCGCGCTGGTGGGGGAGGCCCATGCGCCGCCGGACTACCGCGTGCATCTGGAGGGGGGCTTCAGCCGCCCGCCGAAGCCGATGACGGCGGCGCAGGAGCGCCTGTTCACCGCCCTGCGGCGCTGCGGCGATCGGATGGGCGAGGAGATCGACTGGCGGCCCACCGGTGGCTGCTGCGACGGCAACAACCTGGCCGCCGCGGGGTTGCCCAACATCGACACCCTCGGGGTCGTCGGCGGCGGTATTCACACCAGCGATGAGTACCTGGAGATCCCGTCGCTGACGCGCCGGGCACAGCTCGTAGCGACGCTGCTCATCGCCATCGCAGCGGGCGAGGTGGAGCTGCCGAAGGGGAAGGGGCAGTGATGCACGTCATCCGTCCGGTTCGGGAGACCGACCTCGACGCCCTGGAGGAGTTGGTCAGCGGCACGGGGGTGGGGATGACCTCGCTGCCGCGGGAGCGTGGCTCGCTGGCGCGACGGATCCACACCTCCCTCGCCACCTTCGAGGGGGGACCGCAGCAGCTGCGCGACGGCGAGCGCGGCGTGCTGTTTGTCCTGGAGGACCGGGACAACGCGGCCGTGGTGGGGACGACCGGCGTACAGACCGGCGTCGGTCTTGGCGAGCCCTTCTACAACTACCGGGTCAGCACCATTGTGCATGCCTCCCGGGAGCTCGGCGTCCACCGGATCATCCCCACCCTGTACATCAACAATGACTACACGGGCTGCACCGAGATCGGCTCGCTGTTTCTGCATGCCGACCATCGCGGTGGCGGCCTCGGCCGGCTGGCCTCGAAGGCGCGTTTCCTCCTGCTTGCCGGTCATGCCGAGCACTTCCCCGGGAAGGTCATCGCCGAGATGCGGGGTGTCAGTGACGAGCGTGGCCGTTCCCCGTTCTGGGACGGCGTCGGCCGGCACTTCTTCTCCATGCCGTTCCGTCGCGCGGACTATCTCAGCGGCACCCGGGGGAAGAGCTTCATTGCCGAGCTCATGCCGCGTAACCCCATCTATGTGCCGCTGCTCCCAAGATCCGCTCAGGAGGTCATCGGCGAGGTGCATCCCCAGACCCGTGCCGCGCTGCGGCTGCTCCGGGCGGAGGGCTTCCACTACGAGGGCTACGTGGACATCTTCGACGGCGGACCGGCGGTGGAGGCGCGTATCGAGGCGATCGACGCCGTGCGCCGCAGCCGACTGCTGACGGCGGTGGCCGGGACCCCGGCGGCGGACGCGCCGCGATGCATCGTCGCGAACACCGGCTGGTCGGGGTTTCGCTGCGTGCTCACCCCGGTGACCCCGGACGGCGGCCGGGCGGTGCTGTCAGCGGCGGCCATCGATGCCCTGGAGCTGGACGCCGGCGCCCGGGTCCGGGCGGTGCCGGCATCGGTGGACGAGCGTGGCCCGGATTGGTTCCCGGGGGAGGTGAGCGAATGAGCGCGGAATCCCTTTTCGTAGACGGTGAGTGGTGTGCAGGGCGAGGTGAAGCCCTGGAGGCCCATGACCCTGCATCCGGCGGGCGCCTCTGGGTGGGGGAGGGGGCGTCGCCAGAACAGGTGGACGCGGCGGTGGCCGCGGCCCGCCGGGGCTTCCCGGATTGGGCGCGGCGTCCCATAGAGGAACGGGCCGCCTGCCTGGAGCGTTTCGCAGCGGAGCTCCGCGCCCGCGAGGACACGCTTACCGCCGCCATCGCGGCGGACAGCGGCAAGCCCCGCTGGGAGGCGGCGGGCGAGCTGGAGGCGATGATCGCCAAGGTGGCCATCTCGCGGGAGGCCCGCGATGAGCGGGCCGGCTCCCGGGTGCTTGCCGAGGCGCCGGTGCGCGCAGAGCTCCGGCACCGGCCCCACGGCGTGGTCGCGGTGTTCGGGCCGTTCAACTTCCCGGGCCACCTGCCGAACGGTCATATCGTCCCCGCCCTGCTGGCCGGCAACACGGTGGTGTTCAAGCCCAGCGAGCTCACCCCGCTGGTGGCCGAGGAGACCGTGCGTGTCTGGGAGGCCGCCGACCTGCCCCCGGGGGTGCTCAACCTGGTGCAGGGCGGGGCGGATACGGGCCGGGCATTGGCCGCGGCACCCGGTATCGATGGGTTATTCTTCACCGGCAGCGTAGGGGTGGGTACCACGCTGCACCGCCAGTTCGCTGGCCAGCCGGAGAAGATCCTCGCCCTGGAGATGGGTGGCAATAACCCGCTGGTGGTGCTTGAAGGCGCGGAGGAGCGCGCCGCAGCCGCGCTGGTCATCCAGTCCGCCTTTGCCACCGCAGGCCAGCGCTGCAGTTGTGCGCGGCGCCTGTATCTGCCGCGTGGTGCCGCGGGCGACCGCCTCCTTGAGGCGCTGGTTACCGCCGTTCGTGGTCTGCGCGTCGGTGACCGCCACGATGAGCCGGAGCCGTTCATGGGTCCGGTGATCAGCGCCGCCGCGGCCGCGGAGCTGCTCGCCGGTCAGGAGGGGCTCGTTGCCGCCGGCGCCCGGGTGATCGAACCCCTGCACCACCTCCGCGACGGTACCGGCCGGATGCGTCCGGGGCTGGTGGATGTAGAGGGGGTGGAGGCGCCGGATACCGAGTGGTTCGGTCCGCTGCTGCAGCTCGACCGGCACGACGGGCTGGGCGATGCCATCGATCGGGCCAATGCCACGCGGTTCGGCCTTTCCGCCGGACTGATCGGCGGGGAGGGCGCGGATTTCGAGCGCTTCCGCACGGAGGTGCGGGCGGGCGTGGTCAACTGGAACCGGCCACTCACCGGGGCGAGCTCCCGGGCACCCTTCGGCGGCATCGGCCTGAGCGGGAACCACCGTCCCAGCGCCTATTATGCCGCGGACTATTGCGCCCACCCTGTGGCCTCCCTCATCGCGGAGGCGCCGGTGCTGCCGGAGCAGTTGCCGCCGGGGCTGGTCCTGTGAGCGAGCGCGAGCTCAATCTCGACGGCCTGGTGGGTCCCACCCACAACTATGCCGGCCTGGCCCGCGGAAATCTCGCGTCGGCACGCAATGCGGGCCTGGTGGCGAACCCGCGGGAGGCGGCCCTGCAGGGCCTGGAGAAGATGTGGATGCTCGCCGAGCTCGGCGTCCCCCAGGCGGTGATGCCGCCCCAGGAGCGGCCCTGGCTGCCGCTGCTGGAGGCGGTGGGGTTTCGGGGCGACGAGGCGGCCGTGCTCCATCGCGCCGCACGCAAGGCACCGCGGCTTCTCGCGGCGGCCTGGTCGGCCTCGGCCATGTGGACGGCCAATGCCGCGACCGTTTCGGCCTCGGCCGACAGCGGCGACGGCCGGGTGCACTTCATGCCGGCCAATCTGGTGAGCCAACTCCATCGCAGCATCGAACCACCGTCGACGGCGACGTTGCTCCGCGCCCTTTTCCCGGAAGGGGACCACTTCACCCATCACCCGCCGCTGCCGGCCACCCCCGGCCTCGGTGACGAGGGCGCAGCCAATCATACCCGCCTGCAGCAGGCGTCCGGCACGCCGGGGGTGTCGGTGTTCGTCTACGGCAGCGACGGTGGCGAGGGGCCCCGACGTTTCCCCGCCCGCCAGCGCCTGGCCGCCAGCGAGGCGGTGGCACGTCTCCACGGGCTGGAGGAAGGGGGGACGGTGTATGCCCGCCAGGATCCCACGGCGGTGGATGCGGGCGTATTCCACAACGACGTCATCGCCGTGGGGCATGGCCGGCTGCTGTTCGCCCACGAGCGCGCCTTCGCCGATCGTGATAGGCTACTGGCCGCGCTGCGGCCGCGCCTGCCTGACCTGGAGTACCTGGAGGTGCCCCAGGCAGTGGTCCCATTGGAGGACGCGGTGGCCTCCTATCTCTTCAACAGCCAGGTCGTGACGTCGCCGGACGGGGCGACGGTGCTGATCCTGCCGGAAGAATGTCGCCAGGTGGGCAGCGTCGCGGCCTATCTGGAGGGGCTGCAGGGGCAGGGCCGGCCCTTCGACCGGCTCGTGTTCCGGGATCTGCGCGAGAGCATGCGCAACGGGGGCGGGCCGGCCTGTCTGCGGCTGCGTGTGCCGCTCACGGGGGCGGAGCGCTCGGCGATGGCCCCCGGCGTGATTCTCGACGAGGTGCTCTATCGCGACCTGCGGGAGTGGGTCCGGCGCTGGTATCGGGACCGTCTCGCCCCTGGTGATCTGGCCGATCCCGCGCTCGCTGAGGCCTCCCGTGGGGCGCTGGACGAGTTGACCCGGCGGCTCGGCATCGGCAGCGTCTACCGCTTCCAGCACGCCGGCGCTTGAGCCGTTGTACAACCCGGATCGCATTCAGAGGAAGGTCATGGACATTCCCGAGCTCAATCGTGCCCTCTACGATCAGGTCATGGTCCCCAGTTACAATCCGCCCGCCGTGATGCCCGTTCGTGGCGAAGGTTCGCGGCTGTGGGATCAGCAGGGGCGGGAGTATGTGGATCTCGCCGGCGGAATCGCCGTCACGGCCCTCGGCCACGCCCACCCGAGGCTGGTGGCGGCGCTCACCGAGCAGGCCCAGCGGCTCTGGCACGTCTCTAACGTCCTCGCCACCGAGCCGGCGCTGGCGCTGGCGGCGCGGCTGACAGGGCTGACCTTCGCGGAACGGGTGTATTTCGCCAATTCCGGTGGCGAGGCCAACGAGGCGGCGTTGAAGCTCGCCCGCCGCTACGCCTATGACCGTGGTGAGCGGGGCCGCAGCGAGATCATCGCCTTCGGCCAGGCCTTCCACGGGCGGACGTTGTTCACCGTGACCGCCGGCGGCCAGCCCAAGTACACGGAGGGCTTCGGTCCCCTGCCCGGCGGCATCCGCCACCTTCCCTACAACGATGTCGAGGCCCTGGAGGCCGCCGTTAACCGTCATACCTGTGCCGTGCTCATGGAGCCGGTGCAGGGCGAGGGCGGCGTGGTGCCCGCCGACCCGGAGTTCGCCGCGGCCGCCCGGCGCCTATGCGATGCCCATGGCGCACTGCTCATCTTCGATGAGGTGCAGACCGGGGTGGGACGTACCGGCGATCTCTATGCCTACATGGGACTGGGCGTGGAGCCGGATATCCTCACCACCGCCAAGGCCCTCGGCAACGGCATCCCGGTGGCGGCCATGCTCACCCGTGGGGCCATCGCCGAGAGCTTTCAGCCCGGCACCCACGGCAGCACCTACGGCGGCAACCCCTTGGCCTGCGCCGTGGCCAGCGAGGTCATCGATATCGTCTCGGATCCCGAGGTCCTCGCGGGGGTTCGGGCGCGCTCGGAGCGCCTGCGTGACGGGCTTGCCACCATCGGTGCGCGTCACGGTTGCTTCGCCGAGGTCCGCGGCCGGGGGCTGCTGATCGGCGCCGAGCTGGCCGAGGCCTGGAAGGGAAGGGCCCGCGAGGTGCTGCAGGCGGCCATGGGGGAGGGCGTGATGACCCTGGTGGCGGGCCCTGACGTAATTCGACTGGCCCCGTCCCTGATCATCCCCGATGAGGATCTGGACGCGGGGCTGGAGCGACTGGAACGCGCCATCGCCGGCCTCGGGGATCGTTCATGAGCGAGGCCGGTGAGGCCGTGGTGGTGATCACCACCGGCGGCACCTTCGACAAGGTCTACTTCGATGCCGCCAGCGCCTATCGCGTGGGTGACCCCCAGGCGGTGCCGATCCTGGAGCAGGCGCGGGTGGGCCTGCCCTGGCGAGTGATCCCGCTCCTGGCGAAGGACAGCCTGGAGATGACCGACGCCGACCGCGAATGCATCCGTGAGGCCATCGCGGCGACCCCGGAGCGGCGCGTGGTCATCACCCACGGTACCGATACGCTGGTGAACACCGCCCGCTTCCTCGGCGACGGGGGCGGGCGCACCGTATGCCTGGTGGGGGCGATGCAGCCGGCACGGATGCGCGAGACGGATGCGTCGTTCAATCTCGGTTTTGCCCTGGCAGCGGTGCAGCTGTTGCCCCCCGGGGTGCACATCACTATGAACGGCCGGGTCCTTGCCCCGGAGACCGCTCGCAAGAACCGTAGCGCTGGCCGCTTCGACGTGGGGCCGCGCGGGGACTGAGCCCGCCGCTGACTGTATCCCGGGGGAACGAACCGTGGAATGGGCACTGGAGCCCCACTGGTACCTGGTGCTGGTCGCCGTCGCCTTCGCGGCGGGATGGCTGGACGCCATCGCCGGCGGCGGCGGGCTGATCGCCTTGCCGGCGTTGCTGCTGGCCGGTGTCCCGCCATTGGGGGCCCTGGCTACCAATAAGCTGCAGGGGGCGGTCGGGGCGATGACCGCAGCGGTGAGCTATGCCCGGGAGGGCTGGGTGGATCTGCGCTGGGCGGCCGGGCTCATCGTCGCCTCCTTCCTCGGCGCCAGCGCCGGAACCTGGCTGGTTCAGGGGATGGATACCAGCGTGGTCGAGCGGCTGTTGCCGTTGTTGCTTGCCGTGATGGTCCTCTACTTCGCGCTGTCGCCGCGGCTGAGCGACCTGGAGAGTGCGCCGCGCATGGGCCGGTGGGCCTACGGCCTCACCGCGGCCCCGGGGATCGCGTTCTATGACGGGTTTTTCGGTCCCGGGACGGGTTCATTCTTCACCGCCTCGGCGGTGGCCCTGCTCGGCGCCAGTGCGCGCCGCGCGGTGGCGCTGACCAAGGTCCTCAACGTGACCAGCAACATCGCCTCGCTGGCGCTGTTCGTCGCCGGTGGCCACATCCTCTGGGGCGTGGGGGCGGCGATGGTCGTCGGCCAGCTGGCTGGCGCTATCCTGGGGGCGCGGATGGCGATCCGCGGCGGCGTGGCGCTCATCCGGCCGCTGGTGATCCTCAGCTGCCTGGCGATGCTCACGCGCCTGCTCTGGGAGCAGTACCTGTGAAGGGGGGTTCGTGAGCGGGCAAGGCGACCTGCGCATCCTCGCGGGGGCTCGGGCGCTGGCGCACATCCGGCGCCACGGTCTCCGCGTGGACGACATCGCGGCGGTGGCCGCGGCCTCCGGTGGACCGAAGTGGTTCGCGGTGCACGGCCTCGACCGAGCCGTGTTCTCCGAGTTGCTGGATCAGGCAGCGCAGCGGGTGGCGCTGCTCGGGTCTTCCTCCGGGGCCTGGCGATTGGCCTGCGCCTGCCACCCGGACCGGGAGGCCGCCTATGCCCGCTTCGAGGGGGCCTACCGTGAGCAGCGCTACCCGCCCAAGCCGTCGCCGGCGTATATCTCGCGGGTGGCCCGCGAGACCCTGGCGGCGGTGTTCGTCGATGACAGGGACGCCGAGGTGCTCGCCAACCCGCGCCTGCCGTTGCACGTGGTGGTCACGCGGCTGCGCGGTCGCGGTGGCGGGATCACCCTGGCGGGTGCTGCGCTAGCCAATTTGGTCCACCGCCAGATGATGGGGTGGGCGGTGGAGCGGGTGGTCTTCCACAGTGGGGCCGCACCGACGCTGCGCTTCGGGGACGGCTTGCCGACCGGTTACTACCCCCTGACTGTCCGGAATCTACGCACCGTGTTGCTCGCCTCGGGTTCGATACCACGGCTCATGACACCGGTGAACCGAATCCCCGGGGCGCCGGATGGGGTATACGTGGACGGCGGGGTCACGGACTATCACTTCGACGATGGCTTTGATGCCGGCAGGGGGCTCACCGTCGTGCCCCACTTCTATCCGTACCTGGTGCCCGGTTGGTTCGACAAGCCGCTGCGGCGCCGATACAGCCGTGCCGCCCGGGATGGCTGGACGGTGGTGCTGGCCCCCGGCTCGCGGTTTCTCGAGCGCCTCCCCGGCGGTCGCATCCCCGATCGCCACGACTTCCTGCGCCTGGACGACGCCGAGCGCGAGCGCCGCTGGGTGCAGGTCGTCGCTGAGAGCCAGCGTCTCGGCGACGAGCTCCGGGAGCTCCTCGCCGCGGGCCGTGTGGCCGAGCGGACAGAGCCTCTCTAACGCGCTTGCACCAACAGCTCGATGAGCAACTCCTCGTAGATCGCCGACAGGGTCTCCAGGTCCTCGGCGGCGACGTGCTCGTCGATCTGGTGGATGCAGTGGTTGAGGGGGCCGAGCTCCACCACCTGCGCCCCCGTGGGGGCGATGAAGCGGCCATCGGAGGTGCCGCCGGCGGTGGAGGCCCGGGTGGCGCGGCCGGTGACCCGCGCGATGGCGTTTTCCGTCGCCTCCAGCAGCGGGCCGCGCTCGGTGAGGAAGGGCCGGGCGGAGAGCACCCACTCGATGTGGAAATCCAGGCCGTGCGTTGCTAGCACCGCCTCGGTGCGCTCGCGCAGCTCGGCCTCGGTGACCTCGCTGGAGTAGCGGAAGTTGAAGTCCACCTGCAGTGCGCCGGGGATGACATTGGTGGCGCCGGTGCCGCCACGGATGTTGGAGACCTGAAAGCTGGTCGGCGGAAAGGCGTCGTTGCCGCCATCCCATGCGGTGGTGGTGAGCTCGGCGAGGGCCGGTCCGAACTCGTGGATGGGGTTGCGCCCGCGCTCGGGATAGGCCACATGGCCCTGGCGGCCCCGGACGGTGAGGTGGCCGTGGAGGCTGCCGCGGCGGCCGATCTTTATGGTGTCTGCCACCAGGGCCTCGGAGCTGGGTTCGCCCACCAGGCAGTAGTCCATGCCCTCGCCGCGCTCGGTCAGTGCCTCCATCACCCGCCGGGTGCCGTTCACCGCCGGCCCTTCCTCGTCGCTGGTGAGCAGCAGCGCGATGCTGCCGTGGTGATCCGGATGATGGGCGAGGAAGCGCTCCACGGCGGTGACGAACGCGGCCACGCTGCCCTTCATGTCGGCGGTGCCGCGGCCGTAGAGCAGCCCCTCGTGGAGCGTGGCCTCGAAGGGCGGGCTCGACCACTCGGCCTCGGGGCCGGTAGGTACGACATCGGTGTGGCCGGCAAAGGCGAACACCGGGGCCGCCGCGCCCCGCCGGGCCCAGAGGTTGCTCACCTCGCCGAAGGCGAGGTGTTCGCAGGCGAAGCCGGCGCGGTCCAGGCGAGCGGCGAGCAGGGCCTGGCAGCCGGCGTCCTCCGGGGTCACCGATGGCCGGCGGATGAGCTCTTGGGCCAGCGCTAAGGTCTCGGACATCTCAGGGACGCAGCAGCTCGTTGAGGCCCACCTTCTCGCGGGTCTTGGCGTCCACCTGCTTGATGATCACGGCGCAGTAGAGGCTGTGGCTGCCGTCCTCGGCCGGGAGATTGCCCGGCACGACCACCGCCCCTGGTGGCACCTGCCCGTAGAGGACTTCGCCGGTCTCGCGATTGTAGATCTTGGTGCTCTGGCCGATGAACACGCCCATGGAGATCACCGCGCCCTCGCCAACGATCACCCCTTCGACGATCTCGGAGCGGGCGCCGATGAAGACGTTATCCTCGATGATGGTGGGGTTGGCTTGCAGCGGCTCGAGTACGCCGCCGATGCCGGCGCCGCCGGAGAGATGGACGTTGCGCCCGATCTGGGCGCAGGACCCCACCGTCGCCCAGGTGTCCACCATGGTGCCCTCGCCGACGTAGGCGCCAATATTCACGTAGGAGGGCATCAACACGGCGCCGGGGGCGATATAGCTGCCGCGCCGGGCCACTGCCGGCGGTACCACCCGTACCCCGGATTCCCGCAGCTCCGTGGGGTTGTAGTCGGCGAACTTCAGCGGGACCTTGTCGAAGTAGTTGGTCACGCCGTCACGCATCACCTGGTTGTCGTTGAGGCGGAAGGACAGCAGCACGGCCTTCTTCAGCCACTCGTTGACCTGCCATTCACCGCCGATCTTCTCGGCCACCCGCGCCTCGCCGCTGTCGAGCATGGCCAGCGCCCGGTCCACCGCCTCGCGCAGCTCGGGCATCCCGGCGCGGGGATGGATGTCGGCGCGGTTCTCGAAGGCGTTCTCGATGAGCGTCTTGAGCGTTTCCATGGGGTCTCCTTGGGGGTTGTCGGGGCTACACGCCGTCGGCGCGCGCCATGATATCGTCGTCGTCGACGATCTCCAGCAGCGCGCGCCGCAGGCGCTCCTGTTCGTCGCCGGTCAGCGGCGCGTTGTCCGGGCCGGTGATGAAGAATACGTCCTCGGCGCGCTCGCCGATGGTGGCGATCTTGGCGTTCTGCACGCGGATCCCGCAGCGGGCGAAGGTATAGCCCACCTGGGCGAGCAGACCGGGCTGGTCACCGGTGATCAGCTCCATGGCCGTGCGTTCGTTGTGCGGCTCCTCCGAGAAACTGATCTGGGTCTCTGTGCTGAAGTGGCGCAACCGCCGCGGCAGGGTACGTGCCGACGGCTCGGGCAGGCGGTCGCTGCAGGCCAGCGTAGCGGCAAGGTGTTCGGCGATCTCCGTACCCCGGTGTTGGCCACTGATGGGCCGGCCGTCGTCCTCGAGGACCAGGTAGCTGTCCAGGGTGTAGCCGTTCTCGGTGGTGATGATGCGGGCATCCTGGATGTTGAGCCGCAGCTGATCCAGTGCCGAGACCATGAGCGCGAAGATGTTGTCCCGGTCCCGGGTGTAGACGAACACCTCGGTGCCGCCCCGGGCGCTCTCCGGCTCGATGAGCACCAGCGGGCCCGCGCCGCTGCCGTGGGCATGGATGGCCGCGGTGTGCCAGGCGATCTCCTCGGCGCTGTAGCGCAGGAAGTAATCCGGCGTGAAATGCCGCCAGATCGAACGCACGGTCATGTGGTGCAGGCCCTGCTCGCGGAGCAGCCGCCGCGCCTGCTGCTGGGTCTCGCGGACCAGCTCGTCGCCGTCGATGGGGTTGCCGAGGCCGCGCCGGATGGCCCGCTTGGTCAGCTCATAGAGCTCGCGCAGCAACGACTCCCGCCAGGAGTTCCACAGCTTCGGGTCGGTGCCGCGGATATCGGCGACGGTGAGCAGATAGAGGTGATCGAGCCGCCGCTGATCGCCCACTTGGCGGGCGAACTCGTTGATCACCTGGGGGTCGGAGATGTCCTTGCGCTGGGCGGTCATGGACATCAACAGGTGGTTGCGCACCAGCCAGGCGACGAAACGGCTGTCGTAGCGTGACAGGCCGTGGTGGACGCAGAACTCGTAGGCGTCCTGCTCACCGAGCACGGAGTGGTCGCCGCCGCGGCCCTTGGCGATATCGTGGAACAGCCCCGCGAGGTAGAGCAGCTCCGGTTTGGGCAGGCGCTGGGCGATGCGGCTGCAGAATGGGAACTCGTGGGAGAACTCCGGCAGGAACAGCCGCCGGAGGTTGCGCACCACCATGAGGATATGGGTATCCACGGTGTAGACGTGGAACAGGTCGTACTGCATCCGGCCGGTGATCTGCCCGAAGGCCGGGATGTAGCGTCCGAGCACGCCGTAGCTGTGCATGCGCCGCAGCTCGTGGGTGATGCCCCGAGGCTGGCGCATGATCTCCATGAACAGGCTGCGCGCGCGAAGGTCGTTGCGGAAGCGTTCGTCGATGCGGTCACGATGCTCGCGGATCAGCCGCACGGTGGCCGCGCGCACGCCCTTGATTTCCGGGTCCTGCTGCAACAGCAGGAAGATCTCGAGCAGCGCGAAGGGGTAGCGGCGGAAGACGCTGGCGTGGGTGACCTCGATGAAGCCGCGCTTGACCTGGAAGCGCTTGTTCAGCAGTCGCGGCGGCTCGTCGACGTCGGCGTAGAGGATGGCCTCCTGGTAGAGCTGCAGCAGCATCTCGTTCAAGCGGTTCAACCGCATGATGGTGCGGTAGTAGCGCTGCATGAACTGCTCCACCGCCAGGGTGTGCTCGGCGTCCTTATAGCCGAACTGCTCGGCGAGCCGGAGCTGGTAGTCGAACAGCAGGCGGTCCTCGCGCCGTCCGGCGAGCACGTGCAGCGCGAAGCGCACATCCCAGAGGAAGTGCTGGCCCTGGACGAGATCCCGGTGCTCTTCTTCGGTGAGGAAGCCCTTGCGCACCAGATCATAGAGGGTGTCGGCGTTGAGATGGCGTTTCGCCACCCAACCCACCATGTGGATGTCCCGTAGCCCGCCGGGGCTCTCCTTGATGTTGGGCTCGAGGTTGTAGGCGGTGTCGTGGTACTTCTGGTGGCGCGCCTGTTGCTCCGCCCACTTGGCCTCGAAGAACACCCGGCTCGGCCAGATGTGGGCCGGCCCGGTAGCCTCTTCCATGGCCTCGTAGAGCTCGTGATTGCCGGAGAGCAGCCGGGATTCGATGAGGTTGGTGGCCACCGTGATGTCGGCGCTGGCATTGGTCACGCACTCGGCGACCGTGCGCACGCTGTGTCCCACCTCGAGGCCGATGTCCCAGAGCATGGTGACCAGCTCCTGTATCGCCTCGTCAAAGCAGCTCTCATCGCCGTTATCGGGCAGCAGGACCATGAGATCGGTATCGGAGCCGGGGTGGAGCTCGCCGCGGCCGTAGCCACCCACCGCCACCAGCGCGGCCTCCGCACCGAGGGTGCCCATGGTGCGGTCCCAGACCCGGGTGACGACGCAGTCCACCACCTGCGCGCGCAGGGGCACGAGCTCGGCGGCTGGCGTGCCCTCGAGGAAGCGCGCCTGGAGGGTGCGGTCGGCCTCCTCCAGGGCCCGGCGTAGCAACGGCACCGGGCGCTCGCCGCGGATCAGGGCCGTGTCCAGCGACTCGGTGTCGAGGAGCTGGCGATCGCGTCGGACCGATTCCGGTGTGTACATGCCGTCAGTCGCGGTAGGCGTCGCTGTGGGTGAGCACCTCGTAGCCCTCCGGTGTCACCAGGATGGTGTGTTCCCACTGCGCCGAGAGGCTGTGGTCCTTGGTGACCGCCGTCCAGCCGTCCTTCAGGATGCGGCTCTCGGGACGGCCGATGTTGATCATCGGCTCGATGGTAAAGGTCATCCCCTCGGCGAGCTCCATGCCCGTTCCGGCGCGCCCGTAGTGGAGCACCTGTGGGTCCTCGTGGAAACCGCGGCCGATCCCATGGCCGCAGAACTCGCGCACCACCGAGCAGCCCTCGCCCTCGGCCAGGGTCTGGATGGCGTGGCCGATGTCGCCGAGCCGGGCGCCGGGCCGAACCTGGTGGATGCCCGCCCACATGGCGCGGTAGGCCACGTCGCAGATCCGTCGGCCCTGCACGGTGGGCTCGCCGACGCAGAACATGCGGCTGGTGTCCCCGTGGTAGCCGTCCTTGATGACGGTGATGTCGATATTGATGATGTCGCCGCGCTTGAGCTTCTTGGGCCCCGGGATGCCGTGGCAGATCACGTGGTTGACCGACGTGCACACGGACTTGGGGAAGCCCCGATAGTTCAGTGGTGCGGGAATGGCGTCCTGCTCGTTGACGATGTGCTCGTGGCAGATGCGGTCCAGCTCCTCGGTGGTCACACCGGGGCGGACATGGGGGGTGACGACGTCCAGCACCTCAGCGGCGAGGCGGCCGGCGACGCGCATCTTCTCGATCTCCTCGGGGGTCTTGATGGTTACGGACATGAACAACCTTGGTGGCGTGGGCGGGTTGGGGTCATGGGCAGCCGCGGGGCGGGGCGGTACAGCGGCCCCGTCTGCATGACAGTCGACGGCGGTTATGGTATAAATCGCGCGCTTCCAAGGCAACGACGGTACCCGCTTGTGCCGTCGCCCGCGGAAGGGGCTGCCGCACCCATGCGGCGATTCATCAAACCACACATGCACCGTCACGTGCGGCCGGGTGTCCCGGCGCCGAAGGCAGCGGGATTGCCGCATGAGGGTGCATGGAGGCGTAACCCGCAGGAGAAACCATCATGGCGAATGTGACCATGCGCGAGATGCTCGAGGCCGGTGTGCACTTCGGGCATCAGACCCGCTACTGGGACCCGAAGATGGCGCCGTACATCTTCGGTGAGCGCAACAAGATCCACATCATCAATCTCGAAAAGACCCAGCCGCTGTACCAGGACGCCCTGAATTTCATGGGGCGGCTGACGGGCAACGGCGGCCGTATCCTGTTCGTGGGCACCAAGCGCTCGGCACGCGAAGCGGTGAAAGAAGAGGCCGAGCGCTGCAGCATGCCCTATGTGAACCATCGCTGGCTCGGCGGCATGCTCACCAACTTCCGCACCGTCAAGCGCTCGATCCGCCGGTTCAAGGACCTCCAGCAGCAGGAGCAGGACGGCACCTTCGACAAGCTCGGCAAGCGCGAGGTCCTGTCCCTGCGCCGCGAGCGCGACAAGCTCGAGCGCGCCTTCGGCGGCATTGTCGACATGGATGCCCTGCCGGACGCGCTGTTCGTCATCGACGTGGGCTACGAGAACATCGCCATCAAGGAGGCGAAGAAGCTCGATATCCCCGTGGTCGGCGTGGTGGACACGAACAACTCACCGCGGGAGGTGGACTACGTCATCCCCGGCAACGATGACGCCTATCGGGCCATCCGGCTGTATCTGCGCGGTGTTGCGGACGCCATCAATGATGCGCGCATGGCCACCACGCAGCCCGGTGCGGGCGCGGAAGACGAGTTCGTGGAGGTCCGGGAGGCCGCGGAGAGCGCAGAGGAGACCGCCCAGAAGGCGGAATGATTCCGGCGGGCCCGCGCAACCCGCGGGCCCGGCGTCCATCGAATACGGAAGGAAGGTACAACTGCAATGGCGATTTCCGCTCAACTGGTGAAGCAGCTGCGCGAGCGCACGGGCGCGGGCATGATGGAGTGCAAGAAGGCCCTGGTGGAGGCCGACGGTGATATCGACGCCGCCGTGGAGGTGATGCGCAAGCGAGGCCTGGCCAAGGCCGACAAGAAGGCCGAGCGCGTCGCCGCCGAGGGCGCCATCGTCGTCGCCGAGAGTGACGACGGCCGTCGCGGTGCCATGGTCGAGGTCAACAGCGAGACCGATTTCGTCGCCGCTGGCGATGACTTCAAGGACTTCGCCAACACCGTCGCCCGGCGGGTGCTCGACGACAACCCGGCGGATCTCGAGGCGCTGATGGCGCTGAAGCTCGATGGCGGTGATGATATCGAGACCACCCAGAAGGCGCTGATCGCAAAGATCGGTGAGAACATTCAGGTGCGGCGGTTCGTGCGTTACGAGACCACCGGGGTGCTCGCGAGCTACCTGCACGGCAGCCGCATCGGTGTGATGGTGGAGCTCGAGGGCGGTGACGAGGCCCTCGCCCGGGATCTGTGCATGCACATCGCGGCGAGTAATCCGGTCCACATCTCCCCCGACGACGTTGCCGCGGAGACGGTCGACAAGGAGCGGGAGATCCTTGTCGAGCAGGCGAAGGATTCCGGCAAACCTGCGGAGATCGTCGAGAAGATGGTCGAGGGCCGGCTGCGCAAGTGGCTCGGCGAGATCACCCTGCTCGGCCAGCCTTTCGTCAAGGATCCTGACCAGACCGTCGGTAAGCTCCTTGAGTCCAAGGGGGCCCGCGTGGTCCATTTCACTCGCTTTGAGGTGGGCGAGGGCAAGGAGAAGAAGCAGGAGAACTTCGCCGAGGAGGTTGCCGCCCAGGTGAAGGGCTCCTGAAGACCAAGGCCGACGTCGAGCGGACCCACCCTCCGGTCGAAGGAGCCCGAGCATGAACGATCCACGCTACCGTCGCGTCCTTATCAAGCTCAGCGGCGAGAGCCTGTTGGGCAACGAGGCCTACGGCATCGATCCGAAGGTCACCTCGCGGCTTGCGCGGGAGCTCGGGGAGCTGGTGGCGCGGGGGGTGCAGGTGGCGCTGGTGATCGGCGGGGGCAACATATTTCGTGGCGCCGGCCTTGCCGCCGCCGGCATGGACCGGGTCACCGGTGACCACATGGGCATGCTGGCGACAGTGATGAATGCCCTGGCCCTCCAGGACGCCCTGGAGCGGGCCGGGGTCTTCTCGCGGGTGATGTCGGCGATCAAGATCAATCAGGTCTGCGAGGACTACATTCGCCGGCGGGCCATCCGGCACCTGGAGAAGGGCCGGGTGGTGATCTTCGCCGCCGGTACCGGTAACCCGTTCTTCACCACCGATTCCGCCGCCAGTCTGCGGGCGGTGGAGATCAACGCGGACATCATGCTCAAGGCGACCAAGGTGGACGGCGTCTATTCGGCGGACCCGGTCAAGGATCCGGCGGCGGTGCGCTACCGGCGCCTTACCTATGACGAGGTCATCGAGCGCAAGCTCAACGTCATGGACGCTACCGCCATCGTCATGTGTCGCGACCAGAACATGCCCATCATGGTATTCGATATCACGCGCGAGGGCGGGCTCGTCGGGGCCGTCGAGGGTCGTGACATCGGCACGGTCGTGGAAAGGGGATAAGACCATGATCGAAGAGATCAAGAAGGATGCGGATCAACGCATGGCGCGGAGTGTGGAGAACCTCAACCAGGATTTCCATAAGATCCGCACGGGGCGCGCGCATACCAGCCTGCTCGACCACATCACCGTCTCGTACTACGGTGCCCAGGTGCCGCTGAATCAGGTGGCGAACGTGACCGTGGGGGATGCGCGGACGTTGGTGGTCACCCCCTACGAGAAGAACATGATCCAGCCCGTTGAAAAGGCGATCATGGAGTCGGACCTGGGGCTGACACCGAACTCCGCCGGGGCGGTGATCCGCATCCCGTTGCCCGCCCTCACCGAGGAACGGCGCAAGGACCTGATCAAGGTGGTCCGGGGGGAGGCGGAACAGGCACGCGTGGCCATCCGCAATATACGGCGGGATGCCAACGGCGACCTCAAATCCCTCGCCAAGGAGAAGGAGATCACCGAGGACGATCGCAAGCACGGGGAGGACGAGATCCAGAAGATCACCGACCGTCGCATCGCCGAGGTGGACCAGCTCCTCAAGGACAAGGAAGCGGAGCTCATGGAGATCTGATCCCGGATCGGGTACCGGGGTCGCTGCCGGGCAGCGACCCCGGCGTGCCGAAGGCGGTCTGGGTCCGCCCCTGCCGTCCCCCGACCGTGGAGAGGACATGACAGCCGCAGAGCCCGATTCGGACAAGCCCAGGTCGGACGCGAAACTGCCCCGCCACCTGGCCGTGATCATGGACGGAAACGGCCGCTGGGCCTACCGACGCAATCGCCCACGCCACCACGGACACCGTGCCGGCGCCGAGGCGGCACGCCGCGTGGTCCAGGGCTGTATTGACCGGGGTATCCCTTCCGTCACCCTGTTCGCCTTCAGTAGTGAGAATTGGCGCCGTCCGCCCGCGGAGGTGCGCATGCTCATGGAGTTGTTCCTGCGGGCACTGGAGCGCGAGACCGGCCGGCTGGCCGATAGCGGTGTGCGGTTGCGGTTCATTGGCGATCATCGGCGGCTCTCCGGGGCGCTGCACGAGCGGATGCTGGAGGCCGAGCGGCGTACGGCGGACAACCGGTGCCTGGCGCTGAATGTGGCCGTCGGCTACGGCGGCCGCTGGGACATCGTCCAGGCGGCGCAGGCCCTCGCGCGGGAGGTCGCCGAGGGGGCGCGCCCGCCGGATTCCCTGGATGATAACGCCCTGGCCGAACGGCTCAGCCTGGCCGGGCAGCCCGACCCGGACCTGTTCATCCGAACCGGCGGCGAGCGCCGTATCAGCAACTTCCTCATCTGGCAGCTGGCCTACACGGAGCTGTATTTCACCGATCTGCTGTGGCCGGATTTCGACGCCGTCGAACTCGACCGGGCCCTGGAGTGGTTCGCCAATCGGGAGCGGCGTTTCGGTATGACCACCGGGCAGATGGGACGTAACGACGGTGCTTAGGACGCGCATCATCACCGCGGTGGTGTTGTTGCCACTGGTGGTCTACCTGGTGTGGTGGGCGCCGCCGTGGGGGCTGGCCCTGGGGCTGGCGGTGGTCGTCGCGGCCGGTGGCTGGGAATGGTCGCAGCTGGCCGGTCTCTCGAACCCTTGGGTGCGGGGCGCCTACGCGGTGGGCTGTGCCGTCGGGACCCTCGGGCTCGCCTGGTATGTCCTTGGCCCCGGTGTAGGCTTGTTGCTGCTGACGGCGGCGGCCGCCTGGTGGCTGGTCCCCGGCCTGCGCATTGCGCGGTTTGCCTCCAGCGGCGGACGGCAGCGGCCACTGCCCTGGCTGGATGGTCTCGGCGGCGTGATCACGTTGCTGACCGCCGCCGCCGCCATGCTGGCGGTTCATCGCTTCCCCCTCGGCCCGCTCTGGCTTACGGTGCTGTTCCTGTTGGTGTGGGGTGCCGATATCGGCGGCTATTTCGCCGGCCGACGATGGGGACGGCGGCGCCTGGCACCGGCACTGAGTCCGGGCAAGACCTGGGCCGGGGCCGCCGGCGGGCTGGTTCTCGGGCTTGTGGCCGCGGCCCTCGCCCTGGCGGTCGCCACATGGATGGGGGCCTCGTTCGCGGTATTCTGGGGGGCCGGGCTGTTGCTCGGCGTCGTCACCATTGCCATGAGCGTTATCGGAGACCTGTTCGAGAGCATGCTCAAGCGCCAGCGCGGCCTAAAGGACAGCGGGCAGCTGCTACCAGGACATGGGGGGATACTGGACCGTATCGATGCCTTGGTGGCGGCGGCACCGGTGTTCGCCCTGGGGCTCGCCCTGATCGGGGGTGGTGCCGATGCCTGAGATCGTCGTCCTCGGCGCCACCGGTTCCATTGGTGACAGCGTCCTCGACGTGGTCGCCCGCCACCCCGCGCGTTTTCCGGTACATGCGTTGACGGCATGGCGCAACGTCGAGGCGATGGAGCGGCTGTGCCGGCGCCATCAACCGCGGGTGGCGGCAATGGCGGACCCGGATGCCGCCGCGGCGCTGCGCCGGGCCTTGCGTGACGAGCCGGTGGCCGTGCTCGGCGGCGAGGACGGGGTGGTCGAGGCCGTAGAGGCCGCCCCCCGCGGGGTGGTGATCTCCGCCATCGTGGGGGCGGCGGGCCTGGCGCCGACCATGGCCGCTGTCGCCGGCGGCCATCGGGTGTTGCTGGCCAACAAGGAGTCCCTGGTGGTGGCCGGCCCGCTGCTGCTGGAGGCGGCCGAGCGCGGCGGTGCCGAGTTGCTGCCCGTCGACAGTGAGCACAATGCCATCTTCCAGTGCCTGCCGCCGGGCTTCCAGCGCGGCGCGGCGGCGGCGCACGGGGTCCGACGGGTGCTGCTCACCGCCTCCGGCGGGCCGTTCCGTGCCCATAGCGTGGAGAGCCTGGACGGGGTTACACCGGAGCAGGCCTGCGCCCACCCGAACTGGCAGATGGGGCGCAAGATCTCGGTGGATTCCGCTACCATGATGAACAAGGGGCTGGAGTACATCGAGGCCTGCCTCCTGTTCGGCCTGCAGCCCGAGGCGGTGGAGGTGGTCATCCACCCTCAGAGCGTGATCCACTCCCTGGTCGAGTACGTGGATGGTTCGGTCCTCGCGCAGCTGGGCAACCCGGATATGCGCACGCCCATCGCCCATGCCCTGGCTGCCCCGGAGCGCATCGATGCCGGCGTCACGCCGCTGGATCTTTTCAGCGTGGCGCGCCTGGATTTCGAGCCGCCGGACGGTGAACGCTTTCCCTGCCTGGGGCTGGCCCGTGCGGCCCTGGTGGAAGGTGGCAGTGCGCCGGCCGTCCTCAATGCCGCCAACGAGGTCGCGGTGGCGGCCTTCCTGGAGGGGCGCCTTGGCTTTACCGGGATCGCGGAGGTGATCGCCGCCACCCTGGACGCGCTGCCCTCGGAGCCCGTGTCCTCGCTGGCGCAGGTGATGGACAGCGACCGGCTCGCCCGCGAGCAAGCCGGCCGCATCGTCAACGACGCAGGAGGGCGCCCGTGAGCGTGCTCACCAATATCATTGCCTTCATCGTGGCCCTGGGGCTGCTGGTCACCGTCCACGAGTTCGGCCACTTCTGGGTGGCGCGGCGGCTCGGGGTCAAGGTGCTGCGCTTCTCCGTGGGCTTCGGTCGGGTGATCTGGCGCCGACAGGGGGCGGACGGCACCGAGTATGCCCTCTCCGCGATCCCCCTGGGCGGCTACGTGAAGATGCTCGACGAGCGCGAGGAGGATGTACCGGAGCACGAGCGTCACCGGGCGTTCAACCGCAAGCCCCTGTGGGTCCGCAATGCCATCCTCTTCGCCGGGCCGGGCTTCAACTTCCTCTTTGCCGTGGTGGCCTACTGGGCGATGTTCGTCATCGGCACCACCGAGCTCAAGCCCGTGCTCGGCGACATCGCCCCCGAAAGCGCCGCCGCGGCGGCCGGTCTCGAACGAGGTGACCGGATTCGCGCAGTGGCCGGCGAACCCACCGCCACCTGGGACGACGTGCTCATGCAGTTGCTCTCCGAGGGTCCGGGTAATCGGGCCCTGGCATTGACGGTGGAGACCCCGGAGGGGCGTGAGCAGGAGCGCTTCCTCGACGTGGCCTCCATTGGCGCCTTCGGCGAGGAGCCGGACGTGCTCGGCGCGCTCGGTATCCGGCCGTGGCGGCCCGAGGTCGAGCCGGTGATCGCCGAGCTGATGCCCGACGGGCCAGCGGCGCGGGCGGGGCTGGCGGCCGGTGATGAGATCATCGCGGTGGACGATCAGCCGGTGGGGCAGTGGCGGGCGCTGGTGGAGTACGTGCGGGCCCGTCCCGGCGAGGAAGTGGCATTCACCGTGCGCCGGGATGGCGGCGAGCGGCGCCTCGAGGCGGTGCTCGAATCCGTCGCCGGCCCCGACGGGCCCATCGGGCGCCTGGGGGTGTCGCCGCGATTCGACCGTTCCGCCCTGGAGGGGATGCAGCAGACGGTGCAGTACGGTCCCCTGGCCGCAGTGGCCGAAGCCACCGGCGCCACCTGGGAGGCGGGCGTGGTTACGCTCAAGATGCTGGTGCGCATGGTCACCGGCGAGGCGTCGGTGAAGAACTTGAGCGGACCCATCAATATCGCTCAGTATGCGGGGCAGTCCGCCGAGCTGGGTGTGGTACCGTTTCTCCGGTTCCTCGCCATCGTCAGCATCAGCCTTGGGATACTGAACCTGCTTCCGGTTCCGGTGCTCGACGGTGGTCACCTGCTGTTCAACGGCATCGAGTGGGTCCGGGGGCGGCCCCTGTCGGAAGCCGCGCAGGTGGCCGGGCAGCAGATCGGGCTGCTGCTACTGGGGTTGCTCATGGCGCTGGCCTTCTATAACGACATCGCCCGACTGATCGGGCCGAGCGGATAAGGAATCGACAGGCGAATGCGTAGATCGCTGGTTGCACTCGCGTTTTCCCTCGCCGTAGCGCCGGTGGCGGCCATGGAGCCGTTCCAGGTGGAGGACATTCGGGTGGAGGGGCTGCGTCGCATCTCCGCGGGGACGGTGTTCAACTACCTCCCGGTGCAGGTCGGTGACCGGATCAGTGAGGAGCAGGTGGGTCGGGCGATCCGTTCGCTCTATGACACCGGATTCTTCCAGGACGTGACCCTGCGGCGCGACGGCGATGTGTTGGTGGTAGAGGCCGTGGAGCGTCCCGCCATTGCCCGCATCGAGCTGCACGGCAACAACGAGGTCGGCGATGACGATCTCCTCGCGGGGCTGGAGGGTGCAGGGCTCGCCGAGGGTCAGACCCTGGACCGGGCCCTGCTCGCCCGGGTGGAGCGTGAGCTTCGCCAGCAGTATTTCTCCCTCGGCCACTATGACGTGCAGGTCGACAGTACCGTCTCGCCGCTGCCGCGCAACCGCGTAAGCGTGCGCCTCGACATCCGTGAGGGGGAACCGGCGGCGGTTCAGGAGATCCAGTTCGTCGGCAATGAGCGCTTCGATGACGACGACCTGCGTGATGCCTTCGAGATGGGTCCGGTGCCGTGGTACCGCTTCTTCTCGGATGCCGACCGGTACTCCCGCCAACGCCTGGCCGGTGACCTCGAGCGGCTGCGTTCCTTCTACCAGGATCGGGGCTTCGTCAACTTCACCATTACCTCGACCCAGGTCTCGATCAGCCCGGATCGCCGGCGCATTCAC
Organism: Arhodomonas sp. SL1; assembly: GCF_052060015.1. Classification (NCBI taxonomy): domain Bacteria; kingdom Pseudomonadati; phylum Pseudomonadota; class Gammaproteobacteria; order Chromatiales; family Ectothiorhodospiraceae; genus Arhodomonas; species Arhodomonas sp. SL1. The sequence goes on along the minus strand of NZ_JBPODZ010000001.1, from coordinate 737,635 downwards.
GTAACGGTCAATCTCGATGAGGGCGAGCAGTTCCGTGCCGGCGAAGTCTCGCTCGCCGGTGACCTGGTCTACTCGGAGGAGGAGCTGCGGGATGTGGTCGCCCTGGAGCCGGGTACCCTGTATTCCCGCTCCGCCGTGGTGGAGACCTCCGAGGCGTTCCGGGACAAGCTCGGCGAGCGCGGCTACGCCTTCGCCAACGTCAATGCCGTGCCGGAGGTCAACGAGGAGGAGGGCACGGTGGATGTGACCTTCTTCGTCGATCCCGCGGAGCGGGTGTACGTGCGCCGGATCAACATATCCGGCAACGAGCGCACCCGTGACGACGTCATCCGCCGGGAGCTGCGTCAGTACGAAGGGGCCTGGCTGTCCACCGAGGACGTCGCCGAATCCCGCCGGCGCCTGGACCGGCTTGGTTTCTTTGACAACGTGAATATCGAGACGCCCCGCGTCCCCGGCAGTCAGGACCAGGTGGACGTGGATGTCTCGGTGCAGGAGCGGCTGTCCGGCAGCATCCGCGCCGGCATCGGCTACGGCACGGACCAGGGACTGCTGCTGAACTTCGGCGTCGAGCAGGATAACGTCTTCGGCTCCGGCGACCGGCTCGCGTTCAACGCCAACAACGATGACGCCAATACCGTGTACCGGCTTTCCTATCTGGACCGGTATCACACCCTTTCGGGTATTGACCGCAACATCAGCCTGGCCTATCGGGACACCGATGCCGACGAGGCGGATCTCTCGGAGTTCGGCATCAAGAGCATGACCGGCACCTACGGTTATCGGGTCCCGGTGACCGGCAACGACACCATCGGTGCCGATATCGAGGTGGAGGACCTAGAGCTCGAACTCAACCAGGAGCCCACGGAGATCCAGCAGGCTTTCGTTGACCGCAACGGGACCACCAACACCACCTATCGCATAGCGCTGTCCTGGAACCGGGACTCCCGGGACCGGGCGATCTTCCCCAGCGAGGGGAGCCAGCAGCGGCTGAGCCTGACCACCGCCATCCCCGGCAGTGACCTGGAGTACTACCGTGCCACCTACAGGCACCAGCGTTATGCCGCCATCGCCGATTGGCTGACCCTGGCGATGGAGGGGTCACTCGCCTATGGCGACAGCTTCGGGGGCACCGAGCGGCTGCCGTTCTTCGAGAACTTCTACGCCGGCGGCAACAACTCGGTGCGCGGCTTCTCCAGCAACTCCCTCGGCCCCCGTGACGAGAACGACGATCCGGTGGGCGGTAACTTCCGCGCCTTGGGCTCCGTGGAGCTGCGCGTACCGCCGCCCGGGGACGGCGACAGCGATATCCGCTTCACGACCTTCGTGGATGGTGGCCAGGTCTACAATACCTATGATCAGGATGTGGATGCCGGCGCCATACGCTACGCTGCTGGTCTCGGCATGATCTGGTACTCCCCGGTGGGCCCGCTGAGCATGAGTGTGGCCTACCCACTGAACGACGAATCCGGCGATGACACACAGTTCTTCCAGTTCTCCCTGGGCACATTCTTCTGACGGCCTGTCCCGCCCGCGCCTGGGGTGGTGGCTCGTTGCGGCAATGGCAGCGGTGCTGGCATTGGCCGGCGGCACGTCGGCGGCCGCCGAGGAGCTCCGTATCGGCTTCGTGAATCCGGGCAAGGTCTCCTCGGAGGCCCCCCAGGCCGACGCCGCACGACGCAAGCTCGAGGAGGAGTTCGAACCGCGTGACCAGGAGATTGTGGCCATGCAGGAGGAGCTCCAGCGCCTCGAGGAACGCATGCAGGGGCGTTCGCTGGAGATGAGCGAATCCGAGCGCCAGGCGTTGCAGCGGGAGGTCGTCGGCCTGCGCCGGGATATCCAGCGCACCCAGGACGCGTTCCGGGAGGACTTCAACATGCGGCGCAACGAGGAGCTCGGCGCACTGCAGCGACGGATCCTGCAGACCGTGAGCGAATATGCCGACTCCGAGGGCTATGACCTGGTAGTCAGTGACGGCGTGATCTACGCCAGTGACGCGGTGGACATCACCGACCGCATCATCGAGCGCCTGCGACGGGAGTTCGAACGCAACCAGCAGGGCGGCTGACGCCCCGCGCCGGAAGAAGAGGTTCCAGGTGGAGCAGGGGATACCCCTACAGGATCTTGCCGAGCGGATCGGCTGTGAGTTGATCGGCGACGGCGCCGCGCGGGTCCGGGCGGTAGCGCCGTTGACGACTGGCACGCCGGGTGCGGTCAGTTTCCTGTCCGATTCCCGCCTGCGTCAGGAACTCGCGACCACCCGTGCGACGGCGGTAATACTGCGACGGCGGGATGCCGAGGGGCTGCATACCGCGGCGCTGCTCAGCGACCATCCCCACCTTGCCTTCGCGCGCGCCGCGCAGGTGTTGCATCCGGAGCCGGCCCACCCGGCAGGGGCGCAGCCCGGTTCCCATGTCGCCGCGGACGCGGTGCTGGAAGAGACCGCCCATGTGGCGCCGGGGGCGGTGGTCGCGGCTGGCGCGCGGGTGGGGGCCCGTTCGGTCATCGAGGCCAACGCGGTGGTGGGCGAGGGCAGCCGCGTCGGTGCGGACTGCCGGATCCGGGCGTGCGCGGTGATCTATCCCGGCGCGGTGATCGGCGACCGAGTCATCATCCACGGCGGGGCGGTCGTGGGTGCGGATGGCTTCGGCTATGCCCGGGATGGGGAGCGCTGGGAGAAGGTGCCCCAGATCGGCCGGGTGGTCATCGGTGACGACGTGGAGATCGGCGCCAATGCGACCGTCGACCGCGGGGCCCTGGAGGACACCGTCATCGAGGACGGCGTCAAGATCGACAACCTCGTCCAGGTCGCGCATAACTGCCGCATCGGGGCGCACTCCGCCATGGCCGGCTGCTCGGCGGTCGCGGGCAGTACGCGGCTTGGCCGCGGGGTGAGCGTCGCCGGCGGTGCCGGGATCGCCGGGCACCTTGAGATCGCCGACGGGAGCGTATTGACCGCCATGGCGCGGATCACCCACGACATCCGCGAGGCGGACGCCTACGCCTCGGGTACACCCATGGCACCCGCCCGGCAGTGGCGGCGCAATGCGGCACGTTTCAACCAGCTCGACAGTATGGCGCGGCGGCTGCGCGAGCTCGAGCGCCGGCTGGAAAACGCCGAATCCCAACAACGGAAGAACCATGACTGACAACGACACGTGCGAGGGTATGGATACCCACCGAATCAAGAACTACCTCCCCCACCGCTATCCGTTCCTGCTGGTGGACCGGGTGGTCGCGTGCCGCCCCGGCGAGTCCATAGAGGCGGTGAAGAACGTGACCGCCAACGAGCCCTTCTTCCAGGGGCATTTCCCCCAGCGCGCGGTTATGCCCGGGGTGCTGATCCTCGAGGCGCTGGCCCAGGCCTGCGGGTTGCTGGCCTTCCGCACCCGGGAGATGCAGCCCGACGAGGAGCAGCCGGACGATTCCAAGCTCTTCTACCTGGTCGGCATCGACAAGGCGAAGTTTAAGCGGCCCGTGGAGCCGGGCGACCAGCTACGGCTCGCGGCACGGTTCAACCGCAACATGCGTGGTATCTGGATGTTCGCCGTGGAGGCGCGGGTGGACGGGGCGGTGGCGGTCAGCGCCGAGATCCGGTGCACGATGAGGGAAGTGTGAGCGAGGTCCACCCAACCGCTGTCATCGATCCCTCGGCAACGGTAGCCGATGGAGTCCACGTCGGCGCCTATAGCATCATCGGTGCGGAGGTTTCGATCGGCGCCGGTAGCTGGGTGGGGCCCCACGTGGTCATCCAGGGACCCACCCGCATCGGCGCGGACAATCGCATCTTCCAGTTCGCCTCGGTGGGCGAGCAACCCCAGGACAAGAAGTTCCGCGGCGAGCTTACCTACCTCGAGATCGGGGACGGCAACACCATACGCGAGTTTGTCACCATCAACCGCGGTACCGGCGATGGCGGCGGGGTCACCCGTATCGGTGACGACAACTGGATCATGGCCTATTGCCATATCGCCCACGACTGCCTGATCGGCAGCCATACGGTGTTCGCCAACAACGCCTCGCTGGCAGGGCATGTGGAGGTTGCCGACCATGTGATCCTCGGCGGTTTCTCCCTGGTGCACCAATTCTGCCGGCTCGGGGCATACTCGTTCCTGGCCTTCGGCGCCCACGTGGACCGGGACGTCCCCCCCTACGTGATGGCGGCGGGTCAACGGGCGACGCCGCGGGGGTTGAACCTGGAGGGCCTGCGCCGTCACGGCTTCAGCCGCCATGAGATCCGCGAGCTCAAGGAGGCATACCGTGTCCTCTATCGCTCGGGGCTGCGGGTCGAGGAGGCCGCCGCGGAGCTCGCCGATCGAACGGATCCAGCCGTGGCGGCGCTCGCGACGTTTGTGCGTGCCAGCCATCGGGGCATCATCCGCTGACCATGCAGCGGGTGGCGTTGGTGGCGGGGGAGCTGTCCGGGGACCTGCTCGGCGCGGGGCTCATGCGGGAGCTGGCGCATCGCCATCCGGGGATTCGCTTCGAGGGCATCGGTGGTCCGGCGATGCGGGGGGAGGGGCTGGAGGGTCTCTATCCGCTGGAGATCCTCTCGGTGATGGGGCTGGTGGAGGTGATCCGGCACCTACCCCGGCTGGTCGGGGTACGGCGCGCACTGCTGCGGCGGTGGCGGGCGGATCCGCCGGATGTCTTCATCGGCATCGATGCCCCGGACTTCAACCTGGGGCTGGAGCGGCGGCTGCGGGAGCACGGCGTGCATACCGTGCATTATGTCAGCCCAACGGTATGGGCCTGGCGCCAGGGGCGGGTGCGCGGTATCGCCCGTTCGGTGGATCGGATGCTCACCCTGCTGCCCTTCGAGGCGGCCTTTTACGAGGCCCGGGGGGTGCCGGTGAGCTTTGTCGGCCACCCGGCCGCGGACCGTTTCGATCTCGTGCCGGATGTAGGGGGCTATCGGGAGACGGTGGGGATGAGCGGGAATGATCGCATCCTTACCGTGCTCCCCGGCAGCCGGGCCGGAGAGGTAGCACGCCTCGGACCGGCCTTCGCCGGGGCCGTGGCCGTGCTGCTTGCCCGGCACCCGGGTCTGCGGGTGCTGGCACCCATGGCCACGCCGGCGTTGGCGGAATACTTTCGTGGGATGCTCGCCGAACGGGGGGTTGAGACGGCGGTTACCCTGCTGGAGGGGTGCTCCGCGGAGGCGATGGGGGCGGCGGATGTCGTGCTGACCGCCTCGGGTACGGCGACCTTGGAGGCGATGCTGCTCAAGCGCCCGATGGTCGTGGCCTACGCGGTGGCCCCGGCCACCGCCTGGCTGGTGCGCCGGCTGGGGTTGCTGCACACTCCCTATTTCGCCCTGCCCAACCTGCTCGCCGGCGAGGGGCTGGTCCCGGAGCTCATCCAGGAAGCGGTAACGCCCGATGCGTTGGCGGCGGCCGTGGAGGAGCTGCTGGAGGACCAGGACCGGGCGGCGACCATCCGGGCGCGTTTCACCGCGCTGCACGAGGCGCTCCGCCAGGACGCGGACCGCCGCGCCGCAGAGGCGGTCGAGGCCGTGGTGGGATGAGCGCCGGATACCCTGTCGCCGGGGTCGACGAGGTCGGCCGCGGGCCCCTGGCCGGTCCCGTGGTCGCCGCCGCCGTGATCCTCCCGCCGGCGGGCGTCGCGGGTGTCGCCGACTCCAAGCGCCTGACGGCGCGGCGCCGGGCGACGCTCGCCGTACGCATACGCGACGAGGCCGTCGCCTGGGCCCTGGGCCGCGCCGAGGTGGCGGAGATCGACTCTGTGAATATCCGCGAGGCCACCTTCCTGGCCATGGCGCGGGCGGTGGCCGCGCTTCCCTGGGTGCCCGCCCTGGTGCTGGTCGACGGGCGCGACTGCCCCGAGCTCGGCTGCCCGACACGGGCAGTGATTGGCGGTGATGCTAGCGAGCCGGCCATCGCCGCCGCCTCCATCGTCGCGAAGCAGGCCCGGGATGCCGAGCTCATCGCCGCCGACCGGCGTTATCCGGGCTACGGATTCGCCGGCCATAAGGGCTACGGCACCCGCGAGCACCTGGAGGCGCTGGCCCGATTGGGGCCCTGTCCGCTGCATCGGCACTCCTTTCGTCCGGTCCGTGAGGCGGCACGATTGGTGGCCGACGGTGCGGCCCAGTAGACTGAGGGGCTGCGGCGAGCAACCCCGCCAATGAACGGATCCCATGACAGCGCGCTTCGTACACCTGCATCTGCATACCGAGTTCTCCCTGATCGATGGGGTGGTCCGCATCGCCCCGCTGATGGAGGCCTGCCGGGAGATGGGCATGCCGGCGGTGGCCATCACCGATCAGGGCAATCTCTTCGGCATGGTGAAGTTCTATCAGGCGGCGCTGGCGGCGGGGATCAAGCCGATCATCGGCGCGGATATCCGCATCGCCGACAGCGGTGCGCCGGAGGGCCACTACCGGGCGACACTGCTGTGCGCCGACGATGAGGGCTATGGCTCGCTGACCCGGCTGCTCACCGAGAGCTATCTCCATGGGCAGGAGACCGGAATCCCCCTGGTGGACCGCCAGTGGCTGGCGCAGTGGAATGAGGGGCTGATCGTGCTCTCCGGCGCCGGTTCGGGGGACGTGGGCCACGCCCTGGTGGCCGGTCATGGGGCGGAGGCCCGGGAGCGCCTGGCCTTCTGGGAGCGGCAATTCCCCGGGCGCTATTACCTGGAGCTCCAACGCACCGGTCGTCCCGGAGACGAGGCCCATGTCCACGCCGCGGTCGCGCTGGCCGCCGAGACGGGGACGCCCGTGGTGGCGACCAATGACGTCCGCTTCCTGGCCCGCGGGGACTTCGACGCCCATGAGGCACGGGTCTGTATCCACGATGGTCGGACGCTCGATGACAAGCGCCGGCCCCGCCGCTACAGCCCGGAACAGTACCTGCGCAGCCCCGAGGAGATGGCCGAGCAGTTCTCGGACATCCCGGAGGCCCTGGAAAACACCCTGGAGATCGCCCGGCGCTGCAATCTGAGTCTGACCCTGGGGCAGAATGTGCTGCCCGACTTTCCCGTGCCCGCGGGCATGGGCATCGACGAATACCTGGCCGCCGAGGCGCGTCGCGGCCTCGAGCGTCGCCTCGAGCGCATCATCACCGCCGACACCTTGGACCCGGGCGCCATCCGCGAGCACTACGAGCAGCGGCTGGATCACGAGCTGGGCGTGATCGAGCAGATGGGTTTCCCGGGCTACTTCCTCATCGTTGCCGATTTCATCCGCTGGGCCAAGGAGAACGGCATCCCGGTGGGACCGGGACGGGGCTCCGGTGCCGGCTCGTTGGTGGCTTATTCCCTGGATATAACCGACCTCGACCCGCTGCGTTACGACCTTCTCTTCGAGCGCTTTCTGAACCCTGAGCGGGTATCCATGCCGGACTTCGACGTGGACTTCTGCATGGAGCGCCGCGACGAGGTCATCGATTACGTGGCGGAGAAATACGGTCGCGACAAGGTCTCGCAGATCGCCACCCACGGCACCATGGCGGCGCGGGCGGTGGTGCGCGACGTGGGCCGCGTCCTCGGCCATCCCTACGGCTATGTCGACCGAATCGCCAAGCTGGTGCCCTTCGAGCTGGGCATGACCCTGGATAAGGCCCTGGAGCAGGAAGAAGAGCTCCGCGAGCTCTACCAGCGCGACGAGGAGGTGCAGACGCTGATCGACATGGCCCGCAAGCTCGAGGGCATGTCCCGCAACGTCGGCAAGCACGCCGGTGGTGTGGTCATCGCCCCCTCGGCGCTCACGGACTTCGCGCCGCTGTACTGTGAGCCCGGCGGCGGCGGGCTCGCTACCCAGTACGACAAGGACGATGTCGAGGCGGTGGGCCTGGTGAAGTTCGACTTCCTGGGGTTGCGTACGCTGACCATCATCGACTGGACGGTGAAGGCGGTGAATGCCATCCGCGCCGAGCGCGGCGAGGCGCCCCTGGACATCGCCGACATCCCCCTCGATGACCCGGCGAGTTTCGACCAGCTCAAGGCCTGCCGGACCACCGCGGTCTTCCAGTTGGAGTCCCGGGGGATGAAGGATCTCATCCGCCGGCTGCAGCCCGACAGCTTCGAGGATATCATCGCCCTGGTGGCGCTGTTCCGGCCCGGGCCGCTGCAGTCGGGCATGGTCGAGGACTTCATCGACCGCAAGCATGGCCGCACCGCGGTGGCCTACCCCACCGCCGAGCTCCATCACGACGACCTTGAGCCCATACTCAAGCCCACCTACGGGGTGATCCTCTACCAGGAGCAGGTCCAGCGTATCGCCCAGGTGCTCGCCGGCTATAGCCTCGGCGGTGCCGATCTGCTGCGCCGGGCCATGGGGAAGAAGAAGCCCGCGGAGATGGCCAAGCAGCGCGAGTTGTTTCTCGCCGGCGCCACCGAGCGGGGGATGTCACGATCCCATGCCGAGGCGATCTTCGACCTGATGGAGAAGTTCGCCGGTTACGGCTTCAATAAGTCCCACTCCGCCGCCTATGCGCTGCTCTCCTATCAGACCGCCTGGTTGAAGACCCACGAGCCGGCCCCGTTCATGGCGGCGGTGCTGTCCTCGGATATGGACAACACCGACAAGGTGGTGACCTTCATCGAGGAGTGCCGCTCCATGGGCCTCGCCGTGGAGCCGCCCGACGTCAACCGCTCGGACTGGATGTTCCGGGCCCGGGACCCGCGGACCATCGTCTACGGGCTCGGGGCCGTGAAGGGGGTGGGCCACTCCGCCATCGAGGCCCTGATCGCCGAGCGCGAGAGCGGCGGCGCATTCCGTGATCTCTTCGACCTGTGCGCCCGGGTGGACCTGCGGCGACTGAACAAACGCGTGCTCGAGGCACTGATCCGCTCGGGCAGCCTGGATAGCATTTGCGAGAACCGGGCCACCGCCATGCACTACCTCCCGGAGGCCCTGCGGGCCGCAGAGCAGACCAGCCGCAACGCGGCCACGGGGCAGGACGACCTGTTCGGCCTGGGTGAGCCCGGCGAGGCGGTGCCGGCGGTCACGCGGCGCCCGTTGCCGGAATGGGAGGAAGGGGAACGCCTCGCTGCGGAGAAGGAGATACTGGGCCTGTATCTCACCGGCCACCCGATCGAGCGGTACGAGTCGGAGATCCAGTCCTTCATCACCGCCCGCCTCAACCAGATCGCCGGTGGTAACGGGCAATCGGCGGTGGAAGGGGGGCGACGGCGCAACGGCGAGGCACGGGTCACGGTGGCCGGGTTGGTGGTGGGTTTGCGGGTGCGTCCGACCCAGACCGGCGGGCGCCTGGCCGCGGTGACCCTGGACGACCGCACCGGACGGCTGGAGGTGGTGGTATTCCCGGAGGCCTTCGAGCGCTTCCGCCATCTGCTGGTCCGGGACGCCCTGGTAGTGGTACAGGGCGAACTGGGCTATGACGAGTTCAGCGATGGCTACCGGGTTTCCGCGGAGACGGTGATGGATATCGGGGAGGCCCGCGAGCGGTTCGCCCGTGGCCTGTTGCTGGCCGTGGATGCCACGGCGGCCGCCAACGGGCTCATCACAGAGCTGCGGGATACCCTTTCGCCGTATCGTGAGGGCCGCTGCCCGGTGGTGTTGGATTACCGGGGTGACGGTGCACGGGCGCTGCTCCGGCTCGGCGAGGATTGGCGGGTGCGGCCTAGTGATGAGTTGCTGCGCCGTCTCGGAACCCTTGCCCGGGACGGCGCTGTGCGAATGGAGTACTGAGTGCACCCGCCGGCCCCGTGTTATAGTCTCGCGCCTGTTACGGCAGTGTTGCGGAACGGCCAGCGATGAGTCTCACCTTCCTCGATTTCGAGCGCCCCATCGCGGAGCTCGAGGCAAAGATCGACGAGCTGCGCTACGTCGGCGACGACGCGGAGCTCAACATCAGCGAGGAGATCGCACGGCTGCAGGCGAAGAGCCGTCAGCTCACCGAGCAGATCTTCTCCAACCTCTCCCCCTGGCAGATCGCCCAGCTGGCCCGCCACCCGCAGCGCCCCTATACCCTCGACTACGTGGAGCGGCTGTTTACGGACTTCGAGGAGCTCCACGGTGACCGCGGCTTCGCTGACGATGCGGCCATCGTCGGTGGCCTCGCCCGCTATCATGGCGAACCGGTGATGGTTATCGGCCAGCAGAAGGGGCGGGACACAAAGGAGAAGATCCGGCGGAACTTCGGCATGCCCAAGCCCGAGGGCTATCGCAAGGCCGAGCGGCTGATGCATATGGCCGAGCGCTTCTCGCTGCCGGTGCTGACATTCATAGACACCCCCGGTGCCTATCCCGGTGTGGATGCCGAGGAGCGCGGCCAGAGTGAGGCCATCGCCTGCAATCTTCAGGTGATGTCGCGCCTGCGTACCCCCATCCTCTGCACCGTGATCGGCGAGGGCGGCTCCGGTGGTGCGCTGGCCATCGGGGTGGGTGATCGCATCCTGATGCTGCAGTACAGCACCTATTCCGTGATCTCCCCGGAAGGTTGTGCCTCCATCCTCTGGAAGGACTCCGAGCAGGCGCCGGCGGCGGCGGAGGCGATGGGCATCACCGCGGAACGCCTCCATGAGCTCGAGCTGGTGGACGCCCTCGTCGAGGAGCCCCTCGGTGGTGCCCACCGGGACTGGGACGCCACCGCCAATGCCCTGGATGCCATCCTGCAGGAGCAGCTCGCCGCGCTCCGCGAGCCGGACCCGGAGTCGCTGATCGCCGAGCGCTACCAGCGGCTGATGGGGCTGGGTCGTTACCGCGAGTAGGCCGTGACGGCGGCGCCGTGTCCGCAGGCCTTCGATGCGGCGGTGACGGCCCTGGTCGGTGCTGCGCCCCTGGAGCTTGCGGTAAGCGGCGGGCTGGATTCCATGGTACTCCTGGACCTGGCCGCGCGTGCCGGCCGGGCGAGCGGCGTCGTACATGTGGACCACGGGTTGTGCGGCGACAGTGTCGCCTGGGTGCGGCATTGCCGCATGGCAGCGGCGGCCCGGGGGCTCGCGTTCCGCAGCGTGCGCGTCGACCTCGATGCCGGCGCAGACCTTGAGGCGCGGGCCCGCGCCGCGCGCCATGCGGCCTTCCAGCGGCTGCTCCCGGAAGGGGCGGTGCTCGCTACCGCCCACCATGCCGACGATCAGGCGGAGACCGTGCTCCTGCGGCTGCTGCGGGGCAGTGGCGTGGAGGGGCTCGCGGGCATAGCCCCGTGCCGGGATCTCGGGGGCGTGACCCTGGTGCGGCCACTGCTCGGCTGGCCGCGCGCGGCGCTGGCCGCCTATGCCCGGGAATGGGGGCTGGAATGGGTGGAAGACCCGAGCAACGCCTCCGTGGAACCGGACCGGAACTTCCTGCGCCACGAGATCCTGCCTCGGCTCGGGACGCGTTGGCCACAGCTGGGACGGCGGTTCGGCCGCCTCGCGGCCCATGCAAGGGAGACCCGTGAGGTCGGCGACTGGACGGCGACGCAGCTGGGCCTGGGGGCGGGTCCATCGCCGCTTGCAGGGCTCGCCGCGGCACCGCCGGCGGTGGCCGCCGTGGGGCTTCGCGCATGGCTACGACGGGCCGGCCTGCGGCCGCCGCCGGAGGCCCGGCTGCGCCAGGGCCTGCGGGACCTGCTCGCCGCGGGGGGCGACCGTCAGCCGGTGCTCCGCTGGGAGGCCGGAGAGGTCCGCCGGCACGCCGAGCGCCTGTATCGCCTGCCCCCGGGCGTGGCGGCGGCGGTGCCCGATCTGGCCGCCGCCGGCCCCTATCCGCCTCGACCCGCCGGCTGGCTGGAATGGGCTGATGCCGGCCACGGCCGGGGCCTGCCGGAGGGTCTGTGCGCACGGGCCGTTCCGGAGTTCGCCGCCCGCGGCGCCCGGATCCGGTTGCACCGCGGTGGACCCCGGCGGCGGGTCGCGGAGCTCTTCCGGGCGATGGGCCTCGCCCCCTGGGAGCGTTCCTGGTGGCCGGTGCTGCACGTCGACGGGGCGGTGGTGGCGATCCCCGGCGTCGGTATGTCGGTCGAGCACGGTATCCGCGGTGGCCAGCTGCCGTGCTGGCGGCTCTGGCTGCCGGCGGGCTGCGACATCAGCCAGGGCCTGACAATGCTGCTCAAGGATAGTGGCCAATATCCGGAAATATAAAGGATTTCATGGGTTTCCCGGGGTTTTCCGCGTTGTCTGCGCAAGGGGGTTCTGGTAACTTGCCCAGCCATCCCGGCCCCGGCGCGTTGCGGGTTCTTTCCTCCAGGCTTTCGAAGGCTCTATGACGCGATTTATATTCATCACCGGCGGTGTCGTGTCCTCCCTCGGCAAGGGCATCGCGGCGGCATCCCTCGGCAGTGTCCTCCAGGCCCGGGGCCTGTCGGTGACCATGGTCAAGCTCGACCCCTATATCAACGTCGACCCGGGGACCATGAGCCCTTTCCAGCACGGCGAGGTCTACGTCACCGACGACGGGGCGGAGACCGACCTGGATCTGGGACACTACGAGCGCTACCTGCGCACCCGCATGACCCGGAACAACAACTACACCACGGGTCGCATTTACGAGGCGGTGATCCGCAAGGAGCGCCAGGGGGACTATCTCGGCGGCACCGTCCAGGTCATCCCGCATATCACCGACGAGATCAAGCGGAGCATCCAGCAGGGGGCGGATGCCGTCGATGTGGCACTGATCGAGATCGGCGGGACGGTGGGCGACATCGAATCCCTGCCGTTCCTGGAGGCCATCCGGCAGATGGGCTCGGAGCTCGGTCCGCAGCGCTGCCTGTTCGTGCATCTCACCCTGGTGCCCTTCGTCGGGGCCGCCGGGGAGATGAAGACGAAGCCCACCCAGCACTCGGTCAAGGAACTGCGCTCCATCGGCATCCAGCCGGATATCCTGCTCTGTCGCGCTGAGCGCGCCATCCCCGAGGAAGAGCGGCGCAAGATCGCGCTGTTCACCAACGTGGCCTCGGAGGCGGTCATTTCGGTGCTCGACGTGGACAACATCTACAAGGTGCCCGAGGCGCTGCATGAGCAGGGGCTGGACAATATCGTCGCCGAGCGCCTGGGCCTGGAGCTGCCGCCGGCGAACCTAGGCGACTGGCACCGGGTAGTGGAGGCCATGGCCCACCCGGAGGGCGAGGTGACCATCGCCATGGTGGGCAAGTACGTCAATCTCGCCGATGCGTACATGTCGCTGAACGAGGCGCTGCGACACGCCAGCGTTCAGACCCGCAACCGGGTCAACATCCGGTACGTGGACTCCGAGGAGATCGAGCGCGACGGCCCGGCGATGCTGGCCGACGTGGACGCCATCCTCGTCCCCGGCGGTTTCGGCGAGCGCGGCGTGGAGGGCAAGATCACCGCCGCCGGATTCGCGCGGGAGAACGGCATCCCGTTCCTGGGCATTTGCCTGGGCATGCAGGTGGCGGTGATCGAGTTCGCACGCAACGTGGCCGGCCTGGATGGGGCCCACAGCACCGAATTCCTCACCCACCCGCAGCATCCGGTCATCGGGCTGATCACCGAGTGGATGAATGAGGAGGGGCTCACCGAGCTGCGCGACGAGCACTCCGAGCTCGGCGGCACGATGCGGCTCGGGGCCCAGTCGGTGCGCTTGCTGCGGGACTCCCTCGTGCACGGGATCTACGGCAAGGACGTCATCCGCGAGCGCCACCGGCACCGCTACGAGTTCAATAACCGCTACGGGGAGGCACTCGAGGCCGCGGGCATGCAGATCTCCGGATGGTCGGCCCGAAACGAGCTGGTCGAGTGCGTGGAGTTCCCCGCCCACCCCTGGTATCTCGGCTGCCAGTTCCACCCGGAGTTCACCTCCACACCGCGGGACGGGCATCCCCTGTTCACGAGCTTCATCCGCGCCGCGGTGCAGCAGCGCGCGCGCCGCACAACCGAAGTCGCGGAGGCGGGATCATGAGCGAATTCGAGCTGTGTGGGTTCCCTGTAGGCCTGGATCGGCCGCTGTTCCTGATCGCCGGCCCCTGCGTCGTCGAGTCGGAGGCCATGGCCCTGGACAGCGCCGCGGAGCTCAAGGCCATTACCGGGGAGCTGGGCATCCCGTTCATCTACAAGTCCTCATTCGACAAGGCCAATCGGTCCTCGCTGGAAAGCTACCGCGGACCGGGCATGGACGAGGGTCTGCGAATCCTGGCCCGGGTGCGCGAGGAAGTGGGTGTGCCCGTGCTCACCGACGTCCATGAAGATACGCCGCTGGAGGCGGTGGCAGAGGTGGTGGACGTCCTCCAGACCCCGGCCTTCCTGTGCCGCCAGACCAATTTCATCCAGCGGGTGGCGGCCCAGGGGCTGCCGGTGAACATCAAGAAGGGGCAGTTCCTCGCCCCCTGGGAGATGGCCAACGTCGTGGACAAGGCCCGGGCGGCGGGCAATCACCGGATCATGGCCTGCGAGCGCGGCGTCTCGTTTGGCTACAACAACCTCGTCTCCGACATGCGGGCACTCGCGGTGATGCGCGATACCGGGGCCCCGGTGGTATTCGACGCCACCCATTCGGTGCAGCTGCCCGGTGGGCAGGGCAAGGCCTCCGGCGGCCAGCGGGAGTTTGTGCCGGTACTCGCAAGGGCGGCGGTGGCCGCGGGGGTGGCCGGCGTGTTCATGGAGACGCACCCGGATCCGGACCAGGCACTCTCCGATGGGCCGAACGCCTGGCCGCTGGCCCGCATGCGCGAGCTGCTGGCCACGCTCAAGGGCCTCGACGATTGGGTCAAGGCGCAGGGCTTCGCGGAGGCGTCCACCGGCGGCTAGACCAACGGACACGCTAACAGGAGGAAACGGCACGGCATGGCGAATATCAAGGCGATCAAGGCGCGGGAGATCCTGGATTCCCGGGGCAATCCGACGGTGGAGGCGGACGTGCTCCTCGACAGCGGCGCCTTCGGCCGGGCGGCGGTGCCCTCGGGTGCCTCCACCGGGGCGCGTGAGGCGGTGGAGCTGCGCGATGGTGATCCGGCCCGTTACCTGGGCAAGGGCGTCACCCATGCGGTGATGAACGTCAATACCGTCATCCGCGAGGCCCTGGTGGGGATGGATGCCGACGATCAGCGTGGCCTCGATGAGCGGCTCATCGAGCTGGACGGCACCGACAACAAGGGCCGGCTCGGTGCCAATGCCCTGCTCGCCGCGTCCCTTGCCAGCGCCCGGGCCGCCGCGGGCGACCACGAGCGGTCGCTGTACCGCCAGCTCGCCCCCGAGGGCGAGCACGTGCTGCCGGTGCCGATGATGAACATCCTCAACGGCGGTGCCCATGCGGATAACAACGTCGACATCCAGGAGTTCATGGTCATGCCGGTGGGCTTCGAGCGCTTCAGCGAGGCACTGCGTTGCGGCACCGAGATCTTCCATGCCCTGAAGAAGGTGCTCGCCGGCCGCGGCCTGTCCACGGCGGTGGGCGACGAGGGCGGGTTCGCCCCGAATCTGCCTTCCAATGAGGCGGCCATCGAGGTGATCCTGGAGGCGGTGGAGAATGCCGGCTATCGCGCCGGCGACCAGGTCTGGCTCGCCCTGGATGCCGCCAGCTCGGAGTTCTTCGAGGACGGCGTCTATCGCCTCGCCTCCGAGGGCCGATCCTTCTCCGGCGAGGAGTTCGCGGAGGTGCTCGCCGGCTGGGTGGAGCGCTATCCCATCATCTCCATCGAGGACGGCATGTCGGAGGATGACTGGGACGGTTGGGCACGATTGAGCGAGCGCCTCGGTGAGCGCGTGCAGCTGGTGGGCGACGACCTGTTCGTGACCAATACCCGCATCCTCCGCGAGGGCATCGATCGCGGCGTGGCCAACTCCATCCTCATCAAGTTCAACCAGATCGGCACCCTCACCGAAACCCTGGATGCCATCGCCATGGCCGCCGATGCCGGCTATACGGCCGTGGTCTCCCATCGCTCCGGGGAGACCGAGGACACCACCATCGCGGACCTGGCGACGGCGAGTACCGCTACCCAGATCAAGACCGGCTCGCTGTGCCGCTCCGACCGGGTGGCGAAGTACAACCAGCTGCTCCGCATCGAGGAGGAGCTCGGTGAGCAGGCGCGCTACGCAGGCCGCAGGGCCTTCCCCAACCTGAAGGCATTCGGGGCCTGAAGCGATGCTCCGGGTCGCCGCCATCGCCGTGCTCGTCGTGTTGCTGGCGGGACTGCAGTGGCGGCTTTGGTTCGGTGATGGCGGTGTCACCGAGGTGATGCGGCTGGAGCGTGCGGCCGAGGCCCAGCGCGCGGAGAACGAGCGGCTCGAGGCCCGCAATGCCGCCTTGGAGGCCGACGTCGACGACCTCAAGAGCGGCCTGGAGGCGGTGGAGGAACGGGCCCGTCGTGAGCTCGGCATGGTGCGT
Organism: Arhodomonas sp. SL1; assembly: GCF_052060015.1. Lineage (NCBI taxonomy): Bacteria > Pseudomonadati > Pseudomonadota > Gammaproteobacteria > Chromatiales > Ectothiorhodospiraceae > Arhodomonas > Arhodomonas sp. SL1. The sequence goes on along the minus strand of NZ_JBPODZ010000001.1, from coordinate 721,386 downwards.
GAGGGGGAGACCTTCTTCCAGGTGACCGGTGCCAGTGACGAACAGTGAGCGTATCTGGGCGGTGATCCCCGCCGCCGGGCGCGGGGAGCGCTTCGGCGGGGCGGGACCCAAGCAGTACCAGACGCTGGCGGGACGGCCGGTACTGGACTGGAGTGTCCGCGCGATGCTGGCGCTGGAGGGAATCGCCGGCGTGGTCGTTGCCCTGACCCGTGGCGATGCCCGCTGGCGGTCGCTGGCGGTGGCGGCGGATCCGCGTGTGCGCACGTGTATCGGCGGCGCCGAGCGCTCCGATTCCGTGAAGGCCGGCCTCGACGCGTTGCTGGCAGCGGGGGCGGGGCCCGGGGACCGCGTGCTGGTCCATGATGCTGCGCGGCCGGCGGTGAGCGCCAGGGCCGTCCGGCAGCTGGTGGACATCGCCACTGGAAGGGCGGGCGGCCTGCTGGCGGTTGCAGTCTCGGACACCCTGAAACGCGCCCACGAGGGGGTGAGCACGGGCACGGTGGACCGCGCCCACCTCTGGGCCGCACAGACCCCCCAGTGCTTCCCCCTCGGCCGTCTACGGGCGGCGCTGGACAGTGCCCGCAAGCAGGGACACCGGGTCACCGACGAGGCGGCGGCCATGGAGGCCGTGGGCTACCAGCCCGTGCTGGTGCCGGGCGAGGGTGCAAACATCAAGCTCACCCATCCCGAGGACCGGATCCTCTTAGAGGCGGTCCTGCGGGCGCGGGGGGAGGGCGGAGGATGAGCGTTCGAATCGGTCAGGGTGTGGATGCCCATCGCTTCCGTGATGGCGGCCGCCTAGTGCTCGGCGGGGTGGAGATCCCCCATGATCAAGGACTCGAGGCGCACTCCGACGGGGACTGCCTGCTCCACGCCGTCACCGATGCCCTCCTCGGCGCCATCGGCGCGGGTGACCTGGGGCGCCACTTCCCGGACGATGATCCGGCCTTCGCCGGGATCGACAGCCGCAAGCTGCTGCGCCATGCCGTGTCTCTTGCCGCAGAGGCGGGCTGGCAAGCGGTGAACTTGGATGCCACCCTCATCGCCCAGCGCCCCCGGCTCGCCGGCTATTTCGGCCCCATGCGCGAGAACACCGCCGCGGATCTGGGGGTCGATCCGGTAGCCGTGAACATCAAGGCAACCACCACCGAGGGCATGGGCTTTACCGGGCGTGGTGAGGGCATTGCCGCGATGGCGGTGATTCTGGTGGCACGCGAATGACCGCGCCGCCGGTGGATTGCCTCCGTCCGACACCGACGCTGCCCGCCCATGGACCACCGGTGGGGGCGGCCGTGCTCAAGGAGCGGCCAGAGGACTTCCGGGTCACCGAGATACCGCTGGTCGCGCCCGACGGTATGGGTGAGCACCTGCTCCTGGAGATCCGCAAGCGGGATCTGACCACCGCCGAGGCGGGACGGCGGCTGGCGCGCTACCTCGGTTGCCGGGTGCGCGACGTCAGCCACGCCGGCTTAAAGGACCGAAGGGGGGTAACCCGGCAGTGGCTCAGCGTCCACGGCCCGGGCCTCGACGTACCACCGCCCGGGCCGGTGGACGACGCGCTGGAGATCCTGCAGGCGGCGCGCCACCGACGGAAGCTCCGGGTGGGGGCACTGGCCGGGAATCGCTTCACCATTCGGCTGCGGGAGGTGGACGCGGCGGTCGCGGCCGTGGATCGGCGCCTTGCGGTGCTGGCGCGTCGCGGGGTCCCCAACTACTTTGGTGCCCAGCGTTTCGGTCGGCAGGGCGATAACCTGGCCGAGGCGCTGGCCTGGCAACGCGGCGAGGGGCGGCCGCCGCCGCGACAGCTACAGGGGCTACTGCTCTCGGCGGTCCGCGCCGAGGCATTCAACCGGGCGCTTCGGCGGCGCATCGAGCTCGACTGCTGGGATCGCGCCATCGATGGCGATCAGATGATCCTGGACGGCCGTGGCAGCCTGTTCTCCGCCTCGCGGGAGCCGCCGGAGGGCCTGGCGCACCGCCTGGCGCTGCAATCCATCCATCCTACCGGACCACTCGCCGGGACCGGCAGGCCCCTAGTCGACGGCGAGGCGCAGCGCCTCGAGGACGTCGCACTCGCCGGCATGGAGGAGCTGCTGGCGCTTCTCGAGCGGCGCCGGGTGCGTGCGGCGCGACGCGCGCTGCGGTTGCCCGTCGGTGCCATGGGTTGGTGGCGGCCCGGCCCCGGGGAGCTGGAGCTGGGTTTCACCCTATCGCCGGGGGCCTATGCGACCACCGTCCTCGCCGAGTGCTTCGAGTGGCGGGATCCCGCGGTTTAACGCTCCTCCAGATTGGCAGCGAGCTCCGCCATGAGCGCCGCCCGATCCTCCGGTGAGCGCGCGGCGATGGCCCGATCCACCACCTCCCGGGTGAGCTGGGGGGCGAAGGCCTCGATGAAGTCATACATGTAGCCGCGCAGGTAGGTGCCGCGGCGGAAGCCGATGTTGGTGACACTGGGCTCGAAGAGCTCGCGCGCGTCCAGGGCCACCAGGCCGCGATCGCGTTCCGGATCGAAGGCCATGGTGGCCATGATCCCGACGCCGAGGCCCAGGCCCACGTAGGTCTTGATGACCTCCGAATCGGTGGCCGTGAATACCACGTCCGGTTCCAGCCCTTTGTCACTGAAGGCCTGATCCAACTTCGAGCGCCCGGTGAAGCCGAACACATAGGTGACCAAGGGGTAGCGGGCCACCGCTTCCAGGGTCAGGGGATCCTCGGCGCACAGGGGATGGCCCTCGGGCACGATGATGCTGCGGTTCCAGCGGTAGCAGGGCATCATCACCAGGTCCTCGAACAGCTCCAGGGCCTCGGTGGCGATGGCGAAGTCCACGTTCCCCCGGGCCGCCATCTCGGCGATCTGCATGGGCGTGCCCTGGTGCATGTGCAGGCTCACATTGGGATAGCGGGGGCGGAAGGTGTTCACCACCGGTGGCAGGGCGTGGCGGGCCTGGGTATGGGTGGTGGCGATGGACAGGCTCCCCCGGGACTCGTCCACGTGCTCCTGGGCGATGGAGTTAATGTTGCGCACCTCTTGGAGGATGCGTTGCGCGACCTCCAGGATCTCCTCGCCGGCGGGGGTGACATGGCTCAGGTGCTTGCCGCTGCGGGCGAAGATCTGGACACCGAGCTCGTCCTCGAGCATGCGGATCTGTTTGCTGACCCCGGGCTGGGAGGTATACAGGGCCTCGGCAGCGGCCGAGACGTTGAGGCCACGGCGCGCCACCTCGCAAATGTAGCGGAGCTGGTTGAGTTTCATCAGGGGCTCAAGATTAGTTTTCTATATAATTTTATATTCTCTTATTCTTTTTGCAAATAAGTCAAGAGGGTCGGGGCTGGCGTATGAGCCAGGCGAGCGAAAGGCGCGGGGCTACAGCGACCCGGGTCGTGGGGGTAGACCCGGGAGGATTCGGACCCCGGCGCGATCGCCGGGGTCCATGCGGGGCGGTTATTCCTCGCCGGCGAAGAAGCCCAGCAAGTGCAGTAGACTGGTGAACAGGTTGAAGATGGCGACGTAGAGGGTGACCGTCGCCATGATGTAATTGGTCTCGCCGCCGTGGATCATCTCACTGGTCTGATAGAGGATGAGCGCACACATCAGCAGCATGAACGCGGCACTCACCGCCAGCGACAGCGCCGGCATGGAGAAGAAGATCGCCGCCAGCCCGGCGATGAAGGCCACCAGGATCCCGGCGAAGAGGAAACTCCGCAGGAAGCTGAAGTCCTTGCGCGTGGTCAGCGCATAGCCGGACAGACCCAGGAAGATGGCCCCGGTCCCGCCGAGGGCGGTGAGGACCAGCTCCGAGCCGTTGCTGAACATGGTCAGATACGCGCTCAGGACCGGCCCGAGGGTATAGCCCATGAAACCGGTGAGGGCGAAGATGGACGCCAGCCCCCAGACGCTGTTGCGCAGGGCATTGGTCAGGAACAACAGCCCGAAATAGCCGACCAGCACGACGATGAAGTTCAGCGGCGGCGCGTTGGTGACCATTGCCACGCCCGCGGTGACCCCGCTGAACAGCAGCGTCATCGACAGCAGCATATAGGTGTTGCGGATCACCGCGTTGGTCGACAGCGCGGATGTACCGGCCGCCGTGCGGTGAATCGACGCGACGCGGGAGTTCTCGGCCATTGGTGGGTATCCTCCTCGTCCACAGTTCAAGATCGCGGCCAGTATGCCACTGGCGGTACTCGCGAGGTAGACCATGGGCCGGGCCTCGGGGTTCCATGGTGCGGCAGTGCCGCTTGATGCCTGCAGGCAAAACCCTTACGTTTGCCGCCTTTGCGGTATCGGGCGCGGCACGCGCCGGAGGAGTGGCTGTGAAGATGGTGTGCCTGGACCTGGAGGGGGTCCTGGTCCCGGAGATCTGGATCGCGTTCGCCGAGCTCACCGGTATCGAGGAGCTGCGTGCGACGACCCGTGATGTCCCGGATTACGATGAGCTCATGCGCCTGCGTCTCGACGTCCTTCGCCGTCACGGGTTGGGCCTGCCGGATATCGAGGCGGTGATTGCCGGTATGGCGCCGCTGGAGGGCGCGCGCGCCTTCCTGGACGAGCTACGTGCCGAATACCAGGTGGTCATCCTCTCCGATACCTTCTACGAGTTCGCCCGCCCGCTGATGCGCCAACTCGGCTGGCCGACGCTGTTCTGCCATGAGCTGGAAGTCGCCGACGACGGGCGCATCAGCGACTACCGGCTGCGCTTGAGCGACCACAAGCGGAAATCCGTGGAGGCCTTCCGCGCCCTGAACTTCCGCACCGTCGCGGCCGGGGATTCCTACAACGACACCACCATGCTCGGTGCCGCGCACGCGGGCATCCTCTTCCGGGCCCCGCAGAAGGTCATCGATGAGTTCCCCCAGTTCCCGGTGGCCGCCGACTACGAGGAACTCGGCGAGGGCATACGACGGGGCCTGCAGACGGCCTGACTGGAGGCCGCAGCCATGCGCGTCGCGATACTGGCCGACACCCACGGCTTCGTAGACCCCCGTGTTGCCGAATGCGTGGCGCACGCCGATGTGGCCGTGCATGCCGGTGACATCGGTGGCGCGGATGTGCTGCTTGCGCTGCAGCCCCGCGAGGAGCTGGTCGCCATCCGTGGCAACAACGACACCAGCGCCCGCTGGTCCGAGGGGGAGCGCCACATGCTCGAGACCCTGCCACGGGAGGCCAGTGTGAACCTGCCCGGTGGGCGGCTGGTGGTGGTCCACGGGGATGACGGCGGCACCCTGGTGCAACGGGCGCGGCGCTACCGGCGGCGTTTCCCGGATGCCGGGGCGGTGGCGTTCGGGCACAGCCACCGGCTGGCCACGGACCTCGGGGAGCGGCCGTGGCTGCTCAATCCGGGCGCGGCGGGGCGCACGCGCACCAACGGCGGGCCATCGCTGTTATTGCTGGAGTGCACGACGCATCGCTGGAATGTGGAGGCGGTGCGCTTCCCGCCCCGTCGCACGCCCCCGCGGCGCCGGCGCGGTGCCGCGCCCGTGGACGACGAGTCGGAATGAGCCGGGGCGGGGGCGGACAGGAGAAGGATCCGGGGCTGGTGCAACGCGTGCAGGCGCTCGCCGCGCGCGTGGACGACGAGGCGCCGCCGCCCTGGCGTCCGGTATTGCAACGCCGGCTCGCCGGGGTGCGCCGGCGTCTCGGCCGCGGAGGCCGGCCGCGAAAGGGTGTCGAGGCGCTGGAGCGGGATGTGCAGCGCCTGACGGCTCGCTATCGGGCCCGCTCGGGCTGCCGGCTGGCGCCGAACTTCGAGTTGGATCTCCCGGTCATCGAGCGCCGGGAAGACATCGCCCGTGCCATCGCGGACAACCAGGTGGTGGTGGTCTGTGGCGAAACCGGTTCCGGAAAGAGCACCCAGCTGCCCAAGATCTGCCTGGAGCTCGGCCGCGGCGTCGAGGGGCTGATCGCCCATACCCAGCCGCGGCGTATCGCCGCCCGCAGCCTGGCCGCCCGGGTGGCCGAGGAGTGCGGTACCGAGCTGGGCGCCGGGGTCGGCTACCGCATCCGCTTCAGCGACCATGTGGCCGACGCCACGCGGGTGAAGCTGGTCACCGACGGGATGCTCCTCGCCGAGACCCAGGGCGATGCCGATCTCGCCGACTACGACACCATCATCATCGACGAGGCCCACGAACGCAGCCTCAACATCGATTTCCTGCTGGGCTATCTCAGCAACCTCCTGCCGCGGCGGCCGGATCTCAAGGTGATCATCACCTCGGCGACCATCGACCCGGAGCGCTTCTCCCGGCACTTCGGCGACGCCCCGATCGTCAACGTCTCCGGGCGCACCTATCCGGTGGAGGTGCGCTACCGGCCCCTGGCCACCGAGGACGACAACGAGCGCGATCGAAGCCTCCAGCAGGGCATACTGGATGCCGTCGACGAGCTCGCCGCCGAGGGTCCCGGCGATGTGCTGGTCTTTCTCCCCACCGAGCGGGACATCCGGGAGACCGCCGAGGCCCTGCGCAAGCACCACCCCCAGCACACCGAGATCCTTCCGCTGTTCGGTCGTCTCTCCGCCGCCGAGCAGCAACGGGTGTTCGCCCCCCATGGCGGGCGCCGCGTGGTGCTGGCGACCAACGTCGCCGAGACCTCGCTGACGGTCCCCGGTATCCGCTACGTGGTGGATAGCGGCCTGGTGCGGCTGAGTCGCTACAGCTATCGCACCAAGGTGCAGCGGCTGCCGGTGGAACCCATCTCCCGCGCCAGTGCCGACCAGCGTGCCGGCCGCTGCGGCCGCATCGCCCCCGGTATCTGCATCCGGTTGTACAGCGAGGAGGACTATCAGTCCCGCCCCGAGTTCACCGACCCGGAGATCCTGCGGACCAACCTCGCGGCGGTGATCCTGCAGATGAAGCACCTGCGGCTCGGGGCCATCGATGCCTTCCCCTTCGTCGAGCCGCCGGATCCCCGCTACGTCCGCGACGGCCTGAAGCTGCTGCGCGAGCTTGGCGCCATCGACGACGACGAGGTGCTGACCGAGACGGGGCGGCGGCTGGCGCGGCTGCCGGTGGACCCGCGCATCGCCCGCATCCTCCTCGCCGGGGAGGCCCACGGTTGCCTGCGCGAGGTGCTGGTCATCGCCGCCGCGCTGTCCGTCCAGGATCCACGCGAGCGGCCCATGGAGGCCCGCGAGGCGGCCGACGAGGCCCACGCCCGCTGGCGTGACGAACGCTCCGATTTCCTCGGCCTCCTGCGGCTCTGGGACGAGTACCACGAGGGCGCACGCCACCGTACCCGCCGCAAGCTCCGCGAGTGGTGCCGCGAGCACTTCCTCTCCTATCTGCGATTGCAGGAATGGCGGGACGTCCACCGCCAGCTCCGGGACCTGGTCAAGGGCGGCGGCGCCCGGGAGAACGAGGCGGCCGCGGAATACGAGCCGCTGCACCGTGCCCTGCTGACCGGATTCCTGTCCAACGTGGCCCTGCGCCACGAGGACGGCGGCTACATGGGACCCCGCAACCTACGGTTGGCGATCTTCCCGGGTTCCGGGCTGGCGAGACGGCGGCCGAAGTGGATCGTCGCCGCCGAGCTGGTGGAGACCGCGCGGGTGTTCGCCCGCACCGTCGCGGAGGTGCGTCCGGAGTGGATCGAGGCCGAGGGCGCCCACCTGGTCCATCGCCAGTACTACGAACCCCACTGGCAGCGGCGCCGTCGCCGAGTGGCCGGCTTCGAGGATGTGACCCTCTACGGCCTGCCCTTGGTGCAGCGACGCCGGGTGAATTACGCGCGTATCGATCCCGAGGCGGCGCGGGCGGTGTTCATCGACGAGGCCCTGGTCCGCGGGCGGCTGGACAGCCGCGCCCCCTGCCTGGCCCACAACCGCCGGGTGATCGCCGAGGTCGAGGCCCTGGAGGCCAAGGCCCGCCGGCGTGACGTGTTGGTGGAAGAGTCGGCCTTGCGCGCCTTCTATGAGGCGCGTTTGCCCGCGGAGGTGGTGGACGGGCCGAGCTTCGAGCGCTGGGTACGGCGCGGCGACCACGATCGCCGGCTGCGACTACAACGACAGGACCTGATGGCCCGCTCGGCCGGCGAGCTCACCGGTGCCGAATTCCCGGACCGCCTGGTCCTCGGCGGCGGGGTGGAGTTGCCCCTGCGCTATCGCTTCGAGCCGGGCGCCGGCGACGACGGCGTCACCGTGATCGTGCCCCTGGCGGCGCTCAACCAGCTGGACGCCGAGCGTCTGGAGTGGCTGGTGCCGGGCATGGTGGAGGAGAAGGTGACCACCCTGATCCGCTCGCTGCCCAAGGCGTTGCGGAAGCACTTCGTGCCGGCGCCGGATTTCGCCCGTGCGGTGCTCGAACGCCTGCGCTTCGGCGAGGGCTCGCTGAGCGAGGCCCTGTGCCGGGAGCTCGAGGGCATGACCGGTGTGAGCATCCCCCTGGACGCCTGGGACGAGGCGGATCTGCCGGCGCACCTGTTCATGAATGTGCGGGTCGTGGACGCGGAAGGGGCGGTGCTCGGCGAGGGGCGTGACCTCGGGGCGCTCCGCTCGCGGCTCGCCGGCGAGGCCAGCGCCTCGTTCGGCGGCCAGCAGGCCCGTGGCCGGGAGCGTGCCGGATTGCGGCGCTGGGAGTTCGGCGATATCGAGGACCACATCACCATCGAGCAGCACGGTGTTACCCTGCGCGCCTACCCCGCCGTGGTGGATGAGGGCGACAGCGTGGCCCTGCGCCTGCTCGATGCCCCCGAGGCCGCGGCCCGGGCGCATCGTGCCGGCGTGCGGCGCCTGTATATGCTGAGCCTCCCGGATCAGGCCCGTCACCTGCGCCGGGCGTTGCCGGGCATCGACCGGCTGTGCCTGCTCTATAGCGGGATCGGCCGTTGCGAGGCCCTCAAACGCGATATCCTCGATGCCGTGTTCGATCGGGTGTTCGTCGGTGGCGAGCCGCCGCGAACCCAGGGCGACTTCGAGGCGAGACTGAGCGCCCATCGCGCCGAGCTCGTGCCCACCGCCGAGGCGCTGACGGCCACCGTCGGGGCCATCCTCGAGCGGCATCACGCCATCCGCAAACGCCTCAAGGGCTCGATCCCCCTGTCCATGGTGAACGCCATGGGCGACGCGCGCGAGCAACTCGAGGCCCTGGTGTACCCCGGCTTCGTCAGCGCCACACCGCAGCAGCGCCTCGATGAGCTGCCGCGCTACCTGGCCGCCCTGGAGAAGCGGCTGGAGCGCTTGGAACGTGACCCCGGCCGGGATGCACCTCTGCACAAGGCGGTGCGGCGTTGGTGGGAGGCCTATCTCGAGCGTCGCGAGCAGCACGAGCGCAAGGGTGTCGACGACCCCGGCCTGGAGCGGTTCCGCTGGCTGCTCGAGGAGTACCGGGTGTCACTGTTCGCCCAGGAGCTGGGCACCCGCGAGCGGGTCTCGGACAAGCGCCTCGCCGAGGCCTGGCGGGAGGTCCGCTAGCCGGGACCGTTTCGTGGGAGCCATGGATGAACGCGAATGCACGCGGATTCGAGTGGCTCATCCCCCCTTTGGTCTTCAGTGGATTTCGGAATCTTTCCGGCTACTGCGTCGGTGTGGATCGGTGGGTACCCGTGGCCGCGTCCTGACGCCGGCGCGGCTGTTGGTGTAAACTCCCGCGGTTTTCGCGGCAGTGCCGCTGGCGGAAGGAAAGGACCACCGATGGTCGAGATCAATACGCTTACCCAGACATTGGAAGACCTCAAGGGACGCACCGAGTCCCTTAGGGGGTATCTTTGACTACGATGGCCGGAAGGAACGCCTCGAGGAGGTAAGCCGGGAGCTCGAAAACCCGGATGTCTGGAATGATCCGGATCGGGCCCAGGGCCTGAACAAGGAGCGGGTCCGACTGGAGGAGGTGGTCGGGACGCTGGAGCGTCTCCTCGGTGGCCTCGATGACGCCGGCGAGCTCCTCGAGATGGCCCGCGAGGAGGGTGACGAGGATACCCTGGCCGCGGTGGCCGAAGACCTCGAGTCCTACCGCCGGGATATCGAGGCCCTGGAACTGCAGCGGATGTTTTCCGGGGAGATGGACGCCAAGAACGCCTTCCTCGACATCCAGGCGGGCTCCGGGGGCACCGAGGCGCAGGACTGGGCGAACATGCTGCTACGCATGTATCTGCGCTGGTTCGAGCGCAAGGGCCTCAACGCGGAGATCATCGAGCTCTCCGAGGGCGAGGTGGCCGGCATCAAGAGCGCGACGGTGAAGGTGGAAGGGGACCACGCCTTCGGCTGGCTGCGCAGCGAGACCGGCGTCCACCGCCTGGTGCGGAAATCGCCCTTCGACTCCGGCAATCGTCGCCACACGTCGTTCGCGGCGGTGTTCGTCACCCCGGAGGTGGACGAGGACGTGGACGTGGAGATCGATCCCTCGGACCTGCGGGTGGATGTCTACCGGGCCAGCGGTGCCGGCGGTCAGCACGTCAACCGGACCGAATCGGCGGTGCGCATCACCCATCTGCCCACGGGGATCGTGGTGCAATGCCAGAACAGCCGCTCCCAGCACGCCAACCGGGCGACGGCCATGGATCAGCTCCGTGCCAAGCTCTACGAGCTCGAGCTGCAGAAGCAGCGCGAGAAGGCGGAGCAGGTGGAAGACTCCAAATCCGACATCGGGTGGGGCAGCCAGATCCGTAATTACGTCCTCGACCAGTCGCGGATCAAGGACCTGCGTACCGGCGTGGAGGTAGGTAACACCCAGGCGGTGCTCGACGGCGACTTGGATCCGTTCATCGAGGCCAGCCTCAAGGCCGGGGTGTGAGGGCGGTTGAACCCCCGCCATTTCAGGCGCGGGTGGAGGCGGGGGCGGGGTACTCCGATCCCGGAGACGCTGTGAATACGTCCGTGTACGCTCGACGGCGGCCATCCCTGGCCGCCGACGCTCCGGGACCGGACTACCCCGCCCCCGTCCCTCAGGCACCGCGGTAGCCGGCGAGAACATTGCGACAACGTATACAGCGGGCCCTATAGAGACGCTATGTCGAGCAACGAACAGACCGACGAGAACAAGCTCATCGCCGAGCGGCGGCGCAAGCTCGCGCAGTGGCGGGAGACCGGACGGGCCTTCCCCAACGACTTCCGACCGGATGCCCAGGCCGGCGTGCTGCAGCGCGAGTATGCCGATGCCGAGCGCTGGGATAATGACGCCCTGGAGGCGGCCGGGGTCCGGGTGCGGATTGCCGGGCGGATGATGGCCAAGCGGGTGATGGGCAAGGCGAGCTTCACCCACATCCAGGACATGAGCGGGCGCATCCAGCTGTTCCTGCGCCGGGACGACCTCCCCGAAGGGGCCTATCAGGCGTTCAAGGGCTGGGATCTCGGCGACATCGTGGGTGCCGAGGGTGTGCTCATGCGCACCAAGACCGGCGAGCTGTCGGTGCGCTGCGAGTCCGTGGAGTTGCTGACCAAGTCCCTGCGTCCGCTGCCGGAGAAGTATCACGGCCTCACCGACACCGAGGTGCGCTACCGGCAGCGCTATCTGGACCTGATCATGAACGACGCCTCCCGGCAGACGTTCATGTTGCGCAGCCGGATCATCCAGTACATCCGCGAGGCCTTCAACGCCCGGGGCTTTCTCGAGGTGGAGACGCCGATGATGCAGCCCATCCCCGGCGGTGCGGCGGCGCGGCCCTTCGTCACCCACCACAATGCCCTGGGTCGGGACCTCTACCTGCGCATCGCCCCGGAACTCTATCTCAAGCGGCTGGTGGTCGGTGGCCTGGAGCGGGTCTACGAGATCAACCGGAACTTCCGCAACGAGGGGGTCTCCACACGGCACAACCCCGAGTTCACCATGCTGGAGTTCTACCAGGCGTACGCGGATCACAACGAGCTCATGGACCTCACCGAGGAGCTGCTGCGGGGGCTGACCCGGGAGGTCCTAGGCGACCAGCGCGTCAGCTACCAGGGCGAGACCTTCGATTTCGGCACGCGCTTCCCGCGGCTACCGGTGCGCCAGGCACTGCTCGATTACAACGATGACCTCGACGAGGCCACCGTGGACGACCGCCAGGCCCTCGGCGCCTATGCCGGCCGGCGCGGGCTGGCGGTGGAGGCGGGCTGGGGGCTCGGCAAGCTCCAGGTGGAGCTCTTCGAGGCGACGGTGGAAGAGCGGCTGCACGGGCCGGTGTTCATCGTCGAATACCCCAAGGAGGTCTCGCCGTTGGCCCGGCCCAAGGACGACGACCCCTTCGTCACCGAGCGCTTCGAGCTGTTCGTCGGTGGCCGGGAGATCGCCAATGGATTCTCCGAGCTCAACGATGCTGAGGATCAGGCGGAACGCTTCCGGGAGCAGGCCGCGGCCAAGGAGGCCGGCGATGATGAGGCCATGTTCTACGACGCGGACTTCATTCGTGCCCTTGAGTACGGCCTCCCGCCCACCGCGGGGGAGGGGATCGGCATCGACCGCCTGGTGATGTTGCTCACCGACGCCCCCTCCATTCGGGACGTGCTGTTGTTCCCGGCCATGCGCCCGGAGGCCTCCGAGTAGGATCCGCTCAGGCGGCCTCCCCGGGTGGCTGGTAGGGCAGCGGCAGCGGCGACAGCCGCCGGCCGTCCACTTCCAGCGGGCCGTCGGCGGCCTCGATGCGCAGCACCGCGAGGGCCTCGAATGCGGCCCCACCGCAGGCGGCGGCCATCACGATCTCCCCGGCCGCATTCCCGTTGGCACCGGCTACCCCCGCCCCGGGTGCTGGGCTGTCCCCCTCACCGCGGAGGCGGTAGAGCCGGCGCTTGAGTTGGCCGAGGTAGTGCATTCGTGCCACCACTTCCTGGCCGGGATAGCAGCCCTTTTCATAACAGAGCCCGCCCAGTGGCTCCAGGTTGAGCATCTGGGGGACGAAACGCTCGACGGTCTCGGGCAGCACCTCCGGCAGACCGGCCTGGATATCCAGCAGTCGCCAGGCCTCCGGGTGCACGGGGTGGAGTGCACGCACCATGTTCGCCCAGAGCGCGGGCGTCTCCTCGGCCGGCGCGAGCAGCAGCCATCGGGGCCGGGGATCGGGCAAGCGGATCACCGTCACCTCGCCGGCCTGCACGGCCTCGTCCGCGGACGCCGGCGGCGTGCCGGCGTTCTCCGCGAGCGCTCCTCCGGTGGCGGCGCCGGCGAGCCCCATCCCGGTGAGGCCCTCGCTGACGTCCTCGATGTCGACCCGGGAGCGCAGCACGAACAGGCGCAGGCGTTTGATTACCGTGTCCACTAGCGGGCGGGGCAGCAGCAGGCGGTAGCCGTCATCGAGGCGCAGGACGCGGAACAATGCCAGCAGCCGCCCCTTGGGGTTGCACCATCCCGCCAGGCGGGTGTTGCCTGGCGCCATGTCCTGGACGGCATTGGTCAGCTGTGCGTGTAGGAACTCCCCGGCGTCCTCGCCGGTGACCCGCAGCACGCCGAGGTCAGGCAAGGGAGCGACCAATCCATCCTCGTCGGCGGCATCAGCACGCCGATCCAGCTGCTCGAAATGTATAATGCTTGTCCATGTCTCGTGCATCATTGGCTGACCGTCGCTATCATCATGCGATACCCTGGAGCATTATTTCACGTCCGGGCGCCACGGACGAAACCACTGAGTGAGGGCGAGCAATGAGTGAGAGGGATCGGCGTGCGTCAGACAATCCGGAAGAGGAAGAAACCCAACGCGAGCCGAGCGAGGGCGGCGAGCCCACAGACGGGGACGAGGTTGGGCGACGCCCGCGGGAGATCGGTGGCAGCCGTGGTCCGGAGCCTACCCGCTACGGTGATTGGGAGCACAACGGTCGTTGTACGGACTTCTGAGACACGATAAGCGGACCAGAGGCGCGGCAAGAAAAAGTTCCTTTATTGCAACAGGTTAGAACATATTTTTCATGTGTGGTGCAGCGCAAGACACTTGCAAGGCGAACGGTGAGCGTATAGTTTAGCGCCGGCTTGGCCCGAACTACCCGAATGAATGAAGCGGAGCGAGTCCCATGCAGACCGATAACCGGCCGCTTTCCCCCCATCTCCAGATCTACCGGCTGCCGTTCACGGCGCTGACCTCCATCAGCCACCGCGCCTCGGGCGTGCTGCTCTCGGTGGGCGCGCTGGTGCTGGTGTACTGGCTGGCCGCCCTGGCGGGCGGGCCCGCGAGCCATGCCTCGGCGAGCGCGGTCCTCGGCAACTGGTTCGTCCAGCTGTTGATGTTCCTGTGGACGTTCGCGCTGTTCTACCACCTCTGTAACGGGATCCGGCACCTGTTCTGGGATGCCGGTTACGGTTTCGAGCTGGAGACCGCGCGCAAGAGCGGCGTCGCCGCCATTGTCGCCGCGGCGGTGCTGACGCTGGTGGCGTGGATCATCGCCTGGAGCGCCTGATGGCGAGGGAAGAGGGGGCAGCTATGAATTTCCGCACTCCGATCAAGCAGGCCCGGGGCCTGGGTTCCGCGCATCACGGGGCCACCCACTGGTGGCTGCAGCGGCTCACGGCGGTGGCGCTGGTGCCGCTGATGCTGTGGTTCGCCGTGGGCGTGGCCACCCTCAGCGGTGGCGGCTATACCGCGGCGGCGGCCTGGCTCAGCTCGCCGTTCAATGCGGCGCTCATGGTGCTGGTGGTAGGGCTGGTGTTCTGGCATGGGGCGCTGGGCATACAGGTGGTCCTGGAGGACTACGTCGGCGATGAGGCACTGCGGCAGGTGCTGATCGTCGCGGTGAAATTCTTGTCGGTGCTGTTCGCCCTGGTGGGCATCATCTCCGTGCTGACCGTGGCGCTGGGAGGCTGATCGATGGCAGATGATTACGAGATCGTCGACCATACCTACGACGTGGTGGTGGTGGGCGCCGGCGGTGCCGGGCTGCGCGCCACCTTCGGTATGGCGGAGAAGGGACTCAACACGGCCTGCGTGACCAAGGTCTTCCCCACGCGCAGCCATACCGTGGCCGCCCAGGGGGGCGTGAGCGCCGCGCTCGGCAACGTGGGCGAGGACGACTGGCGCTGGCACGCCTACGACACCATCAAGGGCTCGGACTGGCTCGGTGACCAGGACGCCATCGAATACATGTGCCGTGAGGCCATCCCCGCCATCATCGAGCTCGAGCACTACGGCGTACCGTTCTCCCGCACCGAAGAGGGCAAAATCTATCAGCGCCCCTTCGGCGGCATGACCACGCACTTTGGCGAGGGCACGGCCCAACGGACCTGCGCGGCCGCGGACCGTACCGGCCACGCCATGCTGCATACGCTCTACCAGCAGTCGCTCAAGCACCAGGCGGAATTCTATATCGAATTCTTCGCCATCGATCTGATCATGGACGAGGAAGGCAACTGCCGCGGCGTCATCGCCCTGGAGCTGGCGACGGGCAAGATCCACCGCTTCCGTGCCCATATGGTGGTGCTGGCCACCGGCGGCTATGGCCGGACCTATTTCTCCTGTACCTCGGCGCACACCTGCACCGGCGACGGCGCGGGCATGGTCCTGCGGGCGGGGCTGCCGCTGCAGGACATGGAGTTCATCCAGTTCCATCCCACCGGCATCTATGGCGCCGGGTGCCTGATCACCGAGGGGGTGCGCGGCGAGGGCGGCTATCTCACCAACTCCGATGGGGAGCGCTTCATGGAGCGCTACGCCCCCAATGCCAAGGACCTGGCCTCCCGGGACGTAGTCAGCCGTTCGATGACCGTCGAGATCCGGGAGGGCCGTGGTGTCGGGCCAGAGGGCGATCACATCCACCTCCACCTGGAGCATCTCGGCCCGGAGGTCATCAACGAACGTCTGCCGGGCATCGCCGAGACGGCGCGGATCTTCGCCGGGGTGGATGTCACCAAGGAACCCATCCCCGTTCTGCCCACGGTGCACTACAACATGGGCGGTATCCCGACGAATTACCGCGGCGAGGTGGTCGCACCGAAGGACGGCGATCCCGATGCGGTGGTCCCCGGGCTGATGGCCATCGGCGAGGCCGCCTGCGTCTCGGTCCACGGCGCCAACCGGCTAGGCTCGAACTCGCTGCTCGATCTGGTGGTCTTCGGACGGGCCGCTGCCATCCGCGCCGCGGAGGTCATCGGCGAGGGCGGGCAGAACCACCGGCCCTTGCCCAAGGACAGCGCCGAGCCGGCCCTGGCCCGACTGGAGCGCCTGCGCAACGCCAACGGCTCCGAACCCACCGCGCGCATCCGTGACCGCATGCAGCGGACCATGCAGAACTATGCCGCGGTGTTCCGTACCGGCGAGACCCTCGACGAGGGTTGCCGGCGGATGGAGGAGATCTATCAGGCCTTTGCCGATGTACAGGTGACCGATCGCTCGCTGATCTGGAACACGGACCTGATCGAGACCCTCGAGCTGGAGAACCTCCTGGGTAATGCGGTGACCGCCGTGAAGTCGGCACGTAACCGCGCCGAGAGCCGAGGCGCCCATGCGCGGGAGGACTACCCGGACCGGGATGACGAGAACTGGATGAAGCACACCGTCACCTGGATGGATGACAGCGGCGAGGTCACCATCGATTATCGGCCGGTGCATATGAACACGCTGACCGACGAGATGGAGGTCATCCCGCCGAAGAAGCGGGTGTACTAGGGATCGCGGTCCGTACGGTCAAGCGCTAGCGAAGAGGTTCACGAGATGGCGAAGTTCAGTCTTCCCGCCAATTCCCGGGTCCAGGAGGGCACCACCCACCGCGCCGACGGCGGTGGCAACACCCGGCACTTCAAGGTCTATCGTTGGGATCCGGACAGCGGCGAGAACCCGCGGCTGGACACCTACGAGGTGGACATGGACAGCTGCGGCCCGATGGTCCTGGACGCCCTGATCAAGATCAAGAACGAGATCGATCCCACGCTGACCTTCCGGCGCTCCTGCCGCGAGGGCATCTGCGGTTCCTGTGCCATGAACATCGACGGCCAGAATACCCTGGCCTGCACCAAGGGCATCGACGAGATCGACGGTGACGTCCGCATCTATCCGCTGCCCTCCATGGCGGTGGTCAAGGATCTGATCCCGGATCTCACCCACTTCTATGCCCAGTACGCCTCCATCCAGCCGTGGATCCGGACCCAGACGCCGGCGCCGCCGGATCAGGAGCGACTGCAGTCCAAGGAGGACCGCGAGGAGCTCGACGGGCTCTACGAATGCATCCTTTGCGCGTGCTGCTCCACCTCCTGCCCGAGCTACTGGTGGAATCCGGATCGCTACCTCGGTCCCGCGATCCTGCTGCAGGCCTATCGCTGGATCGCCGACAGCCGCGACGAGGCCACCGGCGAGCGCCTCGATGAGCTCGAGGATCCATTCAAGCTCTATCGTTGCCACACCATCATGAATTGCACCTCGGTGTGCCCCAAGGGTCTCAATCCGGCCAAGGCCATCGCCGAGATCAAGAAACTGATCGTGGCGCGGCGCTGAGGGTGTCCGAGGCATCGCGGCTGCGCTGGCGCTGCCGGCGCGGCACCAAGGAGCTGGATGTCGTGCTCGAGCGATTCGTGAGCCGGGAGTACGAGCGGCTCGGCGAAGCCGAGCGGGCCGCCCTGGAGCGGCTGCTCGATGAGGAGGACGACCGTCTGGTGGATTGGTTGCTGACGGCCAGGGAACGGCCTGCCGATGGGGAAGTCGCCGCACTCGTCGAGCGCATCCGCCACCTCGTGTGATCTCTACCTGGCGCCGTCGGCGTGGGTGGCGGCCACGCTGGTGGGGACCCACGCGGCGGCGGCCGTCCCCGTACCCCTGTTGCCGGGCGTCCCCGCCTGGGTGGCCCTTCTGTGGTGTCTTGCCGTAACCCTCAATGGCGGCCGGCTGCTGCGCTGCCACGTCGCACCGCGGCGCGGCCGGCACCCCGGAAGACGCTTGGTGTTGCACGGCGACGGCCACCTGTGGCTGGACGGGGGGACCGGCTGGGTGCGGGTGACCGATCACGCGCGGCGCGGTCCGCTGGTGGTGATCCGCTACCGGGATGGTCATGCCTCCGGGCGCCTGCTGCTCGCTCGCGATGGGGTTGATGATTGGCGCGGGCTTTGCCGCGTGCTCCAGGCAATGCGGTAGCCCTCGGCCTAGTCCGGGACGAGTACTGTTGGGCGCGGGGTGTCGGTGCCGCGCCGGGGATGGTCCCGTGTGAAATGCAGGCCCCGGCTCTCGCTCCGATGGCGGGCGCTTCGGATGATGAGCCCCGCCACCATGGCGAGGTTGCGCAGCTCGATGAGGTCGGGGGTGATGCGGAAATGGCCGTAGTACTCCCGGATCTCCGCGGTGAGCAGCGCCCAGCGGTTGTGCGCCCGCTGCAGGCGCTTGTCGGTGCGCACGATCCCCACGTAGTCCCACATGAACCGCCGTAGTTCGTCCCAGTTGTGGCTCACCACGACCTGCTCGTCGGAGTCGCTGACCCGGCTCTCATCCCAGGGCGGCAGGGCCGGTGGCGCCGGCTCCTCGGCCAGGTGCGCCCCGGCAATGTCCTCGGCGGCGCTGATGCCGAAGACCAGGCATTCCAACAGCGAGTTGCTCGCCAGCCGGTTGGCCCCGTGCAGCCCGGTATAGCTGCACTCGCCGATGGCATACAGGCCCGGGAGGTCGGTGCGCCCGTGGCGGTCCACCACCACGCCGCCACAGGTGTAATGGGCGGCCGGCACCACAGGGATCGGTTCACGGGTCAGGTCGACGCCGAAGTCCAGGCACCGGCGGTGGATGGTGGGGAAATGCGCCCGAAGCCATTCCGCGGGTCGGTGGCTGATGTCGAGGTAGACGCAGTCCAGGCCGAGGCGTTTCATCTCGTGGTCGATGGCGCGCGCGACGATGTCCCGCGGTGCGAGCTCGGCCCGGGAGTCGAAGCGCGGCATGAATCGCTCGCCGTCGGGCAGGCGCAGCACCGCGCCCTCGCCTCGCAGGGCCTCACTGATCAGAAAGGACTTCGCCTGCGGGTGGAAGAGGCAAGTGGGATGGAACTGGTTGAATTCCATGTTCCCCACGCGGCAACCGGCACGCCAGGCCATGGCGATGCCGTCGCCGGTGGCGCCGTCCGGGTTGCTGGTGTAGAGATAGACCTTGCTGGCGCCACCGGTTGCCAGGACCACCCGCCGGGCCGCCACCGCATGGACGTGGCCGCTGCGCGCATTGAGCAGGTACGCACCGTGGCAGCCGGGCTCGCCACCAACCCGCCGGTGGGTGACCAGGTCCACCGCCGAGTGGTGGGCTCGGATGGTGATGTTCCCCCGCGCCCGTGCGGCCCCTTCCAGGGTGGTCTCCACCGCCCGGCCGGTGGCGTCGGCCGCGTGGACGATTCGGCGGTGACTGTGTCCGCCCTCGCGGTGGAGGTGGAGGGCGTTGCCCCCGTGCTCGCGGGAGAAGGGCACCTCCGCGGCCAGCAACCAGTCGATGGCCGGCGCGGCCCGCTCGGCCACGAACCGGCAGACGGCGGGGTCGCTCAGGCCGGCACCGGCCTCCAGGGTGTCGGCGACATGGGCGTCCACCGAGTCCGTCGCGTCGAGCACCGCCGAGATGCCGCCCTGGGCATACAGGCTCGCACCCTCGGTGACCTCCCCCTTGGCTACCACGCACACGGCGAGCGTCGGCGGCAGCCGCAGCGCCAGGGTCAGGCCGGCCACGCCGGAGCCGATGATGAGGACGTCGTAGCGCTCCGTGGTCCCTGTGGTCATCGAGTTGCACCCGTTGTCGGCTATCGGCTACGCTCAGCGCGCTATTCGCTGCCGCGCAGCTTCCCGGGGGAACGAAGCCTAGCACGTAGCAGCGGGCCTCCGCCCGGATGCGGAGCCGGCGCCCATCACCGCGACGAAGCGCACGAACTATCCATGACGTCCATTGTCTACCGCTTTGAGCAGCGACCGGTGCCCCGTCGGAGGGGTCGCCCCTGATGGCGGACTCCGAGTCGGATGCGGCACTGGTGGCGCGTGCCAAGGCCGGTGACAAGCAGGCCTTCAACGTGCTGGTGCTCAAGTACCAGCACAAGCTGATCAAGCTGATCTCGCGGTATGTTCATGATCAGTCCGAGGCGATGGACGTGGCGCAGGAGGCCTTCATCAAGGCGTATCGGGCGCTGCCGCGCTTCCGCGGCGATAGCAGCTTCTATACCTGGTTGTACCGCATCGCCATCAACACCGCCAAGAACCACCTGGTGTCGATGGGGCGGCGGCCGCCGGATAGCGACGTGGATGCCCAGGATGCCGAGCGATATGACGTGGATTCTCCGCTCAAGGATCATGAGTCACCGGAGGCGCTGGCGCGCCGCGACGAGGTGCAGCAGGCGGTGCTCGACGCCATCGAGGAGCTCCCGGAGGACCTGCGCACGGCCGTGACCCTACGGGAGTTCGAGGGGATGACCTACGAGGAGATCGCGCAGGCGATGGATTGCCCGATCGGGACCGTGCGCTCACGGATTTTCCGCGCGCGGGAGGCAATTGACCGGCGGCTCAGGCCGCTTCTGTCGGAGGCGACGGGTGACGGGAATGAGTAATCAGCTGGACGAACAGCTTTCGGCGCTCGCCGATGACGAGTTGCCGGAGGAAGAGGCGTCGCTACTGTTACGACGCTTCGCCCGGGAGCCGGCGCTGGTGGATACCCTTGGCCGGTACTACACCATGCGAGCCGCCGTACACGGCGAGCTCGGCCCGGCAGCGGACGGGGCATTCGCCGCGCGCGTGGCGGCGGCGCTGGACGAGGAGCCGGCCCTGACGGGGGCAGCGCCCCGAGCGCGCGGCTCGCGCCTGCTCGCGCGGGTGACGCGGCCGGTGGCGGGTCTCGCGGTCGCCGCCTCCGTGGCGGTGGTTGCCGTGGGACTATGGCCGGCCCGCGAGGGCTCGACTCCGGCACCCGGCGGTGCGGAACCGGCGGTGGTCGCGGATGCCGGCAGCGCTTCCGCAGGTGCGGGCAGTGGCTCGGTGCCGTTGCGCCGGGCGAGCTCCGGCGAGAGCACCGCCAGCGCAGGAGCCGAGGTTGCGGAGACCCTGGAGCGGCTGCAGTGGCGTCAGCTGGACCCCAGCGTGCAGCGCCGGCTCAATGGCTTCCTGGTCAATCACAGCGAGAATGCTGCCGGGACGGGGCCCGGCGGCATGCTCAACTATGCGCGCATCGCCGGGCATGCGCGTGGCGAGTAAGGTCCGGGGCAGCTGGCTGACGGCGGCCGCCGCGCTATTGCTGGCGCTCGCTGCCCCCTCCGAGGCGCGGGAAGACAACAGCGCCGCCCACCAGTGGCTGGAGCGCATGATTTCCGCCGCGCAGCAGACGAGCTATACCGGGGTGTTCGTCTATCGTCAGGGCCCGGAGATGCTCGAGTCCATGCGCATCGTCCACCGCAGCGACAACCCGGGTATCCGCGAACGACTCTATTCCCTGGACGGGGTGGCGCGGGAGATCATCCGCGACGGTGACCGCGTTACCTGTATCCTGCCCGACGACAACTCCGTGATGGTGGATTACCGGCAGGTGCGCAACCCCCTGGCCAGTGTGTTGCCGCGGGAGCCGGAGAAGATCGGCCGCCACTACCGGCTCGCGCTGGCGGAGGGCGACCGCGTCGCCGGCCGTGGCGCGCAGCGGCTGCATATCCATGCCAGTGATCCGTTCCGCTACGGATACCGTTTCTGGATCGACGAGATCACCGGGCTGATGCTGCGTGCCGAGCTTGTGCACGACGACGAGATCCTCGAGCAGGTGGCCTTCACCGAGGTACGCTTCCCCGATTCCATCCCCGATGAATGGTTGGAGCCGGAGCTCTCCGGCCGCGATTTCACCTGGTATCACGCCGACCATAGGGACGACGCCTCGCTGGAGTTCGAGCCGCAGTGGCGGCTGGAGTTCGTGCCGCCGGGCTTTGAGCTGCGTATGAGTGAGCGGCGTGTCATGGCCATTGACGCCGATACCCCGGTGGAGCATCGGCTGTACTCCGATGGCATGGCCTCGGTGTCCGTTTACGTCAGCGGCGTCGACGGCAAGTGGTCGGGCTTCGAGGGGCTTTCGCGAATGGGTGCGTTCAGCGTGTTCGGACGCATCGTCGGCGACCGCCAGGTGCTGGTGATGGGCGAGGTGCCGCCCCGCGCGGTCACGCGCATGGGCCGCTCATTGAATTTCCGGGACGGCGGATGATCCGCGAGCGCGCCCGAGTGGTGGCGGTGGAGGGGCCGGAGGTCCATGTCGAGGCGAACCCCGCCTCCGGCTGCCACGGCTGCGTCGCGCGCAGTGGCTGCGGCACCGGCGCCCTGTCCGACTGGCTCGGCCGCCGGCGTCCCCTCGTGGTGATCACCGACATGACGACCTCTCCCGGTGATGAGGTGGTCCTGGAGATCCCGGGACGCGGCCTGCTCGCCGCCAGTACCGTCGCCTATATCCTGCCGTTGCTGATACTGCTCACGGGTGCCGTTGCCGGGCGCGCGCTCGCATCCGGCCTGCCACTCGACGCCGACGCCGGTGCGCTTGCGGGGCTGGTGCTGTCGCTGGGGTTGTGGTGGGCGCTGCTCGCGCGTGGTCGCCGGGCCACGGCCCGTGTCAGGGTGGTGGAGGTCCGCCCGGGCGGTGGGCATAACGATTCCGAGGAGGAGGAAAGCCAATGAGAGGTCCGTTGTCGGCGCTGCTGGGGGTGCTGCTGGTTGCCATGGTGGGGCCGGCGCAGGGGCAGCTGCCGGAGTTTACCGAAATGGTCCGGGAGAACAGCCCGGCGGTGGTCAACATCAGCACCACCCGGGAGCATGCCGATGGCCCGATGGCGGATAGGATGCCCGAGCTGCCCGAGGACCATCCCTTTCGGGATTTCTTCGATCGCTTCCGCGAGGAGGAGCCGCGCGGGCCGCGTGCGCCTTTTGAGAGCGACTCCCTGGGCTCCGGGTTCGTGATCTCCGAGGACGGACACATCCTTACCAACCACCACGTGGTCAGTGACGCCTCGGAGATCGTGGTGCGTCTGTCCGACCGCCGGGAATACACCGCCGAGCTGGTGGGGGCGGATCCACGCAGCGACCTGGCGCTGCTGCGTATCGACGCCGAATCCCTGCCGGTGGTGCGCATCGGCCGTTCCTCCGAGCTGGAGGTGGGCCAGTGGGTGCTCGCGATCGGCTCCCCCTTCGGTTTCGAGCATTCGGTGACCGCGGGCATCGTCAGTGCCATCGGCCGTAACCTCCCGCGGGAGAACTACGTACCCTTCATACAGACGGACGTGGCGATCAACCCGGGCAACTCCGGGGGGCCGCTGTTCAACCTCGACGGCGAAGTGGTGGGTATCAATTCCCATATCTACAGCCGCACCGGTGGCTTCATGGGGGTCTCCTTCGCCATCCCCATCGAGCTGGCGATGGAGGTGGTGGAGCAGCTCCGTGATGGCGGCGAGGTCGCCCGGGGCTGGCTCGGGGTAATGATCCAGGACGTTACCCGGGAACTGGCGGAATCCTTCGACATGGAGCGCCCCGAAGGCGCGCTGGTGGCACAGATCGTCGAAGACAGCCCGGCCGCGGATTCCGGGCTGGAGGTGGGGGATATCATCGTCACCTACAACGGCCGTGACGTCGCGAGCTCCGGTGCGCTGCCTCCGATGGTGGGTCGCACCGCCGCGGGAGAGACGGCGACGGTCGAGGTCATCCGGGACGGCCGGCGCCTGAGCCTGGATGTTACCATTGGGCAATTGCCGGCGGATCTCGCCGCTGCCGGCGGCGAGCCGGAATCCGGACCCGTCGAGCGCCTGGGCCTGGTGGTCCGCGGCCTGGACACCGCGACGCGGGAGGCGCTCGGGCTGGCTGCCGATGTCCCCGGTGTACTTGTCGAGGAGGTGCGCCCGGGTCCCGCCCGCCGTGCGGGGATCGAGTCGGGGGATGTGATCAGCCGGGTCAACCGCGAGGCGGTGGATTCGCCGGCGGCGCTGGAGCGGGTACTCGCCGGTCTGGATCCGGGGCAGAGCGTGGCGGTACTGGTTCGCCGTGAGGACGGGCCGCGCTTCCTCGCGCTACGAGTGCCCGAACGCTAGCGGATTTGAGCCCGCCGGCCTAACGCCGTATCGTTTGCGCCTCGAGCCGACCCCGCGCGGCGGCGCCCCGCCGCGGGGTCCCGCCCGTTTGCACAACCGGAGACCCAATGGCCTCACACGCGATGGAACGAATTCGGAATTTTTCCATCATCGCCCATATCGACCATGGCAAGTCAACCCTGGCCGACCGCTTGATCGAGCGCTCGGGGTCGCTGTCGTCGCGGGAGATGGCGGAACAGGTCCTGGATTCCATGGATCTGGAGCGCGAGCGCGGTATCACCATCAAGGCCCAGAGTGTCTCCCTCGAGTACAAGGCCCGAGACGGTGCTGTCTACCAGCTGAACTTCATCGATACCCCCGGCCACGTGGACTTCTCCTACGAGGTGAGCCGTTCGCTGTATGCCTGTGAGGGCGCACTACTGCTCGTCGACGCCTCCCAGGGCGTGGAGGCGCAGAGCGTGGCGAACTGCTATACGGCCGTCGAACAGGGCCTCGAGGTCCTGCCGGTGCTCAACAAGATCGACCTTCCCTCGGCGGAACCGGATCGGGTGATCCACCAGATCGAGGAGATCATCGGCCTGGACGGCATGGATGTGCTCGGTATCTCCGCGAAGACGGGGCAGGGCGTCGACGATCTCATGGAGGCGTTGATCGCTCGTATCCCGGCGCCGCAGGGCGACCCCGAGGCACCGCTGAAGGCGCTGATCATCGACTCCTGGTTCGACAACTACCTCGGGGTGGTGTGCCTGGTGCGGGTGTTCGACGGCACCCTGCGCAAGGGCGACCGTATCCGGGTCATGGCCACCGAGCGCGATTTCCAGGTCGGGGACGTGGGGATCTTCACGCCCAAGCGCACCCCCTGGGAGTCGCTGAGCGCCGGCCGGGTCGGCTTCGTGGTGGCGGGGATCAAGGACATCGACGGGGCCCCCGTGGGCGATACCATGACCCACGCCCAGCGCCGGACCCGCGAGCCGGTACCCGGGTTCAAGGTGGTCCAGCCGCGGGTGTTCGCGGGCGTGTTCCCGGTCAATGCCGATGACTATGAGGCCTTCCGTGATGCGCTGGGCAAGCTGCGGCTCAACGACGCCTCGCTGTCCTATGAGCCGGAAACCTCCACGGCGCTGGGGTTCGGATTCCGCTGTGGCTTCCTCGGCATGCTCCACATGGAGATCATCCAGGAGCGGCTCGAGCGCGAGTACGGCCTGGAGCTGATCACCACCGCGCCCACCGTCGTCCACGAGGTGGTTACCCGGGACGGCGAGGTCTTTCAGGTCCACAACCCCTCTCAGCTGCCGCCGGTGGGCGAGATCGAGGAGATCCGCGAGCCCATCATCCGTGCCAGCATCCTGGTGCCGCAGGAGCACGTAGGCCCGGTGATCAAGCTCTGCGAGGACAAGCGCGGCACCCAGAAGGACATGCAGTACGTGGGCAACCAGATCTCGCTGGACTACGAGATGCCCATGTCGGAAGTGGTGCTGGACTTCTTCGACCGACTGAAGTCGGCGAGCAAGGGCTATGCGTCCTTCGACTATGACTTCCGCCGTTTCGAGGCGGCGCCGCTGGTCAAGCTGGACGTCCTGGTCAACGGCGACCGCGTGGACGCGCTGTCCACCATCGTCCACCGCGACCACGCCCAGGGCCGCGGCCGCGAGCTCACCGAAAGGCTCAAGGAGATCATCCCGCGGCAGATGTTCGAGGTGGCCATACAGGCCGCGGTGGGCTCCAAGGTGATCGCCCGCTCCACCGTCAAGGCCATGCGCAAGAACGTGACGGCCAAGTGCTATGGCGGCGACATCACCCGCAAGCGTAAGCTCCTGGAGAAGCAGAAGGCGGGCAAGAAGCGGATGAAGCAGGTGGGCAAGGTGGAAATCCCCCAGGATGCCTTCCTCGCCGTGCTGCAGGTGGATCAGAACAAGTAGAAACGGGACAGGTACGCGGATGCTGGATTTCGAGACTCTGCTGGTGGTGGTGACCGCGGTCACCGGGGGCGTGTGGCTGTGGGACCGCCTCGGCCGGCGTCGCCAGCGCCGGAAGGGACACAAGGATCCGTGGTATGTGGATCTGCCGCGCTCGCTGTTCCCGGTGATCCTGGTGGTGCTGGTGATCCGCTCGTTCATCGCCGAGCCCTTTCGTATCCCCTCGGGCTCGATGATCCCCACCCTGCTGCCCGGTGACTTCATCCTGGTGAATAAGTTCGCCTACGGCCTGCGCCTGCCGGTCGCCCACGCAAAGTTCCTCGAGGTCGGCGAGCCGGAGCGCGGCGATGTCGTGGTGTTCCGCTATCCCGAGGATCCCTCCCAGGACTACATCAAACGAGTGGTGGGCCTGCCCGGTGACGAGATCCGCTATGAGGACAAGCGGCTCTACGTGAACGGCGAGGTCATGGCGCAGGATTCGCTCAAAGACTATCGCGATGATCCCACGGTCTCGGTACGCGAGGAGGACCTGGATGGGTTTCGGCACCGCATCCTGGTGCACGAGAACGCCCCGGGGCGCGATTTTGAGTATCAGGTGCCGGAGCGTAGCTACTTCGCCATGGGCGACAACCGGGATCGTAGCTCGGACAGCCGTTTCTGGGGGCCGGTACCGGAGGAGAACCTCGTGGGCGAGGCGTTCCTGGTGTGGCTGAGCTGGGATATGGACAATGGCGGGCTCCACTGGCGCCGCATCGGCGATATCATCCGCTGATGGGTTCAACCGGGAGGGACGGATAGTGAACGCGACACGGAGCTCGCAGCAGGGGATGACGATTACCCAGCTATTGGTGGGGCTGGTGGTGATCGGCTTCCTGGCGCTGGTGGGGGCGCGGCTGATTCCCGTCTATATCGAGGCCTATTCGGTGGGACGGATCCTCGAGGGTATCGCCGCGGAGACTCGCTATACCGGCAGCAATCGCGCGGAGATCCGACGGACCTTCAGCCGCCGGCTCTCGGTCAACGACATCGACAGCCTCGAGGCCTCAGACCTGGAGCTGGAGAGCGTCTCCGGCGGAATGAGGGCGAGCGTGGCCTACGAGGTACGGCGCCCGCTGATCGGCAACCTCGACGTGGTGGCCCGCTTCGACCGGGCCGCGGTGATCCCGAACTGACGTGTCTGCCGGAGCATTGCAACAGCGATTGGGGTATCACTTCGGTGATGAGGCCCTGCTCGAGCAGGCGCTTACCCACCGCAGCGCCCCCGGTCCTAACAACGAGCGCCTGGAGTTCCTCGGCGACAGCGTGCTCAACTTCGTGATCGCGGCGGAGGTCTTCGCCCGCCGCCCAGGCGCCCGGGAGGGCGAGCTCAGTCGCCTGCGCGCGAACCTGGTGAACAAGGCGTCTCTCGCGAGGCTCGCTCGGACCCTGGGGCTCGGCGCCCATATCCGGCTCGGTGGCGGTGAGCTCAAGACCGGCGGACATCGCCGGGATTCGATCCTCGCGGATGCCGTCGAGGCGCTCCTCGGGGCGGTCTATCTCGACGGCGGTTTCGAGGCCTGCCGCGGCGTGATCGCCTCGCTGTACCAGGAGTGGCTGGAGGACTTGCCCGAGCGCGGTGAGCTCAAGGACCCGAAGACCCGACTGCAGGAGTATCTCCAGTCGCGCCGGCTGCCGCTGCCCGACTACGAGGTGGTGGATATTCAGGGCCGTTCCCACGATCAGACGTTTGTCGTGTGTTGTCGCGTCGACCGCCTCGAGCTCGCCAGCGAGGGCGTCGCCGACAGTCGACGCCGCGCCGAGCAACGGGCGGCACAGGAGATGCTTGCGCGACTGGAGCGCGGCGACACCCAATCCGGAGACCCCGACCGATGAGCACCCCCACGCCCACCCTGCGCAGTGGTTTCGTCGCCTTGGTGGGCCGGCCCAACGTGGGCAAGTCCACACTGTTGAACGCCCTGCTGGGCCAGAAGGTGAGCATCGTCACCCGCAAGCCCCAGACCACGCGCCACCGCATTATCGGCGTGCATCACATCGAGGGCGCGCAGCTCGTCTACGTGGACACGCCGGGGCTCCATGCCGCCACGCGCACGGCGATGAACCGCTATCTCAACGACGCCGCGATACGGGCCCTCGACGACGTGGATGCCGTGGTCGTCGTGGTGGATGCCACGCGCTGGAGCGACGATGACGAGCTGGTCTTCGCGCGGCTGCCCTCCGTCCGGGCGCCGGTGATCCTGGTCATCAATAAGGTGGACCGGCTGGCGGACAAGGCCCGCTTGCTGCCCCTGATCGAGCAGCTCAGCGCGCGCCACGATTTCGCCGCGGTGGTGCCGGTCTCGGCGCGGCGGGGCAAGAATCTGGATGCCCTCGAGCAGGAGCTCGTCGCCTGCCTGCCCGAGGGCCCGCCGCTGTTCCCCGAGGACCAGCTCACCGACCGCTCGGAGCGGTTCATGGCGGCGGAGCTGATCCGCGAGCAGCTGATGGCGGGCCTCGGCGAGGAGCTTCCCTATGCCACCACCGTGGAGATCGAGGCCTTCGAGCAGGAGGGGCGGCTGCGGCGGATCGCCGCGCTGATCTGGGTGGAGCGCCCGGGGCAGAAGAAGATCGTCATCGGCGAGGATGGGCGGCGGCTCAAGCACATCGGCCGGGCCGCACGGCTGGAAATGGAACGGTTGTTCGACGCCAGGGTCCATCTCCAGCTCTGGGTGAAAGTCCGGGAGGGGTGGTCGGACGACGAACGCGCCCTGCGGTCACTGGGCTACGGCGAGGGCTAGGATGCCCGGGGCGCAGGGGGGGCGGGCCACCCTTGAGCCGGCCTATGTGCTCCATCGCCGCCCCTACCGCGACACCAGCCTGCTCCTGGAGTGTTTCAGCCGGGATCATGGCCGGGTGGGATTGATCGCCCGGGGGGCCCGGCGGCCTCGCTCACGGCTATCGGGGGTCCTCCAGGCCTTCCAGGCGCTGACCCTGTCATGGCAGGGCCGCGGGGAGCTGGCCACCCTCACCGACGCCGAGCTCGCTGGACCGCCCCGCCACCTGCAGGGCACGCGGCTGATCAGCGGTCTCTATGCCAACGAGATCCTACTGCGCACCACGGCCCGGAACGATCCCCACCCGACGCTGTTCGAGCGCTACGTCGCGCTGGTTACCGCGCTGGCCGTGGACGCCGGTAGCGAGGGCGCGCTGTTGCGGATCTTCGAGCGGGATCTTTTGGCGAGCCTCGGCTACGGGCTGAGCCTGGAGCGCGACCGGGACGGCCGGCCGGTGGTGCCGCAGGGGTACTATGGGTACGATCCGGGGACGGGGCTCTATCCGATCTCCGGCGAACGGGGCGAGGCGGTCATCGGCGGGCGAGTGCTGCTGGGGCTTGCAAGCGGCGAGCCCGCGGCCGCCGCCAGCGCCGAGGCCCGGGCGCTTATGCGCCGGGCGCTGGCGCCATACCTCGGCGAGCGGCCCCTGTACAGCCGCTCGTTGTACCGGCAGCGGCTGCGTGTGGCGGCAGAGACCAACGACGATACGGACAAGGGGGATCAGGGCGAATGACAGCGTGCCTACCGCTGCCCCTGCTGGGGGTGAACATCGACCACGTCGCCACGCTGCGCCAGAGCCGGGGCACCCGATACCCCGAGCCGGTGCAGGCGGCGCTGCTCGCCGAGGAGGCCGGGGCCGACGGCATCACCGTGCACCTGCGCGAGGATCGTCGCCACATCCGGGACCGGGACGTGCGCCTGCTCGTCGACACGGTGCAGACCCGGCTCAACCTGGAGATGGCGATGACCGACGAGATGGTGGGCATCGCGGAGTCGTTGCGCCCCGCCCACTGCTGCCTGGTCCCCGAGCGCCGGGAGGAGCTGACCACCGAGGGCGGGCTGGATGTTGCCGGCCAGCCGGAACGTAGCCACGAGGTGTGCCGGCGTCTCGCCGCGGCGGGGGTGAATGTCTCCTTATTCGTGGATCCCGACCCCCGGCAGCTGGAGGCCGCGGTGGCGGCCGGGGCGCCCACCGTGGAGATCCACACCGGTGAGTACGCCGATGCCGGAGACGGCGCGGCGGCGGAGCACGCATTCCAGCGGGTGACGGAGGCGGTGGCCTACGCCCGGGGCCTGGGCCTGACCGTGAACGCGGGCCATGGGCTGCACTATCACAACGTGGCGCCGGTGGCGGCCCTGCCCGGCATCCACGAGCTCAACATCGGTCATGCGATCGTCGCCCGTGCCGTGTTCACCGGGTTGGGCGAGGCGGTGGCGGAGATGAAGCGGCTGATGCGCGAGGCGGTCCGGGGCTGAGGCCGGCGGAGTCGTCATGGCGATCCGCGGAATGGGCTGCGATATCGTGGCGGTGGCCCGCCTGCGCCGGCTGGCCCCGGAGCCGGGGTCGCGATTCGCCCGGCGAGTGCTCACCACCGAGGAGATCGCCGAGGGCTCGGGCCGGGCCGATTTCCCGGCGTTCGTGGCGCGCCGCTATGCCGCCAAGGAGGCGGCTGCCAAGGCGCTGGGCACCGGCATAGGATCGGGTATCGGTTTCCATCAGATCCAGGTCACCCACACCCGTTCCGGGGCCCCGGGCCTTGCGCTCACCGGTGAGGCGGCGCGGCAGCTGGCGGCGCTGGGCGCGACGCGGGCGCACCTCACCATCAGCGATGAGCGGGACTACGCGGTCGCCTTCGTCGTCATCGAGGATTGAGCTCAGGCGGGGACCGCGTCGGCGAGGCGGTCGATGGCGCGCAGCAGCGCCCGGGTCTGCTCTGGCACCGTTTCCGTGTCCCCGGCCAGCAGGCTGGATTCCAGCGTCGCGCAGGCCCCGGTGAGCTCCGGGAGATGGCAGACACTGACGGCACCATGGAGCTTGTGGACGTGCTCGCGCAGCGCCTCGTGGTCCCCATCATCCAGCGCGGCCAGGATCCGCTGGCGGTGTTCAGGGAGCTCGGCGCGCAACATGGCCTGTAGCTCGCTCCTAGGCCCTTCGCGCTGGCGTACACCGTGCTGGTAGCCCAGGGCATCCAGGATCTGGCGCTCGGTGACGGGCTTGATCAGGCACTCGTCCATGCCCGCGGCGAGTAGCCGTTCCCGTTCCCCCGGCATGGCATTGGCGGTGAGGGCGATCATCCGTGGCTCGACGTCCCGGTGGTGGAGCGCACGGATGCGCCGTGCCGCTTCCTCACCGCTGAGGCCGGGCATCTGGATGTCCATGAACACGGCATCGAAGCGCTCGTGGCGGCACGCGTCCACGGCGGCGCTGCCGTCCGCCGCCTCGGCGACGCGGATGCCGTTGCGGCTGGCGACGGTGGTGACCAGCTTGCGGTTGATGGCGTTGTCGTCCACCACCAGCACCGAGGGGGCGGGCCCGCCTTCCGGTTTCTCGCAGGTTGCGGTGTCCGTCTGCGGGGTCGGCAGGGCCGGCTTGGCGCCCCCGGAATCCCCCGCCACGGCGTTGCAAAGCTCGCGGAACAACGTCTTTCGGCGCGCCGTCCGTGGCAGGCTGGCACGGGCACCGGCCTGGACGGCCTCCTGGAGCTCCTGGCGGTGGACGCTGCTCGCCAACACCACCGTGGGTACGCCCCGCTGCGCCGCGGCCCGTATCAGCCCCCTTGCCCCGGTGCTGCCGAGGTCCTCGCGTCGCAGCCCCAGCACGAGGAGCTCCCACGTGCCGGTGGAAAGCCGCCCGTCCAGCTGCCGGGCATGGGCCGCCGTTTCGGTCACCGTCATCCCCCACTGCTCGAGGCGGTGACGCAGGGCGAGCCGGCCGAGCTCGTGGCCGTCCGCGAGCAGGACCCGGCGGCCGACCAACGGCGTCACCGGCGGGCTGTCGGCACCCTCGCGCTGGCGGGTCAGGCGGGCGGTGAACCAGAAGGTAGACCCCTTGGCGGGTTCGCTTTCCAGGCCAATGGTTCCCCCCATGCGCTCGACGAGCTTGCGGCAGATGATCAGGCCGAGGCCGGTGCCGCCGAACCGCCGGGTCAGCGAGGTGTCCGCTTGGCTGAATGCCTGGAACAGCTTGTCACGGTCCTGGCGGTCGAGGCCGATCCCGGTGTCGGTGACGCTGAATCGGACCCGGGCATGGCGCTCCTCACCGCTGTCGATCATTACCCGCACCACGACCTCGCCGGCCGGGGTGAACTTGATGGCGTTATGCACCAGGTTGGTCAGCACCTGGTGGAGCCGGGCCGGATCCCCCACCAGCCTTGTCGGCACATCGGCGTAGATCAGATGGGTGAGCTCCAGGCCCTTGTCATAGGCCCCGGGCGCCAGCAGGGCGATCACCTCTTCGACGCAGTCCCGCAGATCGAAGGGGATACTCTCCATCTCGAGCTTGCCCGCCTCGATCTTGGAGAAGTCGAGGATATCGTTGACGATGTTGAGCAGGTTGTCGCAGGAGGCGCGGATGGTGTCCACGTAGTCGCGCTGATCGGGATTGAGCGGGCTGTGATGGAGGAGCTCGGAGAAGCCGATGATGCCGTTGATGGGCGTGCGGATTTCGTGGGAGACATTCGCCACAAATTCGGATTTGACCTTGCTTGCCTCCAGGGCGCGCTTGCGGGCCATGTCCAGCTCGACGTTCTGCACCTCCACGGCCTGCAGCGTCTGGCGGAGCTCCGAAGTGGTCTGACGGACGCGATCCTCCAGGTTCTCGCGGCCCCGTGCGATGGCGCGGGCCATGGCGTTGAGGGCCTCCTCCAGTTCGCCCATCTCGCCGCCGGAGCCCGCGCGCAGGCGCTGACCGAGGTCATCGTTCTCGATCTGGCGCGCGAAACGCGTCGCTCGGCGTACCGGCATGGCGATGCTGTTGGCGATCACCACCGCCAGCAACCCGGTGATCACGGCCAGGGCGCCGGTCAGCGCCAGGGGCGGGAGCATCACCGCGAGATACCGGTGGTAGGCCCATCCCGATTCCGGGATGACGGCCAATCGCGCCGTGTCATCGGAGGCG
Source organism: Arhodomonas sp. SL1 (assembly GCF_052060015.1). Classification (NCBI taxonomy): domain Bacteria; kingdom Pseudomonadati; phylum Pseudomonadota; class Gammaproteobacteria; order Chromatiales; family Ectothiorhodospiraceae; genus Arhodomonas; species Arhodomonas sp. SL1. Next base: position 688,688 of record NZ_JBPODZ010000001.1, on the reverse strand, counting down.
GGGAGCGGCAGCGCCACGGTGACGGGTTCGACATCCAGGGATTCCAGCGTGGTGAGCCGGGTCAGCCAGGCACCGAACAGGGCGGGGATGCCGCCGCTGCGCCGCTCGGCAGCGGCCAGGGTTTCCCCCCCGGCAGCGGTGATGCGGGCGCCGGCCACTGTGGGAGCCTCCGCCAGGGTGTCGACGATTCGCGCCAGCCTGGCCCGGTCCGCCACGGCCACGGCATCGGCGGTGATTGCCTGGTGCTCGTGGGCGTGGACAGTGAGCTCCCGCTGCAGGGTCTCCCGGATGTGGTTGAGCTCGGCGCGTCCCAGCAGGCACAGCAGTACACCGGCCATACCCAGTAGCGGTACCAGGGTGGCGGTGAGCAGTCGTCGCCGCAGGCTCCAGCGGGTGATCCTCATCGACGGGGTCCTTCCCGTATGGCCGTGCACCCGGGCAGGATGCCCGCCCGCGTGGGTTCTGTCACTGTCGCCCATGGGCTAGAATCGCGGCCATGTCATACCCAACCATCGAAGACTACGTCGGCGGCACTCCCCTGGTGCGTCTGCAGCGCCTCGGGCGCGGCGGATCCAATACGGTGCTGCTGAAGCTCGAGGGTAACAATCCCGCCGGTTCGGTAAAGGACCGGCCGGCGGTGAATATGATCCGGCGCGCCGAGGAGCGCGGTGAGATCCGCCCCGGGGACACGCTGATCGAGGCGACCAGCGGGAATACCGGCATCGCCCTCGCCATGGCGGCGGCCATTCGCGGCTACCGCATGGTGCTGATCATGCCCGAGAACATGACCGCCGAACGGCGCGCCTCGATGAAGGCGTTCGGTGCCGAGCTGGTGCTGGTCTCTCGGGAGGACGGCATGGAAGGCGCCCGGGACCTGGCCCAGCGCATGCAGGCGGAGGGCCGCGGCCGGGTGCTCGATCAGTTCGCCAATCCGGATAACTGGCGCGCCCACTACGAGGGTACGGGGCCGGAGGTCTGGGAGGCCACCGGCGGCGGGATCACGCACTTCGTCAGCTCCATGGGTACCACGGGGACCATCATGGGCGTCTCCCGCTACCTCAAGGAGCGCGACCCGGCGGTGGAGATCGTCGGCGTGCAGCCCTCCGAGGGCTCCACCATCCCGGGGATCCGCAAGTGGCCGCCGGCGTATCTGCCGGGGATCTTCGAACCGCAACGCGTGGACCGCACCATCGAGGTCAGTCAGGCCGAGGCCGAGGAGATGACCTGCAGGATGGCCGCGGAGGAGGGCATCTTCGCCGGCGTCTCCTCCGGTGGCGCAGTCCAGGCCGCCCTGCGCCTGGCCGAGGAGGTCCGCGACGCCACCATCGTGACCATCGTCTGCGACCGCGGCGACCGCTATCTCTCCAGCGGCGTATTCCCGGACTGAGTGGCGATGAACGTCTTCGCCTTCGACATCGAGACGGTGCCGGACGTCACCGGAGGGCGCCGTCTGCTCGGCCTCGAGGGGCTGGATGACCACCAGGTGGCCGAGGCCATGCTGGCGGTGCGGCGCGGCGAGAGCGGCGGTGACTTCCTGCGCTTGCACCTGCACCGGGTGGTGGTGATCTCGGTGGCGGCGCGCATCGGCGGGAAGTTCCGGGTGTTCTCCATTGGTGACGCCGACAGCGACGAGGGCGAGGTCATCCAGCGCTTCTTTGACGGCCTCGAGCGCTACGTCCCGCGCCTGGTCTCCTGGAACGGTGGCGGCTTCGATTTGCCGGTACTCCACTACCGTGCCCTGATCCACGGATTGAGCGCGCCACGCTATTTCGAGACCGGCGACAACGACCGGGAATTCCGCTGGGACAACTACCTCAATCGCTTCCACGAGCGCCACACCGACCTCATGGACGTGCTCGCGGGCTTTCAGCCCCGCGCCAATGCGCCCCTCGACGAGATCGCTACCCTTTGCGGTCTACCCGGTAAGCTCGGCATGAGCGGGGGGCAGGTGCGCGCGCGCATCGAGGCCGGGGATTTCGCCGCGGTACGGGACTACTGCGAGACCGACGTGCTCAACACCTATCTGCTGTATCTGCGCTTCGAGCGCCTGCGCGGCCGCCTCGACGAGGCAGGCTATCGGGACGCCTGCGAACAGGTCCGCGAGACCCTGGTCGAGGCCGGGCGACCACACCTCGACGAATTCCTGGCCGCCTGGCACCGGGATTGACCGCCTATGGGACGTAAGCGACGCATTCCCCGTGAGCCCGTGGAGGCGGTCATCGAGGGCTTTAGCCACGAGGGCCGGGGCATTACCCATGTCGACGACAAGCCGGTGTTCGTGGACGGGGCCCTGGCCGGGGAGCGGGTGCGCTTCCAGTACGTGAAGCGCCACCGGCGGCGCGATGACGCCCGGGTGCTGGACGTGCTGGAGCCCTCGCCACGGCGCATCGAGCCCCGTTGCCCCCATTTCGGCCTGTGCGGCGGTTGCAGCCTCCAGCACCTGTCACCGGAAGACCAGATTGTCCACAAGGCGGGGGTGCTGGCCGAGCACCTGCGCCACATCGGTGGGGTGGAGCCCGGGCAATGGTTGCCGGCGCTCACCGGCCCGGTTTGGGGCTACCGGCGCCGGGCCCGGCTGGGCGTGAAGTACGTGCCCGCCAAGGGCGATCGCGTGCTGGTGGGGTTTCGCGAGAAGATGAGCCCGTTCGTGGCGGACATCGACCAGTGTCACGTCCTCGACCCCCGGGTCGGCGAGCGCTTGCCCGAGCTCGCGGCGCTGATCGGCGGGTTGTCGATACGCGACCGGGTGCCCCAGATCGAGGTGGCACTCGGCGATGACAACGGTGGCCTGGTCTTCCGGAACCTGGCGCCCTGGAGCGCTGCCGACCGGGAGGCCCTGGTCGCCTTCGGCGAACGTGCCGGGCTGACGGTCTACGGGCAACCCGGCAACGAGACCACCATCACGCCGCTGTCGCCGACGGCCCCGGAACTCCGCTACGCCCTGCCATCGTTCGGCCTGGAGCTCACCTTCGGCCCGGCGGACTTCACCCAGGTGAACGCCGCGATCAATCGTGCCATGGTGGACCGGGCGGTGGCGCTGCTGGATCCGTCCCCGAACGATCGCGTGCTGGACCTCTTCTGCGGGCTCGGCAACTTCACCCTGCCGCTGGCGAGCCGGGCCGGTACCGTCATTGGCGTGGAGGGGGAGGCGGCGCTGGTGGAGCGCGGCCGCGAGAATGCCCGCCGCAACGGCATCGACAACGCCGTCTTCCACGTGGCCGATCTCAGCGCCGACGTCAGTGCCGACCCGTGGCTGCGCGGCGGCATAGACCGGGTGCTTCTGGATCCGCCGCGCTCGGGGGCGGCGGAGGTGCTGCCCAATGTGGCGGCGCTGGGGGCGGGACGAATCGTCTACGTATCCTGTGGGCCGGCGACGCTGGCCCGGGACGCGGGGCGGCTGGTCCACGAGCACGGCTACCGGCTCTCGGCGGCGGGGGTGATGGATATGTTCCCGCACACCGCCCACGTGGAGAGCATCGCCGTTTTCGACCGCCCGGGTCACTGACGAAGGGGGAGGGATGGACTACGAGATCATCGACGCCGAGGACGCCTTCCAGGGGTATTTCCGCCTCCGCCGCTATCACCTGCGCCACGCGCAGTTCCGGGGTGGCATGGGGCCGGTGCTCACCCGGGAGGTCTTCGAGCGGGGCCATTCCGTGGGGATCCTGCCCTACGATCCGGACCGTGACCAGGTGGTGCTGGTGGAGCAGTTCCGGGTCGGGGCCCTGGACGCGCCCCGTGGCCCCTGGCTGATGGAGATCATCGCCGGGATCATCGAGCCCGGGGAGCCCCCGGAGGAGGTGGCCCGCCGGGAGGCGGTGGAGGAGGCCGGCTGCGAGGTGGGCGAGATCCTACCGATCCACCGCTACCTCGTCAGCCCCGGTGGGACCACGGAACAGCAGAGCCTGTTCTGTGCCCATGTGGACGTCACCAGGCTCGCCGGCGGGGTCCACGGCCTCGCCGAGGAGGGCGAGGACATACTGGTACACATCATGGGCTTCGACGAGGCCATGGCGATGGTGGAGGATGGCACCATTCACGCCGCCATGCCCCTGATCGCGCTGCAGTGGCTGGCGCTGAACCGGGAACGGGTCCGCGACCTCTGGGGCAGCGTGGGAGGCGGGCTCGAGTGGTAGGGGGCTAGAGGGAGAGGCCGCGGAATTCCGTATCCGGCTCGCTGTCGGCATAGGCCGCGGCGAGCTCGTCGGCCAGGGGCTGGACCCGGGCCGGATCGTCCTCGATGATCACGCCGCCGGGCCGCTCGGCGTTCGGCCGGTAGACGGCGTGACGGTCGTCGACGATGAGCAGGCTGCGCGGCGAGCGGGCCCGGGCCGGGCTCAGGCGGCGCAGCTCGAAATAGCTGGTCAGCCGACGGGCCAGGGGGAGCAGGCGGCGGCTGCGGCGAACGGCGGCCAGGGGGTCACCCACCAGCAGCCGCACCCGGGCGTCCCGATGGTCCAGGCAGAAGCGCTCGAGCTGTTGGACGAAGGCCTCCCGGTCGAAGTAGCGGGGCTCCAGGTCCGGGGTCTGGAGCTCGATACGGCTGCGGGCCCTCCCCGCCAGGCGGTCCACCGCGGCCACCACGCCCTCGTGGTCCTGGAGCTCTGCGGTGTGCTCCTCGGCTCCGTTCCCGCTCATGGGGCTCCTCCCGCTCACTCCGCCAAGTCGCGGCACATCATCCGGTGGGGGATGCCCGCGTCCTCGAATACATCGCCATAGGCGCTGTAGCCCAGCTTCTCATAAAAGGGCAGCGCCGACAGCTGGGCCGCCAGCACCAGCACCCGGCTGCCCCGCCGTCGGGCGACCCGCTCGGCGCGTACCATGACCGCCCGGCCGACACCGCGGTGGCGCCAGCGGCGGGCCACGGCCATGCGGCCGAGGTGGTCGTCCGGGGTCAGCCGCGCCGTGGCGATGGCCCGTCCCTGGGCGTCGAGGGCGATGACATGGTGGCACTCCGGGTCGAGACCATCCCACTCCAGCGATTCCGGGACCCGCTGCTCGTGGACGAACACCTCGCGTCGCAGGGGCGCCGCCAGCGATCCCCACTCGGTCCAGGTCCCGTCCTCGACGCAGAAGGAGTCAGCGTCCATCGTCCTCCTCCTCCGAGAGCTCGTCGGTAAACACGACAAGGCCGCGATGGCGCCAGTCCGCCAGCCACTCGAGGAAGGCCTCGCGTTCGTTCGCCGACGCCGGCAAGTCCCCGGCGTGCAGGGTGGCGCCGGCGGCCAGGCGCTCCGCCGCCGCAGCAGCGGCCGCGGGGATGTCCTCGAGTTGGCCCTGGAGGTACCAGCGCCTCCCTCCAGTGGTCTCCGCCAGGACCAGGCGGGCGGCGGGGTTGAGCAACACCCCGGCATCGGTCGCCAGTCGCGTGGCCACGCTGGCCACTGTCTCCTCCTCACCGTGGAGATCCCGGAACGCGGCCTTGGGCTCGGTGAGGTAACGGGCGATCCAGTCGTCCAGGGCGTCGTCGTCGGCGGCCGCCGCCTCGCGGATCAGCCGCCGGAGCTCGGACAGCTCTTCGGTGGTGAGGCGCCCGGGGGGCGGCAGCGCCCCCGGGGCATCATGGTAGCGGCCGGCGTCGCCGTTGGCGTCGACGCGCCCCCGGGCCCATGCGGCCAGCAGCTCCGCGCCCGAGGGTGCGCGGAAGCCCACGGAGTAGGTCAGACAGTCGTCCTCGGCGACCCCGTAGTGGGGGATGCCCGGTGGCAGGTAGAGCATGTCCCCGGGCTCGAGGACCCACTCGTCGGTGGCCTCGAAATCGGCAAGCAGGCGGAGATCCGGGTGCCCCCGCAGCCGCTCGCCCTCCGGTGGCGGGTCCTGAATGGCCCAACGGCGCCGGCCCTGGCCCTGGATCAGGAAGACGTCGTAGCGGTCCACGTGGGGCCCGACGGTGCCGCCCGGCGCGGCGTAGCTGACCATCAGGTCGTCGAAGCGCCAGCCGGGGACAAAACGGAAGGGTGCCAGCCAGGCGGCGAGGGCGGGCAGGTGCTTGTCCACATCCTGGACCAGCAGGGTCCAGTCGGCGTCCGGCGTGTCTTGAAAGAACTCCGGCTCGAAGGGGCCGTGGAGGAGGATCCAGTCCTCCCGCGCCGTCTCGCCCATGACCACCCGGGACTCCACGTCGGCCTCGGTGGCGAGGCCGGCGAGCTCCTCGGCGGACAGCCCGGCGGGGGGTTCGGGGAAGGCGCCGCGCACCACCAGCGGGCGCTGCTGCCAGTAGCGCTCGACGAAGGCCTCGCGGCTGAGGGTACCGAAGGGGGCGGGCATTCAGACCTTCCGGGCCTGCTCCGCGGCGAGGCCGATGTAGCGCGCCGGGGTGAGGGCGGCGAGCTCCGCCTTCACCGCCTCCGGCAGGGCCAGATCGGCGACGAACGCGCCGAGGCGCTGCTGGTCGATGCGCTTGCCCCGGGTCAGGGCCTTGAGCTTCTCGTAGGGGGCGTCGATGCCGTGGCGGCGCATCACCGTCTGGATGGCCTCGCCGAGCACTTCCCAGTTGGCGTCCAGGTCCGCGGCCAGGCGCTCCTCGTCCGCCTCCAGCTTGCCCAGGCCCCGGCCGAGGGCCTGGCAGGCGATCAGGGTGTGGGCGAGGCCCACGCCGATGTTGCGCAGCGCCGTGGAGTCGGTGAGGTCACGTTGCCAGCGGGACACCGGTAGCTTTCTCGCCAGGTGCTCGAGCACCGCGTTGGCCATGCCCAGGTTGCCTTCCGCGTTCTCGAAGTCGATGGGGTTGACCTTGTGCGGCATGGTCGACGAACCCACTTCGCCCTCCACCAGACGCTGGCGGAAATACCCCAGGCTGATATACCCCCAGACATCCCGGCAGAGATCGACGGCCACCGTGTTCCAGCGGGCCACGGCGTCGAAGAGCTCGGCGATGTAGTCATGGGGCTCGATCTGGGTGGTCCAGGCGTTCCATTCGAGCCCCAGCGAGTGCACGTAGCGCTCGGCAAAGGCCGGCCAGTCCACCTCCGGGTAGGCCGCCGTGTGGGCGTTGTAGTTACCCACCGCGCCATTGATCTTGCCCATGATGGCGGTCTCGGCGACCTGCGAGCGCTGACGCTCGAGGCGGACCACCACGTTGGCGATCTCCTTGCCGAGGGTGGTGGGTGAGGCGGGCTGGCCGTGGGTGCGCGCGAGCATGGGCAGGTCGGCGAGCTCATGGGCGAGCGACCGGAGCCGGCCGGCCACGCCGTCCATGGCCGGCAGCAAGACCTCGTCGCGGGCCTCGCGCAGCATCAGCGCATAGGCAAGGTTGTTGATGTCCTCGGAGGTGCAGGCGAAGTGGACGAATTCGCGGATGGCGGCGAGCTCGGTGTGCTCGCAAAGGACCTCCTTGAGGAAGTACTCCACCGCCTTCACATCGTGATTGGTGATGTCCTCGATAGCCTTGATGCGCCGTCCGTCCTCCTCGTCGAAGTTGGCGACGATGTCATCCAGGACCGCGGAGGCCCGTGCCGATAGGGGTGGGACCTCCGGTATGGCCGGTTCGGCGGCGAGGGCCTGCAGCCAGCGTACCTCGACGACGACGCGCTGGCGGATGAGCCCGAGCTCGCTGACGCGCGTGCGCAGGGGTTCGGTCTTCGGGCCGTAGCGCCCGTCCACGGGGGAGATGGCGGTCAACGCGGTGAGGTCCATGGTCAATCGGCTCTCCGGCGGGATTCGTATCGGGCCGGAGATTCTACCCGCCCGGGCGGGGTATCGCATCCGTATACGGGAGGCAGGCAATGAGCGAGAACGCGACACGCACTGAGCGGGACAGCATGGGCGAGCTGCAGGTGCCGGTGGCCGCCCTCTACGGCGCCCAGACCCAGCGGGCCGTGGAGAATTTCCCCATCAGCGGCCTGACCATGCCGCGGCCATTCATCCGCGCCCTGGGGCTGATCAAGGCCGCAGCGGCACGCACCAACGCCGAGCTGGGGCTGTTGGACACAGATATCGCCGAGGCCATCGCCCGCGCGGCCAACGCGGTGGCCGCCGGTGAGCACGATGCCCAGTTCCCGGTGGATGTCTTCCAGACCGGCTCGGGGACGAGCACCAACATGAACGCCAATGAGGTCATCGCCCGACTGGCCGGCGAGGACCTGGGCCGCACGGTGCACCCCAACGACCACGTCAACATGGGGCAGAGCAGCAACGACGTGATCCCCACGGCGATCCACGTCAGTGCCGCGCTGCTCGCCCGCGAGGCGTTGCTGCCGGCACTCGGGCATCTCGCCCGGACCCTGGAGGCCCGGGCCGGTGAGCTCGCCGATGTCACCACCACCGGCCGTACCCACCTGATGGACGCCATGCCGGTGACCCTCGGCCAGGAGCTCGGCGGCTGGGCGGCCCAGGTGCGCGCCGGGATGCAGCGTGTCGAGGGGGCGCTGGACACGGTCCAGGCCCTCGCCCAGGGAGGGACGGCGGTGGGTACCGGTATCAATGCCCACCCGGACTTCGGCGCCGGGGTCGCGCGGCGCCTCGGCGAGGAGACGGGGGTGGATTTCCGTGTGGCGGAGGATCGCTTCGAGGCGCTTAGCAGCCAGGATGCGGCAGTGGCCCTGTCGGGCCAGCTGCGCACGGTGGCGGTGAGCCTGATGAAGATCGCCAACGACCTGCGCTGGATGAACAGTGGCCCCCTGGCCGGCCTCGGCGAGATCGCCCTGCCCGCGTTGCAGCCGGGCAGCAGCATCATGCCCGGGAAGGTGAACCCGGTGATCCCCGAATCCGTGGCCATGGTGGCGGCCCAGGTGATGGGCAACGATGCCACCATCGGCGTGGCCGGGCAGTCGGGCAACTTCCAGCTCAACGTGATGCTGCCGGTGATCGCCTACAACCTACTGCAAAGCGAGACGCTACTGGCCAACTCGGCCCGGGTGCTCGCCGACAGCGCGATCTCCGGCTTCACCGTCAACGAATCGCGCCTGCAGGCGGCGCTGGACCGTAACCCCATCCTGGTGACGGCCCTGAATGCCGTGATCGGCTACGAAAAGGGGGCGGCCATCGCCAAGAAGGCCTACCAGGAGGACCGGCCGGTCCGGGAGGTGGCCCGGGAGATGACCGATCTCAGCGACGGGGAGCTGGACCGGCTGCTCGACCCCCGGGCGCTGGCGGCCGGGGGTCTCCCCGGTCAGCAGCGGTCGTAGCGGGCGAACTGCTGGCCCCCGGGGCCAGGCCCCCAGGGGTCGTGCCAGAGCTGGGTCAGATGCCATTCCCGTGCAGGGGCCAGGCGTTCGCCCTCGAGGACACTGGCGTAGTCATGGCCGCCGATCAGGCGGTGGACGGTGGTGAGGAACAGCGCGTCCAGGCAGTCGTCGGCCACCAGGGTGTGGGCCACCCACGGCCCGGTGGCGGAGTAGGCACGGCGGTAGCCCCGTGCCGCCAAGGCATCGGCGGCCTCCCGCCCACGGACCCGCGGGCCGGCGGAAAGCGGCACCACCTCCGCGCCCTGCTCGGCGAGGCGGTCACGGCGTGCGCCGTCCGCATCCGCGGTGGTGAGCACCAGGACGCGTCGCTCGCCGCCGCGTAGCTCGGCGGGCAGCGCGAAGTCCAGGGTCGCACTGAGTATGGCCACATCGGGCTGCCGGGGGAGCCCATGGCGGCGCCGCCACTGGCGGAGATCCTCGTAGGCGGGATCCGCGGACACGGGAAGCACGTCCTGGGCCTGGCCCGCGGCGAGGTCGCGGAAGTAACGCCCGGAGGAGAGGAGGATATCCGCGCGCGCCGCAAGCTCCTGGAACAGCCGCCAGTCCCGGGGGTTGGCGACGTCAGCCGGCACCGCCTCGATGCCGTCGGGCCCGCGCACGGAGATCCGGCCGTCGAGGCTGCGCACGAAATTGGCATAGACGAACAACCCGCCGGCGTGGCCGTCCGGCACCAGGGGCGCGTCGAGATAGGCGCCGGCCAATGGTCGCGGCGCCGAGGCCTCCGGATGGATTTGCTGGATCGGCTGTTCCACCATGTTCTCCTGTATCCCCGCGTGGGTCGGGTTTCCGATATACTCCGAAATCGTTGCAGTGCAACATAAGGCGCCGGGCCCGGCGAACAAAGAACAATCCGGCGAACCGGAGGGTGACGGACCATGACCATCATGGAGCAAAGGCTCGAGCGCGCCTACCGCGTGCTCAGCGGTGACGACAGCGACGAGCGGGCCTGCGAGGCGATCCCCGAGTCGGCCTGTACCGACGTGCCCCGCAATTACGTCGCCAACGTGGCCAATGGCGCGTGTACCAAGCTCGCCGAGCAGATCGCGGGGCCGAACCTGGTGCTCCCCTGGCTCCTCGGTGCCGTAGGGACACCCGCCGGGCTCATCGGCTTGCTCATGCCCATCAAGCAGGTGGGCGCGCTACTGCCCCAACTCTTCGTCGCCGGGCGCATCCGGGCGGTGGCCCGGCGCAAGTGGGTCTGGGCCGGCGCCGGGGGCGTGCAGGCGGTGGCGATGCTGCTGATCGCCCTCGCCGTGCTGGTCCTGCCACCGGTGGCCGCCGGCGTCACAGTGGTCGCCGTGTTCGCCGCGTTCAGCGTCGCCAGCGGCACCGCCTCGGTGGCCTTCCAGGACGTCACCGCCAAAACGGTACCCAAGGGGCGGCGGGGGCGGTTGCTCTCCAACCGCGCCTTCATCGGCGGCGTGCTGACCATGGTCGCCGGCTGGGCCATGCAGCAGTGGCTGGGCGATGGGAGCGCCGTGGCGCCGTATGTGATCCCCGTGGTGGTGGCCGCGGGCCTCTGGGCGGTCGCCGCGGTGCTGTTCGCCGTGATCACCGAGCACCCCGGCGCCACCGAAGGCGGCCGGCGCCTGATCGACGAGCTTGGCGCCGGCCTGGGTCTGGTACGGCGGATCCGGGGCTATCGCCGCTTCCTCGGGGTGCGGGCGCTGCTGTTGTCGGTGGAGCTCGCCATGCCCTTCTATGCCCTCCATGCCCAGGCCCTGTTCGACGACGGCCTCATGGTGCTCGGCGGCTTCGTGATCACCGTGGGCCTCGGCAATGTGCTGAGCAGCCCGGTATGGGGCCGTTTCTCGGACCGCTCCAGCCGCACCGTGCTTATCGCCAGCGGCGTGCTGGCGGCGGCCATCGCCGCGCTTGCGCTCCTGGTGGGGCTGCTCCCCGAGGCGCTGCGCTCGGCGTGGCTCTATGCCCTGGTGTTCGTGCTCCTCGGCATCGCGGAGCAGGGCGTGCGGCTCGGGCGCAAGACCTACCTGGTCGACGCCGCCCCGGCCGACGAGCGAGCGCTGTACGTCGCCTTCTCGAATACCTCCGTGGGGCTGCTGGCCCTGGCCGGCGGCGCCCTCGGCGTGCTCGCCCAGTGGCTCGGTGTGGCCGCGGTGGTCGCGCTGCTGGGGGTGCTGGGCGCCGGGGGGGCGCTCATGGCGAGGATCATGCCCGAGGCGGAGCACATGCTGGGCGGTGGTCAGGAGGGCCGATGATAGGATTGGCGAGTAGGAATGGGGGCACGGGCGCAACGCGCGCCGGTATCGGAGGGGCCGCAATGACCAGGGTATTGCTGGTTGATGACCACCAACTCGTGCGCACCGGCATCCACCGCATCCTCGAGGAGGCGGGGGACATCGAGGTGGTGGGGGAGGCCGCCAGCGGTGAGGAGGCGGTGGAACGCGCCGCCGAGATGATGCCGGACGTCGTCCTCATGGACGTGCACATGCCCGGCATGGGCGGGCTCGAGGCCACGCGCAAGCTGCGCCGCATGGCCCCTTCGACGCGGATCATCGCACTGACCGTGCACATGCAGGAGCCCTATCCCAGCAGCCTGCTGGAGGCGGGTGCCCACGGCTACGTCACCAAGGGCTGCGATGAGCAGGAGGTGGTGCGCGCCATCCGCACCGTGATGGCCGGGCAGCGCTATATCGGCGCCGACATCGCCCAGCAGCTGGCGATCTCAGGGTTGGAAGGGAGCGGCAGCCCCTTCGATCGGCTCTCCCGCCGGGAGCTGGAGGTGATGATGATGATCACCGAGGGATACCGCTCCCAGGAGATCTCCGACCGGCTCTGCCTCAGTCCCAAGACGGTGAGCACGTATCGCTACCGGCTCTACGAGAAGCTCGGCGTGAGCAGCGACGTGGGCCTGACCCGGCTGGCCATGCGGCACGGCCTCCTCAACGGCGATGACTGAACGTCCCGAGCCCACCTTCGACCCGCGTGCCCTGGTGCGCAGCCTGCCGCAGTCACCGGGCGTCTATCGCATGATCGACGCCTCGGGCACGGTGATCTACGTCGGCAAGGCGCGCAACCTCCGCCGCCGCGTGGGCAGCTACTTCACCCGTCAGGCGCATAACGCCAAGACCCAGGCCATGCTCGCCCAGGTGGCGGACGTGCAGGTGGCGCTCACCCATACCGAGGCCGAGGCGCTGATCCTCGAGAACAACCTCATCAAGGAGCTGCGGCCGCGCTTCAACGTCCTGCTCCGGGACGACAAGAGCTACCCCTATATCTACCTGTCCAGCCACCAGCGCTTCCCGCGACTCGCCTTCCACCGGGGCTCGCGGAAGGGGCCGGGACGCTATTTCGGCCCCTTCCCCAGCGCCAGCGCTGTGCGCGAGACCCTGAACCACCTGCAGAAGGTCTTCCCGGTACGCCAGTGCCGGGACAGCTTCTTCGAGAACCGTTCGCGCCCCTGCCTGCAGTACCAGATCGAGCGCTGCACCGCGCCCTGTGTGGGCTACATCAGTGAGGCGGACTACGCCCGGGATGTGCGCCATGTCGAGATGTTCCTCGACGGGGACAGCAACCGCGTCATCGACGAGCTCGTCGAGCGCATGGAGGCCGCCGCCGCCGCGCTGAAGTTCGAAGAGGCGGCGGGGCTGCGCGACCGCATCGCCGCCCTGCGCCGCATCCAGGAGCGGCAGTACGTCGCCGGTGCCCGCGGCGACGTGGACGTGATCGCCTGCGTGGTACGTGAGTCCATGGCATGCGTGCAGGTCTTCGTCATCCGCAATGGCACCAACCTCGGCAACCGGACCTACTTCCCCAAGGCGCCGCCGGAGACCAACAGCGACGAAATCCTCTATGCCTTCATCGCCGGGCACTACCTGGGCGGCAATGCACCGCCGGAGCTCATCGTCAGCGATGACATGACCGACCGGGAGGTCCTGGAGGAGGCCCTCGGCGGGGACGCCGGCCACCGGGTGCGCATCCGCTCGCGGGTCCGTGGCGAGCGCCGGCGCTGGCTCGAGCTGGCGATGAGCAATGCCGAGCACGCCCTGAGCGCCCGCATGAGCACCCAGGCCAGCATGGATCGTCGCTTCGAGGACCTCCAGGAGCGCCTGGAGCTCGAGGCCATGCCGGAGCGCATGGAGTGCTTCGACATCAGCCACACCCAGGGCGAGGCGACGGTGGCCTCCTGTGTGGTGTTCAACCGCGAGGGTCCGCTGAAATCGGACTACCGGCGTTTCAACATCGAGGGCATCGAGGCCGGCGACGACTACGCCGCCATGCGCCAGGCCCTCGAGCGGCGTTATCTGCGGGTCAAGAAGGGCGAGGCCCCGGTGCCGGACCTGTTGCTCATCGACGGCGGCCGCGGGCAGCTCGCCCAGGCGGAAGCGGTGCTCGGCGAGCTTCAGCTCACCGACGAGCTCACCATCGCCGCGATCTCCAAGGGGCCGCGGCGCCGGCCGGGCGAGGAGGTGCTGCACATCGCGGGGCGCGAGGACGAGTATCGGTTACCCCCGGATGCCCCGGGCCTGCACCTGCTCCAGCAGATCCGTGACGAGGCCCATCGCTTCGCCATAACCGGTCACCGCGGCCGGCGGGGACGGCGTCGTCAGCGCTCCTCCCTGGAGGAGATCCCCGGCCTCGGGCCCAAGCGGCGGCAGGCGTTGCTCAAGCAGTTCGGCGGCCTCCAAGGCGTGCAGCGCGCCGGCGTCGAGGACCTTGCCCGGGTCCACGGGATCAACCGCGCGCTCGCGGAGCGCATCTACGAAACCCTGAACGGCTGAGCCGCTCGCCGGGCGGGTCATGTTAGCGTAGCGGCACCACAAGCGCGGGAGCGAAGGGCCGGATGAGCTGGAATCTGCCGAATATACTCACGCTGTTGCGCATCGGGATGATACCGGTGATGGCACTGATGTTCCTGCTGCCGTATCCGTGGTCGAACGTCATTGCCGCGGCGATCTTCGGCCTCGCGGCGGTGACCGACTGGCTGGACGGTTATCTCGCCCGGCTGTGGCACCAGACCTCGCCCTTCGGCGCCTTCCTGGACCCGGTGGCGGACAAGCTCATCGTCGCCGTCGCCCTGATCGCGGTGCTCACCGCGAACCCCAGTGCCGCGCTGGCCTTTCCGGTGGCGGTCATCATCGGCCGCGAGATCGCGGTCTCGGCGCTCCGGGAATGGATGGCCGAGCTCGGCCTGCGGGCAAGCGTCGCGGTGGGCTGGCTCGGCAAGCTCAAGACCACCGCGCAGATGGTGGCGATCCTCCTGCTCCTCTACGCGGGCCCCGTGTGGGTGGTCTCCGCCTTCACCGTCGGGTTCTGGCTGCTCTACGTGGCCGCCGGCTTGACGATCTATTCCATGGTCCTCTATCTTCTCGCCGCGTGGCGTGCGGTGGATAGCCAGGGGGAATCCACCTGATCCCGCGGAACCGGGGTTGACGAGGGCCGGAAGCTCAGTAAAATACGCGTCACAACACAGCGGGAATAGCTCAGTTGGTAGAGCACAACCTTGCCAAGGTTGGGGTCGCCGGTTCGAGTCCGGTTTCCCGCTCCAGATTCCGAAGGCCCCGGTAATCCCGGGGCTTTTTCGTCATGGGCCTCGTCATCGGGCAGGCCCAGTGCTATCATCTCCCGCGCAAAGGCTAGGTGGCAGAGTGGTGATGCAGCGGCCTGCAAAGCCGTGTACACCGGTTCGATTCCGGTCCTAGCCTCCAATACCCTCTTCAGGACGACCCGCTCCGGCCCGGATGGCGGAACTGGTAGACGCAAGGGACTTAAAATCCCTCGGAGCATTCTCCGTCCGGGTTCGAGTCCCGGTCCGGGCACCAACAAAAACAGCGGGTTAGCGCACCGCTCAGGTTAGGCTTGCCGTTCTTCTGCTTTTTCTTGCGCGCTTTCGACCCGCGCCTTCAGCGCCCGGTTCATCTCTTCAAACCCACGCCTAGTATCTCGATCCAGGCTACTGCGGAGCAGACTGACCAACAAGCCGCTAAACCGCTCGCTCTGCTGAAACCGCACCTTGCCTTCGCCAAGCGGTTCGATCAGAAAACGATGCTCGCCTTCGAAGATGCCAGGAAATAGAAAGCGGCCCAGCCAGCGCAACTCGCGCCCGGCATCCGCCGTGAGGACGATGGGGGAGAAGCGCATGACCTTTCCGCCGCTGGGCTGGATCGCGATCTGAAGCCGCACACCTTGCTGGGGTGTGCCGGCAACAGACTTGATGAAGGGATTCCACTGCGGGTAGGAGGCGAAATCCGACAGAACGGCCCACACCCGCTCCGCGGACGCGTTGATTTCAATTTCTGTATGCAGATGATGGGTGGCCATTGTGGACCTCGTTTCTCGGTGCCTAACGCTGGCCATAACCGGCAGTTACAAGTAGAGTGGAGCGAAGCGAAACGGCGCTATTAATTGTCCGAGTTGACGGCATTGTTAGGGTGTTGTTTGTAAATTTTTCTTAATAAGACACGCTTCAACTCAACCTCCGCCCATCTCTGTATTGTGGAAAGCTGAAGTATTTTATTTGCTACCTCGCTATCAGTCAGACCAGTGCCAGCAAGTACTTCATTAAGCTCTTTAGTGCCTTTTTTTAGATTGCATGTTCTGCATAGAAGAATCACGTTTCCTAAACTTAAGGCTCCACCCTTTGAAAAGGCTTTCATGTGATCTATATGCAACGGCTCTGAGTATTTCTCAACGCTCTCGTCATGTGAAAGATCGCACAAAAAGCATTTATCAGAGAATGCCAGCCGAGCTACAAGATATTGAAAAAGATCGAAATCTTTATCTGCGGTATTTCTTTCCAGGTTACGATCCATATTGCACTCGTTGCACCACGAAAAAAAGACTTTCTCTTGGTCTTGAAGCTTTGCAAAATTGTCTAACGTCTTTACTTGTTTGCATTTTGGGCAATATTTTTCCTTTAGGTACCTATTGAACCCTTCTGCTGGAGGTATTCCATGCTCTACCTTCATGTGATTAATAACAGCAGACCATTTTAATACTCTATTACAAACAGGGCATTTCCGATTAGCTCCGTCAGGTTTCATGCACGCGATGCACTGGGTTCTGTAGCCGTAGTTATTGCTCTTATCTGACAAAAAATTGGTTATGGGCAATGATTTCTTGCATTTGCTGCAATATTTCTCTGCCACAGGGTATGCTTCGAAATAAGCAATAGGATCGATAGCATGGGAACTTCTTAGATGGTTCAACAGATCCCTATTGGACCCAAGAGTTTGTCCACAAATCTCACATTTCATGGCTATTAATTACCCTAACGAGAGTGCTCAGCAGCCGCTAGTCCGCGCAGCGGGTTAGCGGTCGGATGGAGCGCCTGGTCAAATGACGGTTGGTTGTGTATATCCACTGGCCCAGTGAGCCCCGTAAAAATCGAAAAACCACAACGAAAAGCGAGGATCATCCGTAGAGATTATGTACTTGTAGACAACCTGATCATCTCCGAGCGCAACCTCATTGAACAGAGAGATTTTTTCCAGGACCTGGTCGGGAATTGTTTGCAACCACTGGACCGATAGGGTGGCATCCCGGGTGAGTGGAGCACCCCAGTGATGCCAGTAAAGGCCACGAATAGTTCTCTCAATTACAGCATCATGTGCCACCGAATCCCACAGGTAACCCGTGCGTGTTTCAATCCTTCCTTCTTCCGTTGTCACCTCGATCTGGGCGGATTCCTCTTGGAGTTTATTCAATAGGCGCTGGTTTCTCTTCAAAGTGCGGACTGTCTTTTCACGGAAAAGACGCGCGGCAATTTCGCTGTTCGCGGCTGCCTGCATACTCAGGTAGACCTTAAACAAGTCGTCAAGGTCTGAGGCGCCATTGTTGCATTCAGCACACGCTGGGACGGTGATTAAGTTGCCAGGACGAGGCCTAGGAAATATGGATTTCGGCGGAACATGATCCCTAGTGGTAGCTTCATGTTCAGCGCAGATCGCGCAAATTTCCATTTTGCAGCACTCCTGTCGACCCGGCCGTTTAACGCTGGCGCTCAGGGGCGCCGAAACCGCCGGGCGGTTTCGGCGTCGACTGCAGCGCTTTGTAGGGCGGGCTACAGTTTCGCCACGTCAATGTGGTACCCCTGTGTGGACATTTCTTTGGCCAAGGTCGGCGCCGCTTCTTTCTGTAAATCGTCCTTGTACGGTATGTAAATCAAACCCTGAATGTCCGACGGCCTCTCCATATTCGACTGCTGCTTTAGTACAATCGCGACACGACTTCGTCCGAGAACGGACAGTAACATTCCCATTTCCAAAACGACGTTCTGGCGTGCTCTAAACGCCTTCTCATCATCGTGGCCAGCGCGGTGCCCTTCATCGTCGGGTGTTGCAAGCACCACAGCGAAGTTTACTTCAGCCGTATAAGTCTCAAGCTTCTCTATCAGTGTTTGCCCTTCCGACGGCAGTTGATCGAGTATGAGCGGCTCAAGGCCCCACCGGCGAAGCATCGCTTCCAAGTGGTTCTTCGCAGTTTCGTCATGTCCGTAGACTACGAATACCTTCGTGTATCCGTTGTTAGATTTTTGCGACCCTGGCGCAGATGGTGCGTTCGAGCTTCCAGACCCGACCACCCCCAAAGCCTCTTTGATTTCGGGCTGACACTTGCCTTGCACGTTAAAATTGCCTGTATCGAATACATTGACGATACCGCCATTTGTGAGACGTAGCTGCCATCCGAGGTCGTTGCCGGCCCTCTTTTCCGAGTTGATCGCGTAGCCGCCTTGTTCTAGGGCGTTTTTTATCTCATCAAGCGTCATTGTTCGCTCCTACCTCTTACCGACCAAAGTTCATGCCGACCACCACCGCTATCGCCTCACACCGCGCAACCAGTGATTAGGCAGCGGGCACATATATTGAATGAACGTGCCGGCGCGCTTATTGGTTATCCGTGCCGCTGCCGTAGCCGCATAAGATGCGGGTTTTCCGGACATTATTAGCCGCATCGTGGGATGGTTTCCGCAATATCGTGCCGTCGGTCTGACGTGGGAGCGTGGGCACGTGGAGGGGGGATATCGGGTCAACGTCGTCTGGGGGTGGCTGTCGAGTTGTGTTGGAAACGGCCAAGCCCCGGTGTCCATACCGTGTCCCCCACTCCTGCTTCTTGGTTCTGATAAGCATAGCGTGCTACGGGATGCGGACGATTGTCTAGGCGAGCATTGTTCGGTTGGGAAGCTAGCAATCCTGGAGCGTAGCGGCCCTCGCGCTGTCACGGTCCTGAGCCTCTTCAATCGTCCCTTTGCCTGTGCTGGGGAGGCGGCAGTCACCGTGTCCCGATAAGTCGGCCTCAACGGTCCGGCAGCAACCGCCGCGGGACCCAGGAGATGTAGGCCACCATCCCGAACAGCTCCACCAGCGTCTGAAAGACGATGACCACCACCGCGGCCCGCCAGGGCTCCGGTAGGCCGAGCGCTATGGGCAGGAGGACGAACGAGTTGCGGGTGCCGAGGCTGAAGGTCAGTGTGCGCGCGGCGCGGAGCTCCAGCCGGAACACCCGGGCGAGCAGCGGCCCGAGGAGGGCGGAGAACAGCAGGAACGCCACGAAGGCGAGCAGCACCTTCGGCAGTACGCCCATTAGCCCCGCCACCAGCGGGACCTGGGAGGCGGCGACGGCGAACACCACGAGGGCGAGCAGGGGTACCGGTAGCCGGGCGAGGCCGTGCACCAGCCGTTGCACCCGGTGGTGGTCGACGGCCAGGCGTTCGGTGAACCCCGCGAGCAGGAGCGGCAGCAGGATCAGGCCAGTGAAGGGGGCGAGCAGGTGCCCGCCCACGGCGAGCTCGAACAGCGTTGGACCGAAGAACAGCCACAGATACACGGGTAGGGCGAGCAGCTGGATCACCAGCAGGAAAGGGGTGGCGGCGATGGCGCGGCCGGTATCGCCGCGGCCGAGATGGGTGAAGCTGATGAACCAGTCCGTGCACGGCACCAGCAGCACCAGGAGTACCCCCAGCTGCACGGGCGGGGCCAGTGGCAGGGCGTGGGCGAGGGCACCCACGAATAGGGGGATCGCCAGAAAGTTGCCGGTCAGCATGGCGGCGAGGTAGCGCCAGTCGCGAAAGCCGCCCCGGAGATCGGTCAGGGGCACTTGGGTGAAGGTGGCGTAGAGCAGGCAGGCGAGCAGGGGCCAGAGGGCCCGCTCCAGGGCGGTCGCCAACGACGGCCATGCCAGTCCCACCGCGAGGCCGGCGAGGATCGACGTGAGGTAGATCCAGGATTGGTTTCGCTCCAGCCGTTCGCGGGTCACGCGGACAGCCCCATCCACAGCAGCCGCAGCGCAAGCGCGGTGAGCAGGATATCCAGCAGGCGGTGAAAGCGCCGGTCCGGGGTGCGCAGTAGTACGTGGCGGCCGATGACCGTCCCGGCGAGGCCGGCGGCGATCATCGCCGCGAGCAGCCAGGCCCATGGCGCGAAGGCGAAGCCGAGGATGCCGAAGGCCGCGATCTTGATGCCGTGCTGGAGGCACATGCACGCGGAGAAGGTGGCGACGTGGGTGACCCGGTCCAGGGCGAGGGCCTTGATGAGCGTGGCCACCAGCGGCCCCGTGGCGCCGAAGAACATGGTGAGAAACGAGGTCACGCCGCCGCCGACCCACAGTCCGGCGCGTCCGAGCTCCGGTTTCGGGCCCCACACGGCGAATAGGATGAACAGCCCCAGGCCCATTCGCAGCCAGTGCGGGGGGAGGTCCACGGCGATGGAACCACCGACCGCGGCGCCGACGAGGCTGCCGATGCCGAAGGTGAGCAGTGGCGCCGTGCTGATATCGCGCCACATCAGCAGGGTCCGCCCCACGTTGGAGCCGAGCTGCACCACGCCGTGGACGGGGATGAGGGCCGACGGCGGGGCGAACAGACCGAGGACGGCGAGGAACACCACCCCGCCGCCGACGCCCAGGGCGGCGGTGATGAATGAGGTGGCCGCCGCGGTGAGCACCAGCAGCCCCGCAACCAGCGGCGGGATCCCTGGTGGCAGGAGGGCGGCGAGGTCAGCGGTCATGGTCGAGGAAGCGGATCAGGGCGCCGACGTGGTCGTTGATGTGGGCGCTGGCATCATGGCCGCCGGGGAGCCAGTGCACCTGGACCTCCGCGTCGCCGGCCGCCGCCCATATCGCCTCCAGGTCCGTCGGCGGGATTACCGTATCCCCCTGGCCATGGGCGAGGAGGACGGGGCAACGGATTCGGCGGATGGTGCGCACCGGCGCGATATCGTCGAAGCGGTGGCCGATGACCCGCTCCACGTAGCGCAACACGTACCATCCCAGCGGGAAGAACGGCAGGCCCTTTTCCGCCAGCCAGCGGCGCATCATCGGTTCGGGATGGGCGAAGCTGGAGAGGCTGACCACCCTCGCCACGTCCTCCCGCCGCGCGGCGGCCAGCAGCGTCGCCGCCGCCCCCACGGAGTGACCGATCAGGGCAAGCCGCGCGTCCCCGTAACCGGCCGGGCCCCGCAGCCACGCCACGGCGGCGTCGATGTCCTCGGCGAAGCGCGGCATGGAGGAAAAGGTGTCGTCGTCGCTGTTGCCGTGGTTGCGGGCGTCGAAGGCGAGCACCGTCCAGCCCGCCTCGTGCAGTGGCCGGGCCAGGGGCAGCATCAGCTCGCGGTTCGCCCCCCAGCCGTGGGTGATCACCGCAATCCCCTTGCCCGATCGGCCGGGTATCAGCCAGGCCTCGAGCTGCCGGCCCCGGCGGGTGGGCAGCTGCACGGTGCGCCCCGGCAGGCCGTGTTCGGCGAGGCTCGCGGTCACGGGGACGCGCGGCGCCGCCAGGGCCGCCCGCAGGCGGGCGTGGCCCAGGACACCGGCGGCGGCGAGCGCCGGCGCCGCTACCAAGGGGAGTACCCAGGCGTACACGTCGCGGCCGCCCCGCGGCGCTATGCGCCGGCGGGATCCGGCTGCGGCGCCCCCGCCCAGATGCCGCGTTCGAGCAGGGCCGAGACCATCTCGGTGGCGGGGGTGTCCTCGCCCAGCCGGCGGGCCCGCTCGAGGACGGCGCCGCAGATGGCATCGAGCTCCAGCGGACGGCCGTGCTCGCGGTCCACGAGCATGGAGGTCTTGATGGGGTCTAGGTCGTGGATGATGGCGAACATCTCCTCGACATCGCGCTCGTTGAGGGTGACGCCATCGGCCCGGGCCACGGACGCGGTCTCGCGCATGAGCCGCTTGAGCAGCGGCGCGATGCGCTCGTCGTGAGTCAGATGCCAGCTGTCCCATCCGGTGACCGCCGATATGGGGTTGACGCCGTTGTTGATGACGAGCTTGCGCCAGAGCTCGCGGCGGATATCGTCCGTCTCCTGCACCGGCACGCCGGCGACCTCCAGGCCGGAAAGGATGTGCGGCAGGCGCTCCGTGGCGATGCCGGCGGGGGCGCTGGCGCGGTCCGGCCAGACCCCCGCGGTGACCTGCCCGGGGCCGGTGGCCTCCACCACCCCCGGCGCGGTGACATGGGTGCCCACGCGGATCGACAGCCCACCGATCACCAGGTCGTCGCCCAGGGCCTCGGCCAGCAGGGGCTCGTTGTCGACCCCGTTCTGCAAGGAGAGCACGGCGGTGCGATGGCCCCGGCCATCGAACCATTCCCGCAAGCCCCGGGCGATCTCGGGGGTGGACGCGGACTTGGTGGCCAGCAGCACGGCGTCCACGGCCGCGGGGTCATGGGCGTGGAGGCCCGGCATGTCGACCGCGGTCATGGCCTCGGCGAAATGGAACTCGGGGTGCTCGACGCGCAGGCCGTTGTGCTGCAGCGCCTCGAGTTGGCGGCCACGGGCGACGGCGATCACCTCATTACCCGTTCGCTGCAGCCGCGCGGCGTAGTAGCCGCCGATACCACCGATGCCGATGATGACCACGCGCATAATCTGTCCCCCTTGTCCTATGCCGTTGGTGTACACATGTCCTGGCGAATGATGCCATATCCCCCTACCGGCGATGGCGCCGGTGCGTGGCGGCTCGGCTTCAATAGATGTCGAAGGGGTCGAAGGAAACCTGCGAAGGTTTGTTCTATAATCCCGGCCCTTTTTCCAGGGCCACAGGGACGGATGCATGGTCCAGGTTACCGGCGAGCTCGGTGATATCTCCGAGGCGGAGCTGAACTTCCCGCAGTGGCTGGAGCGGCTGCCCGTCAGTGTCGACGCGGCGGATACCGACGTGCTCGCCCGCGCCTGGGAGAGCGCCCGCTCGGTCTACGGGGAGGCGGCGCGCTCCTCCGGCGAGGCGTATATGACCCACGCGGTCACGGTGGCCACGGTGGTGGCCGGCCTGCGCCTGGATGCCGAGACCGTGGCCGCGGCCCTGCTCCACGACCTGCCGGTTTTCCCTGATTACGATCCGGAAGTGCTGCAGCGACGCTTCGGTGAGGAGGTCGCGGGCCTGGTGGAAGGGGCGGCGCGCATCGGCGTGATCGGCGAGCTCCATCAGCGTAGTGGCGCCGCCCATGAGGACCGCACCGAGGCCCTGCGCAAGATGCTGCTGGCGATGGCCCGGGACATTCGGGTGGTGTTCCTGGTCCTCTCGGAGCGGCTCCACGATATGCGCATGGTCCGCTACCGCGATGCCGAGGGGCAGCTCGCCCTGGCCCGGGAGACCCTGGACCTCTATGCCCCCCTGGCCAATCGCCTGGGCATCTGGCAGTTGAAGTGGGAGCTCGAGGACCGGGCGTTCGCCATCACCGAGCCCACCACCTACAAGCGTATCGCGCGCCTGCTCGCGGAGAAGCGGGTGGACCGGGAGCGCTACATCGGCGCCGTGCGCGATCAGCTGCAGGAGGCGCTGGAGTCGGCGGGCATCGACGCGGAGGTGAAGGGCCGGCCCAAGCATATCTACAGTATTTGGCGAAAAATGCAGCGTAAGGCGCTGAGCTTCGAGGAACTTTTCGATATCCGGGCGCTGCGGGTGATGGTGGAGACGGTGCCCCAGTGCTACGCGGCCCTGGGCGTCGTCCATGCGTTGTGGCAGCCCATCCCCCGGGAATTCGACGATTACATCGCCACCCCGAAGGAGAACAACTACCAGTCCCTGCATACGGCGGTGGTGGGCCCGGAGGGCAAGAACGTCGAGATCCAGATCCGCACCCGGGAGATGCACCAGCGCGCTGAGCTCGGCATCGCCGCCCATTGGCGCTATAAGGAGGGCCGTGGCGAGGACCCCGGATTCGACAACAAGATCGCCTGGATCCGCCAGCTCCTCGAGGGCGGCTCCGAGGAGGGCGGCGAGGACCTCATCGACCGCTTCAAGGCGGAGGTCTTTGAGGACCGGGTCTACGTGATCACCCCCCGGGGCGACGTATTCGATCTGCCCCAGGGGGCCACTCCCCTGGACTTCGCCTACCGCCTGCACAGCCAGCTCGGCCACCGCTGCCGGGGCGCCAAGGTCAACGGTCGCATCGTTCCGCTGACCTATCAGCTTCGCAACGGTGACCAGGTGGAGATCCTGAGCACGCGCAGCGGCCAGCCGAGCCGGGACTGGTTGAACCCGTCACTGGGATATCTGGTCACGCCCAAGGCCCGGGCCAGCGTGCGTAGCTGGTTCCGTCAGCAGGATTTCGAGCAGAACGTCGCCGACGGCCGGGCGATCCTAGAGCGCGAGCTCAACCGCCTGGGCGTCCAGGACGTGCCCCTGGAGCGGATCGCGGCACGCACCCGCTACGGCCGGCTGGAGGAGTTCTTCGCCGCCCTGGGGCGCGGGGACATGACGGGCGGGCAGATCGCCGGGCTGCTCGATCGTGAGCTCCTGCCACGCCCCGAGCGCCCAGCGTCCTCGGAGCCCCGGCGTGGTGCCGGCACTGCCGAGCGCAGCGGCGGCGACGATGATGTGACCATCTACGGGGTGGGCAATCTCCTCACCCGCATGGCGGGCTGCTGCCAGCCCACGCCAGGGGACCCGATCATGGGCTTCATCACCCGCGGGCACGGCGTGACCATCCATCGCCGGGACTGCCCGAGCCTGGAGCGGCTGCAGCGCGAGGAGGAGGCCGGGCGCTTCATCGAGGTGAGCTGGAATCAGGACACCGAGCGGCGCTACCCCGTGGATATCCGGGTGGAGGCCTACGACCGGGAGGGGCTGCTGCGGGATATCACCACGCTGCTCAGCAACGAGGACGTGCGGGTGGACGGGGTGAACACCCGCACGGACCGGGATGCCCAGAAGGCGGTGGTGAGCCTGACGGTAGCGGTGCGGGGCCTCGGCCAGCTCGCCCGAGTTCTGGACCGGGTGGCAGGCCTGCGCAACGTCGTCGACGCGCGCCGGGCGCCGGGCGGCTAGGGCCGGCGCCGGTTCAGCGCTCCAGGTGCTGGAGCTTGTCGGCTACGCCGTCCCATTCCTCCGCGTCCTCCGGCGGATCCTTCATCTCGGTGATCACCGGCCACTTCTGGGCGAGCTCGGCGTTGAGCTCGAGGAAGTGCGACTGCTCGGCGGGCAGATCGTCCTCGGAGTAGATCGCCTCCGCGGGGCACTCCGGCTCGCAGAGGGTGCAGTCGATGCACTCCTCCGGGTCGATGGCCAGGAAGTTCGGCCCCTCGTGGAAGCAGTCGACGGGGCAGACCTCGACACAATCCGTGTATTTGCACTTGATGCAGTTTTCCGTGACGACGTAAGTCATTGTTTTTGCACCTGACGACAAAGTTGTGAACGTATCCTAGCAGCCTGGAGGTGGTCATCAACCTACAGCTGCCGAGGGAATAGCGCGCTCAGCCCTGCTCCTGGGCCAGCGCATGGAGCTCATAGACCAGCGCCAGGGCCTCCCGCGGGCTCAGGGCGTCGGGATCGGCATCGCGTATGCGCTCCAGGGCCGGGTGTGGTGGCGGGTCGGTAAACAGCGCCAGCTGTCCGTCCGGCTCCGGCCCGCGTGGCCGGTGCTCCGTCTCCAGTTGGTCCAGCTTGCCGCGGGCGGCGCGGATCACCGGCTCCGGCACCCCGGCGAGGGCCGCCACTTGCAGGCCGTAGCTCTGGTTGGCCGGTCCGTCCTTGACCGAATGCAGGAAGACGATGCGCTCGCCGTGCTCCACCGCGTCCAGGTGGACGTTGCATACGCCGGCTTGGTGCTCGGGCAGCGCGGTCATCTCGAAGTAGTGGGTGGCGAACAGGGTGAAGGCACGGATCCGCGCCACCAGCTCCGCGGCGCTGGCCCAAGCGAGGGCGAGGCCGTCGAAGGTGGACGTGCCACGGCCGATCTCGTCCATGAGCACGAGGCTGTGCTCGGTGGCGTTGTTGAGGATGGTGGCCGTCTCGGTCATCTCGACCATGAAGGTGGAGCGGCCGCCGGCGAGGTCGTCGGCGGCGCCGATGCGGGTGAAGATCCGGTCCACCGGCGTGATGGCGGCCGCGCTCGCCGGAACGAAGCTCCCCATGCAGGCCATCAGCGTGATCAGAGCGACCTGGCGCATGTAGGTGGACTTCCCGCCCATGTTCGGGCCGGTGATCATGAGCATGCGGTTGTCGTCGTCGAGACGGACGTCGTTGGGCACGAAGGGCTCGCTCATGACCCGTTCCACGACGGGATGGCGGCCGCCCTCGATGTGGATGCCGCCGTTCCGGGTGAGGCGGGGGCGGACATAGTCCAGGCTGTCGGCGCGCTCGGTGAGGCAGGCGAGGGCGTCGAGGCTCGCCAGTGCCGTGGCCAGGCGCAGCAGCTCATCCATCTCGCCGGCCAGCGTCGTCACGACCTCCTCGTAGAGGGCCTTCTCCCGGGCCAGCGCCTTCTCCCGGGCGGCCAGGACGCGCTCCTCGAAGGCCTTGAGCTCCGGGACGATATAACGCTCCACCCCCTTCAGGGTCTGACGGCGGACGTAGCGCTCCGGGACGTTGTCGCTCTGCGCCCGGGTGATCTCGATGTAGTAGCCATGGACGCGGTTGTAGCTGACCTTGAGGTTGTTGATGCCGGTGGCCTCGCGCTCCCGGGCCTCCAGCTCCAGGAGATGGCCGTCGGCATTGCGTGAGAGCTCCCGGAGCTCGTCGAGCTCGGCGTCGAAGCCGTCGGCGATGACACCACCGTCGCGGATCACGACAGGGGGATTGTCCACCACCGCGCGCTCGAGGTAATCGAGCAGATCCTGGCGGGGGGCCATCTCCGCGCGTAGCTGCAGCAATAACTCCGCGTCCATGCCGGCGAGGGAGCGCTGCAGTCCGGGCAGCCGGCGCAGGGCCTCGCGCAGGCCGGTCAGATCCCGCGGCCGCGCCGAGCCCATGCCGATGCGGGCGCTGATCCGTTCGACGTCCGCCAGGCCGCGGAGCTGTTCGCGCAGGGCCGGGGTGGAGGCGGTGTCCAGGAGCATCTCGATGGCGTCCTGGCGGGCATTGAGCACGGCGAGCTCCCGCAAGGGGCGATGGATCCAGCGGCGCAGGAGGCGCCCGCCCATGCCGGTCACGGTGGTATCAAGCACCCAGGCCAGGGTGTGCTCGCCGCCGCCGCCGAGGTTGTGCTCCAGCTCCAGGTTGCGCCGGCTGGCGGCGTCGATGACCACCGCCTCGTCCCGGTGCTCCACCTGCAGCCCGCGGATGTGCGGCAACGCCGAGCGCTGGGTCTCGGCGACGTACTGCAGCAGCGCCCCGGCCGCGGTGATGGCGTCCTCGAGCCCGGCGACGCCGAAACCGGCCAGATCCCGGGTGCCGAAGTGCTCGGTGAGCCGACGGCTGGCCGCGTCGCCCTCGAAGTGCCAGGGAGGGCGCCGGGTCAGCCCCGGCCGGGTGGCCACCGCCGCGGGCGCGTTCCAATTCTCCGGGACCAGGATCTCCGCGGGCTGCAGGCGCTCGATCTCGGCGGCCAGGGCCTCCTCGTCGGCGACCTCGGTGACCACGAAGCGGCCGCCGGCGAGCTCCAGGGCGGCGATGCCGAAGCCTTGCCGGTCGCCGGGGGCCAGACCGGCGATGAGGTTGCTGCGCCTTTCCTCGAGCAATGCCTCATCGGTGAGGGTGCCGGGGGTGACGATGCGCACCACGCGCCGTTCCACCGGCCCCTTGCTGGTGGCGGGGTCGCCCATCTGCTCGCAGATCGCCACGGATTCGCCCTGGCGGACGAGCCTGGCAAGATAGGACTCGTAGGCATGGACCGGCACCCCCGCCATGGGGATGGGTTCACCGGCGGACTCGCCCCGTGTGGTCAGGGTGATATCCAGTAGCGCGGCGGCGCGCCGGGCGTCCTCGTAGAAGAGCTCGTAGAAGTCGCCCATGCGGTAGAACACCAGGATATCCGGGTGTTCGGCCTTGATGCGCAGGTACTGCTGCATCATGGGGGTGTGCCGGGGCGGGGCGGCTGCGCTGTCGTTCATGCTCGGGTCCGGGGTGCGTGTCCGCTGGAATGCGCGGCAGTATACCGGCGCCCGGAGGGGGTTTGCAGCGATGTCGCCACCACCGACGAGGGAGATGGATGATGGAGATTCAGGACACGGATGATGCCGCCCTGCAGGCGCGGGCGCGGCAGCTGGGGGAACACCTCGGCGCACTGGGTTGGCAGGTGAGCACTGCGGAGTCGTGCACCGGTGGCTGGATCGCCAAGGTGCTCACCGACATCCCCGGCAGCTCCGCCTGGTTCAGCCGGGGGGTGGTGGCCTACAGCAATGCCGCCAAGCGGGACCTCCTGGGGGTCCCGGACGCGGTGCTGGGCGCCGAGGGCGCGGTCAGCGAGGCCACCGCCGCCGCCCTGGTGCGTGGGGCCTTGGTGGTTTCCGGCGCGGAGATCGCGGTGGCGGTCACCGGCGTGGCCGGCCCGGAG
Source organism: Arhodomonas sp. SL1 (assembly GCF_052060015.1). Taxonomy (NCBI): domain Bacteria; kingdom Pseudomonadati; phylum Pseudomonadota; class Gammaproteobacteria; order Chromatiales; family Ectothiorhodospiraceae; genus Arhodomonas; species Arhodomonas sp. SL1. The sequence continues at coordinate 660,836 of NZ_JBPODZ010000001.1, read as the reverse complement.
GGCGGCAGTCCGGGCAAGCCCGTCGGCACGGTCTGGTTCGGATGGGGGCTGCGCGGCGGCGAGCCGGCGTGCCTGTGCCAGCACTTCAGCGGTGACCGCGAAGCGGTGCGACGCCAATCCGTGGCCTGCGCCCTGGACGGGCTGCTGGAGCGCCTGCCGGCGTGAGCACCCCGAACACCGAGCGGCTGTTCTTCGCCCTATGGCCCAGCGCGGCCGCGCGCCGTGGCCTGGTCGGTATCGCCCGGCGCCTGCCCGCGGGGCGCCGCGTGCGCAGCGCGAACCTGCACATGACCCTGGCCTTTCTGGGGGACTGTGACGCCGGCGCGCGGGTGCGGGCCATCACGGCAGCGCAGACGCTGGCGGTCCCGCCCGCGTTCACCCTGGTGCTCGAGCGCACCGCGCTGTGGCGGCGCCCGGGTGTGGCCCTGGTAGCGCCGCGGGAGACACCCCCCGAGCTCGAGGCGCTGGTGGGGCGGCTGCAGGCGGCGCTGGCGGCGCATGGCATCCCCCTGGACAAACGCCCCTTCCGTGCCCATGTCACCCTCGCCCGGCGGGCGTCGGGGGAGATGCCGGCGCTGCGGCGTCCCATCGAGTGGCCGATCGAGGAGTTCCGCCTGATGGCCTCGCGACTGACGGCGGCCGGCCCGGAGTACCGCTGGATCGCGCGCTGGCCGCTCGGGCGTGGCGGCGGGGTGGGAGCGGGCGGGCCTTTATGAAATAATGCGCGGTCAACCGGGTAGGGCCGGTGGGCGTATCCACGGTTACTGAGGACGGACATGGACGAAGACCGCAAGAAGGCCCTCGGGGTCGCGCTAGGACAGATCGAGAAGCAGTTCGGCAAAGGTGCGGTGATGCGCATGGGCGATGCCCGTGCCGTCCGGGATGTGCCGGTGGTCTCCACGGGCTCGCTGACCCTGGACCTGGCACTGGGCGTCGGCGGCCTGCCGCGGGGCCGGGTGGTCGAGGTCTACGGCCCGGAATCATCCGGCAAGACCACGCTGACGCTGCACGCCGTGGCCGAGGCACAGAAGGCCGGGGGCACCGCGGCGTTCGTGGATGCCGAGCATGCCCTGGATCCCGACTATGCCGAGAAGCTCGGGGTCAACGTCGACGAGCTGCTGGTCTCCCAGCCCGACACCGGCGAGCAGGCCCTGGAGATCGCGGACATGCTGGTGCGCTCCGGGGCCGTGGACATCGTGGTGGTGGACTCGGTGGCAGCGCTCACGCCCAAGGCCGAGATCGAGGGCGAGATGGGCGACTCCCACGTGGGGCTGCAGGCGCGGTTGATGTCCCAGGCGCTGCGCAAGCTCACCGCCAATATCAAGCGTTCCAATACCCTGGTGGTCTTCATCAACCAGATCCGGATGAAGATCGGGGTGATGTTCGGCAGCCCCGAGACCACCACCGGTGGTAATGCGCTGAAGTTCTACTCCTCGGTCCGCCTCGACATCCGGCGCCTCGGTGCCATCAAGAAGGGCGACGAGGTGATCGGCAATGAGACGCGGGTCAAGGTCGTCAAGAACAAGATGGCGCCACCGTTCAAGCAGGCCGAGTTCGAGATCCTCTACGGCGAGGGCATCTCGCGTCACGGCGAGCTCATCGACCTGGGTGTCAAGCAGGGGCTGATCGAGAAGGCGGGCGCCTGGTATTCCTACAACGGCGACCGCATCGGCCAGGGCAAGGACAACGTCCGCAATTTCCTCAAGGACAACCCCGAAATGGCCGACGAGATCGACGCGAAGCTGCGCGAGCAGCTGCTGGGTCGGCCGGATGCCAGCCGGGACGAGACCGCCGGGGAGGCGCCGGCCGACAGCGCCGGAGAGTGACGGGCCGTGACGGCCGCGGATGATCCCCGCGGCGATGCCGAGGCCGTCGCCGTGCGGTTGCTCGCGCGGCGCGAGCACTCCGAGCGCGAGCTCGCCCGAAAGCTCGCCCAGCGGGGACACGACGAGCAAGTAATCGGCGAGGTGATTGCCGATCTCGCCGAACGCGGCCTGGTCAGTGATGCGCGCTTCGCCGGGGAATACGTGCGCTCGCGCAGTGCCCAGGGCTACGGGCCGGTGCGGATTCGCGCCGAGTTGGCCCGCCGGGGTGTTGACGAGACGCTGATCGAGCCGCATCTGCCCGACGAGGCCGTCTGGCTGGAGCAGTTGCGGAGCGTTCACCACAAGCGATTCGGGGCCGACCCTCCCGAGACCCCCCGTGAGCGTGCGCGGCGCACGCGGTACCTGCTCAACCGCGGTTTCCCCTCGGAGCAGGTCCGGCGCGTGCTCGACGCCCCGGAAGGGGGGGAGGCGGACGAGTGATCGCGAACATTATGGCGTTATGGGAATGATCAAGACGAGCGCAGAGATCCGGCGGGCATTCCTGGAGTTCTTCCGGGAGCGGGGCCACGAGGTGGTGCCGAGCGCGCCCCTGGTCCCGGGCAACGATCCGACCCTGCTGTTCACCAATGCAGGGATGGTGCCGTTCAAGGAGGTCTTCCTGGGCCGCGAGCACCGCCCGTACAACCGGGCGGTGAGCAGCCAGCGCTGCGTGCGCGCCGGCGGCAAGCACAACGACCTGGAAAACGTCGGCTACACCGCACGGCATCACACGTTCTTCGAGATGCTGGGCAACTTCAGCTTCGGCGACTACTTCAAGCGGGAGGCGATCCAGTACGCCTGGACCTTCCTCACCGAGGTGCTGGAACTGCCCGCCGAGCGCCTGTGGGTGACCGTCTACGAAGAGGATGACGACGCCGCCGCGATCTGGCTCGAGGAGATCGGCGTCGACCCGGAGCGGTTCTCGCGCATCGGCGCCCACGATAACTTCTGGGCCATGGGCGATACCGGTCCCTGCGGGCCGTGCTCCGAGGTCTTCTACGACCACGGCCCCGAGGTGCCCGGCGGGCCACCGGGGACACCGGAGGAGGACGGCGACCGCTACATCGAGATCTGGAATCTCGTGTTCATGCAGTACGACCGGGACGCCGAGGGCACCCTGCACCCCCTGCCCAAACCCTCCATCGATACCGGTATGGGCCTGGAGCGGATCGCCGCGGTGGTGCAGGGGGTGCACAACAACTTCGAGATCGATCTGTTCCAACGGTTGGTGGCCGCCGCCGCCGACGTGGCGGGCACCGACGATCACACCAACAGCTCGCTGCGGGTCATCGCCGACCACATCCGCGCCTGTGCCTTTCTCATCGTCGATGGGGTGTTCCCCAGCAACGAGGGCCGGGGCTACGTGCTGCGCCGGATCATCCGGCGGGCGGTGCGCCATGGTTACAAACTCGACATCGCCGAGCCGTTCTTCCACCGCCTGGTCCAGCCGCTGGTGGGCGAGATGGGGGAGGCCTTCCCGGAGCTGGCGGAGGCCCAGGGGCGTGTCGAGAAGCTCTTGGAGCAGGAGGAGGTCCGCTTCCGGGAGACCCTCGAGCAGGGGCTCAAGCTCCTGGAGGAAGACCTGCGTGACCTTCGGGGCACGGTGATCCCCGGCTCCACGGTGTTCAAGCTCTACGACACCTACGGCTTTCCGGTGGACCTGACCGCAGACATCGCCCGCGAGCGGGGCCTGGAGGTGGACACCGAGGGCTTCGAGGCGGAGATGAGCGCCCAGCGCGAGCGCGCCCGGGCAGCGAGCAGCTTCCGCAGCGACTACGGCAAGGGCGCGGACTACGAGGGCGGCTCTGAGTTCACGGGCTACGAGCACCTCCGCGATACCGGGCGCGTGGACGCCCTCTACAGCGAGGGGCGTGCCGTCAACGAGCTCGCCACCGGCGACGAGGGGATGATCATCCTCGATCGCACCCCCTTCTACGCCGAGTCCGGCGGCCAGGTGGGCGATCAGGGCGTGCTCCTCGGTGAGGGCGTGGAGTTCGAGGTCCGCGACACCGTGCCCTATGGCAATGCCCACGGGCACATCGGTGTCGTGCGCAGCGGCACGATCCGCGCCGGTGATGCGCTCACCGCCCAGGTGGACGGCGAGCGTCGCCAGGCGACGGTCCTCAACCACTCCGCCACCCACCTGCTGCACGCGGCGCTGCGGGAGATACTCGGTGAGCACGTGACCCAGAAGGGCTCGCTGGTGGCCCCGGACCGCCTGCGCTTCGATTTCGCCCACTTCGAGGCGGTGAGCCGTGAGCAGCTCACTGAGCTCGAGCGCCGGGTCAACCGGTGGATTCGTGCCAACGAGCCGGCAGACGTCCGGCACATGGCCTATGACGAGGCCATGGAGTTCGGCGCCATGGCGTTGTTCGGCGAGAAGTACGGCGACCAGGTGCGGGTGATGCGCTTCGGGGACTTCTCCACCGAGCTCTGCGGCGGCACCCATGTGGCACGCACCGGTGACATCGGGTTCTTCAAGATCACCACCGAGACCGGCATATCGGCGGGCGTGCGCCGTATCGAGGCCGTAACCGGCGATGATGCGGTGCGCTGGGCCGAACAAGCCGAGGAGCGCATCGACGCCCTGGCCGCGGAGCTGCGCTCCAGCCCGGAAAATGTGGAGCTGCGCCTGCGTCAGCTCGTCGAGCGCAGCCGCGAGCTCGAAAAGGAAGTCGAGCAGCTCAAGGGACGCCTGGCCAGTCAGGCCGGCAGTGACCTCGCCGATCGCAGCATCGAGTTGGATGGCCTGCGGGTACTCGCCGAGAAGGTGGACGGCGGTGATCCGAAGGCGCTACGCAATACCGTGGACCAGCTCAAGAACAAGCTCGGCAGCGCCGCCATCGTCCTCGCCAGCGTGGACGGGGAGAAGGTCCGCCTCGCCGCGGGTGTGACCAAGGACCTCACCGACCGTGTCCGTGCCGGCGACTTGGTGAATATGGTCGCTGAGCAGGTGGGCGGCCGTGGCGGTGGCCGGCCGGACTTCGCCCAGGCCGGCGGCAACGACCCGGCACGACTGGATGCGGCACTGCAGTCCGTGCCCGAGTGGGTGCGCCGTAACCTCGAGTGAGCCGCGCGCAAGGAACGAATCAGAGAACTCCTGTTAGGAAACACGGATATGGCATTGATCGTACAGAAATACGGCGGCAGCTCTGTGGGCGATATCGAGCGCATCGAGAACGTCGCCCGCAAGGCAATCGCCACGCGGGATGCCGGCCACAAGGTGGTGGTGGTGGTCTCCGCCATGAAGGGCGAGACCGACCGGCTCATGGAGCTGGCGCGGGGCGCCGCCGAGGGGCCAAACCCGCGGCCGCGGGAGCTGGACCTACTGCTGTCCACCGGCGAGCAGGTCACCATCTCGTTGCTCACCATGGTACTCGAGCGCATGGGGGCGCCAGCGCGCTGCTATACCGGCCCGCAGGTTCGCATCCTCACCGACAGCGCCTTCAGTAAGGCACGCATCCAGGACATCGACGACGAGGTCATCCGCGAGGACCTCGAGCTGAATCGCATCGTGGTGGTGGCCGGCTTTCAGGGGGTGGACGAGAACGGTTCGGTGACCACCCTGGGCCGCGGGGGCTCGGATACCACGGCGGTGGCGCTGGCGGCCGCGCTGGAGGCGGACGAGTGCCAGATCTATACCGATGTTGATGGCGTCTACACCACGGACCCCCGGGTCGTGCCGCAGGCGCGCCGGCTCGATCGCATCACCTTCGAGGAGATGCTGGAGATGGCGAGCCTCGGCTCCAAGGTCCTGCAGATCCGTGCCGTGGAGCTTGCTGGCAAATACAAGGTGCCGCTGCGGGTGCTCTCCAGCTTCGAGGAGGGGCCGGGCACACTGATCATGTACGAGGAAGAAGGCATGGAAGAACCACTCATCTCGGGGATCGCGTTCAATCGCGACGAGGCCAAGATCACCGTGCTCGGCGTGCCGGATCACCCGGGTATCGCCGCCCAGCTGCTCGGCCCGGTCTCCAACGCCAATATCAACGTGGACATGATCGTGCAGAACATCAGCCACGAGGGGCTTACGGATTTCACGTTCACCGTCCATCGCAGCGAATACGAGAAGACCATGGAGATCCTGCGCAAGGAGGCGGAACAGCTCGGCGTGCGCGAGGTCTACGGGGATACGAGTATCGTCAAGCTCTCCATCGTCGGCGTGGGCATGCGTTCCCATGCCGCTGTGGCGAGCCGGATGTTCGACGCGCTCGCCGCGGAGGGGATCAACATCCAGATGATCTCCACCTCGGAGATTAAGGTCTCCGTGGTGATCGACGAGAAGTATCTGGAGCTCGGTGTACGGGCGCTCCACCGGGCGTTCGATCTGGACGACAAGGAAGGCAAGACCGTGCGTGTCGAGGGTGAGGAAGGTCACTAGCGACGCGTCACGCGGTCTCGGCCAGGCCACGGAGGGTGCTGGTCGGGGTCGGTTTTTTGGGGTTCACTGTTTTAGGTTCACTGTGTAGCAAGGGTAATCGGCGACTCGCGACCCCGCATGGGCACGACAATAAGTTCTACAAGGGGGAGGGGAGCCGGTGCGCCAAGGAGGTCAAAGGCGATGTTGATTCTCACCCGCCGGGTCGGGGAAACGTTAATGATTGGCGATGAGGTCACGGTTACCGTGCTCGGCGTCAAGGGCAATCAGGTACGCATCGGCGTGAACGCGCCGCGGAACGTCTCCGTCCATCGCGAGGAGATCTATGACCGCATCCAGGACGAGGACGAGTCCGGCGGTTCCGGCGACGGGGAAGCCGGGGAACGGGAATGACCCGGGTTTACGCAGACGGGCATTTTGCGTAAGCTTTGCCCCCGTTGCCGCCAGGACGGCGACACCGGAGAGATGGCCGAGTGGCTGAAGGCGCTCCCCTGCTAAGGGAGTATGGGCTAACGCCCATCGAGGGTTCGAATCCCTCTCTCTCCGCCAGCTTCCGACCGGCGCTGGAGTAACGCCGCGTATAAAAGGCCCGCCCCGTCGGCGGGCCTTTTTTGATTGTGGCCTGCATAGGACGAGGTGATCCCGTGCTTCCCTTCTCCCGCCATGCCTTGCAAGTCCTCACCGCGGCGCTTCTGGCGCTCGTCTTTGTAACCACAGCCCCTGCCCAGCAGGAGGGAGGGAGCCAGGAGGAGCCGGTACAGCAGGCCGATTACGCGGCCCTGGCCGATATCCTCGCCGACGAGCAGGCCCGCGAGCGGTTGATCGGCGAGCTACGACGGCTTGCCGAGGGCGAGGGCGCGTCGCCGGTCCCCGACGAGGCAGAGGGCGCAACCACCACGCCGGAGGCGGCGCCGGCCGGCATGGCGCGGCAGATCGCCGCCGTCACGGCTGCCGCTGCCGAAGCGGTGGGCGAGCGGCTGGCAGAGGCGGCGGCAACGGTCCAGGCCCTCGCCGGCGCGGACGCAGAGGCGGCACCCCTCGATCTGGCCGCTGTGGCACGGGCAGCGATGCCGGTGGTCGTGCTCATCGTGGCCACCCTCGTGGCCTTCGCCATCCTCCGCCGCGTCGCTACCCCCGTCTTCCGTGCCTGTGCCCGCGCGGCGGAACGGCGGCCCGGGCCGCTGCGCCGCGCAGTGTCGATCCTGCTGGCGATGCTCGCCGACCTCGCGATGATCGCGGTGATCGCGTTGGGTGCCTATGCCCTGGCGCTGTACGCCCTGGGCGAGGGCGGGGACCTGCCGGCCTGGGGATCGCTTTTCATCAACGCCTTCGTGGTCACCGAGGGGGTGAAGCTTCTGTTTCGCCTGGCGTTGTCCCCGGCGGAGGATGCATTGCGGCCGCTACCCCTTGCCGGTGCGGCGGCGCGCTACCTCTACCACCGCGTTGCCCGCCTGACAGGGCTGCTGGGCTATGGCCTGCTCGTTGCCGCACCCCTGGTTGCCCAGCACCTGGGGGCGGCGCCCGGCCGGCTTACCACCCTGCTGGTTTCGCTGGCGGCATACGTCTATGTGCTTCGCGTTGTCTTCCGTTACCGCGGCACCGTCGCCGCTGCCCTCCGGGGCGAGGGCGTTGTCGTGGGTGGTGCCGTTCGCCGGCTGCGCCTGGGTGTGGCCGGCATATGGCACTGGCTGGCGGCCGCGTACGTTACCGTCGTCTTCGTCGGCGGTCAGGTGGATCCGGCCGGCACCCTCGTGTTCGTCCTGCGCGCCAGCGTGTGGACGCTGCTCGTGGTGCTGGTGGCCGTCCTGCTGGTGGAGGGCGCCGGCTGGCTGGCACGCCGGCCGATCCGGCTCTCCGAGACGATGCGGCGGCGGCTGCCGTTGCTGGAGCGCCGCCTCAATGCTTACGTGCCCGCGGCGCTGAAGGTGGTGCGGGGCGTGGTGGTCGTGGTCGCGGTGGTCGCGCTGGTGGATCTCTGGGGAGTGCTGGATCTCACCGCCTGGCTGGCCTCGGCGGCGGGCACGACACTACTCGCAACCCTTGCCAGCGTGGCGCTTACCCTGCTCGTTGCGGGCGGTGCCTGGATGGTGGTGGCCAGTCTTATTGAGCACCGGTTGAACCCGAATACGGGTCGCGGCGCCCCGAGCGCGCGGGAGAAGACCCTGCTGGCACTGTTTAGCAACGCCATCGCCATCGTAATTGCCGCGATGGCGGTGATGATCATCCTCTCCCAGATCGGGATCAACATCGGCCCGCTGCTCGCCGGTGCGGGTGTCCTCGGTCTCGCCGTGGGCTTCGGTGCCCAGAAGATGGTCCAGGACATCATCACCGGCGTGTTCATCCAGCTGGAGAATGCCATGAATGCCGGCGACTTCGTCACCGTCGCCGGCATCACGGGGGAGGTGGAGCGGCTGACGGTACGCTCGGTGGGGATACGTGACCTCGCCGGGACCTATCACCTGATCCCGTTCTCCTCGGTGGATAACGTCTCGAACTACATGCGGGGCTTTGCCTATCACGTCGGCCAGTACGGGATCGCCTATCGCGAGGAGGTGGACGAGGCGATGGAGGCTCTGCGTGCAGCCTTCGAGGAGCTCCGTGAGGATCCTGACATGGGTGCCCATATCCTGGATGACGTCAACATCGACGGGGTCACGGCGCTGGCCGACAGCTCGGTGAACATTCGGGTGCGCATCCGCACTGTTGCGGGTTACCAGTGGGCGGTGGGTCGCGCGTACAACCGCCTGGTCAAGCGCCACTTTGATGCGGCCGGTATCGAGATCCCCTTCCCGCACATGACGATGTATTTCGGGCAGGAAAAGGACGGCACTGCGCCACCGGCCCATATCGCCCTGGATGCCTCGGCGCTCCCGGAGGGCTCCGGAGTTCGTCGCAGCGACGCCGCCCTCCCACCGGAGTCGGCCGCTGGGGAGGATGGCCGGGATGCCCCGCCCGGGGCGGCCCGGCCGTCAGAGGGTGGAGACTGACGGGCGCCTCCCGTCAGCGCCCGGGTGTGCGCGACTCGTGCAGGGCGTCCTGGGCTTCCCGGGCCGCCGGGTCATGGGGCAGACGCCGGGGCTTCGCGAGCCATTCCCGGCCCTTGAGCATGAGGTCGAAGTAGATGCCCGGCATCCACTTCTCCTTGAGCATCCACATGGTCCACCGCGGCACCGTGGGATCCAGGGGGAAGGTCGGCAGTAGCTTCCCGCCATAGCCGAACTCCGCGAGCACCACGCGGCCCCGTTCGACGGTGAGCGGGCAGGAGCCGTAGCCGTCGTAGACCGCCCGGCAACCCCGGCCCTCGAGGGTGGCGATGACGTTCTCTGCGACCACCGGCGCCTGCTTGCGCACCGCGGCCGCTGTCTTGGCGTTGGGGGCCGAGGAGGCGTCCCCGAGGCCGAAGACGTTGCCGTAGCGCACGTGCTGGAGCGTCTCGGCATCGACCTCCACCCACCCGGCCTCGTTGGCGAGGGGGCTGGAGCGGACGAAATCCGGCGCGGTCTGGGGCGGGCAGACATGGAGCATGTCGAAGGACTTCTCCACCACCTCCTCACCGTCGTCGCTGGTGACCCGGAACCAGGCCTTGTGGGCGGGACCATCCACGGCGATCAGATTGCTGTTGAAGTTGAGGTCGATGCCATACTTCTCGACATACTTCATCAGCGGCGGGACGAACTCCTTCACCCCGAAAAGCACGGCCCCGGCATTATTGAACTCCACGTCCACGCCGTCGAGGACGCCGCGGCGGCGCCACTCATCGCAGGCCAGGTACATCGCCTTCTGCGGCGCGCCAGCGCACTTGATGGGCATGGTGGGCTGGGTGAACAGCGCCTTGCCGCCATTGAGGTTCTGCACCAGCTCCCAGGTGTAGGAGGCCATCTCATAGCGGTAGTTGGATGTGACCCCATTGCGGCCCAGGGTATCCGAGAGGCCCTCGATGGCGTCCCAGTTGAGCTTGATGCCGGGCGCGGCGACAAGGGTCCGGTAGCCGAGCCGCTCGCCGTCCTCGAGTACCACCGCGTTGTGCTCCGGCTGGAAGGCCGCGGCGGCGGCGCGGATCCATTGCACCCCCTTGGGCATGACCTCCGCCATCGGGCGCACCGTCTGCTCGCGGCGGAACACACCGCCGCCCACCAGGGTCCAGCCGGGCTGATAGTAGTGCTGTTCACGCGGCTCGATGACGGCGATATCCAGATCGCGGCGGCGGGCGAGCAGGCTCGCGGCCGTGGCCAGGCCGGCCGCGCCACCGCCGACGATGACCACATCGTAGCGGCGCGAGGGGGCGGCCTCGGCACCCCTGCCGGGATCGCTGTGCTCCCAGGCGGCCTCAAGGCGCGGACGCAGGCCGTTGAGCTCGTAGCCGGCCGCGGCGCAGGTCTGAAGGATCGCGTCGGGGGTGAGATGCCGCGCCTCGTGCAACGCCCAGAGCGTGGTGGAGCGCGTTCCCGTGCGGCAGAAGGCCACCACGGGCCCGCGGGTACCCTCGATGACCTCGGAGAAGCGTTGCACGTCCTCGTCGGCGATCTGCCCGGAGACCACCGGCAGGTGATGGTAGCTCATCCCGAGGCGCTCGGCGGCGGCGGCGAGCTCCCCGCCCTCCGGCTGATCTTCGCCCTCGTTGTCGGGACGATTATTGATGATCGTCTGGACGCCTTCTGCGGCGAGAGCGCCCAGGTCACCGGGACGGAGCTGTGTGGTGACCGCATAGAACGGTGACAGGTGCTTGACGGATTCCATGGCTCCTCCTCGGGCATGGGTGGGTGCTGTGCGGTGGCCGGCACTGCGCCCGGGACGTCCCCGCGCTGCCGGCGCACGTCTCGACGATCCCTAAACTTTTACTCTTTCCGAATCAGGATGTCAATTTTTGGTTATATAGTTATGCGATAATGGACTATAGGGGCTATGGGGGATGATAGGCCACTAGCACGCCCCGGGGGACGAAGCGTCGGCGTGCCCCGGGGCGTTGGCGGATCGCAAGCGATTGCATGGATCGGAAGGATCGGCGCTGATGGGGCGTTCACCCATCGCCAGCGGTGGCCTGACTATCCCTCCTCCACACAGATCTCGTGACGTGCGACGGCCACGACGGTACGGCCGACGAGCACCGCCACGACACCGGTCACCAGTACCAGTAGCGCACCGGCGATGACCGCCAGCCAAGCCGTCCCCACCGAGGCGTACATAGTGAAGGCCGCCACCGTCATCGCGGCCAGGGGGAAGGAGTAGGCCCACCAGGAGAGGAAGAACTGCAAACGGGTGAAGCGTCGGTACTGGGTCAACAGCAGCAGCACGAGGAACAAACCCGCGTGGAAGAGGATCCGGGCGAATCCGTCCGGCTCGCCGCCCGTGAGGCGAAGGTAAGAGAGGAAACCCACCGCCGGCGGTGCCACTAGGATGAACAGCGTGGGCATCAGGCGCGCGGGCAACGGCTGATGGAAGATCATGCGGTAGACGACGATGGTCATCAGCACGATCCAGAACAGCAGCCCGATGCTGAAGAAGAACCAGGACACCTCGACCAGTCCCAGTGGGACACCGGCGATGGGGATGAGGATGTTGCCCACCGCCGGTATGAACCAGGCGGGGTTCATATGCTGGATCTCGAAGTGCTCGTGGTGCAGCCAGCTGTTCATCACGTAGAGGGTGAAAACGAGGTGGGCAAGACTGCCGGTGGCCCAGAGCACAAGGGCCAGACGGGACAGGGCAGGGAGGGCAAGGGTCCCGAGCAGGATCAGGCTGATGGAGATGGTCGGGAAGAAGCTCAGCTTCACGGGATGCCGGAGCTCACCGATGACGCTCGCCGGGTAGCGCACCAGCTTCGCGGCGTAGAGCACCACGATCACCAGAAACAGCGCTGCCACCAGCGGACGCAACGTGTCGGCGACCAGCATGGGCAGGCCAGCGGCATGGGCGGCGCTCTGCCAGGCGAGCGTCAACCCCGCCATGCCCATGACAACGGAGAACATACTCACTGGGAAATGGCGGAGACGGCTATCGGCGGTGGGGTTATCCCGGGTTGCCAAGGTGGATCGCTCCTATTCTTCCAACTCCTCGTAACCGGTGATCATGGGCCGGATGAGGCTGAAGATCGTCGGGCCCATGGTCGCCATGTACACATGGGCAATGATGAAGATGAGCATGGCGAAGGCGGCGGCGGTATGGACCATTGCCACCAGGCCCAGGGAAAGGCCATCCGCGCCCACGACGTGCCACTGGTTGTAGAACAGATAGGCAAGCCCCGAGATCCAGATGACTGGTGTGATCAGGAGCTTGAAGCCGAGATACGCGAGGCGCTGCAGGGGATTGTGCTTGGCCCGGCTGGTTTTGCGGAACGGATGGGACGCCCCCGTGAAGGTGCCGATGAGGTAGTAGCGGGCAACCGCTCCCAAACGGTGGGTGGTGGGAATGAACTGCCGCCACTCCCCGGTGGTGAAATGCCAGAAGATCGCGAAGACCCACAGGGCGATGAGGGCCCAGGCGGCGATGGTGTGGGTCTTCACCGCCATCCCGAAACCGAGCAAGGTGTAGCTGCCGTGGATCTCGAAGCCGGTGATCAGCATCGCGAAGATCAGCAACGCCTGGCTCCAGTGCCAGAAGCGTTCGAAGCGTTTGTAGATCATCACCTCGCGCATCAGTGCTGCCTCCTTCGCCGGCTGATGATGCGAGCGACACCGTGCAGGAGCACGCCGCCGAGGGTGAGCGCCACCAGTGTCCAGCCGGTGGCGTCCACGGCGACGCTGCGGTCACGACCGGGCAGATAGAACCCGCCGAGGGCGTCCAACCGCCCCTGGCGGGCGTGACAGGAGCCGCAGGTGACCGCGTCCTCCGCCGGGGCCACCATGTGGGTGATGGGCCAATACATCGCCGTCTCCACGAAGCCGAACTCCCCGCTGTAGGGCTGGCCGGCGTACGCGGTGCCGGCCTCCAGCGCCTTCGCCCAGTCGAAGTTGGTCCAGAGTGCCGTGTCGTCGTCGCCGAAGACGTGGTTCACCAGCAGGGTGTGGTACTCGGCGTCGTAGGGCTGGCGACCGTGCATGGTCTTAAAGGGCCACAGGCGGGCGTTGGGGTCGTCCGGGCCGCCGTCGAAACGGTTGATCGCCACCGGCGCATCGTCGGGGTCGATGACCTCGTCGCGCAGGGTGTAGCGCATCACGCCATCGAACCAGTAGTAGTCCGGCACCACGTCCTCCCCGTGGCGGAAATCCCCCTTGGTGGAGAGGTAGGCGATGTGGCCCTGTTCATCATAGCGCTCGATGGGATTGCCGTCCTCGTCGAGCTTCCCGGCCGTGGACCAGTCCCACCATGTCTTGGTGGCCACGCCGCCGCGGGCGAACTCCGGCACGTGGCAGCTCTGGCAGGCCACCCGATCGATGTGGTCGTTGACCTTGGTTTCGCCATGGGGGGCGTTGCCGTGGCAGGACGCACACGAGCTCCGGGTCTCATCGCTGTGCCCGGGCACGTCGATCCCATGGGGGTCGAACGGCTTGGTGGCGTAGCGGCTGCCCGTGACCTGATGGCCGCCGGCGGTATGACAATCCGAGCACACCAGGCCGGCCCCTTCCGGCGACATGTGCACGTCAAGGCCGCGCGGCGGCTCCTCCAGCGAGGAGTCCAGGTCGCCGTGCTTCACCCCGTCGGCGCCCCCGCCGTAGAAGTGACAGCTGCCGCAGTTCGCCCGTCCGCTGGGGCCGACGTTGCGGGCGATACGGCCGAGATTCGGGGGCTGGCGGACACCCTCGTCGGTGGGTTGCGGCTCATAGAGGGGATGGCCCGCCTCCGTGGGGACCTTCCAGTACTCGCCGGTGGTGTCGTGGCAGACGAGACAGTCCACCTGTCGTTCCGCAGTGGGTGCGGGCTCGCGCATGTCCTCCCAGCCGTAGCCGGCGTGGCAGCTGGTGCAGCGGGGCTCGTTGGAGGCGACGGTGCCGCAGAAGCTGTTGACCACATGGCGTTTGCCGAGGAGTTGGCCCGTATCCGGATGCTCGAACTCCCAGGTCCAGTGCAGCGATTCCTGCAGCTGGGAAGCGGCCTCGGTATGGCAGCTCAGACAGGCCTCGGTGACTTCCGGGCCGCTGGCGAAATCCTGCTGGAGGATCTCGAACCGAGAGTGATCCGCGGTGGAGGGCGCGTCGCCCTCGATCGCGGTCGCCGTCGCTGCCAGGAGCAGGCCGACGGCCAGGGTGAGCCGCTGCAATAGAAGAGCCAGCCGGGACATGTTTCCTCCCTGAACGGCGGATACGTATCCGGCCGAGGCGGCGGCGCGCCGCCGCCTCGGGCTTAGGCTACGGGATCAGACGTTCCGCGCGCTCCCGGGATTGGGTCCACTCATGGAGGGAACCGTCGTAGAGGGCCGCATCGGCGTGACCGCCCACCTCGCTGATGGCGAACCACGCCATTGCCGAGACGTGGCCGGAGTTGCAGTAGGTGACCACCGGCTCGTCCTCGCCGATCCCCATGGCGGCGAGTACCTGCCGGACCTCGTCGGGAGAGCGCCAGTAATGGACGCCATCCCGAGCGACGGAGAACAGGGTGAACGGCACCGGCACGGCACCCGGCAAATGGCCGCTCGCCTGGACGTAGTCCTTGGTGAACAGACCAATGAACTGTTCGAGGGGACGATTGTCCGTCAGCGTCGCGGAGCGGTCCTCGAGGATTGCCTCGACATCTTCAGCGGAGGCATGGATCTCCGGCCGGGCCGCGCGGGCCGTGAAGTCACCGGCGTCGATGCCCTCGGCGGGAGCGGTGCTCGTCTCTCCACCGGCGTCCCGCCATGCGGCGACACCACCATCGAGCACCGCCACGTCCTCGTGGCCGTAGTAGCGCAGGGCCCAGTACAGGCGGGCGGCCACGGTCATATCACCGTTGACGCTCGTCCCGGAGGGCGTGATGACCACCCGTTCATCGCTGTTCACCCCCGCTTCGCGCATGACTTCAGAGAAATCGTCGGGATCGGGCAGGAGATAGCGCACGGGCCCCGCCGGGGTGTCGTGCTCGACGGCGAGACGGGCGTAGGGGATGAAGGGAGCGCCCACGATGTGGCCGCTCTCGTCAAAGGCCTCCGCGGACTTCGCGGTCTCGACGACGTGGACGTCGTCGCGATTCGCCATCAGCCAGTCCGCGGAAACCAGCGCCGCCGGCGCGGCCAGGGCCACGCCCGGTGCCAACGCCAGTGCCGCCACTGCGGCACCGCGAAGGGTGGAAAGAAAGGATGTTTGAGCCATGACAGCACCTCCCATTGTTGGGGCGCCAGAGTGTCGATCGTCGACGATGCTTCAGAAGGTGAACAGCCGTGTGGCCGGATCGGCCATCACCTCGCCGATGGCCATCGGCGTAGCCACGCCGACACCATCACGCAGGGCGGACTTCTCCATTCCCCCAGTGGGCAGGAAAATGGCGCAGACATCCACTTGCACGCCCGCCTCGATCAGTCCGCCGAGCATCTGCCGGGGGGCCATGTCCGGCGGCTGAACCGCCTCGCCACCCACGTCGGAGCCGGAGACGGCCATGCCGCCGGCGGTGTCGCAGAGCAGGATCTGGGCGCTGCCGCCGTCCTTCACCCACTGGCGGGTCAGGATCAGGGCCATGGCCTGGGTCTGGGTGGAGTCATCGGTGATGACCGTAAGCATATGCCGGTCTTCGTGCTCGGCGGCCCCAGCGGTGCCGGTGAGGACGAGGGCGAGCACGAGGGCGATAAGAAAGCGTTGCATGGGAACCTCCATGGTTGGCCGCAGCGGTGGCCCGCACGGGCGCAACCGCCATCGGAATCCTCAGTGTCCGCCGGGTCCGGCCGGGGATCAGTGACAAAGTCACAGAGTTCGGGGACCCGTTGACTGCTTATGGCTGGCGCGAGCGGGTGAGGATGCACGCACTCACTCGTACCGGGATCGGATCGCGGCCACGATGCCGCGGAGTAGTTCCAGGGGAGTGGGTGGGCAACCGGCGATTTTCACGTCTACTGGTAGCACATTTTCGACGCCGCCGCAGCTTGCGTACGAAACCCCGAAGATCCCGCCGGTACAGGCGCAATCCCCTGCGGCGATCACCAGCTTGGGCGACGGCATGGCGCGCCAGGTGCGGCGCAGCGCGGTCTCCATGTGACGCGAGACCGGGCCGGTCACCAGTAGCGCATCCGCGTGGCGCGGCGAGGCGACGAAATGCACGCCGAAGCGCTCGATATCGTGATAGGGGTTGTTGAGGGCGTGGATCTCGAGCTCGCAGCCGTTGCACGAGCCAGCATCCACCTGGCGGATAGCGAGGCTACCGCAGAACCGTGCCTCGAGCACGCGGCGTACCTCGATACCCAAAGTTCCCAGCTCCGCATCGCCGGTGGCAGGCGGCATTTCGGTGAGCTTACCGGTGCGGGCGATCTGGCGCAGGATCCTCAGCATGCCTTCCTCAGAGGTCGTGGCCCGAGTAGGAGCCGTTGACGGATTTGTTGCACACCGGGAAATCCGGGACGATGTTACGGTCGATGAGCCGCTCAAGGGCCGGCCACAAGAACCAACTCGGGTCGCGGGGGAAAAAACGGGCGATATGGCCGGTATCGTCGAAGCGCACGAAACTGAGGATCTCGCCACGCCAGCCCTCGATCAGGCCGATCCCGGCGGCGCCTGGGGTGACTGGGGGCAGCGAGGCGGCCACTTTCCCCCCCGGCAGCGATTCCAGCAGCTCATCCATCAGCGCCAGGCTGGCCAGTACCTCCTGCATGCGCACCTGCACGCGGGCGGTCACGTCGCCCTGTTCGAGCACCGGCACGTCCACGCGCAGGCGGTCGTAGGGGGCATACGGCGCGTCGCGGCGCAGGTCGAAGTCCAGTCCACTGCCCTTGGCCACGTAACCGGTACACCCGAGCGCGCCGGCATCGTCGCGATTTAGACGACCGGTGCCTAGGAGCCGATCTTCCAGCGGCGGATGGTCGTCGACGATCTCGAAGATCGGTGCCACCGCTTCCCGTAAGCCCCGGTGGTCGGCGCGCAGGCTCTGTGCGACATCCCCTGGCAGATCACGCGCTACGCCACCCGGCACCACGACATCCATCAACAGGCGATGACCGAAGAGCTCGTGGCTGCGCCGTTGCCACTGCTCGCGCAGCCGCGCGCACTGCATATGGGCGAACGCGAAGCCTACGTCGTTGCAGATGGCGCCGACATCGCCGATGTGGTTGGCTACGCGCTCGCGTTCGGCAAGCAACGCCCGCAGATGCAGCGCCCGTGGAGGTACATCGTAGTCGGCGGCATGCTCCATCGCCTGGCAGGCCGCCCAGGTGTGGGCGACGGTGGAGTCGCCGGACACGCGCCCTGCGAGTCGCGCCAGCTCTTCTGGCTCCCGTCCGACAGCGAGCTTCTCGATGCCCTTGTGCACGTAGCCCAGGCGTTCCTCCAAGCTGAGGATCTCTTCGCCGACCGCTTGGAAGCGGAAATGACCGGGTTCGATAATGCCCGCATGCACCGGCCCCACCGGAATCTCGTAGACGCCGCTGCCCTTCACCGCGACGAAAGGGTAATCGGTGTCGGCGGGTGCTCGCACCGGTGCCTGGCCGTTGACGGGAAATTCGGGCCGCAGGGGGTACTCCTCAGCGGACCAGGCTTGGTGGCGGGTCCAGCGCTGGTCGCGCGGGTGATCGGCGAAGCGAATGCCCAACAGATCTTGCATATGCCGTTCCATCCGGTCGGCGCCGGGATACCAGGGGGTATGTGAAGCCAACAGGGGTGCGGTGTACGGCACTTCCGTTTCTAGCACCAGGTAGTCGCCGTAACTGACCAGACAGGCACGGACGACGCAGGATTCGGGCATAGGGTCCCCCCAGATGCCGGCCCAGCGCCAGTTCAGCTCGGCGCCCACCTGCGCAGCCACCCCCCAATCGGCGCCGTTTACCGGCAATCGGTGCGCTGGGGCGAGCCGCTCCGTTTCGGCGACGCCGGCATGCACCCCCTGCGCCCGCAGCCGAGACAGGTACTCGGTCAGGGTGGAGGTCGCGTTCATAGCAGGTGAACCCCCGTGATTAGCTCCGTGGCGCGATCCAACCAGCGGCTCACAACGCCGGGGATGGCGAGGCCCAGCCACAGCACCAGTCCCAGATGAAGGAAAATCGGCAGCATGTTCACCGGGACCGGGCGCTGCCCTTCGGGCGCGAGGCCGAAGACCATGGGTTGGACGTGTCGGAACAGCCCGGCAAGCGCCACGGCCAGGCCTGTGAGCAGGGCCAACGTCAGCCAGGGCTGAGACTGCATGGTGGCGGTCAGCAGCAGGAACTCGCTGGTAAAGACGCCAAACGGCGGGAAGCCGGCGATGGCCGCCACACCGATCAGCAACGTCCACCCGACCGCCGGCTGGGTGCGGATCAGTCCGCGGATATGGTCGATATGCTGGGTGCCGGCAATGTGCGCGGCATGGCCGACGGTGATAAAGATCGCCGACTTGGTCAGGGAATGCACTAGCATGTGCAGCAGCGCTCCGAAGGTCGCTAAGGGACCGCCGAGACCGAATGCGAAGGTCATCAGGCCCATATGTTCGATGGACGAATAGCTGAACATGCGCTTGATATCGCGCTGGCGATGGAGGAACAGGCCGGCGACTAGAAACGAGAGCATGCCGAAGCCCATGAGCAGGTAGCCGGCCATGTGGGGCGTCGCCGTGTCTGCCAGCGAACCGTCGACCAGCATTTTCACGCGGATGACGGCGTACAGGGCGACATTGAGCAGCAGCCCGGAGAGCACGGCGGACATCGGCGTCGGCCCTTCCGAATGGGCATCGGGCAGCCACTGGTGCAGAGGGACCAGTCCCACCTTGGTGCCATAGCCGACCAGCAGGAAGGCGAACGCTATCCCCATCACGGCCGGCTCGAGCTCACCCGCGTGCTCATACAGCGCGCTCCAGGCCAATCCGGTTTGCGGCTCCGAGAACACGTGCTGCGCGGCGAAGTAGGTCAGCACCGTGCCGAACAGCGCCAGCGCGATGCCCACACCGCAGAGGATGAAGTATTTCCAGGCCGCCTCGACCGCTTCGGGGGTGCGATACAGTGACACCAGCAGCACGGTGCTCAGCGTCGCCCCTTCCACGGCCACCCATAGGATACCCAGATTGTCCGTAGCCAAGGCCAGCAGCATGGTGAACATGAATAGCTGGTACATGGCGTGATAGAGACGAAGGCCGCGCTCGCCGGTGCGGCCGGTGGATACGACATACCGCATGTAGGGCCGGGAGAACACGGAGGTAGTTAGGCCTACGAAGGTGGTCAGCGCAAGCAAATAGACATTGAAAGCGTCCACGCGGAACGACCATCCCGCGATCTCGCTCACCGTCGCAAGCAACCACGCCATCCAGGCGGAGGCCGCAAAGCTGACCGCCGAGATCCCCACGTTGAGCCAGCCCGCTCGCGCTGGCGAACGCACCAGGCCCAACAAGAGCACACCGAGTAGAGGGGTGAACACGGTGAGCAGCAGCGCGCTCATCGCTCCTCCTCCGGGGTTTCGGTCAGCCGGTTGAGCCGGTCGACATCGAGCGAGTCGATGCTCTCGCGGATCTGGAGGAAGAACACCCCGAATAGCACGACGGCCACCAGCACGTCGAAGGCGATGCCGAGTTCCACCACCAGCGGCATGCCTTCGGTGGCGGAGACGGCGGCCAGGAACAGCCCGTTTTCCATCGCCATGAAGCCCAACACCTGGAGTACGGCTTTGCGACGGGCCACCATCATTAGCAGGCCGATGAGCACAGCGGCCAGGCTGATGGCGACGATGTCGCGGGTAAAGGTCAGCTCCTGCGCGACCAGGGGCAGTACCAACCAGTAGCTGAAGATCACCAGCGCCACTGCCGCCATGAGCACCAGTGCGGGACGGCCCAATGTCTCGGTGTAGCGCTCGAGATCCAGATGCCGCACCAGGCGATGCAGCAGCCACGGGATCAGCAACGCCTTGAGTCCCAGCGTCAGCAGTGCCGAAATATACAGGTGGGGCGAACCTTCCGTCGCGGCCACCAAGGCGGTGATGGCGGCGATCAGCCCTCCCTGCCAGGCAAAGGCATGGATGGCGGAGACCAGCCGGGCCTGCTCGAGCAGCACGAAGGACGTGAACAGCACCAGCGCGGCCATCACTAGCACCAGCTGTTGCAGTACCGGGAGCTCGACCAGACTCACCGTCCCACCTCCAGGATCACGTGTCCTAACAGCCCCAGCACGGCCAACAACACCGAGAGGTTCAGTAACGCCGGAACACGGAACAGGCGCATCTTGGCAAGTACCGTCTCCGCCACTGCAAGCACCGCGCCGAGCGCTAGCAGCTTCATTAAGATGGCAATGATCCCGATCGCCAACGCCGCGGGCGCTATCTCCCGAGCGATGCCCCAGGGAAAGAACAGATTCGCGATAAGCGCGCCGTACAGCACCAGTTTGACTTGCGCCGCCCACTCCATCAGTGCCAAGTGCCGGCCCGAGTACTCGAGGATCATGGCTTCGTGGACCATGGTGAGCTCCAGATGGGTTGCCGGGTTGTCCACGGGGATGCGCCCGGTTTCGGCAATGGCCACGAGGACTAGGGCGCCGAACGCGAACAGGAAGGAAGGCCGCAGCACCGGTGGCCCGGCCAGATGGAGCTCCACCATGCTCGAGAGGTTCGTGCTGTGGGCGGTCATGGCGAGGGTAAAAACCCCCAGCAGCATGGCTGGCTCGGCCAGGGCAGCGACTAACATCTCCCGCGAGGCGCCCATCCCACCGAAGGCCGTGCCCACGTCCATGCCGGCCAGGGCCAGGAAGAAGCGCGCCAATGCCAGCAATCCCACCAGCACGATCAGATCCGCCAGCATCGCTGTGGGCAGGCCGGTCGCGATCAGTGGCACGGTGGCCGCGGCCAGCCAGATGGCTACAAAAACGACATATGGAGCTACCCGAAACACTGGCGAAGCGCTGTGAGCGACCCGTGCCTCCTTGCCTAGGAGCTTGTAGAGCTCGCGGTAGGGTTGTAGCACCGGCGCACCGTGGCGGTTCTGCAGGATCGCCTTGACCTTGCGGATCCAGCCCGCAATGAAAGGCCCCAGGGCCACATAGAACGCGGCCTGCACGAGCGCCAGCAACCACGCCACGGGACTCAGGAGAGTATCCATAGCACCACCAGCAGGGTTGCAAGGGTCCAACCAAGATAGAAGCGTACACTGCCGGCCTGCAGCCAAACCACGCGGCGGGCCGCGGATTCCACCACGCGTGCCGCCGGCAGGTAGAACAACCCCCAGGCCCGGTCCTGCACGCTGAGTCGGTAATGCAAGCGGCCGTCGCCACGCCGGGTGAGCCCTTCCTCGATGCGGAACAATAGGCCGAACACCCGCCGGATGGGCTGGGCAAAGGCGGTGGCGGTGTACTGCATGCGGGGCCCGGGGGGGGCGAAGCCACAGTCCCAGGCATCGTTGCGGCGCACTCGACGCACGGTGCCGCGGCGCCAGGTCCAGGCCGTGAGTCCCATCAACAGCAGCAACAAGACGACAAGCAACGGGGCACTGTAACTGGCCGTCTCCGCGGCGATCGGGGTGAGCCAGAGCCAGCCCCCGGCGGTGGCCTGCGGCAAGGTCGCCCCCAGGATCTGCTGCGGGACGGCCTGCAGGAGACCGATGAACATAGTGGGCGCCACGCCAAGGACGAAACATAAGACCGCCAGTAATCCCTGGCCGGTGCGCATGCCCCGCGGCACCGGCCTTGCGCGACGCACATGACGGCCCCGCGCGCGCCCCAGGAAGGCCACGCCATAGACTTTCACGAAGCAGGCGGCGGCCAGGGCCCCGGTCAGTGCGAGCATCGCCGCCGCGATGGGAACGACGCTGCGCAGCACACCGCTGTCTAACTGCCAGGCCTGCAGTGCTGACTGGAACGTCAACCACTCGGAGACGAAGCCATTGAACGGCGGCAGCGCTGAAATCGATACGCAACCGACCAGAAAGAACAGGCCCGTCCAAGGCATCCGGCGCAGCAATCCACCCATCTGCTCCAGATCGCGCTCATGAGTACTGTGCAGGATCGCGCCCGCGCCCAGGAATAACAGGCCCTTGAACAACGCGTGATTGATCGTGTGATACAGCGCCGCAATCAGGGCCAGGACACCTAGCGTCGTGTGATCCGACGCCAGATACAACAGGGAAAGCCCCAGGCCGATGAAAATGATGCCGATGTTCTCCACCGAGTGGTAGGCAAGCAGCCGCTTGAGGTCGTGCTGCATCAGGGCGTACAGCACGCCCAGCAGGGCCGAGACGCTGCCCACGGCCAGCACTGCCACGCCCCATTGCCAGTGGAGCTCCCCTACCAGATCAAAGGCGAAGCGCATGAAGCCATATACGGCGACCTTGAGCATAACGCCCGACATCAGGGCCGATACGTGCGAAGGCGCCACCGGGTGCGCCTCCGGCAGCCAGGCATGCAGCGGCACCAGGCCGGCCTTCATACCGAAACCGATCAAAGCGAGCCCAAAGGCCATGCTAGCCCAGGCGGGGGAGGGCTCCGCCGCCCGCATGGCATCGAAATCAAATCCCCCACCGAACGACGCAAGCACGCCGAATCCTAGGAGAATGGTCAATCCGCTGAGCTGCGCCATGACTAGATACAGGAATGCGGCGCGCCGATTGGCGGCCTGCTCGTGATGGAAGGCGACCAGAAAATAGGATGCCAGCGACATCACCTCCCAGGCCACCATGAACAGAAAGGCATCATCGGCGAGCACCACCAGCAACATGCCCGCGAGGAATAGACCGGTAAAGCCGCCCAATGCGGTCAGCGAATCACGACCATGCTCCAGGCTACGCACGTAGGCCCGTCCATACAGGCCAACGGCAACGCTCACCACACCGATGACCACAAGGAAAAAGCCCGCGAGGGCGTCCAGTCGAAGCTGCCAGGGCAGCCAGGGGAGGCCGAGGGGTAGTACGGCAGTGTCGGCACCGGTGCCCCGCAAGGCCATAAGCCCGGCCGCTGCGGCTATGAGGCCGGCCAGTGCGAACAGGGGCATGGCTACTGACCGGAGAAGCAACGGCATCCGCCCGGCAAAGCAAGAAGCCCCGGAAGAAGCCAACGCGACCGCCACCGCGGTAAGGGCAAGCGCAAGGGATCCGGCCATGTTCAACTGCCCTTCGATTCCGCAGTCGTGCTCAGCCGCACCCCCCGCCCACCGGAATGGCTTATCGCGCCTTCGGCAATGAGCTCGATGCCGGCCCGCTGTAGCGCATTCACTACCTTTACTAGCGAGTCGACGTTGCTGCGCACGGTGCCATCACTGGCCTCCATGCGCTGGATGGTGGGCAGCGAGACACCGGCCATCTCGGCGAGCTTGCGCTGATCAATGCCGAGTAGCGCCCGGGACGCCCGCATTTGTTGAGCGGTAATCATGCCAACCCGAATTCGATCTGTTGCAGGAGGTACGCATCATAACAGAAATTTCAGATACTATAAAAGAAAGTTCATATATCACTATAGCCATTTCAAACATGAGCGCGGCGGTAGCTCGGGCCGCGCGACGGCATTGGGTAAAGCGGTGGGTGTTCCGGCGGTATCAGTAGCTGAGGAAGTGTCGGACGGGTCTCGGTAGGCACTCGGGGTCCAGCGCGTCCAGGGCATTCTTGGCGGCGAGCCCCAGCTCGGTGTCGCCCTCGACGACGAGCTCGCGCTGGAAGAAGGCGGTGTCCGGGTCGATCCGGCCGCGGGCGAGATCGAGGAATATCGCCAGTGGACCGCGGACGATGGCGTCCGCTTCGGTGGTCGCCGGCAGCAACAGCAGTCGACCGCGGAACAGGGTGATCGCCCAGCGCAGTCCCGCATCCGGCGCTACCAGTGCAAGGACACGCCCCTCCAGGAAGGCCAGCCGATCCTCGGCCAGCGCAACCGCGAGCGCGTAATTAATGGCCACCTCCAGCAATCCCCGCTCCAAGGGCGCAGGGACCAACTGGCCGGCAAGGCGGACGGTCCGGGGGATCAGTGAATTCAGGGGCATGGGCCGCTCCCGGTTTCATGGCCAGCGTTGCGGGAGGGGAGGGTAGCAGCAGCGCCCGGGGCGGCCTTTGCGCTGACGCAAAGGCGCGCCCCGTCGAGCTCCGTTACCGTGTGGGACCGACTCAGTGAGCAGGAGAACGCACCCATGGAACTGGTCTGTCCCGCGGGGAGCCTGCCGGCGCTGCGCGCCGCCGTCGCCGCCGGCGCCGATGCCGTGTACGCGGGGTTTCGCGATGCGACCAATGCCCGTCACTTCGCCGGACTGAACTTCACCGAGGCGGACCTGCAGCGGGGGATCACGGAGGCGCATCGCGCCGGCACACGCGTGTTCCTCGCGGTGAACACCTATCCCCAGCCCCGCAACTGGGCGGACTGGCAGGCCGCCGTGGATCGGGCCGCCGGGCTCGGCGTCGATGCGTTGATCGCCGCCGACGTCGGCGTGCTGGATTACGCCAGCGAGCACCATCCCGAGCTGCCGCTGCACCTGTCCGTGCAGGCCTCGGCCACCAACCCGGAGGCCCTGGCGTTCTACCATCGCCACTTCCATATCCGCCGGGCGGTGCTTCCGCGCGTGCTTTCCCTGCGCCAGGTGGCCCAGGTGGCGGAGGCCTCGCCGGTGCCCGTGGAGGTCTTCGGCTTCGGCAGTCTCTGCATCATGGTCGAGGGTCGCTGCCTGCTCTCCAGCTATGCCACCGGCCGCTCGCCGAACAGCTATGGGGCCTGCTCCCCGGCCTCCCATGTCCGCTGGCAGGCTACCGACACGGGCCTCGAGGCCCGGCTCAACGGTGTGCTGATCGACCGCTACGCCCCCGGGGAGCGAGCCGGCTACCCCACCCTGTGCAAGGGCCGCTTCGAGACCGGGGAGGGCGCTTGGCATGTCCTCGAGGAACCCACGAGCCTCAGTAGCGTGGACATCCTGCCAGAGCTGGCGGCGGCAGGGGTGGCGGCGATCAAGGTGGAGGGCCGCCAGCGCAGCCCGGCCTATATCCGACGGGTGACGGGCGTGCTCCGCCAGGCCATTGACGCCTGTGGGCGCAAATCCGCGGATCCCAGCCGACGTGCTGCATGGCAGCGGCAGCTGCGCGAGCTCTCCGAGGGCGAACAGGTGACCCTCGGGGCCTACGACCGCCAGTGGGGATGAAACTATGGAGCAAGACGACGTGAGGCCCAGACTCTCACTGGCGGCGGTCCCGTATTTCTGGAGCCGGGAAGGGGTCTTCGAGTTCTACGATGCCATCGCAGGCAGCCCAGTGGATATCGTCTATCTCGGCGAGACCGTCTGCCCGAAGCGCCGGCGGCTGGCCCCGGAGGACTGGATGGCGATTGGCCGGCGCCTCGCCGAGTGCGGCAAGACCCCGGTGCTCTCCACGCTGACGCTCATTGAGGCGGGCTCGGAGCTCGGGGCGCTGCGGGCGCTGTGTCGCCAGGGGTCGTTCCTCGTGGAGGCCAACGACTTCGCGGCGGTGGCCGCGCTCGAGTCCGCTGGCCTGCCCTTCATCGCCGGCCCGACGCTCAATCTCTACAACGCGCGGGCCCTCGCGCTCGTGCACGGTGCGGGGGCGTTGCGCTGGGTGCTGCCCGTGGAGCTCGGGGGCGAGAGCGTCCAGGAGCTGAGTGCCGCCATCCCGGGATTGGAGACGGAGGTCTTCGCCTGGGGTCGGCTCCCGCTGGCCTATTCGGCGCGCTGCTTTACCGCCCGGGCGGAGGGCCGCTCCCGGGATGATTGCGGCTTCGCCTGCGGTGCCGATCCCGACGGCCGCCTGGTGCGAACCCGGGAGGGCGAGGCGTTCCTGACGCTGAACGGAATCCAGACCCAGTCGGCGCTGACCCATAGCCTGGCGGCGGACTACGCGGCAGCAGTGGCGAGCGGCGTGGACGTGCTGCGGATTACCCCGCAGGCGAGCGATACCCTACGGGTGATCGACGGTTTCGACCGCCTCCGTCGGGGCGCGGCGCCGGCGGATATCGCGCGCGAGCTGGACACGCTGGCCCCGGTCGCGGTCTGCAACGGATACTGGCATGGACGGGCCGCCTTCGAGCCGGTCCCGCCCTGAGGCGCGGGAGCCCCCGCGCCCTGTGGTATCCTCCCAGAAGACCCCCGGGCGCCCGTTCGGGGGTCGGGCGGCAAGGCAGCGACGGAGGCCTCGGGATGCACGCCAGCGCGAATACCACACCCCGGGAGGAGTCGGGAACGGCACTGAGCTGCACGAGCTGCGGCCTCTACGGGATTTGCTTTGCCCGCCGTCTGGGCGTCGACGACGGCGCGACCAGCCCGGTGGTGGACCGGGCGGATACCGCCATCGCCCCCGGTCGTCCCCTCCCGGGGACGTGGTCGGAGCGGCTCTTCGTGCTGCGCTCCGGTGCGCTCAAGCGTTGTCGCTATACCCGTTCCGGCGAGGAGGTCATCGCGGGCTTCCATTTCCCCGGTGAGACCCTGGGCCTGGAGGAGCCCACCGCCGCCACGGAGCAGTACGTCGTCCTGGAGAAGGCGCACCTCTGCCACATCCGCTGGTCCCGGGTGGACGAGCTGATGGGCGAGGACCCGGCCGTGCGTGACGCCGTGAGCCGAATGCTTCGCGAGGAGCTCGCCGCCTGCCGCGAGCGCCTGCTCCGCGCCTGCCGCGGCTCGGCGCGGCAGCGGGTGGCGGCACTGCTGCTGGATCTGGCGGCGCGTCGGCGGCGGCGCTCGCTGGAGGCCGATCGTATCCGTCTGCCCATGGGGCGGCGAGAGATCGCCGCTTACCTCGACGTAACCATCGAGACAGTCAGCCGGACCCTCTCGCAGTTTCGGCGCTCCGGGGTGATCGAGCTGCGCGGCCGGCAGTTGCGGCTGCTCGACGAGCCGGCGCTCGCGGAGATCGCCGAGTGGGGCGAGGACGCACGCCTTTGCGGATGATTCGGCGGGTTTGTCTGGCGCCGGCAATGCTGCTAGTCTGCTCGCGCCTTCCCCGAGGGGAGGGCGCACCATGGTGGTGGCGTCGGTCCCCCCGCGACGACAAGCTGCGAACCCCGTCAGGCCCGGAAGGGAGCAGCGGTAGCAGTGGACTCGGGCGCCGGGGTGCGGCTGGCGTCGCCGCCTCCACTACCTGCTAGAATGCCCTCCACGTCTTCAGCGTCGGACCCCGAATGGCCTACCAGGTTCTTGCCCGCAAATGGCGCCCGCGCACCTTCGCGGAGATGGCGGGGCAGGAGCACGTGCTGCGTGCCCTGACCAACGGCATCGCCCAAGGGCGCCTCCATCACGCGTATCTCTTCACCGGTACCCGCGGTGTGGGCAAGACGACCATCGCGCGTATATTCGCCAAGTGCTTGAACTGCGAGGCGAACGGGGTAACCATCGAGCCCTGCGGCAGCTGCGAGGCGTGCCGGGAAATCGACGAGGGACGGTTCGTGGACCTCATCGAGGTGGACGCTGCCTCGCGCACCGGTGTCGATGACACCCGCGAGTTGCTCGACAACATCCAGTATGCGCCGAGCCGGGGGCGCTACAAGATCTACCTCATCGATGAGGTGCATATGTTCTCCCGGCACAGCTTCAACGCCCTGCTGAAGACCCTGGAGGAACCCCCGCCCCATGTGAAGTTCCTCCTGGCCACCACGGACCCGCAGAAGCTCCCGGTGACCATCCTCTCACGCTGCCTGCAGTTCAACCTCAAGCACCTGCCGGCCGCGCTCATCGCCGAACACCTCGGCCACATCCTGGAGCGGGAAGGGATCGAGGCGGAGTCGGCGGCGGTACAGCGGCTGGCGCGGGCAGCGGACGGCAGCATGCGCGACGCATTGAGCCTGCTGGACCAGGCCCTCGGTTTCGGCGGCGGTGCGCTCACCGATGCCGATGTGCGGTCCATGCTCGGCACCCTGGAGACGGATTTCGTCGTGGGGCTGCTCGAGGCGGTGGCCGACGGCGATGCCGCTGCGGTGATGCGGGTGATCGCCGAGATGAGTGAGCGGGCGCCGGACTTCGGGGAGGGGATCAGCGAGGTGCTCGCCGTGCTGCATCGCATCGGGGTCATGCAGCTCGCGCCGGGGGCGCTCACCGAGGGGGGAGCGGAGGACGAACGGCTGCAGGCGCTCGCCCGGCGACTCGGCAGCGAGGACGTCCAGCTCTACTACCAGATTGCCCTGCACGGCCGCCGGGATCTGCCCTGGGCGCCCGACGCGCGGACCGGTTTCGAGATGGCAATGCTGCGTATGTTGGCCTTCCGTCCGGAGGAGGGGGGTTCTGGCGGCGTCGCCCCGCTGCCGGCGCAGGGGGCAACCAGGGCGGCGGGAACCGTCGCGGTGCCGGCCCAAGGGGGCGCGGCGTCGGGGGAAGACGTCGACGACCCGGCCCCGGCCGATGGCGGGGTAACCGACGCCGACGCGGCGGCACCGTCCGCCCCGGCAGACACGCCCCCCGGCGATGCCGTGGCGGAGGGGCCGGACTGGGCTACGCTCCTCGGGACCCTTCGCATCGGCGGGATGGCGCGCGCGCTCGCCGAACACTGCCGGTGGGGGGCTCGCGAGGGCGAGCGCGTGCGCCTTTACATTGACGAGGGACATCAGCACCTCAATAACGAGTCCGGGCGACGGCGCATCGCCGAGGCGCTTTCCGAGCACTTCGGCACGACGGTGCGTGTGGATATCCAGGTAGGCGAGGGCGCGGGGGAAGCCCCCGCGGATCAGGCGCGCCGGCAGCAGCGACAACGGGAGGCGGAGGCGCGCGAGCGCATCGCCGCCGATCCCAACGTCCGGGCGATGCAGGAGGCATTCGACGCCGAGTTGTTGCCAGAGAGCATCCGCCCGCTGGACTGAATCGTCGCCCGAGGGGCGGCACGAACCGATGGAGATGTGGTAATGAAAGGTGGCATAGGGAACATCATGAAGCAGGCCCAGCAGATGCAGGAGAAGCTGCAGCAGGCCCAGGAGGAGCTCCAGCAGATGGAGATCACCGGCGAGGCCGGCGGCGGCATGGTCCAGGTGGTCATGACCGGCCGGCACGAGGTGCGCCGGGTGAGCATCGATGAGAGCGTGTACGAGGATCGGGAGATGGTGGAGGATCTGGTGGCGGCGGCCTTCAACGACGCCGCCCAGAAGCTAGAGCGCGTGAGTAAGGAGAAGATGGAGGGCTTCAGCCAGGGGATGGGGCTGCCCCCGGGTATGAATCTGCCGTTCTGAGCCCATGAGCTTCTCCCCCCTCGTTTCGGAGCTCATGGAGGCGCTGCGTCGGTTGCCCGGGGTCGGGCCCCGTTCGGCCCAGCGCATGACATTGCACCTGCTCCAGCGCGACCGGGAGGCGGCACGCCGGATCGCGGCCGCGCTCGCCGCTGCAGCCGATCGCGTCGGCGAGTGTGCGGACTGCCGTGTGCTCACCGAACGGACCCGCTGTGATATCTGCTCCAGCCCCCGGCGGGACCGGGGCCTACTGTGCATCGTCGACAGTGCCGCCGATGTCCACGCCCTGGAGGCGGCGACGGAGTATGGTGGCGTGTACTTCGTGCTCAAGGGCCAGCTTTCCCCCTTGGACGGCATCGGCCCGGAGGAGCTCGGCCTGGACGTGCTGGAGCGGCGGTTCGCCGCCGGCGAGGTACGCGAGATCATCCTCGCCACCAACCCCACCGTCGAGGGGGAGGCCACGGCGCATTACCTCGCCGAGATGGCCCGCGGCCACGGGATCGGCGTCAGCCGCATCGCCCACGGCGTCCCCCTCGGCGGAGAGCTGGAGTACGTGGATCCCGGCACCCTTTCCCACGCCTTCGCCGGGCGCCGGCACTACGAGTGAACCGCGGTCAGCCGTTGCCGACCGCCTCCGCGAGGAGGGTGTGGAAGTGGCGGAGCCGGTCCGCGGCGATGGCCCCCCGCGCGGCGGCGGCGCGTACGGCGCAGCCGGGCTCGCGGTCGTGGCGACAATCGTTGAAGCGGCACTCCGGCATATAGCGCGCGATCTCGGGGAAGCCGGCGAGTACGCTCGCCGGCGGCAGGTGATCGAGGCGCAGGGTGCGGACGCCGGGGGAGTCGATAAGCGCACCGCCACCAGCGAGTCGGAACAGGGTGGTAGCGGTGGTGGTATGCCGTCCCTGCCCGCTGACCTCCGAGAGTGCCCCGATCCGTAGGGCGAGATCCGGGATGAGGGCATTGATCAGCGACGACTTGCCCACCCCGGACCCCCCCACCAGGATGGCGGTGCGCCCGGCGAGCTCTGCGGCGAGGGCGTCTAGGCCGCTGTTTTCCCGTGCGCTTACCCAGTGCAGCGGCGCACCGTGGAGTTCGCCACGATAGCTCAGGGCCGCGGCGATGCGCTCCCGGGCCTCGGGGGGGAGGCGGTCACACTTGTTGACCACCAGTGCCACGGCGAGTCCGGCGTGGCGGGCAAGCACCAGGTAGCGATCCAGCAGCAATGTGTCCACGCCCGGCGGTTCGGCGAGCACGACGCCCATGAGGTCCACGTTGGCGGCCAGTGCCCGCGGCCGGCCACGAAAATCACCGCGCTCGATCACCGTCTCGCGGGGCAGCACGCGCTCGATGATCCCATTGCCTTCGGTACGGCGGTATTCCACCCGATCACCGCAGACCGGGCGCGGACCGCGGCGGCCGCGCATCAGGCAGCGGAGCAGGGCGCCGTGCTCCTCCTCGACCACCACCTCGCGCCCGTAGGCGACCGCCACTCGGCCGGCATGCATGCCCGTCATTGCCTGCCCCGCATGCGCTGCTGTCCCTTCCGCCCCTGCCGGCAGCGCAGAATAGCCTCTGTTAGAATGCGCCACAATCGCGGGGCAGCAACCACTTGGGGGCGGGATGGCCCACTCGGCGGACAATCTCATCTGGATCGATCTGGAGATGACCGGCCTGGACACCGACCGGGACGCCATCATCGAGATCGCTACCCTCGTCACGGACAAGGATCTCAATATCCTTGCCGAGGGGCCGGTGCGTGCCATCCATCAGGACGAGTCGGTGCTCAACGCCATGGACGAGTGGAACACGCGCCAGCACGGCGGCTCGGGGCTCATCGATCGCGTGCGTCACAGCGACGTGGACGAGGCCCGGGCCGAGGCGGAGACGCTGGCGTTCCTGCGCCGCTGGGTCCCGAAAGGGGCGTCGCCCATGTGTGGCAACAGCATCTGTCAGGACCGACGCTTCCTGCACCGCTGCATGCCCGAGCTGGAAGAGTACTTCCATTACCGCAATCTCGACGTGAGCACGATCAAGGAGCTGGCGCGGCGCTGGGTGCCGGAGCTGCTCAAGGGTTTCAGCAAGCAGAGCAGCCATCTGGCCATGGACGACATCCGCGATTCCATCGCGGAGCTGCGCTATTACCGGGAGCATTTCCTGCGCGTGCCCGTCGCCAACGGCGAATGAACGGAGACCCCTCCCCATGCGCTTTGAAGGTTCGCAACGCTACGTCGCCACCGGCGACCTCACCATGGCGGTCAACGCGGCGGCCACGCTGAAGCGGCCGCTACTGATCAAGGGCGAGCCGGGCACCGGTAAGACCCTGCTGGCCCAGGAGGTCGCCGAGGCCCTCGGGATGCCGTACTTCGAATGGCATATCAAGTCCACGTCCAAGGCCCAGCAGGGGCTGTACGAGTATGATGCGGTCTCGCGTCTGCGCGACTCCCAGCTCGGCGACGAGCGTGTCCACGATATCGCCAACTACATCGTGCCTGGCCCGGTCTGGCACGCCTTTGATTCCGCGGATCCGCCGGTGCTGCTCATCGACGAGATCGACAAGGCGGACATCGAGTTCCCCAATGACCTGCTGCGCGAACTCGACCGCATGGAGTTCCATGTCTACGAGACCCAGCAGACCATCCGTGCGCGGCACCGGCCGGTGATCATCATCACCAGCAACAACGAGAAGGAGCTGCCGGACGCCTTTCTGCGGCGCTGCTTCTTCCACTACATCAGCTTCCCGGATCGGGAAACCATGGAGCGCATCATTGCCGTGCATTTCCCCGACCTCAAGGGCAGCCTGATCCGTGAGGCGCTGGAGGTGTTCTTTGGCCTGCGGGAGATGCCGGGGATCAAGAAGCGGCCCTCCACCTCCGAGCTGCTGGACTGGCTGAAGCTGCTGATGGCCGAGGACGTCGATCCGGCGGTACTGCGGGAGAGCAACCGCGAGAAAACCCTGCCGCCGCTGTACGGCGCGCTGCTGAAGAACGAGCAGGATACCCAGCTGTTCGAGCGGTTGATGTTCATGGCCCGGCGGCGCCAGCAGCAGGGCAGGGCGGAGTAACCATGCTCATCGGCTTCCTGCAGGCGCTGCGCGGCGCCGGCCTGCGGGTGAGCGTCAC
Source organism: Arhodomonas sp. SL1 (assembly GCF_052060015.1). Lineage (NCBI taxonomy): Bacteria > Pseudomonadati > Pseudomonadota > Gammaproteobacteria > Chromatiales > Ectothiorhodospiraceae > Arhodomonas > Arhodomonas sp. SL1. The sequence goes on along the minus strand of NZ_JBPODZ010000001.1, from coordinate 628,364 downwards.
CGAGTTCCTCACCCTGCTCGAGGCCCTGGAGGCCCGGGTCACCCCTGGAAGCGTCGAGGATTTCTACCACCTCGCGCGGGCCGCGCTGGTCAAGGACGAGACCCGTTTCGACCGCTTCGATCAGGTCTTCTCGGCCTGGTTCAGCGGCGTCGAGGACCTGGCCGCGGCACTGGAGGCGGAGATCCCGGAGGAGTGGCTACGCCGTCAGGCGGAGCTGCAGCTCAGCGACGCGGAGAAGGCGGAGCTGGAGGGGATGGGCTGGGAAGAGCTCATGAAGACGCTGCGCGAGCGCCTCGGCGAGCAGGATGAGCGTCATCAGGGCGGGAACAAGTGGATCGGTACCGCCGGGCGCTCGCCCTACGGGGCCTGGGGTTACAACCCGGAGGGCGTGCGCATCGGCCAGGACCGATCCCGCCATCGCCGGGCGGTCAAGGTCTGGGATGAGCGGCGCTTCCGCAACCTCGACGGCGAGCAGGCCCTGGATACCCGCAATCTCAAGCTTGCCCTGCGCCGGCTCCGGCGCTTCGCCCGGCAGGGGGCTGCCGAGGAGTTGGATCTCGACGAGACCATCCGCTCCACCGCCCGGCGCGCCGGGCAGCTGGACCTGCGCATGGTCCCCGAGCGTCACAACGCCGCCCGGGTGCTGGTGTTCTTCGACATCGGCGGCTCCATGGACGATCATGTCGCGCTGTGCGAGGCGCTGTTCTCGGCGGCCCGTAGTGAGTTCAAACACCTGACCTACTACTACTTCCATAATTGCCTCTACGAGACGGTCTGGCGCGATGCCACCCGGCGTCGGGAGAGCGCGGTACCCACCTGGGAGGTGCTGCACACCTTCGATCCCGACTACCGCGTGATCGTGGTGGGCGACGCCGCCATGAGCCCCTACGAGGTCAAGCTCCCGGGCGCCGGGGTGGAGCATTGGAACGAGGAGTCGGGGGAGACCTGGCTGCGGCGGCTCGCCCATACCTTTCCGCACCTGGCCTGGCTGAACCCGGAACCGCCGCGCCGCTGGGAGTGGACCCAATCCACGGCCATGATCCGGGAGGTCATCGATGATCGGATGTATCCCCTCACGCCGGACGGGCTGGAGGAGGCCATGTACGCCCTGAACCGCTAGGAGGCGCCATGCTGCAGGTGCTCGTGCTCCGCCACGCCATCGCCGAGGATCGTGCCGAGGCGGCCAGGGCCGGGGTCCCCGACGCCCGCCGTGCGGTCACGGACAAGGGGATTCGGCGGATGCGCGAGGTCGCCGCGGGCCTCGCCACCGTGATGGCACCGCCGCGGCGCATCCGGCACAGCCCCCTGCGGCGTGCCCGGGAGACCGCCGAGATCCTGGCGACGGCGTTCCCGTCCGCCGCCCTGGAGGAATCCGCTGACCTGGCTCCGGGGACGGATCCTGCCGGGTTGGATGAGGTGCTCCGGGTCCCTGATTCGTCCCCGGTGGTGCTGGTCGGACACGAACCGGATCTCGGGATCTGGCTCGCCCGGGCCCTGCAGGGGGAGCCCGCCCGCCCCCTGCCCCTGAAGAAGGCCGGTTCGGCGCTGGTGACCTTCCCCGGCGCGATCGCCCCCGGGGAAGCGGAGCTGGAATGGCTAGTGCCGCCGCGCCTGGCTTGTCGGCTCGGGGGGGGCGGGTGAGCGAACGGGAGTCACGCCCGGCGGAGGTCGCTGCGCTAGATCTGGGCTCCAACAGCTTTCATCTTGTGGTTGCGCGGGTGGACGGGGGGCAGCTCAAGGTGCTGGACCGCCTGCGCGAGCCCGTGCGCCTGGCGGCCGGGCTCACGCCGGAAAAGGGTCTGGATGCCGCCGCCCGGGAGCGCGCGCTCGGCTGTCTGCAGCGCTTCGGCCAGCGGCTGCGGGAGCTGCCGGCGGACTGCGTCCGCGTGGTGGGCACCAATACCCTGCGCCGGGCGCGCAATGCCGCGGATTTCATCGCCGATGCCGAGGCGGCTATCGGCCATGAGATCGAGGTGATCGGTGGCCATGAGGAGGCACGCCTGATCTATCTCGGTGTCGCCCATAGCCTCGCCGGTGGCGATGGACAGCGCCTGGTGGTGGATATCGGTGGTGGCAGCACCGAGCTGGTCCTCGGTGAGCATTTCGCCCCCCACACCATTGAAAGCCTGCATATGGGCTGCGTGAGCTTTACGCAGCGTTTCTTCCCGGACGGTCGGATCCGTCGTTCGGCAATGGATGAGGCGCGCCTCGCGGCACTGATGGAGCTAGAGCCGGTTCAGGGGCATTTCCTGGCCCGGGGCTGGGCGCACAGTGTGGGGGCCTCGGGGACCATTCGTGCCATCGGGGGGGCGCTCCGGGCGGCGGGCTGGACGGAAGGCGATATCACCCATCCCGGACTGCAGCGACTCGCTCGCGCCTTGTGCAAGGCCGGCCATGTGGATGCCGTTCGCCTCAAGGGCGTAAGCAACCACCGCGCCCAGGTCCTCCCGGGGGGAGTGGCCATACTCACGGCGGTATTCGAGGCCCTCGGTATCGACGCGATGGACGCCGCCGACGGCGCGCTACGCGAGGGGGTACTCCACGATCTGGTCGGTCGCATCCACGATGATGATATTCGGGAGCTTACGGTGGAGGACCTGGCGGCCCGTTACCATGTGGACGTCGCCCATGCGCGTCGCGTGGAGCGCACCGCGCTGACGTTGCTGGAGCAGGCGGCCGGCCCGTGGATGCTGGGTGACGCCCGGGCACGGCGCGTGCTCCGCTGGGCGGCGCGCGTGCACGAAGTCGGGCTGGATATCTCCCACAGCCAGTATCACAAGCACGGCTCCTACATCTTGCGCTATAGCGATATGCCCGGCTTCTCCCGGGACGAGCAGATCAAGCTCGCCGCGCTGGTGCGGGTGCACCGTCGGAAGTTTTCGGGTAAGGCCTTTAGCGAGCTGCCCGGCGAACGGATCCGGCGCGCGCGTCGCCTTGCGGTACTGTTGCGCCTGGCGGTGCTCCTGCACCGCGGCCGCAGTGCCGCGCTGCTACCGGAGGTTAGCCTCGAGGTGACGGGGGCGCGGCTCGTCCTGCGTTTCCCCGAAGGATGGCTGGATGCCCATCCCCTCGCCGCGGCGGACCTGCGGGCCGAGGCGGCACACCTCGAGCCCGCCGGGTTCCGTTTGGAGATCGCCTGCTGAGAGGCCCTTAACCGCCCTCGGCGTGATGGCGGAGGAGCTCCAGCTGTGCGGCCCGCAGCGGTTCCCCCTCCGCTGGCGTGCACTGGCGGTAGCTGCCGTCCGGCTGCAATTCCCAGGCCTGGCAGTTGTCGTCGAGATAGCACTGCAGCTCGGTGACGATGCGCTCGCGCAACTCCGGATCCTCCACCGGGAAGCAGGTCTCCACCCGGCGGAAGAAGTTGCGCTCCATCCAGTCGGCACTGGAGCAAAACAACTCCGGCGTATCGCCGTTGGCGAAATAGAATGCCCGGGTGTGCTCGAGAAAACGGCCGACGATGGAGCGCACCCGGATGTTCTCGGAGATCCCACGCACGCCGGGGCGCAGGCAGCACATGCCGCGGACGATGAGGTCGATCTCCACACCGTCCGTGGCGGCCGCATAGAGCGCACGGATCACCCGCGATTCGACCAGGGAGTTGACCTTGACGATGATCCGCGCCGGCCGGCCCGCCCGGGCATGTGCCGCTTCGCGCTCGATCTTCGCGAGCATCCCCTCGTGCAACGTGAACGGCGATTCCAACAGCTTGGAGAGCGTGCTCACCTTGCCCAAGCTCGTGAGCTGGAGGAAGACCTTGTGCACGTCCTCGCCAATGACCGGATCGGCGGTGAACAGCCCGTAGTCCGTGTACAGCCGGGCGGTGCGGGAGTGGTAGTTGCCCGTTCCAAGGTGCGTGTAGTGGCGCAGCCGTGCCCCCTCGCGGCGGACCACGAGGATCATTTTTGCGTGGGTCTTGTGGCCTACCACCCCGTAGACCACATGGGCCCCGGCCTCCTGGAGCCGGTTGGCCAGCTTGATGTTCGCCTCTTCGTCGAAGCGGGCGCGTAGCTCCACCACGACGGTGACCTCCTTACCGGCGCGCGCCGCGGCCACCAGGTGATCGACGATGACCGAGTCCGGACCGGTGCGGTAGAGGGTCTGCTTGATGGCGAGGACCTCGGGGTCCGCCGCCGCCTGGCGGACGAACTCCACCACGGGCGCGAACGACTCGTAGGGGTGGTGGAGGAGGACATCGCGGTCCCGCAGGACCTTGAACAGGTCACTGGCGTGGGCGAGTTGGGCCGGCAGGCCGGGGGTGAAGGAGGGGTACTTGAGCTCCGGGCGGTCCACCAGGTCGTAGACGGCGAGCAGGCGGTTGAGGTTGACCGGGCCGTTGACCTGGTAGAGGTCATCGCGGCCGAGCTCGAATTCCTCGAGGAGGTAATCCGACATGTGCTCCGGGCAATTGGCCGCGACCTCCAGGCGCACGGCGTCGCCGTAACGGCGCGAGGGGAGCTCGCCCTCCATGGCCCGGAGCAGGTCATCCACCTCTTCCTCATCAACGTAGAGATCGCTGTTGCGTGTCACCCGGAACTGGTAGCAGCCGCGTGCATTCATGCCGGGGAAGAGGTCATTGACGTGGGCGTGGATGATCGAGGAGAGGAACACGAAGTCCCAGGCCCCGTTGCCCGCGATCTCCGGGGGCAACTGGATGATGCGCGGCAGCGCCCGGGGTGCCTGTACCACGGCCAGGCCGCTGTTGCGGCCGAAGGCGTCTTTGCCTTCCAGGGAGACGATGAAGTTTAGGCTCTTGTTGAGCACCTGGGGGAAGGGGTGCGCCGGATCGAGCCCCAGGGGGCTCAGGATGGGTAGCAGCGAGCGGTAGAAGTACTCACGCACCCAGGTGGCCTGTTCGGGGGTCCACTCCCCCCGTCGCAGAAAGTGGATGCCGGTGTCGTTGAGCGCCGGGATCAGCTCCTCGTTGAGGAGCTCGTACTGCAGGGCGACGATCTCATGGGCCCGGCTGCCGATCTCGCGGAGCACCTCCTGGACGCTGCGGTTGTCCGGGCCGGTTTGGGAGGCACCCATCTCCAGCGCCTGTTTCAGCCCGGCGACGCGGATCTCGAAGAACTCGTCGAGGTTGCTCGAGGCGATACAGAGGAACTTGACGCGCTCGAGCAGGGGGTTCGCGGGGTCCCGCGCCTGCTCGAGGACCCGCCGATTGAACTCCAGCAGGCTCAGCTGTCTATTGATGTAGAGTTCCGGGTTCTTCAGATCCGGCGTGTCCATTACCGGGTGCTCCATGGGCTCGCGGAGAGGCCACCAGTGTACCCGCTGCGGGGTTTCGCGTAGATGACCGCCGCGAGTTGAAATCCGGGGAATGCGCCCCTATCCCATTGATGAGCCACCAACGCGTTACGGGTATCGAGCAATGACGGGCGACGACGGTCAAAAGAAGCGGTTCCGACGCTGGCCCCCACGGGTGGGACGTAATCGGCCGGCGGGGGACCGCAAGCCCCCACCGGAGCGGCAGGGACCCATGGAGGCTCCCTTACGGGAGCCGGAGGTCTCCGAGGGACCGGTGCATCAGCAGGCCGGTCGAGATGTGAAGGTGAGCTTTCGCAACCGCCGTAAGCGGCTGCAAAGCCCGACCCCACCCGGCGAATAACGCCGGCAGCAGCGGCTCCCCCCGCCCCGGTGAGGACCGGGGTCTGCCCTGTCCGCCGCCAACGGCGGCGGACCTTCCTTTTGCCATACGATGGCGTATGGCCTAGAGTTCCCCGCATGGAGAACCGGCGGGCGAGAGATACGCTGCGGGCGGAGGACTGGGCCGAGGCGGCGCTCCAGGCCATCGCCGCGGAAGGGATGCGCGGGCTGTCCGTGGAGCCGCTGGCACGGACACTGGGCGTCACCAAGGGCAGCTTCTATTGGCACTTCCGCAACCGCAACGCTCTGCTCGAGGCAGCGCTGGCGCTATGGGAGCGCCGCGAGACCGACGAGGTGCTCGCCCGGGCCGCCGAGGAGACCGACCCGCGCAAGCGCCTTGCGCGCCTGTTCCGAGAGGCCGACGGCAGCCGCCGGGCGGGGCGACTGTATCTCACCTTGGCGGGCGCCAGTGACCAGCCGTTGATCGCCGCCGTGGTCCGCCGCGTCATGGAGCGGCGGTTGGAGTTCCTGCAGGAATGCTACCGCGCCCTGGGTGCCACGCCGGAACAGGCCGGGGCCCGGGCGGTGCTGGCCTATTCCATGTTTCTCGGCACCCTGCAGCTACGCCGGGACGCCCCCGATGTGCTCCCGCAGGGGGAGGGCTTCCACGAGTATATGCACCTGGTCGGCGAGTCGCTGATCCCCGGCTACGACCGCGAGCTGGTGCGTAGACGCTGACGGCGCTCAGGTAGTGCTAAAGCGCTGCAGGAAAGCACCCGGCGCCCGGGCGATCCGGCGTTCCCCATAATCGAAGAACACGATGCCGGTCTTCGCCCTGGCCACCTCATGACCCCGGTCCGCGTGGAGGAGGTGGTAGTAGATATCGCAGCCGTAGCGGTTGAAACCGTCCAGGCCGACCCGGATGTCGAGGGGGTCATCCGCGAAGGCCTCCGCGCGGTACATGACCACCGCATCGGCGACGATAATCCCGAGGCCCTCGACGTTGCTCTCCGAGTAGCCGTGATGGGTCAGGAACGCCGCCCTTGCCTCTTGGGCGTAGACCAGCACCATCTCGTTGCCCATGTGGCCACCGAAGTTCAGATCAGTCACGCGGACAGTGAGTCGATGGGCGAAGGGCATGCGTTCGGGGAGCGTGAGCTGGACGCGTGCCATCAATCGCCGCCTTCCTCGGTATACGTGGCCAGCGCGGCCACCAGGGTCTCGGTGGAGACTGCCCCCGGGAACACCCGCTCACCCACCTGCAAAGTGGGAACGCCGGTGAGGCCTACGGTCTGTGCCATCTCCACATCCTCGAGTAATCCGGCCAGGGCCGCGGGGTCGTCGGCTTCGGGCAGCAGATCCGCGACGCCATGCTCGGCGGCGAGGGCAGTCAACACCGCTGGGTCGCCGATGTTCCGGCGCTCGGCGAAGAATGCATGGAACAGGGCGTCATGGAGGGCGAGGAAACGTCCCGGGCGCTGCTGCAGCGCCCTGCGGGCAAGCAGCAGCGCCTGGCGGGTATTGGTGGTGAAGCTGCGTTCGGCCAAGGGTAGGCCTTCCTCCGCCACCATCTGCTCCAACGCTGCCTGCATCCGCGCCCATTGTGCTGGCGGATAGCCCAGCTCCGAGAGCGGCCGCCCGGTTACCGGATTATCCGGATGGATCTCGACGAAGCGGTAACACACCGCCACCGGGTACTCCCGGGTGATCCGGCGCAGCCGGTGGCTCGCCACGTAGCAGAACGGGCAAACATAGTCGAAATAGAAGCCGACCGGGACGCGCTCCATGGGTCAGGGGATCCGGTTGAATCCGTTCAGCGCTGCCACCCGATAGGCCTCCGCCATGGTCGGGTAGTTGAAGGTGGTGTTGATGAAGTACATCAGGCTGTTGGCCTCCCCCGGCTGCGCCATGATCGCCTGGCCGATATGCACGATCTCGGCGGCCTGGTCACCGAAGCAGTGGATGCCCAGCAGCTCCAGGGTATCCACATGGAAGAGGATCTTGAGCATCCCCACCGTCTGCCCGGAGATCTGCGCCCGGGCGAGGTCCTTGAAGAAGGCATGGCCCACCTCATAGGGCACCTTCGCCTCGGTGAGCTCGCGCTCGGTCTTACCCACGGAGCTGATCTCGGGGATGGTGTAGATGCCCGTGGGGATGTCGTGGGCGAGGCGGTAGTCGCACTCGCCGTGGATGATGTGATGACCCACGTAGCGCCCCTGATCATAGGCGGCGCTGGCGAGACTGGGTTGGCCGATCACGTCCCCGACGCCGTAGATGTGCGGCTGCGCGGTCTGGAAGTCCTCGTTGACCTCCACCTGCCCGCGTCCGTTGGGCTGGATGCCCAACGCCTCCAGGCCCATGTTGTCGGTATTGCCCGTGCGCCCGTTGGCCCACAGGAGGATGTCGCTCTTGATGCGCTTGCCGGAGCGCGTCTCCAGGATTACGTGCTCGTCACCCGGGCGCACACGCTCGTACTCCTCCCCGTGGCGGATCAGCACGCCATGCTCGCGCAGGTGGTAGGACAGGGCATCGGAGATCTCGTCGTCCAGGAACGCGAGCATTCGGTCGCGGGTGTTGACCAGGTCCACCTTGACCCCGAGGCCGCGGAAGATGGAGGCGTACTCGCTGCCCACCACGCCGGCGCCATAGATCGTGATCGTCCGCGGGGTATAGCCCAGCGAGAGGATCTGGTCGCTGTCGAACACCCGTGGATGGGTGAAGTCCACATCCGCGGGATTATACGGCCGGGAGCCGGTGGCGAGGATGAAGTGGTCCGCGGTGAGGCGCGTGACCCGGCCATTGTGGCCCTCCAAGTCCAGGGTATGCTCGTCGGCGAAGCGGGCGCGGCCACCGTAGACCGGCACGTCGTTGCGGGCATAGAAGCTGCTGCGCAGCCCCACCTGCTGGTCGATCACCCGTTCGGCGGTCCGGAGTACCGTGGGGAAAGAGAGGTTCGCGGGGGCGGTGATCTCGCGAAACAGCGGGCTGGTGTTGAACTCCATCATCCGCCGCACATTGTGACGCAACGCCTTCGAGGGAATGGTCCCCCAGTGGGTGCAGCCCCCGCCGACCTCGGTGTGGCGTTCCACCACCGCCACCCGCTTGCCGCCCTTGGCGAGCTTCATCGCGGCCCCCTCGCCGCCCGGGCCACTGCCGATGACGATGGTGTGGAAGTGCTTGCCGCTCATAGGCTCCCCGCTGGTCGCTATACTGGCCGGACAGGGGCGCATTATAGAGGGCATGGGCCGTGAGGTCGAAGCGCGCCGGATTCCTGGATCATCCTCGATACGTAATGGAATGGATTTCCACAAATATTGCCGCGCCACGTCGACGCCGTTAGGATTGGGTGTCCGGAGGGCGCCCCCGAGCGCCGGTGATCAAGTGCATTCAGCGGAGTACGACCATGACCGAACGGATCGAACAGGCAGGGCTTCGGATCGCGCAGCCCCTGCACGAGCTCTTGGAGCGGGAGGCGGCCCCCGGTACCGGTGTGACGCCGGAGGCCTTCTGGGAGGGCCTGGAGTCGCTGGTTCGCGAGCTCGGCCCGCGCAATCGCGAGCTCCTTGCCCGACGCGATGAGCTCCAGCAGCGTATCGACGCCTGGCACCGCGAGCATCGGGAGGACTTCGACAAGGGGCAGTACCGGGCGTTTCTCGAGGAGATCGGCTATCTCCAGCCGGAGGGCGAGGACTTCCAGGTCACCACCACCAATGTCGATCCGGAGATCGGCGAGGTGGCCGGCCCGCAGCTGGTGGTGCCGGTGAGCAACCCCCGCTATGCGTTGAACGCGGCCAATGCCCGCTGGGGTAGCCTCTATGACGCGCTCTACGGCAGCGACGTGATCCCCGAGGACGACGGCGCTGAAAAGGGCACCAGCTACAACCCGGTGCGTGGCCGCCGGGTCATGGCTTATGCGGCGGACTACCTCGACGAGATCGCCCCGCTCGCGGACGGCCGCCACGCCGATGTCACCGGTTTCGCCCGGGAAGGGGAACGACTGGTGATCACGCTCTCCGATGGCAGCGAAACCGCGCTGGCCCATCCGAGCCAGTTCGTGGGCTACCGCGGCGAGGAACCCCTGGAGGGCGTGCTCCTGGCCAATCACGGCCTCCACGTGGAGCTGCAGATCGACCCGGATCACCCCATCGGCCGTGACCACCCCGCGGGGATCAAGGACGTGGTGGTGGAGGCGGCAGTCAGCACCATCCAGGACTGCGAGGACTCAGTGGCCGCCGTGGACGGCGAGGACAAGACCAACGTCTACCGCAACTGGTTGGGGCTGATGCGCGGTACCCTGGAGCACCGCTTCGACAAGGGCGGCAAGACCGTGACCCGGCGGCTCAACCCCGACCGCGAGTACCATAAGGTCGGCGGCGGCACCCTGAGCCTGCCCGGGCGCAGCCTGATGCTGGTGCGCAACGTCGGCCACCTGATGACCACGCCGGCGGTGCTCGACGGCGAGGGCAACGAGATCCCCGAGGGCATGCTGGATGCCATGTTCACCTCGCTGATCGCTATCCATGACCTCAAGGGCCTGGGCTCGGTGCGCAACTCCCGCGCCGGCAGTGTCTACATTGTCAAGCCCAAGATGCACGGCCCGGAGGAAGTGGCGTTCGCCTGCGAGCTCTTCGCCCGTGTCGAAGACATCCTCGGGCTGGCGCGTAATACCTTGAAGATCGGCGTCATGGACGAGGAGCGCCGTACCACGCTGAACCTCAAGGCCTGCATCCGCGAGGCCCGCGAGCGGATCATCTTCATCAACACCGGCTTCCTGGACCGTACCGGCGACGAGATCCATACCGACATGGAGGCCGGGCCGATGATCCGCAAGGGCGAGATGAAGGCCTCACGCTGGCTCAACGCCTACGAGGACTGGAACGTGGACGTGGGGCTCGCCTGCGGGCTGCGCGGCCATGCCCAGATCGGCAAGGGGATGTGGGCCATGCCCGACCTCATGGCCGACATGATGGCGGCGAAGATCAATCACCCCAGGGCCGGCGCCAACTGCGCCTGGGTGCCTTCGCCGACGGCGGCCACCCTGCACGCGCTGCATTACCACGAGGTCGACGTCCGGGCCCGCCAGGAGGAGTTGGCCGGACAGCGCCGCGCGAGCCTGGACGACCTACTCACCATTCCGGTGGCAGAGTCTGCGGACTGGAGCCCGGAGGAGATCCAGCAGGAGCTGGACAACAATGCCCAGGGCATCCTCGGCTATGTGGTCCGCTGGGTGGATCACGGCATCGGCTGTTCCAAGGTGCCGGACATCCATGACGTCGCCCTCATGGAGGACCGCGCCACCCTCCGTATTGCCAGTCAGCACATGGCCAACTGGCTCCACCACGGCATCGTGACCGAGGAGCAGGTGATGGCGACCATGAAGCGCATGGCCGAGGTGGTGGACCGCCAGAACGCTGGGGACCCGAACTACCGCCCCATGGCGCCGGCCTACGACGGGGTGGCGTTCCGGGCGGCCTGCGACCTGGTGTTCAAGGGACGCGAGCAGCCGAGCGGCTACACCGAGCCGGTGCTGCACGCCCGCCGGCTTGAGCGCAAGGCCAAGGATCGGGGGTGAACCACCGCCAGGCGCTCGCCCCCGGAAGTCAACGCTCCGGGGGCAGGCCGTCGCCCATGCCGTGGGGCAGGGGGCGAGGGCGGCGATCCTCGTCGATGGCGACGAAGGTAAAGGTCGCCTCGGTCACCCGGGTGGCCTCCTCGGAGAAGCGGTCCCGCCGCCAGGCCTGTACATGGATGGTCTGCGAAGTACGGCCGGTCTTCACCAGGGCGGCGTAGAGACTGACCTCGTCGCCCACGTGCACCGGGGCAATCAGGCTCATGGCGTCAACCGCCACCGTGGCCACCCGGCCGCGGGCGGCGCGGGTCGCCACGCTGGAGGCGGCGAGGTCCATTTGCGACATCAGCCAGCCGCCGAATATGTCGCCGCTGGGATTGGTGTCCGCGGGCATGGCGATGGTGCGGATCTGCGGCTCCCGCGCCGGTGGTTGGTCTGTTTCTCCTTGTCCCTGGTTCATCGCGGACGCTCCTCGTTTGGACTGGATTCCGGGGGCAGTTTGACGCCCCGCGGGCCGGATTGCATATTGAGTTGCCGATTTCGAATCGAACGATAGCCATCGATCCTAGGGGGAGAGCATGAGAAAGAGCGTTGTATCGGCAATCGCCTGCGTAGCCGTGTTCGGACTGTCCGCCGGCGCGACGGCGGCGGAATACAAGGACGAGTACACCGTCTCCACTGTGCTGCCCACCCCGTTTCCCTGGGGGCAGGCAGCCGAGCGCTGGGTCGAGCTGGTCGACGAGCGCACCGACGGGCGTGTCAACCTCAAGGTCTACTCGGGGGCACAGCTGGTCTCGGGCAACCAGACCCAGGAGTTCTCTGCCCTGCGTAGCGGGCTGATCGATTTCGCCGTGGGCTCGACCATTAACTGGTCGCCCCAGGTCCAGGAGCTGAACCTCTTCTCGCTACCTTTCCTGATGCCGGACTACGCGGCCATCGATGCCCTTACCGGCGGCGAGGTGGGCGATCGCATCTTTGCGGCCATCGAGCGCCAGGGCGTCGTGCCCCTCGCATGGGGTGAGAACGGCTTCCGGGAGCTGACCAATTCCGTGCGGCCGGTGCGCACCCCCGGGGACGTCGAAGGGATGAAGATCCGGGTGGTGGGTTCTCCGCTGTTCCAGGACACCTTCGAGGCACTTGGCGCCAATCCGACCCAGATGAGCTGGGCGGATGCCAAACCGGCCCTGTCCACGGGGGCCGTGGACGGCCAGGAGAACCCCCTCTCGGTGATCCAGATCGCCAAGATGTGGGAGGTCGGCCAGGAGTATGTCACCCGATGGCATTACATGGCGGACCCGCTGATCTTCGCCGCTAACCGGGATACGTGGGAATCGCTGCCAGAGGCGGACCGGGAGATCATCCACGAGGCGGCGAGGGAGGCCGGTCGCTGGGAGATCGAGAAATCCCGTGCCGAGGTCGAAGACCGGATCGCCACGCTGGAGTCCGAGGGCATGGAGATCATCGAGCTCAGCGACAGCGAACGGGCGGCTTTCCGGGAGGCGACCGCCAGTGTCTACGACGAGTGGGCGCCGCGTATCGGTGAGGATCTGGTAGAGCAGGCCCGCGAGGCCGTGGCCGAGCGCGAGCGATAACCACCCAATGCCGAGATAATCGCGCCGGGGCCATCGGCCCCGGTGCGCTCGTTGAGGGGTAGGGAAGAATGGATCGCGAGCAGCGTCCGGGACGGGCCCGACCTCGGGTGCCGGCGGTGATCGAGGAGGGGCTGGCCGCCGCTGCCATGGCGGTGATCTGTGTCATCAGCCTGGCCAATGTAGTGGTGCGTTATGCCACGGACGCGTCCTTTGCCTTCACCGAAGAGTTCTCGGTTTTTCTGCTGGTATTCATGGCCCTGTTCGGCTCAGCAGTGGCCTTCGTGCGCGATGAGCACATTCGCGTGGGCTTCTTCCAGCAGCGCTTGCCCCGGCGGCTGCGCTGGGCGAGCACGGTCATCTCGCTGCTGGCCACGCTGCTCGTGCTTGCACTGATCGTTCGTTATGGGGCCGCCCTGGCCTATGACGAGTGGCGCTGGGGCACCACATCCCCTGGTCTGGGCATACCCAATTGGCTCTACACCGTATGGCTGCCCCTTGGGGCCGTGGTGATCGCGCTTCGCGTGATCGGACGGTTCGTCCGACAACTCCGTAACGGGGTCCCGGATTGATGCCGCCACCGGAGCTCATGATCTTCCTGGTGCTGGCAGGGCTGATCCTGATCGGATCGCCCATCGCCATCGCCTTGGCGATGGGCGGTGTGGTGGGGATCGTCATGGGGCTGCCCGCACCCATGCTGGGGACGCTGGGTACCAACACGTACAACGCCATCGCGAAGTACCCCCTGGTGGCCATTCCGCTGTTCGTGCTTACCGGCACCGTCTTCGAGCGCACCGGTGTAGCGGCGAACCTGGTCCGGTTCGCCCGCGCCCTGGTGGGCCAGCGTCCCGGGGGCCTGGCCGCCGTGGCCACCATCGTCTGCCTGATCATGGGGGGCATGTCCGGTTCCGGACCTGCCGATGCCGCGGCGGTGGCCATGGTGATGGTGCCGAGCATGACCCGGGCGGGTTACCCTCGGGCATTCAGCGCCACTGTGATCGCCGCCTCGGCGTCCACCGCCATCCTCATCCCCCCGTCAGTGGCACTGATCCTTTACTCCATACTCGTGCCCGGTGTGGACCTGCGCGCCCTGTTCGCCGCCGGGCTCTTCCCGGGGCTGATGGCAGGGCTGGCGGTCGTCATTCCCGCCATCTGGCTGGCGCGTCGGCATGGTTTCGAGTTGGGTGATGAGGTGGAGGGCCGACCACCGGTCAAGGAGAGCTTCATCGGCGCACTGCCGGCGCTGTTCGCCCCCGTGCTCATCCTCGGTGGGCTGCGCAGCGGATTGTTCACCCCCACGGAGGCGGCGGTAGTGGCCGTGGCCTACGGCGTTTTCGTCGGCATGGTGGTCTATCGGACCCTGACCTGGCGTGGGCTGTACCGGGCGATCGCGGACTCGGCCGTGCTCTCGGCGGTGATCCTGCTGATCATCTCGCTGGCGGGCATATTCGCTTGGGCGGGCAGCACCCTTGGTGCCTTCGACGCGGTGGCCGGGGCCTTTCTCGCGGTCTCGGACACGGGATGGGTGGTGCTGCTGTTGGTCATGTTGTTACTGCTCGTCGCCGGCATGGTCCTGGATGGTGTCTCCATCTATCTCATCCTCATCCCCATCCTTATGCCGGTGGTCCAGGCCTTTTCCTGGAACGTAACCTGGTTCGGTATCCTCATGGCCATGACCATCGCCATCGGGCAGTTCACGCCCCCGGTGGCGGTCAATCTGATGGTCACCGCCAAGGTGGCGGAGGTGCCGATGGAGGCGACCGTGGGCTGGGCGGCGTGGATGGTGCTCGCCATGACGGCAGCGCTCCTGCTGGTGATCGTCTTCCCGGGCACCGCGCTATGGCTACCGGAGGTGCTGGGGTATCGGGTGTGAGCAATAGCCCGTGCGCCGGGAAGCGCCACGGAGGCGCGTTCCCCGCCGCCCTTCGCACCAGCCTGCCAGTGGCCTTTGGCTATGTGCCCCTGGGCATGGTATTCGGGGTGCTGTTCATCCGGCTCGGCCATCCCGGCTGGTACGCGGTGGCCATGAGTGTCCTTGTATTCGCCGGGGCAGCGCAGTTCATGGCCGTTACCCTGCTCGCCGCCGGTGCGGGGGTTGTCGAGATCGCGGCGACCACGCTGGTGGTCAACGCCCGGCATCTCTTCTATGGCCTCTCCATCGGTCCGTACCTGCCGCCACGCGGGGCGGGTCGCTGGTATCCGGTGTTTGCCCTCACCGATGAGACCTATTCCCTGCTCACCAGCACCCGGGTACCGCCGGCCTTGGATCCGGTGCGTTTCCGCACCACCGTGGCGGCACTGAATCAGGCCTGGTGGGTCGCCGGGACGGCCTTGGGGGTGATGCTGGGCAGCGGCCTGCCGACGGATGTACAAGGCCTGGAATTCGCGTTGACCGCGCTGTTCGTCGTGCTCACCGTGGAGCAGGCGAGGGTGGTCCGCAGCGCCCGGCCGTTCCTGATCGCCACGGTGGCCGCGGCGGCCGGGCTCGCAATCGGGGGCCGGGAATACATGCTCGTGGCCGCCCTGGCCCTGGTTACGATCATGCTGGTGATCGACGGCCATGCGCGCGGGGAACTGCGATGAACGGATACCTGTTGGCTGCGATCACCGTTATGGCGGTGGCGACCTTCGCCACGCGGGCACTGCCGTTTCTCATGCTCAGCGATCTCATGGATCGCCCGCTGGTGCGCCACCTGGGCCGCTATCTTCCCCCTGCGGTGATGCTGCTGCTGGTGATCTACGCCGTCCGCGACGTGGAGCCGCTGGCGCCACCCCACGGGCTCCATGAGCTGGCCGCGATCGCAGTGACCGCGCTCGCGCACGTGCTCTGGCGCAACGCGCTGGCCAGCATCGCCCTCGGTACCGGCACGTTCATGGCCCTGCTCCATTTCGCCCCGGCGGGGTGAGGTTTTTTGCCAGGACCGGCGGGATCGGCTAATGTTGCCGCCCGATCGATGATGGCCCCGAGCGGGCCGGAGCCATGAGGGAACCAATGACGCGACCGCTGAGCACCGAGGGTTGGCAACGGGCCGTGCTGTTGCTGACGGGTGCCCACATCCTGATCATCGCGGCCAGCAATTACCTGGTGCAGCTGCCCATCCAGATCCTGGGGGTCCATACCACCTGGGGGGCGTTTTCCTTCCCGTTCATCTTCCTGGTCACCGATCTCACGGTCCGGGTCTTGGGGAAACAGGCGGGGCGGCGCACCGTGCTGCTCGCCATGCTGCCCGCACTGGCGCTGTCCTATATCTTTGGCGCGGCGTTCCAGCAGGGCGAGTACCAGGGTTTGGAGGGGCTGGTGGGGCTGAACGTGTTCGTTGCCCGCATCGCGATGGCCAGCTTCATGGCGTACGTGCTCGGCCAGCTCATGGATATCCACGTCTTCGATCGCCTGCGTCGTCGCCAGCGCCACTGGTGGGTGGCCCCGGCATTCTCCACGGTGCTGGGCAACCTGGTGGATACCGCGGCGTTCTTCGCGCTCGCCTTCCACGCCGGCCCGGATCCGTTTATGGCCGCTCACTGGGTAGAGATCGCCACTGTGGACTACGTCACGAAGCTGGCGGTCAGCATGGCGGTATTCGTGCCGCTGTACGGTCTGGTGCTGGCGATGCTGCAGCGCTGGATCCTCGGCGACGGACTCGGCGCCGGTCTCAGCAAGGGGTAGATCACCAGGGCCGGCGCGGGTACCAGACCAGCGGTTGCGCGGTGCGCTCGCGGTCGATCTGGAATCCGTGACGCTCATACCACGCCAGCAGTGCGGCCTGGTCCAGGCCGGTATCCTCGTAGGCCGTGGCCTGGCCCAGCAAGGTGACGTGGAAACGCTCGCAAATCCCCTTGAGCAGCTCCAGCAGCGCAGTGGCCTCGCCGTGGCCCCGGTGGCCCGGATCGGTCTCAATACGGCAGAGCACGAGGTAGTCCGATTCCGTGTCCACGGCGCCAATGGCGTGGCCGAGGCGGCGGTGTCGCAGGCCTGTGTTGTCTTCCGCCCGGGCCGGCGTCGCCGGCTCGGTGCCCTCAAGCCAGGCCTCGAAGGCGGCATTGATGTCTGCTGTGGGGACCATGGGGAGCCTGCTGTGTCCGTCGCGGAAAAGCGGAGACCCCGTCGATGACGGGGTCGGCTGCGGAAGGGGCGGTTAAGGGTCAGCCCCGGTAGCGTCGCAAGACCAGGGAGGCGTTGGTGCCGCCAAAGCCGAAGCTGTTGGACATGATCGCCTCCAGGGGCTGCTCCCGGTAGTCGGTTACCACCGGCATCCCCTCGGCCTCCGGATCCAGCTGTTCGACATTGGCGGAGGCGGCGACGAAGCCCTCCTCCAGCATGAGCAGCGAGTAGATGGCCTCCTGTACGCCGGCGGCACCGAGGGAGTGACCGGTCAGTGACTTCGTCGAGCTGACCAGGGGCATCCGCTCGGCACCGAAGACTTCGCGGATCGCCTCCAGCTCGGTGATGTCGCCGGCAGGCGTGCTGGTGCCGTGGGCATTGATGTAATCTACTGGCGCATCCACGCCTTGTAGCGCCTGCCGCATGCAGCGGACCGCGCCCTCGCCGGAAGGGGCGACCATGTCGTAGCCGTCGGAGGTGGCACCGTAGCCGATGAGCTCTCCGTAGATGGGCGCGCCCCGGGCGAGGGCGTGCTCGAGCTCCTCGACCACCACCATGCCTGCACCGCCGGCGATCACGAAGCCGTCGCGCTCCGCGTCGTAGGGGCGGGAGGCGCGCTCCGGGGTCTCGTTGTACTTCGATGACAGCGCGCCCATGGCATCGAAGAGCATGGTCATCGACCAGTGCTCCTCTTCGCCACCACCGGCGAAGACGATGTCCTGGCGGCCGAGCTGGATCTGTTCCATGGCCGAGCCGATGCAATGGGCGCTGGTGGCGCAGGCCGAGGAGATACTGTAGTTGACGCCGCGGATCTTGAACGGCGTGGCCAGGCACGCGGACACCGTGCTCGCCATCACCTTTGGGACCGCAAAGGCGCCGATCTTGCGCACCCCCCGTTCGCGAAGGGTGTCAGCCGCCTGCACCAGGTGGGAGGTGGAGCCCCCGCCGGAGCCGGCGATCAGGCCGACCCTTGGGTCGGAGATCTGCTCCGGCTCGAGGCCTGCGTCGCGCATGGCATCCTCCATGGCCACGTAGGCATAGCCGGCGGCGCCGCCCATGAAGCGTCTTGGCTTGCGCGGCACCCGTTCGTCGAGGTCGATGTCGACCACGCCCGCGACCTGGCTGCGAAGCCCGTAGGCGGCATATTCTTCACGAAAGCGGATGCCGCTGCGCCCGTCGCGCAGGGATCGGGTCACAGTCTCCCGGTCATTGCCGAGGCAGGAGACGATGCCCAGTCCAGTGACGACCACTCGTCGCACGATACCTTCCTCGCTGTGTTTGCGTGTGGCCCTACAGCGCGCTGTCCGGATCGATGAACAGCCCGACCTTGAGATCGGTGGCCCAGTAGATCGTTTCCCCGTCGACGATTACCCGCCCGTCCGCGATCCCCATGGTCAGCCGTCGGCGGATCAGCCGCTTGATATCCAGGGAATAGGTCACCAGTTTGTTGCGTGGCAGTATCTGTCCTGCGAATTTTACCTCGCCACAGCCAAGCGCGCGCCCCTTGCCTTGCCCGCCGATCCAGCCCAGGTAGAAGCCGAGGAGCTGCCAGAGGGCGTCGAGGCCGAGGCAGCCGGGCATCACCGGGTCCCCGGGGAAGTGGCATTCGAAGAACCACAGGTCCGGATGCACATCCAGCTCGGCGTGCACTTCGCCCTTGCCGTAGGCCCCGCCCTCACCGGCGATATGGTGGATGCGATCGAACATTAGCATGTTCGGAACAGGCAGCTGGGGGTTGCCGGGGCCGAAGAGCTCGCCATGGCCGCAGGCAAGCAACTCCTCGTACTCGTAGCTGGATTTTCCGGTCATTCGTCTCTCGATATTGCCGCCGGCGGATGCGCTACCTTGACTGGGTCGCCCCCGGGACTACAAAGTGGTCGGTCAGCCCGCGCTAACCCTACTGTGAGACCGGCGGCGAGGCAAGTGAAACCTGTGCGTGCCAGCCGATCGCGATTGATTCCGGCTATCATGGAATGCTGGCGACTCGATTATACAAGGCAGGGCCCGAGCGTTATCCTTGCCGCGGCATTAAAGACTCCCGGCTTCATGGAGGCATCGATGAGCGAGAACATCGTCAACGTCACCGACGACACCTTCGACAGCGAGGTCCTGCGGGCAGATGGCCCGGTACTGGTGGATTTCTGGGCCGAGTGGTGCGGACCCTGCAAGATGATCGCCCCGGTGCTGGAGCAGGTGGCCGATGAGTATGCCGGCAAGATCAAGATCTGCAAGCTCAACATCGACGAGAACCCGGAGACCGCTCCGAAGTACGGCGTGCGCGGCATCCCCACGCTGATCGTGTTCAGCGGCGGCGACGTGGCGGACACCAAGGTCGGGGCGCTGAGCAAGGCGCAGCTGACCCAGTTCGTCGACGCCAACGTATGAGCTACGCCGGGGCGCCTCCGGTGCCCCGGTCAGCCGCCGCGCAGGGCGTGCCTGCGTGGCGCGAGCCATTCCTCCACCCGGCGGGTAACCCCCGGACCATCCATGCCCAGGCGGTGCAGGAGCACGCCAGGGTCGCCGTGCTCGATGAATCGATCCGGCAGCCCGATGTGGCGGATCGGTACCGTCACCCCCGCACGGGCGAGGCACTCCGCCACTGCGCTGCCGGCGCCGCCGGCGATGACATTCTCCTCCAGGGTGACCAAGAGGTCATGCTCGGCGGCGGCCTCCATGACGGCCTGCTCGTCGACGGGCTTGACGAAGCGCATGTTGAGCACGCTGGCATCCAACGCCTCCGCTGCTTCCAGGGCGGGTGTGACCATGCTGCCGAAGGCGAGCAAGGCCACCCCCTTGCCGCGGCGCCGCCACTCGGCACGGCCCATGGGCAGCGCCTGCATCCGCGGGGATACCGGCACGCCGGGCCCCGCCCCGCGTGGATAGCGTACGGCGGCCGGCCCGTCGTGGCAGTGGCCGGTATACAGCATTTGACGGCACTCGTCTTCGTCCGCGGGGGCCATCACCACTAGGTTGGGGACGCAGCGCAGGTAGGAGAGATCGAAGGCACCGTTATGGGTGGGGCCGTCCGCTCCCACCAACCCCGCGCGGTCTATGGCCAGCACAACGGGGAGCTTCTGGATGGCGATGTCATGGATGAGCTGGTCGTAGCCGCGCTGCAGGAAAGTGGAGTAGATGGCGAGCACCGGGCGCTCACCCTCGCAGGCGAGTCCCGCGGCCACCGTGACGCTGTGCTGTTCGGCGATGCCCACGTCCAGATAGCGCTCCGGGAAGCGGTGGGCGAACTCCACCAGCCCGGAGCCCTCACGCATGGCCGGGGTGATGCCCCAGACACGGCGATCCTGTGCGGCGATATCGCAGAGCCAGTCGCCGAAGACCCGGGTATAGCTTGTCCCCCCACCGCCGCCTTCGGGCAGACCCTCCGAGGGATCGAAGGCCTTGACCCCGTGATAGGCGATAGGATCCTCCTCGGCCAGCGCGTAGCCCTTGCCCTTGCGTGTGACCACATGGAGCAGAAGTGGTCCCTCGGTCGCCCGCAGGCGCTGTAGCACCGGCACCAGGGCGGTCAGGTCATGGCCGTCCACCGGCCCGAAGTACTGGAAGCCGAGCTCCTCGAAGAACATCCCCGGTGCGATCATGCCCTTGGCGTGTGCCTCGGCCCGCTTGGCCAGCTCACGCATGCCGCTGGGCATACGCTCGAGCATCCGCTTGCCCTCGCGGCGGAGGTTGCCATAGACGCCGCCGGCGAGTAGTCGGGCCAGGGTGCGGGAGAGGGCGCCGACGTTCTCGGAGATGGACATCTCGTTGTCGTTGAGCACCACCAGCAGATCCGGGCGGGCGTCGCCGGCATGGTTCAGGGCCTCGAAGGCCTGGCCGGCGGTCAGGCCACCATCGCCGATGACCGCGCAGGTGCGCTGGTCGCTGCCCTGGGCGCGGGCGGCCAGGGCCATGCCGATGGCGGCGCTGATGGAGGTGCTCGAGTGGCCGACACCGAAGGTGTCGTAAGGGCTCTCGTCGCGCTTGGGGAATCCGGCGAGGCCGTCGGTCTTGCGTACGGTGTGTATCCGGCCGCGGCGACCGGTGAGGATCTTGTGGGGATAGCACTGGTGGCCGACGTCCCAGACGAGGCGGTCCTCCGGCGTTTGGTAGACGTAGTGCAACGCGATGGTCAGTTCCACCACACCCAGCCCGGCGGCGAGGTGGCCGCCGGAGCGGGCGACACTGTGGAGCAGAAACTCGCGGAGCTCCGCAGCCAGCGCAGGCAGCTTCCGGTGCGGCAGATCGCGCAGCGCTGCCGGGTCGTCGATGCCCGCCAGCAGTGGATAGCTGTCGGTATCCAGGGGCTGGCCGTCAGTCGATGTCATCGTCCAGGTCCTCGGCGATCAGCTCCTCGAGGGCGACATCATGGGCCAGATATCGCTCGTTGACGACCCGGCCGCGAATGGACATCCCTGCCCAATGGACGCTCTCCGGATCCCCGGAAACGAGGGGGTGCCACCAAGCCAGGCCCCGCCCCTCGTCGAGGCGGCGATAGGCGCAACTCCGCGGCAGCCAACCGAAGCTCCGCACCCGGGGTGGCGTCAGGGTGATGCAGTCCGGCACCTCGCGGTGACGGTGCGGGTAGTCGCGGCACAGTCCGGTGTCGGTGTCCAACAGGCGACAGGCCGCCCGAGTAAAGGCGTACTCGCCGTCGGGATCCTCGAGCTTGTGCACGCAGCACTTGCCGCAGCCGTCACACAACGCCTCCCATTCCTCGGTGGAGAGCTCCTCGAGGCGCTTGCGCTCCCAGAAGGGGCGGGCATTGCTGGTGGGGGGCCATGCGGAGTCGTCGTGCACCTGGATTCTCCTGTATACTTTCTCGTTTGCGACGCTTTCCCTGTACCAGCACCCGAGCGTAACGGTTCCCGAATCGATGAGTGATTTCCAACAGGAGGTCGCCCGGCGGCGTACCTTCGCCATTATTTCACACCCGGACGCGGGTAAGACCACCGTCACCGAGAAGCTGCTGCTCTACGGGGGGGCGATACAGATCGCCGGCACCGTCAAGGGGCGGAAGTCGGATCGCCACGCCACCTCCGACTGGATGGAGCTGGAGAAGCAGCGCGGCATCTCGGTGACCTCCTCAGTGATGCAGTTCCCCTATCAGGGACGTATCATCAATCTCCTCGATACGCCGGGTCACGAGGACTTCTCCGAGGATACCTATCGAACCCTCACGGCGGTTGACTCGGCACTGATGGTCATCGATGCCGCCAAGGGCGTCGAGGAGCGCACCATCAAGCTGATGGATGTGTGCCGGCTGCGCAGCACCCCGATCATGACCTTCATGAACAAGCTCGACCGCGAAGGCCGTGATGCCATGGAGCTGATGGACGAGGTCGAGGAGGTGCTCAGGATCCGCTGCGCGCCGGTGACATGGCCCATCGGCATGGGCAAGGGGTTCAAGGGGGTGTTCCATCTCCTCGACAATCGCGTGCACCTGTTCAGCCCCACCCACGAGGGCCGGATCAATGAAGGCGAGACCATCGAGGGGCTCGACAACCCCCGCCTCGACGAGGTGCTCGGCGATGACGCCGTCGCCCTGCGCGAAGAGGTGGATCTGATCCGCGAGGCGAGCAACGAATTCGATGTGGACGCCTATCGGCGCGGCGAGCTCACCCCGGTGTTCTTCGGCTCCGCGATCAACAACTTCGGTATCCGCGAGCTCCTTGATCGCTTCGTCGAGGATGCGCCGCCGCCACAACCGCGGGAGACCGAGACCCGGTACGTGGCGCCCACCGAGGAGAGCTTCTCCGGTTTCGTGTTCAAGATTCAGGCGAACATGGATCCCAACCACCGGGATCGCATCGCCTTCCTGCGGGTGTGCTCCGGGGTCTACGAGAAGGGGATGAAGATCCATCACGTGCGCATCGGAAAGGACGTGAAGATCGCCAACGCCATCACCTTCATGGCCTCGGACCGGGACAACGTGGCCAATGCCTACCCCGGTGACATCATCGGGTTGCACAACCACGGCACCATTCAGATCGGCGACACCTTCAGCCAGGGCGAAAAGCTCAAGTTCGCCGGCATCCCCAACTTTGCCCCGGAGCTGTTCCGCCGCGCCGTGCTTCGCGATCCCATGCGCATGAAGGCCCTGCAGAAGGGGCTGGTGGAGCTTTGTGAGGAGGGGGCATCGCAGCTGTTCCGCCCGCTGCAGGGCAATGACCTCATCGTCGGCGCCGTCGGTGTCCTGCAGTTCGACGTGGTGGCCTTCCGATTGAAGAACGAGTACGGGGTGGACTGCGCCTTCGAGCCGGTAAACGTGGCCACCGCGCGCTGGGTGGAGTGCGATGACCCCAAGCGGCTCGCGGAGTTCCGCGAGCGCAATGCCGCCAACCTCGCCGAGGACGTGGCCGGCAGCCTGACCTACATCGCGCCCTCCCGGGTGAACCTTCAGCTCACCGAGGAGCGCTGGCCGGAGATCCGATTCCGCGCCACCCGGGAGCACTGAGCCCCGGCCCGGCCAGGGCCGCTCAGGCGAGGGCGTCGCTGTCGGTGACGCGGACACCGGCGGCGGCGAGCGCCTCGCGAACGCTGTCATCGCCGCTCGGGTCCACGGGCCGGGTCAGGTCCCAGAGGAACACCGTCTCGAAAGCCGCCGCCGCCGCGTCCTCGGCGGTCCACTTCACGCAGTAGTCCCGGGCGAGGCCACAGAGGAAGACGGTTTCCACCCCACGTTCGCGGAGATAGCCGCCAAGGCCGGTGGGCGGGCGTTCACCGTCGGCGTCGAAGTTGTTGCGGAAGCCGCTGTAGCTGTCCACCGCCGGTTCCTCGCCCTTGCGCACGATCACCGCCGCCTGCTCCCAGGGCAGGTCGCGGTGTAGCTCGGCCCCGGCGGAACCCTGAACGCAGTGATCCGGCCACAGGACCTGATCGTGGCCGTAGAGCTCGATCACCTCGAAGGGCTCCCGACCGGAATGGCTGCTGGCGAAGCTGATATGCCCCGGCGGGTGCCAGTCCTGGGTGGCGGCGATCTGCCCGAAGCGCCCGCTGGCCATCAGCTCGGCGACTGCGGGCACGATCTCGGAGCCACCTACCGTGGCCAGGGCACCGCCTTCCATGAAGTCCGGCTGCATGTCCACCACCACCAACGCCGAGCGGCGCCGGTCTACCCGTACAGGCTGCTGTGCCGCCATTGCTTACCTCCCATCCTGTCTCCCGAGAATGGTGGCGAGGGTGGCGGCAAGCAACCCCTAGCCGCCGAAGCGGCCCACTTTGCCGCGGGCCAGGCTGTCGCGGATCTCGTCCATGATGGCGGGGTCGTCGATGGTGGAGGGCACCGGCACGTCTTCCTCCTCGGCCAGATTGCGGATCGTCTTGCGCAGGATTTTGCCGGAACGGGTCTTGGGCAGCCGGTCCACCACCATGACCCGGCGCAGCGCCGCGACCGCACCGATCTCGTCCCGCACCCGCTGGACCAGGGCCTCCTCTATGGCAGCGGTGTCGTCCGAGACTCCGTCCTTCAGCACCACGAAGCCCACCGGCATCTGGCCCTTGAGCTCGTCCGGCAGGCCCACGACCGCGCATTCCGCCACCGCGGGATGGGCGCCGATCACCTCCTCCATGGCCCCCGTGGAGAGGCGATGACCGGAGACATTGATGACGTCGTCGGTGCGTCCCATCACGAAGAGGTAGCCGTCCGCGTCGATGTAGCCCCCGTCACCCGAGAGGTAATGTCCGGGGAAGGTATCCAGGTAGCTGCGCTCGAAGCGCTCGTCGTCATTCCATAGCGTGGGCAGTGTCCCCGGTGGCAAGGGCAACTCCACGACGATATTGCCAATCTGCCCGGCGGGGGTGGGCTCGCCCTCGTCGTCGAGGATGCGGACCTTGTAGCCGGGGGAGGGGACGGTGGCGGAGCCCGGTTTGATCGGCATGGGCTCGATGCCAATCGGATTGGTGGCGATGGCCCAGCCCGTCTCCGTTTGCCACCAGTGGTCGATGACCGGGCAGTCCATGTGTTCGTTGAGCCATTCGTAGGTGGGGGGATCCAGGCGTTCGCCGGCGACGAAGACGTTGGCCAGGCCACTGAGGTCGTAGTCCGCCTTCAGCCGGGCGTCCGGGTCCTCCTTCTTCACTGCCCGGAAGGCCGTGGGTGCGGTGAAGAAGGTCTTCACGCCGTGCTCGGCGATCACCCGCCAGAAGGCCCCCGCGTCCGGCGTACGCACGGGTTTGCCCTCGTAGACGATGGTGGTGCAGCCCCGGATCAGCGGTCCGTAGACGATGTAGGAGTGGCCGACCACCCAGCCCACGTCGGAGGCCGCCCAATATACCTCGCCGGGATCGGTGTCATACACCGCATGCATACTGTAGTTCATGGCCACGGCATGGCCGCCATGGTCACGGATGACACCCTTGGGCTTACCGGTGGTCCCGGAGGTATAGAGGATGTAGAGGGGGTCGGTGGCGGCTACGGGTACCGGATCCACGGGCTCCGCTGCCGCCATGAGCTCGTTGTAGTCATGGTCGCGGCCCGCCCTGAGCTCCGCCTCCGCCTGCTCCCGCGGCACCACCACGGTATGCGCAGGCGGGTGTGCAGCGGTTTCCAGGGCCCGGTCCACCATGGGCTTGTACGGGATTACGCGGTCAAACTCGATGCCGCAGCCGGCGGTTACCAGGACCTTGGGCCGTGCGTCGTCGATGCGCACCGCCAGCTCGTGGGGGGAAAATCCGCCGAAGACCACCGAATGAATGGCCCCCAGGCGTGCGCAGGCAAGCATGGCGACCAGCGTTTCCGGGATCATGGGCATGTAAATGATCACCCGGTCGCCGTGCCCCACGCCGAGCCCCCGCAAGGCGCCGGCGAAGCGCGCCACCTGGTCCTGGAGCTCGCGATAGCTGATATGGCGTTTCGTTTCGGTAACGGGGGAGTCATAGATGATCGCCGCCTGCTCGCCGCAGCCCCGCTCCACGTGGCGGTCAACAGCCAAGTGGCAGGTGTTCAGGCGTCCGTCCGGGAACCAGCGGTAGTGGCCTTTCTCGTCCCGGGTGAGAATGGTGTTGGGGAACTCATACCAATCGATGAGGGCGGCCTGTTCCCGCCAGAAGCCTTCCGGGTCCTCCACGGAGCGGCGGTAGACATCCTGGTAGCGGCTCATGGCTCTCCTCCCTGTCCGTTGCGTGATCCGTTGCCGGTCCGGCGGACGCCCCATGGCGTCGCAAGGTCCCATTGGACCATAGTCCCCTATGATCGCGACATTGAATAGGTCAATCCACGTGTGCGTACAGGATTGTGCGATCAGCGCAGCGGCTGCGGGCGTTGGATGGCGTAGCCCTGGAGGTAGTCCATGCCCAGCCCGCGGAGGGTCTCGGTCAGCTCCCGTTCCTCCACCCCCGCCGCGATCACGCGCCGGTGGAGGAGGTGGGCCATCTCGGCGATGGTCCTCGCCATGGCGCGGTCCGCCTTGTCCGTGTCCACCCTGCGCACGAAGTGGGCATCCAGCTTGAACAGATCCACGGGGAGCAGGCGGAGGAAGTCGTAGGTCGCCAGCATGGTGCCGAAGCCGTCCACGCAGAGCTCACTGCCGAGGCTCCGGGCGCGTTCCATGAAATGCACGACCGCCTCCAGGTTGCCCGCCGCCACCGCCTCGGAGACCTCGATGCAGATCCGCGCCTGACCCTGGCGCCGCGCGGGGGCCAGCCGGCGTAGGGCGGCGAGGACCACGGGGTGGTTGATGCTCGCTGCGCCGAGGTTAACGTGTACCACTACCGGTTGGCCGTCCCGGCGGGCTAGGCGTTGCGCGAGGGTCATGCCGTGGCGCAGCATCACCGCGTCCAGTCGCGGCATCCGCCCACGTTGACGGGCCACTCCGAGGAAGCGGGCGGGGGTCAGGGTTTGATTGCCATTACTGTCGCGGAGGGCGGCGAAGAGCTCGTAGCGTTGCTCGGCATCGCCTTCCGCCGCGAGGGGCTCGATACGCTGGGCGCGCAGGGAGAGGTTCTCCGCCTCGATGGCGCCGTCGATCAGTCGACACAGCTGTTCCTCGTCGATGTCTGGTTCCGGGGAGGGCGGAGGGAGGGTCGTGGTGCGGCCCGGATTCTCCGCCCTTGTCTGGTCACAGACCTGGGAGAGCCGCTCGAGGAGATGCCCCGCCGTACCCTCGTCGGTGTCGATCACCATTACCACGGCGGTCACCGCACGCTCGTCGCGGCGGACGTTTCCGTCGATGCGGACCGGCAGCCGGGCGATGCTGCGACGCAGGCGCTCCGCGAGCATCTGTGCAGTCTCGTCGTCGGGGACATCGATCACCGCCGCGAACTCGTCGCCGTCGATTCTTGCGACGATGCCGGCGGCGCCGGCGGCACGCCGGACCAAGTTCGCGGCGCGACGGAGGAACCGGTCGCCGGCTGTATGCCCTGCCTCACGATTTACGCGTTCGAGGTCTTCCAGACCGAGCTGGACGATGGCATACCGCTGCCCCGCGCGATACTGGGCGAGCTGCTCCAGCGCCCGCTCGAACGCCTGGCGGTTGAGCATCCCCGTGAGTGGGTCGCGGGTGGCCTGCTGGATCAGTGCGTCGTGGGCATGGATGAGGGCCTGGCGCCATTGCCGTTCCGTGAACGGGGCCTCCAGGTCGTCGGCCACCCGGGCACCCCCCTGCAGGGCCGAGGCGAGCTCCTCGAGACCCAGCTGCCGAGCCTCATGGCCGCTGCGATCGACGAACACAAAGCGTTGACCATCACCGGAGATCCACTGAAGCTGCAGCGGCTCGTCCCCCTGCTCGGTGACCAGCCATTCCCCGACGCGGAGCAGCCGCGCGCGGGCCTCCCATAGTGACCCGACCGGGGGCTTATCGTTCTTGGAGTCGCCGTACTCGATGTATTCCAGGGTAATCGGCGCGGGCTCGCCATGGGAGATGGCGAGGACGACGGTGGCGATGGCGGCCACCGTCTCTTCCATCCGCGCGGTCAGGCGGCCGAACTGGTGGAGCTGATGGCGGATGTAGCGGATCACCCGATCCGGGTCGCGGATGGGGCGGGGTGGTTCGCCGTCGTGGCCCAGCCCCGTGAGCAACCGATCCACTACCGCCAGGCAACGGCGCCAGTTCTCATGGCGCTCCCCGTCGCGGAGCCGGATGAGCACCAGCAGTTCCCGCCAGCCGTTGTCCACCAACTCGGCGAGCAGCCGGGGTATGCGGCGCCCCTCCAGACGCTCGGCGAGCGCCGCGTCCACCAGCTCGCCAGCCCGCTCCAAGCGTTCCTGGCCGGCGATCTGTTCGGCCATACGGTCCATTTGGGTGCTGCGATCCTCCAGGGGGGGCGCCACCCGGCGCTCGATCTCCGCCGCGGCCTCCTGCAGTCGCTGTGGTGAGCCCTCGGCCATCGCCGCCTGTAGGGTGGCGTCCAGGGACTCGCGCAGTGGGGCGGCGGCGCTGGCGGGCATGCTGTCCAGGGCCAGGCCTGCCTTCTCCACGGCGTTCATGAGGCGATTCACGGGGGTGGCCGTACCCTCCAGGAAACCGCCGTCATTGAGTTGTTGTCGCGCCGCCAACACGGCGAGGCCCACGCTCCATTCCCGCAGATAGGCCGGGGTGGCCGGATCCGTCTGGATCTCGCGGAACCACTGTTCCACGGCAGCGAGCTGGGCGTGCTGACGCTCAGGGAGGTCCCTGAGGTCTAAGGCGTCGGAAAAGGGAACATCGCCCGGCGCCGACGGCATCGCACCTTCGAGACGCGGAAACAGTGCAGATGCGGCGGTCGATGACTGTGTGTCTTCCACGCCGGGCCCGCCGGCACTGGCGGTCTGCCGAGACCGGGCGAGCTCCGTGGTCAGCCCCTGGAGGGTCCGTGCGATGTCCGCCAGCTGCGGTGCCGCGGGCGTCCCTTCCTGGCTCGGCAGTGTCGGGAGGACCACCGAGTCCATATCGTTGGACAGGGCGCCGTCGGCAGTGATGTTCCCCGCAGTCGCCGGGAGATGGGGCAGGTGCCCGGCGCCGTGCCGGGTGCGTCCGCCACCGAGCATACGGATCTGCAGTGGCTCGCGTTCGGCCTCGGGCAGGATGTCCGCCTCGCGGAGCTCGTCGTTGATCGCCTCGTAGAGGCTGCCGAGGCGCTCCAGGACTTGCCGGGCGAAGCGTTCGTAAATGGTGCGCACGGCGATGGCTGGCAGCTGTTCCAGCGAAAGCACCTCGCTCAATACCCGCGCAAATCCCTCCGGCG
The DNA here is from genome assembly GCF_052060015.1 of Arhodomonas sp. SL1. Lineage (NCBI taxonomy): Bacteria > Pseudomonadati > Pseudomonadota > Gammaproteobacteria > Chromatiales > Ectothiorhodospiraceae > Arhodomonas > Arhodomonas sp. SL1. Next base: position 599,365 of record NZ_JBPODZ010000001.1, on the reverse strand, counting down.
CCAGGGGGTTGGAGGACTCATCCATGGGGGTGTCAAGGACGAAGCTGAGGCGGCGGTTGAGCAGGTGCATTGGCTGGCGGTTGCGGCCCTCGGCCTCGTTGACCAGCTCCGAGCGCAGCAGCCAGTCCTCGAACTCGCGATCATCGACGAGCTCCAGCTCATCCGGCGAGGAGGGTAGCTCCTCGGCCTCGCTTTCCTCCTCCGGCCGCCCCATGGCGTCCACCTCCGCGAACAGCGCCGCGCGGAACCGACCAGGTAACCCGGGGGCCTCCGTCCTCAGCCGCTGATACGCGTGAAAAACACTCGCCTGCTCGGCGGGATTGTGCATGCCCCGGGACCGTTGAAACAGCTCATCGATGACATCGTCGCTGAACCGCGGCAGGTGCTCCTCGCAGAAGGAGCCTGCGTGCTTGCGGCACAGCTCGCGGACCCACTCCGCCCGAGGGGTCTCCGCGCCTTCCCTGGGGCCGCGCTCGGAGGGTTCCTCCCCTCTGCCGGCGATGGACTGCAGCAGCGCAACCAGCTCGGTTTGCGGGTGATCAAAGGCGAGACCGAGGCCATTGCGGGAGGCCCGCGCAATCCGGGCGGCGATCTCGCGGGTGCTGCCGCGCACTGGATCGTGGAAGCGGACATGCAAGCGCGTATCCTCCGGCCGGCTTATGGCGTAACCGGATTGCCCCGGGGTGGCAAACATGCCGCCGACGCAGATGTCCTCGATGCTTGCCGGTACCCGTTCGCCCTCGGCGAAACGCAGCTCCGCCGGCCAGCGTATCGGGTGACGGCGGTAGGCTCGACGCTCGCGGCTCATGATTCCGGCGGCCCCTCGCCGCGGGCTGCCCGGTGCAGGGCGGCGAGGAGGTCTTCGCGGGCAACAATGCCGGTCAGCCGGCCGTCGGCGAGGACCGGGAAGGCCTTGTTGCGCATCTCCACCATTCGCTGCAGGGCACGGCTTAGCGGTAGCTCCGGCGGCACCCAGAGCGGGTCCGCGCTCATGTACTCGCCGACGGTGCGGGTCATGATCTCCTCGTAGGGCGGCACGATATGCGTCGGGTCCAACTGGAAGGCGGCGAGCAGGTCCAGCTTGGTGATCACGCCACGCAGGGTGGTGGTGCCTTCTTCGACCACCGGCACGCTATTGAAATCGTATTCCGCGAACAGGGCATCGAGGGCCGACAGCGGCCGGTCCGGGGTAATGGTGACCACGTCCCGGACCATGACGTGGTGCACCTTGTAGGCCAAAAACGGATACATGACACCTCCTGTCCGCCTGATGCCGTTCGGCGACACTACGCGCCAAAGATACCGTATCGGGCCATCCGCTGCCGCCCCCCGCGGGCAATTTCCGATCACTCCTCCCGGATCGGCACCAGCTCCAGGCCGACGCGCCGGTTCTGCTGGCGCCCGGCCTCGGTGTCATTGTCGGCGACGGGATAGTCCTCGCCGAAGCCCCGCGCGATGATCCGCCGCCCGTCAATCCCGCGGTTGCGCAGGTACCCGGCCACGGTTTCCGCCCGCCGAACGGACAGGCGCTGATTGTACTCCGCAGGCCCGGTGCTGTCGGTATGCCCCTCCACATTGATCAGTGTCTTCTCATACTCCTCCAGGACCAGCGCCACCGAGTCCAGCACCTCGAAGAACTGCGGGCGCAGGTCCGCGCTATCCGTGGCAAAGGTGATGTTGCCGGGCATGTTGAGGACGATGCGATCGCCCTGACGGCTAACACTCACCCCGGAACCCTGGAGCTTGCGTCGCAACTCCGCCTCCTGGCGGTCCATGTAGTTGCCCACCGCCGCGCCCGAGAGCCCGCCGATGCCCGCCCCGATGAGCGCATGCTGGCGCCGCTCGGTGGCATCGTCGCCGGTGGCCAGCCCCACCACGGCCCCGGCGAGGGCACCGATGGCCGCGCCCTTGGTGGTGCTGCTGGTCTTGGGCTCACCGGTGTAGGGGTCGGTTGTCTGACAACCCACTAGGAGCACCGCGACCAATGAAGCGGCGGTAAAGGCTTTTTTGGAGCGGATCATGGGCGTTTCCTCTATGTTTTTGCTATGATGATGTTGCGTCGCAACACGGCGAGCTGTCTGTCAACTGCGGCCAGCGGCATGTTGCGCATGTTCCGCAACAAAACGGCGGGTTTGCAATATGAGCGATGAATCACGTCCCGGCGGCGGTTCGGTTGTCGTCGTCCGGCGACTGCTGTGGCAGGAGCGTGACGCGTTCGCCGAGCATCTGCAGCGATTGCCGGAGCACGATCGTTATCTGCGCTTCGGCGGGCATGTCAATGAGGCCCTCCTGGAGAGTTATGCCCGTCAAGGGGGCTGGCCACGGCGGACGGTGTTCGGGGTCTTCGTCGGCGACGATCTGCGCGCGGCCGGCGAGTGCCAGATCCTCTCCGGCGAGCAAGCCCGGGAGGCCGAGCTCGCGTTCAGTGTGGAGCCGAGCCTCCAGGGCCGCGGGATCGGCACCGCACTGTTCGCCCGCTTGATCACCTTCGCGCGGAATCGGGGTCTCCGGCGCGTCTATCTCACGACGATGCGCCACAACCGCCCCATGCGCAGTATCGCCCGGAAATTCGGTATGGAGCTCCGTGGCGGCGACGATGAGCTGGAGGGACGCCTGGAGCTCGTCTCACCCGATCCCGCCTCGCTCTGGGACGAGGCGCTGCAGGAGGGCGAGGCGTGGCTTTGGACGACGTGGCGCGAAGTGGTGTTGGCGGGGATACGGCTACCCTAGTCGCGCTGCGCCGCATCGGCACGCCGATGCACCTCCGGGAGCACCTCGGCGGCCGGGCTGGGGATGCGGTAGTCCACCAGTGTGGAGACGGGGGTCTGATCGGGGTTGATCTCCGCCGTCGGAACCCCTTCCGCGGCGGCGAGGCGCAGGGGCTCGACGATGTAGGGAAAGAGGCTGCTGGTGCCGATGGATAGGACCAGGTCGAACCCTACCTTCAATGCCGCGCGCAACTCGGCGATGGCCTCGTCGGGGAGCATCTCGCCGAACAGCACCACCGGGGGACGGAGCACCGCGCCGCAGGCCGGGCAGCGGGGCGGGACCTGAAGGGCGGAATAATCCACCGGCGCCTCGCGGTGGCTGCAGGCAGTGCATAGCAGCGCGTCCATGCGCCCGTGGATCTCCAGGACCCAGCGGCTGCCGGCGGCCCGGTGTAAACCGTCGACGTTCTGGGTCAACACGCACACCTCACGGCCGTCGGCCTCTATGGCCGCCAGCGCCCGATGGCCGGCATTGGGTCGGGCGCTGCTGCCCGCGCGCCCCAGTGCGGCCAGATAGCGCCAGGTGATCTCCGGGTTGCGGGCGAATACCTCCCCCGACAGGGCGGCCTCCACGGGCATTCCCTCATCGGTTTCGCCGCCCTCGTAGAGCCCGCCTATGCCACGGTAGGTGGGCAGACCGGAGTCGGCGGACAGCCCCGCTCCGGTGATCGCGAGCACCCGCCGTGCACCGAGCAGCGCATGGGCGAGGGCGTCCACCCGGTGGTCATGGCCCCGCAAGGTGTTCAGGCGGCCTCCATGTCGGCCCGGTAGCTGCCCTGACGGGCCGCCCCGTTCAAGCGGGCGCGCTGCAGGAAGGCCTGCTGGGCCGCTGCGATGTTCTCTGCCTTGCCACGCCAGGCCTGCTGGGCCGGTTCCTGGAGCGCGCGGCCGTAGGAAAACGTCAGCGCCCAGGGCTTATCACCACCGGCGGCGTTAATGGCGTTGAGATTGGCGGTGGCCTCCTCGGGGGACTGGCCGCCCGAGAGGAAGGCGATGGCGGGAACGGCCGCCGGCACGGTCCGGCGCAATACCCGCAGGGTGTGCTCGGCGACTGCCTCCGGCGTGAGCCGTTCCCGCTCCTTGCCCGGCAGGACCATGTTGGGCTTGAGCACCATGTGCTCGAGGCGCACACCATAGCGATAAAGCGCGTCGAAGACGGCGCGCTGTACCCACTCCGTTACCTGCGCGCAGCGCCCCACGTCATGGTCGCCGTCCATGAGCACCTCGGGCTCAACGATGGGTACCATGCCCGCCTCCTGGACCAAGGCGGCGTAACGGGCCATCACCTCGGCGTTGGCGGTGACCGCCAGCGGCGTCGGATTGTGGGCGCCGATGACGTAGACGTTGCGCCACTTGGTGAAGCGAGCGCCCTGCTCGCGATAGGTGGCCAGGCGTTCGGGAAGGCCGTCGAGCCCCTGGGTGATCTTGTCGCCGGGGGCGTTGACCAGCTCCAGGGTGCCCTTGTCTACCTTGATGCCGGGGGCGATACCGGCGGCCTCACAGATCTCTGGCAGGGTCCGGCCGTCGTCGCTGCGCTGGCCCAGGGTCTCCTCGAAGAAGATCACGCCACCGATATGTTCCTCGATGCCGTCGGCGGTGACCAGCAGGGAGCGGTAGGTGCGCCGGGTCTCCTCGGTGGACTCCACGTCGATGGCTTTCAGCCGCTTGGCGATGGTGCCGAAGCTCTCGTCGGCGGCAAGGATGCCCTTGCCCGGGGCGGCCATCCGCTCGATGGTATCCTCGAGTTCGCGGTAGTCGGTCATGGGAAAGAAACCTCCGTGGAATCGTGCCCCACCGGCCCGCGCATCGGGGCGCAGTCGGGACGATGGGTGTTTGTTCTCGGTATTGTACGAGCTGCGGCCGGTGATTCGGAACTCCGGCATTCCCCCGCGGCCCGCGGGGCCTATATCCTAATGACTGCAATGGTGGGCGATCCAGTGACCGCGGAGGAGAGCATGCTGCCGAGCGCCGAGAGTTACGAGGCCCTGTGCTGCGCGTTCCGCTGGCGTATCCCGGACCGCTACAACATCGGTGTGGATGTGGTCGACCGCCACGCCGATGCGGACCCCGAGCGGCTTGCCTTGATCCATGAACGCGGTGACGGAGCAGTGGAGCGGTGGCGGTTTACGGATATCCGTGCCGCCTCCAACCGCCTGGCCAATGCGCTGCTCGGACTGGGTCTCCAGCGCGGTGACCGCATCGGGGTGCTGATGTCCCAGAGCCCGGAGACCGCCATCGCCCACACGGCGATCTACCGCGCGGGCGCTATCGCGGTGCCGCTGTTCACCCTGTTCGGTCCGGAAGCACTCGCCTACCGGCTCGGTGACTGTAGCGCCCGGGCGGTAATCACCGACACCGCCGGCATGGAGACACTGGCGGGGATCCGGGACCGATTGCCCGATCTGGAGCATGTCATCGTCGCCGGAGTGGAAGGGGGAAGGGGGCCGGCCGGCGTGCAGGCGTGGGATTCCCTCCTCGAGCGGGCCAGCGACCGGTTCCGCCCGGCGCAGACCCGCGCGGACGATCCGGCGCTGATCATCTACACCTCGGGGACCACCGGGCAGCCGAAGGGCGCGCTGCATGCCCATCGGGTGCTGCTCGGTCACCTGCCCGGCGTGGAACAGCCGCATGAGGGTTTCCCCCAAGCCGGCGACTGTTTCTGGACACCGGCGGACTGGGCCTGGATCGGCGGCCTGCTCGATGTGCTTCTGCCCGCTTGGCATCACGGCGTCCCCGTGGTGGCCCACCGGGCGCGGCGTTTCGACCCCGAGGAGGCCTTTGCCCTGATGGCACGCCACGGGGTGCGCAACACCTTTCTCCCGCCCACGGCGCTGAAGATGATGCGGCAGGTCCCCGATGCCGCTCAGCGCTTCGGACACGATCTCCGCTCCGTGGGCAGTGGCGGGGAGACGCTGGGCACGGAGCTCCTCGAATGGGGGCGGGAGACCCTGGGGGTGACCATCAACGAGTTCTACGGCCAGACCGAGTGCAATCTGGTGATCGCCAATCGTGCGGGCCTGATGCCCGTCCGCGCCGGCTCGATGGGGCGGGCCGTGCCGGGCCACCGGGTCGGTGTGGTCGATGAGCAGGGCCGCGAACTGCCGGCCGGAGAGACCGGGGCCATCGCGGTAGCGGCGCCGGACCCGGTGATGTTCCTCGGCTATTGGGGCCGCCCAGAGGCCACCGCCGAGAAGTTTCGCGGGGAATGGCTGGTTACCGGCGATATCGGCAGCCGGGACGACGATGGGTATTTCCGCTTCGTCGGTCGGGACGACGACATCATCAGCTCCGCCGGCTACCGCATCGGGCCGGGGGAGGTGGAGGATTGCCTGATGCACCACCCGGCCGTGGCCATGGCGGCGGTGGTCGGTAGCCCGGATCCGGTACGCGGCCAGCTGGTGAAGGCCTTTATCGTGCCGCAGCCCGGCACGGAGACCGGCGGGGCCCTTGTCGAGGAGATCCAGCGGTTCGTCCGCGAGCGCCTTGCCGCCCACGAGTATCCGCGGGAGGTGGAGTTCGTCGATCAGCTGCCCATGACGACCACCGGCAAGATCATCCGCCGCGAGCTGCGCGAGCGCGAGGAGGCCCGCAAGGGGCGGTGAGCGGTTGCCCCCGCATCAGTCCGGTTGGTCCGCGGCCTCCACGCGGCGGCGCAGCCGCAACAAACCCCAGCCTACCACCGCGACGACCACAGGAATGCTCAGCCCGGTGATGAGCTCCGCCGAGATCGGCACGCCGGCGGCCTTCACCGCCTTCGCAGCGTAGCCCACCAGGCTGACGCTGTAGTAACTCAGGATGACCACGGACAGGCCTTCCACGGTCTGCTGCAGGCGCAGCTGCAGCCGGGCGCGGCGGTTCATGGAGGCCAGGAGGTCCCGGTTCTGCGCCTCCAGGGCAACGTCGACCCGCGTCCGCAGGAGATTGGCGGCCCGCGAGACCCGGCGTGATAACCGGTCGAGGCGTTCGCCGGTGGCCCGGCAGGTGGCGACTGCCGGGGCGAAGCGGCGCTCCATGAACTCGTCGATGGTGGCCACGCCCTCGATGCGCCGCTCCCGCAGGGCCTCGATCCGGCGCCGCACCAAGGTGGCATAGGCCTCGGTGGCGCTGAAGCGGAAGCTGGTGGTGGCGATGGTGCGCTCCACGCGGGCGGAGAGCCGGGAAAGGGTGTCGAGGAGCGCGTGCTCTTCCTCGGGGTTACCCGGGTCCGCGAGCTCCCCGGTCAGGGCACCGAGCTCATCCTCCATGGCCTCGATATCGGGGTTCATGGCCCGGGCCCGGGGGAAGGCGAGCAGCGCCATCATCCGATAGGTCTCGATCTCCAGCAGGCGCTGGACGACGCGTCCCCCTTGGGCGCCCCGGAGGCCATGATCGACCACCAGAAAACGGATGAATCCGCATTCGTCGGGATGGAAATCCGTCCACGCCGAGGCGGCGCCACCCGCGCAGTGGGACCCCGCCAGGCTCTCGGAGCGGAAATACTGCGGGACCGCCTCGCTATCGGTTTGCACGGTCCCCGCCTCGGTCAGCCAAAGGTCGCAGGCGGCGAGCAGGTCGCCGGGGAGGCTGTCCAGCCATTCGGCCGGCGCGTGACGCAGCGGATGGGCCGCGAACGGCGTAGGACCGCCGTCGCCCATCAGGAACGTATAGGTTACGAACTCTGTGTGGCGCTCCCAGCGGATGCGGCATCCTGGCGCGTCGATGACCCAGTGGCCGGCACCCTCGTCCGGGGCCGGGGCATTGAGCAGGCGGCACAGCCGGGTCACCGCAGCGGTCGGGTCGGCGTCGGGTTCGCCAGTTCCGTCGGTACCCGTGTACAAGGCGATCTGTGCCACCTGCAGCGGCGCCCGCAGCATCTCGAACGGGCGTGCGTGGGCCTCGCCGAGCAGCTCGGGGCGCAACGGGTGCGGGGTGAGGCCGGTTGGGTCACGTCCCGGGGGAGACTGTCCGTTCATGGCCTGATGCTCCTGTCCTTACCGAGTACCGGAGATGCGCCGATCGCGCCGGGAAGGCTATCATGCCCGCGTTCATTGACCGGGAGTCGTGATGCTACAACGTGATACCAGCCTGCCGCCGGCGGTGCTCGCCCTGCTCGTGATCAATGGGCTCGCCTTTCTCGCCCAAGGTATGGTCGGGATGGTCGCCGCCGACCAGCTCGCCCTGTGGCCGCTGGGCACGCCGGATATGGCCCGAACGATGGGCGGGGTGATGCGGGTCCCCGACTTTCAGGTTTGGCAGCTGGTGACCTACGGGTTCCTGCATGGCGGGCTGTTCCACCTGTTCGTGAACATGTTCGCCCTGTGGATGTTCGGCACCTCCATCGAACGCACGCTGGGGACCCGCCCGTTCCTTATCTATTACTTCGTCTGTCTCGTCGGTGCCGGCCTCATTCAGCTGGTGGTGGCTACCATGGCGGCGCGCAACGGCATGATCTATCCGACGGTGGGGGCCTCCGGCGCGGTGTTCGGTATCCTGCTGGCGTTCGGGATGCTCTTTCCGAACCAGCCGGTGGTGCTGATCTTCCCCCCCATCCCCATGAAGGCGAAGTACTTCGTCATCCTATACGGCGCCTTCGAGCTCTTCGCCGGTGTCACCAACACCTTCTCCGGCGTCGCCCACTTCGCCCATCTGGGGGGGATGGCCTTCGGGCTGCTGATGATCCTCTACTGGCGTGGCCGCCTGCCCATCAAACCGCGCCGGCGGCTGATGCTCTGAGCGTTGCGGCTGCACCGCCGGTGGTTTCTCTGGCATAGTCGGGGCGTTGGGCGTTTGCCCTGTCGCCGACAGTGACCATAATCAAAGGCAGGGTCCGAGACCGGACCGATTCCACACAGGCCAACAAGGAGTAACAAGCATGGCTAGCCGCATCGACAACCAAGTCGCGCTGGTGACCGGCGGTTCCCGCGGCATTGGCAAGGAGATCGCCCTGGAGCTGGCTCGTCTGGGGGCCCGGGTCGCCATCAATTACAACAGCAGCGCCGATGCCGCGAATGCCGTTGCCGAGGAGGTCAAGCAACTGGGCAGTGAATGCCTGGTCCTACAGGGAAACGTTGCCGATAAGGATGAAGCCCGCGGCCTCGTCCACAAGACCATCGACCACTTCGGGCAACTCGATATCCTTGTAAACAATGCCGGGATCACCCGGGACAAGACCCTGAAGAAGCTCACCGACGAGGACTGGGAGGAGGTGATCAACACCAACCTCAACAGCGTCTACTATACGACTAGTGCCGCCTACGCCAGCATGATGGAGCGCAATTACGGGCGCATCATCAATATCAGTTCCTTCGTCGGGCAGGCCGGTAATTTCGGGCAGACCAACTACGCCGCGAGCAAGGGTGGGATCATCGCCTTCACCAAGAGCGCGGCGCAGGAGTTCGCCAAGCACAACATCACCGTCAACGCCATAGCGCCCGGGTTCACCGAGACGGAGATGCTCAAAAAGGTTCCCGAAGAGGTCCGCGAGAAGATCCTGGCCAAGATCCCGATGCGCCGCTTCGGAGAGCCCAACGAGATCGCGCGGGCGGTGGTGTTCCTGGCCGCCGACGGCGACTACATCACCGGCCAGCAGATCAACGTCAACGGTGGCGTCTACATGTGAGCCGGGCCGGCCCCGCCCACGGCGGGGCCGTTGACCCGCTCAGGTGAGCAGCTCCCGGGCTTGGGCGGCGTCCATATTGCCACCGGTGATTACCAGTGCGCTGACGCCTTCCGGGGCGTTCCGCGGGAGCGCACCCTCTATGAGGGCCGCAAGCCCGACCGCTGCCCCCGTTTCCACGTAGAGTCGCCCGCGGGTCAGCAGATCCCGAGTCGCATGGGCGATGGCGTCGTCGCTGACGGTGACGATGTCGTTCACCCACTGCTGGCTCGCCGCGTAGGTATATTCCCCCACGACCGCCGGCGCGAGGCTGGGGGCGATCGTGTGTACCGATTCCAGGGTGGCCGCTGATGAGCCCTGGTCCCAGGCGTTGCGCATGGTGGCCGCCCCCTCGGGTTCGACCCCGATAAGCTCGATGTCGGGTCGCTGGCTGCGGATGGCGATGCCGAGCCCTGAGATCAGGCCGCCGCCGCCGATGGGGCAGATGACCCGGCCAAGCGAGGGGATCTGCTCCAGCATCTCCAGCCCCACGGTACCCTGGCCCGCCATGATCCGGGGATTGTCATAGGGGTGGACGAGGGTGAGATCCCGGGCCTCGCAGAGGCGGTGGCACTCGGCCACAGCGGCGCGTATGTCGCCGTGGAGGATGACCTCGGCACCGAAGGCGCGGGTGGCCTCCACCTTCATCTCGCTGGAGCCCTCCGGCATGACCACAGTGACTGGCACTCCGCGTTGTTCCGCGGCCCAGGCGAGGGCCATGGCGTGATTGCCGGCAGAAACCGTGATCAGGCCGTTACGCGTTTCCTCGTCATCGGCGGTGGTGATCCAGTTGAGTGCGCCGCGGACCTTGAACGAGCCGGTGCGCTGGAGATTCTCCGCCTTCAGCCATAACGGCATCCCCAGCTTTGCCCCCAGATCGTGGGCGGCGAAGGCCGGGGTCGGCGCTATGGACGGCGCGATCCGAGCCGCCGCCTCGCGGATGGCCCCGACGTCCGGTAGCGCCGTGGTGCTAGCGGACGCAGGCATCGCGGTTCACCGTGGTGAGGAATTCGCAGCCCTGCTCGGTTACGACGACGGTGTCGGAGAGGAAGGCGTCTCCCTGGCCGGAACCCAGCAGCCAACTCATCAGGTGGAAGACCATCCCCGGTTTCAACCGCAGATCGGAGTCCCGTCGCAGCCCTACCGGGACCCCACTGCCGGACCAGCTCGGCGGATAGCCGATGCCCACCGAATACCCGCAGTGATGGCGGTGGTAGTGGGAGAGGCCGTTGCGGTCAAGTACCCCCTGCCACGCCTCGTAGACGTCGCCGGCGGCGACCCCGGGGGCCATGGTCCTGCCCGCCGCCATCATCGCCTCCTGACAGATTTCGTTTATGCGCTGCGCCTCTGCCGGCTGCTCACCGACGAAGACCAGCCGTCCCATGGGCGCGTGGTAGCGGCGCACGCAGCCAGACATCTCCAGGAACAGCAGGTCACCATGCACGAGCTCGCGATCTTCCCAGGTGCCGTGCTCGTGGTCGAGATTGCTGGTGGTGCGCACCAGTGGCACAAAGCCCGGGTAGGTGCCGCCGCGCCGGAACATGGCATCGTAGATGGCGGCCATGATCTCCTTGGCGTTGATTCCCGTGCCAGCAGTGGCAATGGCCGAGAGCATCATGGAGTCGGAGATGGCCGCGGCATGCCGGGTCAGCGCCAGCTCGTCGGGGGACTGCACCAGGCGGACGTCGTCCACCAGGCTGCCGATATCCTCCCAATTCGCCTCCGGGGTGCCCTCGATGATTCCGTCGAGCACCGCATAGGGCAGGAAGGTGCTGGTCTGGTCCACGGCGATGTGGCCGCTCGCCAACCCCGCGTCGCGGAGGGCGCGCACCGTCTCGCGAACCGCCGCCGAGCTCATCAGTGGCGGGCGGCGCCGCGGCTCCCGCGTGATCTCGCCCGACGCTGCCGTCAGCGTCAGCGAGTCGCCGTCGCTGTCATCGGCATCGGGCGCGGTGCCATCGGTATAGCCAATGTGGATCAAATCGGGCACTTGGTCGCGAACCACCGCCCGTTCCATCGCCCGTGTCACCAGCATGGGCTGTCCCTTGGCGGGGAAGATGAGCAGCTGGCAGGCGAAGTAGCCCATGTGGTCCAGACCAGAGAGATAGTTGATGTTCTCCGGGCTGGCGATGAGCAACGCGTCCAGACCGCGTTCGGCCATGCTCTGGCGTACCAGGCGCCGGCGCCGCTCATACTCGGCGTCGGAGAAGTAGCGACCGTTCGCCTGCTGCATGGACTGCATCCTCCTTCTTGTCGTTCACCAAAGATGGCTATGATGGCGCGAATCGAGGCATAACGGAAAGGGGCCGCGGCAACTTTTGCGCACCTCCGATCGGACGTGGTAAGCGGGAGTGCAAAGACGGCCGCCGGCGCCGGTGACTTCGTCCCGTGGCTATCCACAATGGCTGTGGACAAGCCTGTGAAAGAATGGCGGACAACGGTGGTAAGTGGTTGCCGCAGCGGGCGTGCCTTCGGATTGACCGGAAACTCGACAGAACTTTATAAAATAGCATTCAGTCAGTACGTTAAAATAATTACCTCGATATAAACTCAAGTCCTGGCCGCTAACTTGCGGCCGGCGCGGAACTACGGAGGTCGCCTGTGCACGGAATTGAGCCCGCAAACCCTGCCGGTGGGGCGGTGTTCCTCGATGCCGCCTCGCTGGATCGCGGTGACCTGGATCTTACCCCGCTGGAGGATGAGCTGCCGGGCCTGATGTATCACCCGACCACCACCCCGGCGGAACTGCTGGAGCGGGTAGGCGACGCCTGGTGCGTCGTGGTCAACAAGGTGGTACTGGACGCCGGGTTCTTCGCGGCTTTCCCGGCGTTGGAGCTGGTATGCATCGTCGCGACCGGGACCAACAACGTGGATCTGGAGGCGGCGAAGCGGCACGGGGTCACGGTGGTGCACTGCCAGGGCTACGGTACGCGTTCCTTGGCCCAGCATGTGCTCGCATTGATCCTCATGCTGGCCCGCAGCATTCCCGCGTATACTCGGGACGTCGAACAGGGCCGTTGGAGTGCGTCGCCGCATTTCTGTCTGCTCGACCACCCCATCCTGGAGATCCAGGGACGGCGGCTGGGGCTGGTGGGCCACGGGGCCATCGGCTCGGAGGTGGCACGGCTGGCGGAGGCGGTGGGCATGGAGGTCGTGATTGCCGAGCGCCCGGGCGCGCAGCCACGCCCGGGGCGGCTTGCGTTCGATGAGGTCCTGGAGAGCAGCGACGTGCTCAGCCTTCACTGTCCCCTCACGGATCAAACCCGCGGTCTGATCGGGAAGGCGGAGCTTCGACGGATGCGGCCGGGAGCCTACCTGGTGAACACCGCACGAGGCGGGATCGTAGACGAGGGCGCCTTGTTGCAGGCCCTCCGGGATGGCGAGATTGCCGGGGCGGCACTGGACGTGATCGACGGCGAGCCACCACCGGCGAATCACCCGCTGATTACGGCGCAACTGCCCAACCTCCTCGTCACCCCGCATTGCGCCTGGGGCAGCCTGGAGGCGAGACAGGCCATCGTGGCCCAGACCGCCGAGAACATCGCGGCCTGGCGACGGGGGGAGCCGCTGCGCCAGGTGGTCGCGGGTGCGCCGCGCTGATGTCGATACTCCGGCAGTGGTGGCGGCGCCGGCAACTGGCCCGGCATGCCATCCCGGATGCCCTTTGGCGCTCGGCTACGGCCAGCGATGCCGTCCTCGGCGAGGTCGATCCGGCCTCCCGTCGGCGGCTGCGCGATCTCGCCACGCTGTTCCTGGCGCAAAAGGATTTCTACGCCGCCGGGGGTGGGGAGCTGGAGGAGGCGCAGCTGGTACGCATCGCCGCCCTCGCTGCAGTGCCCGTACTAGGACTGGATATCGACTGGTATCGTGGCTGGCACTCGCTGATCATCTATCCCAGCGGTTTCCTTGCCCGCCATCAGGATGTGGACGACGCCGGTGTGGTCCACGACGAGGAGCGTGCACTGGTGGGCGAGGCCTGGGACAACGGGCCAGTGGTGCTGTCCTGGGAGGATATCGTCGCCGGGGGTGCCCGTGATGGCTGGAACGTGGTGATCCATGAGCTGGCACACAAACTGGATATGCTCAATGGCGAGGCCAACGGCATGCCGCCGCTGCACCCGGGAATGGACCGCCGGGCCTGGACGCGGGCGTTCACCGAGGCCTTCGAGGTCATCGGAGGAGCAGTGGACCGCGGGGAGGAGCCGGTGGTGGACGGCTACGCGGCGACGGATCCAGCGGAGTGCTTCGCAGTATTCAGTGAGACATTCTTCGAGACCCCGGAACGGACCGCTCGGCACTTCCCGGCGGTCCACGAACAGCTGGCGGCCTTCTACCGGCAGCGGCCGGGAATGGGGAGGGAGTAGCAGATGAGCGAGATCAGTATCGTCACCGGCGGCGGCAGCGGCATAGGTCGCGCCCTTGCGCTCCGGCTCGCCGGCGGCGGGATGCCGGTGCTTGTGGTCGGCCGCCGTGACGGTGCCCTGGAGGCGACCGCCGCAGCCGCAACGGGCATCGAGACGGTGGTGGCGGATGTAGGTTCCGAGGCGGGGCGTTCCGCCGTCGTCGCGGCCGTGGGCGGACGCCGCGTGCGCTATCTGGTGCACAATGCGGGGGTGTTGGAACCGGTGGGCCCGCTGGCACGTGTCGGGCTGGCGCAGTGGCGCGCCAATCAGGCGGTCAACGTGGAAGGCCCGCTGTTCCTCACCCAGGGGCTGCTGCCTCTGTTGTCCGGTGGCAGGGTCCTCCACATCTCCTCCGGGGCGGCGCACCGGGCGATCCCGGGCTGGGGGGCATACTGCACGGCCAAGGCCGCGCTGCACATGCTCTACGCGGTGCTGCGCGAGGAGCTCGCCGAACAGGGCATCGCGGTAGGCAGCTTGCGGCCAGGGGTGGTGGACACACAGATGCAAGCGCTCATCCGCGGCCAGGACGAGGAGGATTTCCCGGCCGTCGAGCATTTCCGCGCCCTCAAGGCACAGGGCGCGCTCGAGAGCCCCGAGCGGGTGGCGGCCTTCGCCGCGGCGGTGCTTGCCGAGACCGACGAGACCAGCTTCAGTGCACAGGAGTGGGATATCCGTGAGCACGGCGGACGTTTCGGAATCCATTGACCCGCGCTGGTGGCCGGCGCGTTCCTATCCCCTGAGCCTGGATGGCCACACCCACACCGTCCACGAGTGGCCAGCGGTCGAGGAGGCGGCAACGGTGGTGCTACTCCACGGCTGGATGGACACCGGCGCGGGGTTCGGGCCCCTCGCCGCGGCCCTGGGCGAGGAGTGGCGTTGCGTCGCGCCGGACTGGCGGGGTTTCGGCGACAGCGCCCGCAATCCCCAGGGTCGCTACTGGTTCCCCGACTATCTGGCCGATCTGGATCGGTTGCTTGACGGGCTGTTGCCCGACGGCGAACCGGTGATCCTGGTGGGCCACAGCATGGGCGGCAACGTCGCCGGGCTGTACGCCGGAGTGCGCCCGGAGCGGGTCCGGGCGCTGGTTTCACTGGAAGGATTCGGGCTGTCCCGGACGGACCCGGCTAGCGCGCCGGTGCGTTACCGCCAGTGGCTGGAGGCCCTCACCCAGACCCCACGGTTGCGGAGCTTTCCCGATTTCGGGGCACTCGCGGGGCACTTGCGCCAGCGAAACCCGGAGATGCCGGCCGCCGTTGCCGCCTTTCTGGCCCACTGCTGGGGGCGCGAATCCGCCGGACAGATAGTGCTGCGCGGTGATGGTGCTCATCGTCGGCCGAATCCGGTGCTGTATCGGCTCGACGAGGCGATGGCGTGTTGGCGGGAGATCACGGCCCCTGTGCTCTGGCTCTGGGGGCGCGAATCCGGTATGGCCCGCCGTCAGCGCGATAGCGATGACTGGCACGAGCGACTCGCCTGCTTCCAACGCCTGGAGACCGGGGAGGTGGCGGGTGCCGGCCACGCCCTGCACCAGGAGCAGCCGGAGGAAACCGCCCGGCAAATCGGCGATTTCCTCCGCTGCCTACCCGGGCACGCGATGCTCAGGGGGTGATGAGGATCATGCCCTCCCGAAGTCGATCCGGGTCCTCCAAGACGTGGTCATTGGCTTCGAACAGGGCCGGCCACTGATTGGCGTCGCCGTACAGGCGGGCGGCGACGGCACCGAGGCTGTCGCCCGGGCGGACCTCGTAGAGCCCGGTGCCCTGCAGCCGTGCAACCAGGGACTGCCGCGCGCGGAGCCGCTCGACTGCCTCCGAGAGCGCCGATTCCGACGCCTCGTCGTTACGCACGGCCTGGTGGGTGTCGCGGAAGTGGGCCGCGGCCTCAGCCGCCGCCTCACGGGCCTGCGCGAGATTCGCGTCACCCCCCTCCGCCGGGGTTAGGCGGACCCGCAGGTCCTCGAGGGACTCGCCCCGGTCCTCCACCCGCTCACGTGAACTGGCAAGCTCGCTGCGCAGGCGCTCGCGTTCCGCGTTACGCTCGGCGAGGCGTTCCTCAAGGCTTTGGACCTCCGCCTGCGCCGCCTCGCGCTCCTCGCGCAGGGAATCCTGCTCCTCCAGGGCCTGTTCCAGCGCGGCCTCCAGGTTGTCGCGATCCGCGCTTAGCGCATCGATGCGTGCCTCCAGCTCCGCGGCCATCTCGTCGCGCTCGGAACGGGCCTCAGCGAGGGCGTCCTCGGTGGCGGCAAGCTCTTCTTCCAGCGAGGACACCTGTCCCTGGAGTTCGTCGCGGGAGCCGGTGAGCGCCTCGACCTCCGATTCCAGCTCGCCGACGCGTTGCTCGCGCTGTTCGACCGCCGTGGTCAGCTCGTCGCGCTCGCCACGGAGCTCTTCCACGCGGGTCTGCAGCTCGGTGTTACGCTGCTCGGCGGCCGCCAGCTGCTCCTCGGCATCGGCAAGCTCCGCGGACAGGGATTCGCCCTCGGAGCGCGCCTCGGCGAGGGCCTCCTCGGTGGCGGCAAGCTCTTCTTCCAGCGAGGACACCTGTCCCTGGAGCTCGTCGCGGGAGCCGGTGAGCGCCTCGACCTCCGAATCCAGCTCGCCGATGCGCTGCTCGCGCTGTTCGACCGCCCCGGTGAGCTCGTCGCGCTCGCCACGGAGCTCTTCCACGCGGGTCTGCAGCTCGGTGTTCCGCTGCTCAGCGGCCGCCAGCTGCTCTTCCGCATCGGCGAGATCCGCGGACAGGGATTCCCCCTCGGAGCGCGCCTCGGCGAGGGCCTCCTCGGTGGCGGCAAGCTCCTCTTCGAGCCCGGATACTTGCTCGCGGAGTTCGTCGCGGGACTGGGTGACGGACTCTAGCTCGGACTCGAGCTGGGTAACCCGCTCCTCGCTGCGGTCGAGCTCCGCGGTCAGCTCATCACGTTCGTCGCGGAGCTGTGCGACTCGCTCCTCGAGCTCCGAGTTGCTCTGTTGTGCCGCCGCCAGCTGCTCCTCGGCATCGGCGAGTTCCCCGGACAGGGATTCCCCCTCGGAGCGGGCCTCGGCGAGGGCGTCCTCGGCGCTGGCCAGTTCTTCTTCCAGCGTGGATACCTGATCACGAAGCTCGTCGCGGGATTGCGCGAGTCCTTCGAGCTCGGTCTCCAGCTCACCGACGCGGCGGTCACGCGCCTCAAGCTCCGTGCTCAGCTCCTCGTGTTCACCGCGAAGTTGCTCCAGGCGGCCCTCAAGCTCTTCAATCCGTCCGCGGCGCTGCTCGCGGTTCTCCTCTGCAGTGGCGGCCCGTTCCCGTGCCTCCTCGAGCTGGCCGCGCAGGCGTTCACGTTGCTGTTCCGCCTCCTCGAGCCGTGACCGGGCCTGCTCCAGCTCGGAGCGGACCTCTTCCAGCCGCTGTTCCTCCGTGGCCGCGCCGTCACCCTCTTGGGCAAGCAGCATCGGGGCACAAGCCATCGCGATCGAGAAGCCGACCGTCGTGACGGCCCGGGGGAAGAGTCGGTGGCGGGATGCGGACGGGTTTAGCCGGGTCATTGGGAGCCTCCTCGTTGGTGTGCCGTGTTCCGTTACATTCGCCGGATTGCATGATCCGGGGGATGCGCAGGGCACGGGTTTCATTCTATGCTCTCGACAAATCCTAGAAGAGGTTTGGCCCTGACGCCATCACCGTGGTGTTACAAGGGTCCGGGAGACCGGCGGGGCGAACCCTCGCCGGTGCCACCGTTGACGGAGGAGAGGTTAACCGCCGATGTATGATCCGTCCGCCCTGGATGCCACGCGCATCCACAGCCCCGAGTTCATCACCGAGTCTGCCCTGCAGATCCCCATTTACGCTGTACTTCGGGAAGACGGTAGCCCTTATCCCGACGCCGGCGATCCGGATGTCGCGGAGGAGGTGGTCGTGGCAATGCACGACGCCGCCGTGTTCACGCGACTCCTCGACGAGCGCATGCTCGGCGCCCAGCGCCAGGGACGATTGCCGTTCTACCTGACCTGCACGGGCGAGGAGGCAGCGACGGTGGGCAGCGCCGCCGGCCTCGAAGCGGAGGACATGATCTGGCCCCAGTACCGGGAGCAGGGGGCGTTGCGCTACCGCGGTTTCACCGCCGAGCAGTTCATGCACCAGCTCTTCGCCACCGACATGGACCTGGGCAAGGGACGCCAGATGCCGGTGCACTACGGTAGCCGCGAGCTTCACTACATGACGGTGTCCTCGCCGCTGGCTACCCAGATCCCCCAGGCGGCTGGCTATGCCTACGGCCAGAAACTGGACGGGGCCGGGCGTTGCAGCATCTGTTACTTCGGCGAGGGTGCCGCGTCGGAAGGGGACTTCCATGCCGCCCTGAACATGGCGGCGGTGATCCGCTGTCCCGCGATTTTCTTTTGCCGCAACAACGGCTACGCCATCTCCACACCGGTGAGCGAGCAGTACGCCGGCGATGGTGTGGCGGCGCGCGGGGTTGGCTACGGCGTGCGCTCGATCCGCGTCGACGGTAATGACTTTCTGGCGGTCTATCTCGCCACGCGGGAGGCGCGGCGGCAGGCGGTGAGCGAGGGGGTGCCGGTGCTTATCGAGGCCATGACCTATCGCCTGGGCGCCCACTCCACCTCCGACGACCCGTCAGGCTATCGCAGCCGCAAGGAGGAGGAGGCCTGGCAGCGCTTCGACCCCATCGCCCGCATCCGGGCCTACATGGAGTCCCGGGGCTGGTGGGACGCCGAGCGCGACGAGGCCCTGCGCCAGCGCTACCGCGATGAGATCCTGGCAGCGATGAAGGCGGCGGAGAAGCTGCCGAAGCCGCCGCTGGAGCGGCTCGTCGAGGATGTGTATGCCGCGGTGCCGTGGCATCTCGCCGAGCAGCTGGAGGCGGTGAAGAGGCACGTCGACGCGCACCCCGAGGCCTATCCCAATACCGCGGGGAGGGCCGGGTGATGGCGCAGATGAACCTCCTGCAGGCGCTCAACAACGCACTGGACACCGCCATGGCCGCCGATGAGCGGGTGATCTGCTTCGGTGAGGATGTGGGCCAGTTCGGGGGGGTGTTCCGGGCAACCAGCCACCTCCGGGATCGTTACGGCCAGCACCGTTGCTTCAACACACCGCTGACCGAGCAGGGTATCGCTGGCTTCGCCAACGGGCTGGCGGCGTCGGGCTACCGCCCGGTGGCGGAGATCCAGTTCGCGGATTACATCTTTCCGGCCTTCGACCAGATCGTCAACGAGACCGCCAAGTTCCGCTACCGCACCGGCAACGAGTTCAACGTGGGCGGGTTGACCATTCGCGCCCCATACGGCGGCGGGATCTCCGGCGGGCACTACCACTCCCAGTCGCCGGAGGAATACTTCTGCCACACACCCGGATTGAAGGTGGTCATCCCGAGCACCCCCTACCAGGCCAAGGGCCTGCTCCTCGCCGCTATCCGCGACCCCGACCCGGTGATCTTCTTCGAGCCGAAGCGCCTCTACCGTGCCGCCGTTGGCGATGTCCCGGAGGGAGACTACACCATCGATCTCGGCCGCGCCGAGGTACTGCGCGAGGGCGGTGACGTGACGCTGCTCGCCTGGGGCGCCCAGGTGGAAACGGTGCAAAAGGCGGCGGAGCTGGCGGCGGAGAAGGGGATCGAATGCGAGGTCATCGACCTTCGCACGCTGCTGCCCTGGGACGTGGAGACGGTTACCAACTCGGTGCTCAAGACCGGGAGGCTGGTCATCAATCACGAGGCCACCCGCACGGGGGGCTTCGGCGCGGAGCTCTCCGCCACCGTCCAGGAGAAATGTTTCCTCTACCTCGAGTCGCCGATCTGCCGGGTCACCGGCCTGGACACCCCGTTCCCGATGGCCCATGAGCGGGAGTACATGCCGGATCATCTCAAGACCCTGAGCGCGATCGAAGAGACGGTGAACTTTTAGGATTCCGAACATGATCAAGGACTTCATCCTGCCCGATATCGGCGAGGGCATCGTCGAGTGCGAGGTCTCGGAGTGGCTGGTCAGCGAGGGCGACTGGATCGAGGAGGACCAGCCGGTCTGTGATGTGCTCACCGACAAGGCCCTGGTGCAGATTCCCGCCATGCAGGCCGGACGGGTAAAGAAACTCTACTACGGCAAGGGCGATGTGGCGCGGGTGCATGAGCCACTATTCGCCGTCGAGGTCCCCGAAGAGCCGGACGGCGGCGACGAGGGCGGTGGTGCGGAGGGGGGGGCGGAGGCCACCTCCCCCGCATCGGAGGGGGAGGGCACCGGTGAGCGGGAGCGTGCGGCCACGCCCACGGAGCGAACCGCCATCCATGAAACGGGGGCAAACGCCGTCCGTCCGGGGCCCGTGCCGGCCAGCCCCGCGGTTCGGCGGCTGGCCCGGGAGCTGGGGGTGGATCTCCGGCAGGTTCCCGGTTCCGGTAAGAAGGGGCGGGTCTACAAGGAGGACGTCCGCGCCTTCGCCGAGGGCGCTGGCCAACGGGCCGCGGCCACGGAGCCGCCCAGCGCGGTGGCGACCGGCTCGGGCGCCGGGGAAGGGGAGATCATCCGCCGCGAACCCCTCAAGGGCGTGCGCGCCGCCATGGCGCGGCAGATGAGTGCCTCGGCCAGCACCATCCCCCACTACACCTATTCCGACGACGTGGATGTCACCGAGCTCCTCGTGGTGCACCGGACGGTGCGGGAGCACTATCGTGAAGAGCTACGGGTGACCTTGATGCCTTTCTTCATCAAGGCGTTGTCGCTGACCCTTCGTGTCTTCCCGCAGCTCAATGCCACCTTCGACGATGAGGCCGCCGAGATCTGCTATCACCGTCATCACAACATCGGGGTGGCCGTGGATGCCGCCCAGGGGTTGATGGTGCCGAACATCAAGGCGGTGGAGACCCTGTCCCTGGTCGCCCTGGCCAAGTCCCTCAACGAGCTGGTGGAGGCCGCACGGGTGGGACGCGTCAGGGCCGAGGACATGAAGGGCGGTACGATTAGCATCTCCAACATCGGGGCCATCGGCGGTACCGTGGCCACGCCCATCATCAACAAACCGGAGCTGGCCATCGCCGCCCTGGGGGCAACCCAGCGGCTGCCGCGCTTCGATGTCGACGGCAGCGTCGTCGCCCGCGACATCCTGCCGGTATCCTGGTCCGCCGATCACCGGGTAGTGGACGGCGCCACCATGGCGCGGTTCAGCAACCATTGGAAGCGACTGCTCGAGCAGCCCGCACTGATGCTGGCCGAGGCCGGCTGAGCGCGGGCGGGGGAGGGCGATGTCCGGGGCCGCCACCGCCGAGTCCATCCGGCACTTCTACATCCCCGAAGAGCAGTCGGTCTATCTGCTCAGCAAGGACGAGGCCCATCGGCTCAAGGCCTGGGTGCAGCTCTGCCAGGACCAGCTTAAGGGGCTCGGTTATCGCCAGGTGGCGCTGCTCGGTAAGGGCGCGTACAGCTTTGTCTTCACCGGGCGCCGCTCCGAGGGCGCCTTCCAGGTCTTCAAGTTCTCGCGCATCACCCTGCCGCAACACGTCCAGGACCGCCTCGAGGAAGAGGCGTATATGCTCTCGCGGATCGGGCATCCCAACGTTCCGGCGTTCGTCGCCTACGAACGGATTCGTGACCAGCGCATCCTGGTCATGGAACGCGCGCCGGGCGAGGACCTGGATGCCCTGTCCATCCGCCACGGGCCACTGCCGGTGCGGGAGCTGTTGCTCATCGCCAGACAGTTGGCCACGCTGCTGTACTATCTGCGCCATCACCCGGGCGGACCCATCGTCCACGGCGATATCAAGCCCTCCAACCTGGTCTTTGATCCGGAGGACGGCCGTGTCTCACTGATCGACTGGGGGTCGTCGGTTTTCGCCCAGGTGGATCACCGCGGCCAGCCTACCTCGTTGGCGGGGCTCGGTGGTGACGAGCAGACCAACGCCCGCCTCGGCGACGTCTACTTCATCGGCGAGGAGCAGCTCAATGGCGGGCTGTCCTCGCCGCGTTTCGACGAGCAGGGCGCGGCGAGCACCCTCTACGCCCTGGCCTCGGCGCAGTCCTGTCGCTTCGGTACCGAGGTGATCCCCGCCGCCGCCCTCGGCCTGCCGCGGGCCTTCGCCCGGGTGCTCGACGGGCTGTTGAGCACCGACCCGGCGACCCGACGCCGGGCGGGGGATTACTTCCTGGCGGAGATGGACAAGCTGGCCCGCATCGTCACCGTCTCCCGGCCCACGCTGACGCCCATGAGCCTGCTGCCGATCAAGGTTGCGCCGGCCCAGGCCATGGAGAGCGTGGTCTACAGCTCTCGGAAGTCCTTCCTGCGCGAGGAGGTCGCCGAAGGGGCGTTGGCCGGCGCCGACGATGCCCAACTCGAGCGCTATTACAAGAACTTCATGCACGGCATGGGCGATCGGGAAAAGGCGCTCATGGCGGCGGTCAGCCGCCTGTCACGCTACCCCGTGGTCGGCGGGCTGGGCATCCGCTGGAAGCCTGATGGCATCGAGATCGACAGCTACCTGGAGCTTCGTGACCCCGAGCAGGTGGCGGCCTTCTCGGCGGCGGTGAACGTGGTGGTCACCCTGGCCCGTGCGCTGGAGCGAGAGGGGGTATTCAAGTGCGTGATGTTCGACGCCAAGCACACCCTGCACCTGGAGCGCGCCGCCGAAGGGGAGCCCTTCGAGGTGCCGCCGGACCTGCGCATCCCCTACGAGGTGGTGCCCCCCGAGAGCGCTGAACCGCGTCTGCATCCCCATTCCTACTTCGAGGACGGCCGCGATCCCGACGAGTATTTGCCCCTGCCCCAGGCCATCGTCGACGCCGTCGCCGCCCTTAACAACATCCCCCACACGGGTTGCGTTATTTTCGAGAGCAAGCCCACCCACCTGAAGATCCACAGCTACTACATCCTCCTCGCGCCGGAGCGCGAGGCCGAGTTCGCCGCGCTGCTCGAACAGATCGTCTCGGCGGCGGACCAGATTCGCGGCCTTGGTATCGCGGGGTTCATGAAGCTGCCCTACAAACGGACCCGTCACTTCCGGCGTCGAGCGCGCTTGCCGGAGCAGTTCTACCCCCGCGATCCCCGTCGCACGGAGGACGCCAGGGCGCTGACCTCACCGCTGTTCCTGCTCGGCGAGGAGACCGAATGAGCGGGATCGGCGTTTACAGGAGCATCGCGGTGGTGGTGGCGCCGATCACCACGGCGAGCCATCCCGATACCGCGCGGCGCAGCCACGGCGCCGCCCGGTCGAGGTCCATGAAGGCCCCGATCACCGTCCGCCCCTTGACGAAGGTCAGCAGCGCGACGCCGGCAACCAGGTAGCGCGGGGCCAACGCCTGGCCCGCCACCGCGGCGAGGACGGTCAGGGCCAGCAGCTTGATCCAGGCGAGCTTGAGCGGTTGGGGGCGCATCACGGCAACACGTAGAGCAGTGGGAAGAGCACCAACCATACCAGGTCCACCATGTGCCAGTAGCTCGCCGCGCTCTCCGGGGCGCGCAGCCCCTCCCGGTCATAGGCGCCGGATCGCGCACGCCAGGCCACGGCGAAGAGCACGATCATTCCCAGCAGCACATGCAGGAAATGGAAGACGGTGGTGAAGAAATAGAAGAAGTGAAAGGTCCCGCTGCGCAAGGTGTAGCCCGCCAGCGCGAGCTCCGCCCATTCCGCGATCTTGATCACCGCATAGACCGCGCCGCTGCCGGCCCCGGCAAGCAGCCACGGCGTGCAGTCGCGGACCCTGCCACGGCGGGCGGCGCGGATGCCCCGGGCCACCCAGTAGCTCCCGGTGAGAAGGGCCGCGGTGTTGGCGAGGCCGGCGAGGGGATGCAGGGCAGCCCGGCCGGTGGCGAACTCCCCGGGCGCAAGGCGCGCCGCGACGGCAATGCTCACCAGCAATGCCCCGAATACCGCCAACTCCGCCAGGATGAAGAACCACATGGCCAGGTCCCCGGGATACCAGCTGGTGGAGTGCGGTTCGGCGGCCCGCTCGGCGATCGCCCCGTCAGCGATGAGGCCTATTTCGCTCATTGCCCCTCCCCGGTGAGCAACAGGTACAGCCGCGGCAGCATCTCCGGGAGCTGACCCGCCTGACGGATCAGCGTGTGATGGCGTGGCCCGAACAGGTAGGGCAGGTAGTCCGCGCCCTCCTGGTCGATGGTCACGCAGAAGGGGGTCACGCCCTCGCCGCGGGCGGCAAGCAGGGCGTGACGGGTATCCTCGAGGCCATAGCGGCCCTCATAGATATCCAGGTCGTTGGGCTTACCGTCGGTGAGCAGCAGGAGCAGGCGCTGCTCCGCCGGTTGCTCGCGGAGCACCTCGGTCGCCTGGCGCACCGCCGCCCCCATGCGGGTATAGTAGCCGGGCTGCAGGGCCTGGATGCGCCCGTGTACGGGCTCGCCCCAGGGCTCGGCGAAGTTCTTGATCAGGGTGAAGCGCACATGGGCGCGGCGGCGCGAGGAGAAGCCGTAGAGGGCGAAGCGGTCGCCGCCAGCGTCAAGGGACTCGCCGAGCAGGTGCAGGCCGTCGCGGACCACGTCGATGACCTGCTGATGATCGTCCACCCAGGCCTCGGTGGACAGCGAGAGGTCGGCGAGCACCAGGCAGGCCAGGTCCCGGTGGCGCTGCTGCGGATTGCGCCATAACCGTGGTGCGCTGCTCGCCGCGCCTTGCCGCCGCTGAGCCTGGTGGGCGATGCAGGCGCTCAGGTCGAGCTCGCGCCCCTGGGGCTGGCGGTGCTGCCAGTAACGCTGTGGACGCAGGGCCTCGAAGCGCCGGCGCAGCCGGGCGGCCATCGGCGCCAGGTGTTGCGGCATGGATGCAGGGGCGGCATCCCGTGGGAGCATGGGGATGACGTGGCAATGGCGTGGGCGCAGGAGTTTGCGCCGCCAATCCCATTCCGGCAGCAACCGACCGTCGGCCAAGGGTACGTCGTCCTCGGCGGCCGAGGGCAGATCCAGGTCCAGCCGGATGCGGGAGGCCGGGGCCTCACCGGTACGGGTCAGGCTCAGGCGGTCCAGGTCCTCGGCGACGCGCAGGGCGTCCTCGTCTTCGCCGTCGTCGACGGTGCGGTCCACCGGGACGTACTCCGACCAGGAGAACAGGCTCTCCAGGCGGAAGACGATCAGGCCGCTGCGACCGTCCACGTCGTCCACGTACTCCGCGCTGCGGCGCCCGCGGCCCTGTTTACCGGCACCCCCCACACCACTGGCGTCGTCGTCTTGGTCTCGCTCGGCGGGGTCCGGGGCGTCACCGGCATGCGGGGCCGGGTACAGCCAAAGGGGCACCGGCAGGGGGTCGCCGGGCGCCTCCGGCAGTGCGTCGCGGCATCCGGGCACGCGCAGGGCCGCCTGGATGGCGGATTCGCGGCGGCCCTCGCGGGGGCCAAGGCGGGCGGGATCGGGCCGGCCGGCAAGGACCTCAGTGGCCAGGCGCCGGTAGACACCGGACAGGCCCGGCAGCTCCGCCAGCACCCGGGCCACCTGCCGCTGATTGGCGACGAACCAGTCGGCACCGTGGGCACCATCGCTGCGGCTCGCCAGGGCGATCAGCCAGAGGTAGAGATCGCGATTCAACTGCCGTGCGGGGAACACGGCGAGACGCTCGGGCACACAGACCTTTTCGTCGTCCCGCCAGGCCAACTCATGGCGCCGGCCGGTGCCGGCGATGCGCTCCAGCCAGCGCCGGCGGTTCCGCAACACCCGCGGGGTGGCCGCCGCCACCCGAAGCCCCGGATCACCGCTGAGGGCGCGGAACACCATGGCGAGCCGCGCCTGTTCGTCGGCCAGTGAGACCGCCGCCTGGTCGTGTCCACGGCGGGCGAGGCCGGTGATGAGGCGATGCCAGCGGAGCCCGACGTACTCTTCCATTGCGTTAGTCCTCCGGGGCCGGAACGGATCCCGGGCGCGTGGGCGGCGCCGGGGGCTTACGCCGTGGCGGTCTCCGACTCCACGGCCGCCGGCTCTCGCGACTCTTGGCCGACGAAGAAGCTGGCGATATAGAGCACTAGTCCCAAGGCGAACAACACCCCAGAGACGAAGCGCAGCCAGTAGAAGATCTCCAGCTTCTCCTGAGTGGCCATGAACGACAGCGCCTGGCCGCTCTCCGGCCAGCGCTGCAGCCAGATCTGCATGGCACCCGCGGCGGTGAGGAAGAGCGTGATGGCGATCATGGACAGGCTCATCAGCCAGCAGCTGGCGACCTCCAGGGACTGGGCCCGCTCACTGTTGCCCTCGGGCCGTCCCCGGAGGGCGGGTACCGCGTAGGAGATGATCGCCAGGTTGATCATTGCGTAGGCGCCGAAGAAGGCGAGGTGGCCATGAGCGGCGGTGAGCTGACTGCCATGGGTGTAGTAGTTCACCGGCGCCAGGGTGTGGAGGAACCCCCAGACCCCCGCACCGAGGAAGGCCACGATGGAGGTGCCCAGCGCCCAGGTGGTCGCCGCACGGTTGGTGTGGTTGCGCCGCCGGCGCCGCACCATGCTGATGGCGAAGAGCATCATCATAAAGAACGGCAGCGGCTCGAAGGCAGAAAAGATGGAGCCTATCCACAGCCAGTACGACGGGGCGCCGATGTAGAAGTAGTGGTGGCCGGTGCCGAGGATGCCGGTGATCAGCGCCATGGCGATGATGATGTAGAGCCACTTCTCGATGACCTCCCGGTCCACCCCGGTGGTCTTGATCAGCACGAAGGCGAGGATGCTGGCCATGATCAGCTCCCAAACGCCCTCCACCCAGAGGTGGACCACCCACCACCAGAAATACTTGTCCATGGTCAGCGACGAGGGGTTGTAGAAGGCGAACAGGAACATCACCGCCAGCCCCACGAGGCCGGTCATCAGGACCAGGTTGACCACCGTCTTGCGCCCCCGCAACACCGTCATCCCGACGTTATAGAGGAATCCAAGGGCCACCAGGACGATGCCGATCTTGGTGATGGTGGGTTGCTCGAGGAACTCCCGGCCCATGGTGGGCAGGAGACTGTTGCCGGTCATCTCGGCGAGCTTGGCGTAGGGCACGGCGAGATAGCCGACGATGGTGAGCGTGCCCGCCGCGGCGAACACCCAGAACAGCAGCCGCGCCAGCCACGGGCTCTCGAGCTCGCGCTGTGCCTCCTCGGGCACCAGGTAGTAGGTGGCACCCATGAAACCGAACAGCAGCCATACGATGAGGAGATTCGTGTGCACCATCCGCGCCACATTGAACGGGATCGCGGGGAACAGGAAATCACCGATGATGTACTGCAGGCCGAGAATCAGGCCGAAGGCCACCTGGGCGACGAACAGGATGATGGCGAAGACGAAGTAGGGCATCGCCACCGACTGGCTCTGGTATTTCATACTGGGTCTGGCTCCTTTGTCGTTTCTCGGATCCGCGGTTTGGCTCACTCAGCCTTCGATGTTCGGCGGCCAGTCGTTGTCATCGATCCGCGAGGTCCAGATCAGGAAATCCGCGAGGGCGTCGATCTCGCTATCGGAGAGATCGAACTGTGGCATCTGCCGCCGCCCGGGTGCCTGGGTGGGCTGGGCGTTCATCCAGGCGTTGAGGTAGGCCTTGAACGCGGCCTCGTTGGCGTTGCCACGCCGCTCGAAGACGTTGGCGAGCTCTGGGGCGAAGTAGGCGCCCTCGCCCATGATGGAGTGGCAGCCCACGCAGTTGTTCTCTTCCCAGATCTCCTTGCCGTGGGCCACCGAATCAGTGAGCTCGGCGCGGTTCTCCCGTTCCGGCAGGGCGATCACCGTGTCGAAGGTCAGGGCGAGGAACAGCAGGATGAAGAACAGGCTGCCACCGTAGTAGATATTGCGGGCCATGCCCTTGGTGAAGCGGTCCGACATGGGTCTCCTTCCTTTAAACAATGCAAAATAGATGAATCTTTATGGGCGCAACGGCGATGATGCCTCGCCGCCTCAACCCAGGTGCGCGCGAACCACGTCCATCAGTGCCTCTAGCGCCGCCGCCTCGTCGGTAAGCGGCTGGGCCAGACAGGCCTCGCTGGCGGTGATCGGGTCCACCCCGCGGGCCATGAGCTGGCCGGTATGGATCAGCAATCGGGTGGAGGCGGCCTCCTCCAGATCGTGCCCATCCAGGCGGCGCAGATCGGCGGCCAGGCGCACCAAGGACGCGGCCGTCTCCGGGCTAACCCCGGCCTCGGATTCCAGGATCTGACGCTCCGCCTCGGCGTCCGGGTAATCGAAGGCCAGGGCCACGAAGCGCTGACGGGTGCTCGGTTTCAACCCCTTCATAAGGTTCCGGTAGCCGGGGTTATAGGAGACCACCAGGAGGAAGTCCGGATGGGCCTCAATGGTCTCGCCGGTAGCGTCGATGGGGAGTACGCGACGGTCGTCGGCGAGGGGGTGTAGCACCACCGTGGTGTCCTTGCGCGCCTCAATCACCTCGTCGAGATAGCAGATCGCCCCCTCGCGGACCGCTCGGGTGAGTGGCCCGTCCTGCCAGTAGGTGCCTTCGGTACCGATGAGATGGCGGCCGACGAGGTCCGCGGCGGTGAGGTCGTCATGACAGGCCACGGTATAGACCGGGCGCCCCAGCCGGGCCGCCATGTGGTGGATGAAGCGCGTCTTCCCACAGCCGGTGGGCCCCTTGATCAGCACCGGCAGGCGGCCCCCAGCGGCATGCTCGAATAACGCCACCTCATCGCCCAGAGGGCGGTAGAAGGGGGGAGTGGCGGCGTGGGGTAGGGTTTCCTCGACGGCATGCATCCCAGTGAGCTCCTCTTCAGTTTTTTATAAAGTACCTTATATGCTTCTTTAAATGAACACCTTGGATACCCCTTTTTGAGGCGACCAACCGGATGGTCACGCACGAGCATCGGTTGTGGCGTCTCTAATTTGAGGTATACTAAGTACCAGTTTAATGTCGATCAGGAGTGTGCCATGACCATCGCCGCACCGTCCCCCAGTGCACTCCGCCAGGAGGTCGTCATGGCCCTGCAGGCCTGTAGCGACTGCGACCTCTATCGCCTGTGCTTCCCCGATGGCCTAGTCGGGCCCGAGGGCGAGCCCGACCCGCTACTCGAACGCCGTCGCACGGTCCTGCCCGCTGGCCGGGAGCTCCAATGGCGCGAGGGCCGGCGCCTGTGCGTCCTGCGCTCCGGGGCGATCAAGCGCAGCCGCTTCACGCCGGATGGTGACGAGGTGATCGCGGGTTTCGCCTTCGCCGGCGAGACCATCGGGCTCGAGTCCATCGAGGGTGGCATGCCGGACGAGCGCTTCGTGGCGCTGGAGAGCACCCGTCTCTGCGAGGTCCCCTGGGAGAACGTGGAGGCGGCGATGGCCGAGGACCCACGGGTCCGTGATGCAGTGAATCGACTGTTGCGCGAAGAGATCAACCGCTCCCGGGAGCAACTGATCCGCGCCTGCCGCGGCACCGCCCGCCAACGCGTCGCCGCCTTCCTGCTGGACGTGGGGCGGCGCCGGCGCGAGCGGCGGCTCAACGATGTACGGATGCGTCTGGCTATGGGCCGGCGCGAGATGGCGGCCTACTTGAACCTCACCCTGGAAACGGTGAGCCGGACCATCTCCCAGCTACGCCGTGAGGGAATGATCGCGGTGGAAGGCCGGCGGCTGGAACTGCTCGACGCCGCTGGCCTCGCCGACATTGCCGAGGGCTTTTCGAGGCCGTGACGGCGGGGCGTTCAGCCCCGCCGCGCTAGCCGCGGCTCCCCCCACTGGACGGGCGCACCGCTCAGGCCCAGGAGCTGGCGCAGCTCGTCCTCCGTGGTGAGGAGATCGGCGAGGGTGTAGCGGTCGAGCTCTGCGAAAAAGGCCTGCAGCGCCTCGCCGAGTATGCGCTTTAGCTCGCAACCATGGGTGATGGTGCAACGGTTGTCGGGCGCGAAGCATTCCACCAAGGTGAGGTCCTGCTCCGTACGCCGAATCAACGTACCGATATTGATGCTCTCCGGCGCACGCTGGAGATACATCCCGCCCTTTTTACCACGGACGGTGCGGATATATTCCCCTTGGGCAAGCCCGTAGACGACTTTCATGATGTGATTGCGGGAGATGTCGTAACGGGAGGCGATCTCGCTAATCGTCGCGAAGCGATCCTCCTTGATGCCCAGATAGATCAGCACCCGAAGGGAATAGTCTGTGTAGAGGGTCAAGCGCATTGAGACCGAGCCGTCCAAATAGTAATAGTTTACCGCGTAACAGACTCCGCGGCTATCATCGCGCCCCCGCCATGGCCACTACGCTGACCACCAGGAGCACGGCCGCCACCTGACCACCGTGGCGCGCCCGCGCCTGCGCCGCCGCGATCGCGCGGCGCAGGTCTTCCGCCTCCGCCTCTGTGGCCCCTTCCAAGGCGCTGGAGAGCCGGCCGGCGCGGCTCAGGGCCGGGCGCTGAACGAGCATGCCAGTGAGGAAGGCGGCGAACGCGGCGATGGACCCCGTAGTGAGGATGATCCCATAGGCGGTGGTGAACCAAGGGGGACGAAAACCGCCGGAGACCCATGCGAGGAGCACGATGCCGGTGATCAGCGTGGCCAGCGCCGCGGCGGAGGAGGCCACGGGCAGGCGCGCTCGGGCGTTCAGTGACTGCATAAACGGTGCCGCCTTGGGACCGAGGCGCCGCGCGGTGGGATTGAGAAAACCCGCCATGACGAAGCTGGCCCCGGCCCAGAACACACCGGCGAGTACGTGTATCACCTGCAGGAACACGTATGCCTCGTAGCTCATCGCTGCGCTCATGGAAAGCTCCGCCCTTCACCTGTAACCAACCGATATTAGCATATACGGATAGGTTATTTTAATCGGGGGCGCGTCAGGGGAGGGGATCAGGCGAATACGCTGTTATCCTAACGGGTCCTGTATCCGGAGGTGCGCCCATGGACCGTTTTCCTGCTACTAACGTGTTCGGCGAGCCCCTGGCGGGCTGCGGCGATGACCCGGTCACTGGCTTCTATCGGGATGGCTGCTGTAACACCGGCTACGACGACCAGGGCATGCATACGGTTTGTGCCTGCATGACCCGGGAATTCCTGGACTTCGCGCTACGCCAGGGCAACGACCTGAGTACCCCCAACGGACTGATGGGGTTTCCGGGGCTGCGCCCCGGGGACTGGTGGTGCCTGTGCGCCGGTCGCTGGCTGGAGGCCTACCGGGCCGGGGTGGCACCGCCGGTAAACCTCCGCGCCACCCACGAGGAAACCCTCGCGGTCATCGATATGGCCACCCTCAAGGCCCATAGCATGGACCCTAGTTAATGAAGCACGGCGTTGGATTGGCAGAAGAAGCATGTCACAAGTACGGGATTTAACATAATATACCTTATACGCATCTATATGGACGCCGCTGGCCCGCGTCTGCTTACGTCCCTCGCCCGAAGCAACAGCGGACAAGTCGGCGGCTCATGCGAATAGGTACAAGCAGACGGCCACCGCGGCGATGATGCCGGCGATATCAGCGGTGAGCGCCCCAGCCAGGGTGTGCCGAATGCGCTTGACCTGCACCGCCCCGAAGTACACCGCCAGGACATAGAAAGTGGTCTCGGTGGACCCCTGGAGCGTGGTCACCAGAAACCCGGTGTAGCTGTCCGGCCCTACGGCGGGATCATTGATGATGGAGGCCATGACGCCGTAGGCGCCGGAACCGGACAACGGGCGCAACAGCGCCATGGGCAGGGCTTCGGCGGGCATGCCCAGGTGCTCGGTGTACCCTCCCACCCATTGCACCAGGGCATCCATGGCGCCGCTCGCTCGGAACATCCCCACTGCCACGAGTATGCCCACCAGATACGGAATAATGCGGACGGCCACCTGGAACCCCTCGCGGGCGCCCTCGACGAACACCTCGTAGACCCGCACACGCCGGACGGCGCCGTAGAGCAGAAAGAACACGATGAGCCCCGGAATAATCCAGGGCGCTATGACATGCCCGTAGGCAATGCTCAGGGGAATCAGCCCGAGCAACCCCGCGAGGAAGGTATACGACACCCATAGGGGGTAGCCCGAGGCCGCACCGGCGACGGCATCCGCTAGATGCTCAGGTGGGTCTTCTGCCTCGTCACCACCGCCTATCGGCGCGTCGCTCTTTTCCTCCGCCGCGTGCGCCTTCTGCGGGTCCGGCGGCGGCGCAGGGCTGAAGCGCTGATAGGCCTTGGTGGCGGCTACGGCGACCACGGTGGCACAGGCCGTGGCGAACAGCGTCGAGGGCAGAATTGCCGCCGGCTCCGTCGAACCTGCCGAGGCGCGCAAGGCGATCACGCCGGTCGGGAGCAACGTGACACTGGAGGTATTAATGGCAAGGAACAGGGCCATACTGTTGGTTGCCGTCCCCTTGTGCGGATTCAGCCGGTCCAGCTCCTGCATCGCGCGGATGCCGAAGGGGGTTGCCGCGTTGCCCAGCCCCATCGCGTTGGCGGAGATGTTGAGGATCATGGAACCCATGGCCGGATGATCCGGTGGGACGTCCGGGAACAACCGGGTCATGAGCGGCCGGATCAGGCGTGCCAGCACGGTGAGCATGCCCCCGGCCTCGGCGACCTTCATGAGCCCCAGGAACAGGGTCATCACGCCGATGAGCCCGATGGCCAGCTCCACCGCGCCGCCGGCGGATTCCACCACCGCCTCGGAGACTTCCGCCATGGGCGCGACAGCGCCATCGCCTTCACCGCCCTCCGGAGGACGGTACTGGATCTGATGCCAGGCGGCCGTGAAGAACGCCACCAGCACGATCACCAGGAAAACGATGTTCATCGTCAAGACCATTCTCGCGGGGGCAGATGGCCAAGGATCCGGCCTCGCGCCGGCGTGGTCAAACCTAGCGATGGACGGAGAATGGGGAGACGCCGGCAGCGGTGCTTTTTTGCCGATCGGCATTCCTATCGGCGATAATGCCAGCTTTAGGGTCGGCTTTGGATGCGCAGCCACTTCATGACACACGCCACCGCGGACCACCACCTCGTACGCACCGTCACGGTGGGGTCCACGACCTTTACCCTTCTCGGCACGGCCCATGTCTCACCCCAGAGCGTTGCGGATGTTCGCCGCGAGATCGACTCCGGGCAGTACGACGCGGTAGCGGTGGAGCTCTGCGACAGCCGCTATCACGCCTTGACCAATCCCCGGGCGATGGAGGAGATGGACCTCTTTCAGGTCATCCGGGACGGTAAGGCGGGGATGGTGGCGGCGAGCCTTGCGCTGGGCGCCTACCAGCAACGGCTGGCCGAGCAGTTCCAGATCCGTCCGGGCGCGGAGATGGAGGCCGCTATCCGTGGCGCCGAGGCGGACGGTCTGCCATTGTTCCTGGTGGATCGGGAGATCGGGATCACGCTGAAACGCATCTACCGTCGCACCCCGTGGTGGCAGCGGATGATGCTCGCCTCCGGGCTGCTCGCGAGTCTGTTCTCCCGGGACCGCATCGATGCCGAGGAGATCGAGCGGCTCAAGGAGGGGGACATCCTGGAATCCACCTTCTCGGAGTTCGCGGACCGCTCCCGGGTGCTCTACGAGACCCTCATCCACGAGCGGGACCGGTTCATGGCGGCGCGCCTGCTCACCGAAACGCGTGAACATGGCCCCTCCCGG
Organism: Arhodomonas sp. SL1; assembly: GCF_052060015.1. Taxonomy (NCBI): domain Bacteria; kingdom Pseudomonadati; phylum Pseudomonadota; class Gammaproteobacteria; order Chromatiales; family Ectothiorhodospiraceae; genus Arhodomonas; species Arhodomonas sp. SL1. The sequence goes on along the minus strand of NZ_JBPODZ010000001.1, from coordinate 566,083 downwards.
GTGCTTGCGGTGGTGGGCGCCGGGCATCTGGCCGGTCTGGAGGCGGCACTGCGCGAGGGGATCGACGCACCCCAGGCGGAGCTGGAACGGCTGAATTACACGCCCCCGAGGGGGCGTTGGCTGCGCCTGATCCCCTGGGTCGTCGTCGCCCTAGTGCTCACCGGCTTCGCCATCGGGTTCAGCCGGAGCACGGATCTCGGGGTGCAGCTGGTCCTCGACTGGGTGTTGATCAACGGGGCACTCTCCGCGCTCGGGGCGGCCATCGCCCTCGCCCATCCGCTCACGGTGCTCACCGCCTTTGTCGCTGCCCCGTTGACATCGCTCAACCCAACGGTGGGGGCCGGCATGGTCACCGCCGGCGCCGAGATGTGGCTGCGCAAGCCCCAAGTCCGCGATTTCCGCAGCCTCCGAGGGGACGTCACCCGGCTGCGTGGGTGGTGGCGCAACCGGGTCTCCCGCACCCTGCTGATCTTTCTGATGAGCACCCTGGGCTCGGCGGCGGGGACCTATCTCGCGGGCTTCCGCATCGCCGGCAAGCTAATCGGCTGAGGGCAGGGGTATGCACGAGGAGTTCCCCCAGGACGAGGATCTGATCTACCTGAACCATGCGGGGGTAAGCCCCTGGCCACGCCGCACGGCGGAGGCAGTAAACGCCTTCGCCACGCTCAATGTCACCCGCGGAGCGGCGGAGTATCCCGCTTGGCTGGAGGTGGAGGCGCGCCTTCGCCAGCGCCTCGCCCGTCTCGTCGGCGCCCCGGAGAGCGATGACGTGGCCTTGGTCAAGAACACCTCCGAGGGGCTGTCCTTCATCGCCCATGGCCTGTACTGGCGCGAGGGGGACAACGTGGTGATCAACGACCAGGAGTTCCCCTCCAATCGCATGGTCTGGGAGTCCCTTGCCGAGCGCCACGGTGTCGAGATCCGTGACGTCACCATCACCGGCGTCGACGATCCCGAGGGCGCGCTGATGGACGCCATGGATGAGCGAACCCGGATCCTGCCGGTGAGTGCCGTGCAGTACGGCACCGGCCTGCGCATGGACCTGGAGCGCCTCGGCGCCGCCTGCCGCGCCCTGGACGCGCTCTTCTGCGTGGATGCCATCCAGCAGCTCGGTGCCCTGCCCTTCGATGCCCCCGCTATCGGTGCGGATTTCGTCGTCGCCGACGGCCACAAGTGGATGATGGGCCCCGAGGGGTTGGGCGTGTTCTACACCACGCCGGCAGCGCGGGAGGCCCTGGTGCTGACCCAGTACGGTTGGCACATGAGCTCGCAGCCCGGCGACTTCGATCGTCGGGATTGGGAGATCGCCGACAATAGCCGGCGCTTCGAGGCGGGTAGCCCGAACATGCTGGGGATCCACGCCCTGGACGCGAGCCTCTCGTTGCTGGAAGAGCTGGGCATGGACGCCGTCGCCGAGCAGGTGCTCTCCAACACCGCGACCCTGCTGGAGCGTATCGGCGCAGAGTCGGGGCTCGCCCCCGTGACCCCGGTGGAGCAAGCGCGCCATGCCGGCATCGTCACCTTCACCGTGGGCAATGCGGACCCCTCTCGGCTGCTGCATCGGCTCAGGGGTGCCGGCATCCCCTGTGCCGCACGGGCCGGAGGTATCCGTTTTTCCCCCCACTGCTATAACACCGCCGAGCAGCTCCATAGCGCGGTGGATCGCCTTTTGGGGCTCGCCGACGAAGGCTGATCCTCAGGCCGCGCCGTCCGCCAGGCCCTCGTGCGGGGCCTGCGGGAACAGGCGGAAGAAGTTCTCCGTGGTGGCCTCGGCCACCCGCTCCAACGGGAGCCCCCGTACCTGCGCCAGGCACTCCGCCACGTGGCGCACGTAGGCCGGCTGGTTCTCGCGACCCCGGTGGGGGACCGGTGCGAGGTAGGGGCAATCCGTCTCGATCAGCAGCCGGTCGAGGGGGATCCGGGCCGCGGTGTCGCGCAGGGCGTCGGCATTGCGGAAGGTCAGTATCCCGGAGAGCGACAGGTAGAAACCCTCATCGAGCAGGGCCCGCGCCGTCGCCCAGTCCTCGGTGAAACAATGAATGATCCCGCCGACCTCCCGGGCGCCCTCCTCCGAGAGGATGGCGAGCGTATCCTCCGGCGCGGCCCGGCTGTGCACGATGATGGGCTTACCGACCCGGCGGGCGGCGCGAATGTGGCGGCGGAAGCGCTCGCGTTGCCAGGCGGGTCGGTCTTCGTTGTAGGCATAGTCCAAGCCGGTCTCGCCTACCGCTATGATTCGGGAATGGTCGGCCAGGGCCGCGAGGCGCTCCTCGTCCGGGTCGGCGCCGGTACCGCTGGGATGCACTCCAATGGTCGTGGAGATCTCGGGATGACGCTCGGCCAGTGCGATCAGCGACTCCCGGCTCTCCACGTCCACCGCGACGTTGAGGAAATGCCCTACCCCCTCCGCGCGCGCCGCCGCCAGGGCGGCCTCGGTGTCACGCTGACGCTCGAGGAGATGGAAATGGCAGTGTGAATCGACAAGCAACGCCGCCTTCTCCGCGTCTACATCGTGTGGGTGGGCCGGTCGGACTCCAGGGCGCCGGCGAGGTAGGTCTCGATCTTGTTGCGTGCCGGCCCGCCCTCGCCCTCGGTAAACTGCACGCCGATGCCCGGCGTCCGGTTGCCCTGCACCCCTTCCGGGGTGATCCAGACCACGCGGCCGACCACCGGGATCTTCTCCGGATCCTCCATCAGGGTAAGCAGGATAAAGACCTCGTCGCCGATGCGGTAACGGCGGTTGGTGGCTACGAACAGCCCGCCGTTGCGCACAAAGGACATATACGCCGAATAGAGTGCGTTCTTGTCGCGGATCGCCAGGGAGAGGATCCCCTGCCCGCCGCCGGCCCCGCTAGTCTCGCTCATCAAACCCCCAGCGATTATCCCGTGCCTGCAGCACCCATTGGGCCAGGACCCCTTCGATGAGCAGCTGCGCGTTCAGCGGCTGCCCGGCATCGGCCCGCAGCCGAGTGACGTGGCGGTAGAACGCCTGTGCCGCCCCACAGTCTACCCATGCGGCCAGCTCCGACAACCCCTCCACCTCGGGGCCGTGGCCCGCCCCCGTCGCGGCGCGCCGGGCGATCTCCCCGGCGGCCATCTGGAGAAGCTCGATAAAGGCACTGCGATCCATTCCCTGCCACTGGGCCGCCGCCACCGTGGGCGAGAGCTCGGAGCGGTACAGGGCACGGAGTTGACCGATGAGCTGTCGGTACTGCGCCAGGCCCTCACCCTCCGCCAGCGCCAGGGCCCGCAAGGGCGCCCCCCCGGCCAGCCCCAAGAGGGAGGCGGCGTCGGCATGGGCGTCGCCGAGCCAGCGTCGCGCGGCAGCCGGCGCCGGGGCCTGTAAGGCGATCCGTTGACAGCGGCTGCGGATGGTCGCCGGCAGCGCCGTGGGCCGTTCGCAGACCAGTAGGATCACCGCGCGCGCCGGTGGCTCCTCCAGCGTTTTGAGCAGCGCGTTGGCGGCCTCCGTGTTCATCCGATCGGCTTCCGGGAGCGCAATCACACGGTGCTCGCCGTACTGGCTGGAGAGATTGGCGAACTCGGTGAGCTCGCGGATCTGCCCGACCCGGATGCGGGTGCGGCCCTCCGTGACCTCGACAACGTGATAGTCGGGATGGGCCCCGGTACGCCGCAACCGGCAACCGTGGCAGTGGCCACAGGCCTCCCCTTCCGCGTCGGGGCTACGGCACAGCAAGCGCGCAGCGATCCGGCCGGCCAGGGCACGACGACCCACACCCCGCGGGCCATGGATCAGCAGGGCGTGGGCCAGGGTGCCTGCCTCGATGCGTCCGCGCAGCCTTCCCCAGGCGCTGTCATGCCAGGGCATATGCTGCGGGTCGGGGGTCACGGTCATTCCGACTCCCCGAAGCTCAGCGCCAGCGCGGCCTCGATGCGCCGGCGCACCGCTTCCACCTCGCCGGATGCGTCGATCAGGCGCATACGTTCGGGGTGCTCGGCACACCGACGCCGGTACACGCCCCGGGCTCGTTCAAAGAAGCCCTCGCGCTCACTCTCGAAACGATCCGGGTCGCTCCGGGTGGCCGCGCGTTCCAGACCGCGGGCCACCGGCACATCGAGATAGAGGGTCAGGTCCGGGCGCAGGCCGTCCTGCACCCAGCGTTCCAGGGCTTCGATACGCGCCTCACCGAGGCCACGTCCGCCCCCCTGATAGGCATAGCTCGCATCGGTGAAGCGATCCGAGACCACCCATCGACCCGCCTCAAGGGCCGGGGTGATGACCTGCTCGAGGTGCTCGGCGCGGGCCGCGAAGACCAGGAGCGCCTCCGCCTTGGCGGTCATGCCGTGATAGGTGTGATCCAGCAACAACCCGCGTACTGCCTCGCCCACTGGGGTGCCCCCGGGCTCCCGGGTCATCAGCGGGTCGATGCCCCGTGCCTGCAGCCAGGCCTCGACGGCGGCCATGGCGGTGGTCTTCCCTGCCCCTTCCAGGCCTTCGATGGTGATGAAGCGCCCGCGGCTCATGGCTCCCCTCTGCTACCGTCGAGCTGATACTCCCGTACCGCCCGATTATGCGCCTCCAGGGTATCGGAGAAGACGTGGCCGCCGCGGCCGTCGGCGACGAAGTACAGGGCACTGCCCTCCTCGGGATGGACGGCGGCATGGAGACTGGCCCGGCCCGGTAGTGCGATGGGCGTGGGCGGCAGGCCGTCCCGGATGTAGGTGTTATAGGGGGTATCCGTGCGCAGATCGACACGGCGGAGATCACCGTCGAAGGCGTCACCGAGGCCATAGATGACTGTAGGGTCCGTCTGCAGCCGCATGCCGCGTTCAAGGCGACGAGTGAACACCCCGGCGATGCGCCGCCGCTCGTCGGCGCGACCGGTCTCCTTTTCGATGATGGAGGCCAGGATCAGTGCCTCCTCCGGCGAGTCCAGGGGCAGGCCCTCGGCCCTTTCCTCCCATTCCTCGATGAGTGCCTGTTCCATGGCCCGGTAGGCGCGACGAAGCAGGGCGACATCCGTGGTGCCCCGGGGGAAGCGATAGGTCTCCGGCAGGAAACGGCCCTCCGGATGCCGCTCGGGATGGCCCAGCGCCTCCATGAGCGCGGCAGGATCATCCGGCGGCAGCGTCTGTTCCAGGGCTTCATGGCTGGCCACCGCCCCCAGCAGGTCGTCCACGCTCCAGCCCTCCACGATGGTGAGACGGTGCTGCACGACCTCGCCGCGACGCATCCGCCCGAGCAGTGCCACCGCGGTCATGCCTGGCTCGATGCGGTACTCGCCCGCCTGGATCCGGCCGGCATCGCCGGTATAGCGGGAATACAGCCGCAGCGGCCACGGTGAGTCCAGGTACCCCCGTCGGGCGAGTTCCTTGGCGGTGGCGCGCAGGCTGCTCCCCGGCGGTACTTCGATGATCTCCGCGTCGGCATCGGGCGAAATCAGCGCCGCGTGACGGAGCTCATCATACTGTTGCCATACCAGGGCGGCCGCCCCCGCCAGGCCGAGGATGGCGGCCACCGCAAGCATTGCCAGTATGCGTTTCATCCGCGCTCCGTTCCCTGTGATGGGGGGTGGATCCAGCCCTCGGCGACCATCCGCTCAAGCAGGCACCGCCCATATTCGAATCGCGACCAGTGCCTGTCGTCCAGGCACCGCACCGGCCACAGGCCGATCAGGCTGTTGGTGAGCCAGAGCTCGTCGGCATCGGTCAGGTCCCCCCAGTCCAGGCGTGCCACCCGCGGGCGAAGCCCCACTTCTGGCGCCACGGCCAGGATCCGGCGCCGGATTACGCCCGCAACGCCGGCCTCGGCGAGCGGCGGCGTGAGCAGGCGATCGCCGCTGCGCACGAACAGGTTGGACATGGTACCCGCCACCGGTCGGTCGGAGGTATCACTCATCAGGCCTTCGGCGATCTGGGGATCGTCCCATTCCGTGCGGGCGATCACCTGTTCGAGGCGGTTCAGATGCTTGAGGCCGGCCAGCGCCCGCTGGGGCGATAGCCGGGTGGTGCAGCGAATTACCGCTACCCCATCGCGCCACCATTCCGCCGGTCGTTGCGGTACCGGGAACCCGCCGGCGATGACCCGCGGCCGTGTCTCCGGGGGTGGGCTGTAGCCACGGCCGCCGCTGCCACGGGTCACCAGGAGCTTAACCATCCCCGCCCCCTCGGCCGCCAGGAAATCCACTTCCCGGTCCAAGGCATCGGGGTCAGGCGGAGCGAAGCCGAGACGCCGGCAGCCGCTCCTCAGCCGTTCCCGGTGTGCCGGCCACAGGGCCGGCCGCCCTCCGACCACGGGCAGGGTTTCGAACAGCCCGTCGCCGTAGGCAAGCCCGCGATCATCGACCGGCACCTGATCGGCGGGCCGGCCGTCGACGCGCCACATGGCGGCCGGCTCACGCCAACCGGCGGAAAATGACGGTGCCGTTGGTGCCGCCGAAACCGAAGGAGTTGGAGAGCACGCCGCGGACCGGGCACTCCCGTGCCCCACCGGCCACGATGTCGATCCCCAGATCCTCGTCTGGATCGTCCAGGTTGATCGTAGGCGGGATCACGCCGTCGCGAATGGCAAGGACACTGAACACCGCCTCGACGCCGCCGGCCGCCCCCAGTAGGTGACCGGTCATGGACTTCGTCGAGGTCACCGCCACCTCCGCCCCGTGCGCGCCCAGGGCCTCGCGCACGGCCTTAGCCTCGGCCCGATCCCCCAGCGGCGTGGAGGTGCCGTGGGCATTGACGTGATCGATCCCGCTGGGGTCCATGCGCGCGTCGCGCAGGGCATTGACCATGCAGCGCCGGGCCCCGTCGCCGTCAGCGGGTGGCTGGGTCATGTGGTGGGCGTCGCCGCTCATCCCGAAACCGGCAACCTCCGCATAGATCCTCGCCCCGCGGGCACGGGCGTGCTCGTAGTCCTCAAGGACCAGCACCCCAGCACCATCGCCGAGCACGAAGCCGTCCCGGCCCCGGTCCCAGGGACGGCTCGCCCCTTCCGGATCGTCATTGCGGGTGGACAGCGCCTTGGCGGCGGCGAAACCGCCGAGCCCGGTGGGGGTGGTAGCGAACTCCGCCCCGCCGGCGATCATCACATCGGCATCGCCGTAGGCGATCACCCGCGCCGCCTGGCCGATGTTGTGGGTTCCGGTGGTACAGGCAGTGACCTGGGCGAGGTTGGGCCCCTTGGCTCCGAGGAGTATGGAGAGGTTACCCGAGATCATGTTGATGATCGCGCTCGGGATGAAGAACGGCGAGATCTTGCGTGGACCACCGTTGAGATAGGACTGGTGGCCCTTCTCGATGGAGTTGATGCCGCCGATACCGGAGCCCACCGAGATGCCGACCCGCTCCGCATTGCCCTCGTCGATCTCCAGACCGGCGTCGCGGACCGCATCCACCGAGGCACCAATGCCGTAGTGGATGAACGGGTCCATCTTTCGCGCCTCCTTGGCGGAGAGGTAATCGGTGACTTCGAAATCCCGTACTTCCCCGCCAAAGCGGACCGCGAACGCCGAGGCGTCGAAACCCTGGACCGGGCCGATCCCGGAGCGGCCCGCGAGGACATTGTCCCAAGCGGTCTCCAGGGAGTTTCCCACCGGGGAGACGATGCCCATACCGGTGACCACTACACGGCGTCTTGCCACGCCCACCTCCATAGTCTTACACCCCCCGGAAAACGCACAGGGCCGGCGATGGCCGGCCCTGTATCAGCGTCCCGGCAACAGCTGCGGGGCCGCGGGAGTAGTTACTCCAGATTGGCGTTAATATAGTCCACCGCCTGCTGTACGGTGGTGATCTTCTCCGCCTCTTCGTCCGGGATCTCGCACTCGAATTCCTCCTCGAGCGCCATCACCAGCTCGACGGTGTCGAGGGAGTCTGCGCCGAGATCGTCGACGAAGGAGGCCTCGGCGGTCACCTCGTCCTCCTTGACCCCCAGTTGTTCGACGACGATCTTCTTAACGCGCTCTTCGATACTGCTCATCTCGATCCTTCCTCCGGAGTGTGGAAAGTTCCGACCCGCCTGCCCCCCGGCTCGGATCCCGGGCCGAATGCGGCGGTATTTTAGGTGAACCGTTACGGCCACGCCACCGGCGCGGGCGAAAATCCGCTCAGCTCATGTACAGGCCGCCATTGACGTTTATCGTCTCACCGGTGACGAACGCCCCCGCTGGCGAGGCCAGGTAGAGCACCGCCGCCGCCACGTCCTCGGCGCGGCCGAGGCGCTCCAGCGGTGTCTGGTTGAGCAGCGCCTCGCGCTGCTCCGCCGGCAGCGCCTCGGTCATCTCGGTTTCGATGAATCCCGGCGCCACGGCGTTGACGGTGATCCCCCGGCTGCCCACCTCGCGGGCCAGCGAGCGGGTCATGCCCATAACCCCCGCCTTCGCAGCAGCATAGTTGGTTTGGCCGCTATTGCCCATCAGGCCAATCACGGAAGCGATATTGATGATGCGCCCGCGGCGCGCCTTCATCATCGGTCGCAACACGGCCTTGCTCATGCGGTAGACGGAGCTGAGATCGGTGTCGATGATCGCGTCCCACTCCTCCTCCTTCATCCGCATCAGCAGGTTGTCCCGTGTGATGCCAGCGTTGTTAACGAGGACAGACGGCGCGCCCAAGCGCTCGCCGACCTCCTTGAGCCCGGCGTTGATGCTCTCGGTGCGGGTGACATCGAGTACGATGCCGAAGCCCTCCAGGCCCGCATCGCGCAGCGCCCCGGTGATCGCCTCCGCCCCCTTTTCCGAGGTGGCCGTACCCACCACGCGCGCACCACCCTCCCCCAGGGTACGGGCAATGGCGTGGCCGATGCCGCGGCTCGCGCCGGTAACGAGCACCACTTCATTATCAATAGAAAACATCGGGTTAAACCTTATTGTTCAAGCGCCTTGTCGAGAGAATCCGGGTCCAGGACCGCGCTCACCGGCATACGCCGGTCGATGCGCCGATTCAAGCCCGCCAATACCTTTCCGGGACCGGCCTCCACGATCCGACCAACGCCCCGTGCCTGCATGGCCCGAATCACCTCCACCCAGCGTACCGGGCGATAAAGCTGGGCGACCAGTCGCTCGCGGATCCCATCAGCGGAATCGCTGGCGGCCGCGTCCACATTGTGGAGCACCGGGATGGCTGGGGTCTCCAGTGCCACCCCGGCGAGGCGTTCCCCCATCCGCTCCGCCGCCGGGCGCATCAGCGCGCAATGGGAGGGAACGCTCACCGGGAGGGGGACGGCCTTCTTCGCGCCGGCTTCCCGCGCCCCCTCTATGGCCCGATCCACCGCCGCTCGATTGCCGGCAATGACGACCTGTCCGGGGGCGTTGAAGTTCACCGCCTCCACCACCTCGCCCTGTGCCGCGTCGGCGCACACGGCTGTCACCGCCTCGTCATCCAGCCCGAGGATCGCCGCCATGGCGCCCTCACCCGCCGGCACCGCCTCCTGCATGAACCGGCCGCGGTCGTGGACCAGGGTCACGGCATCCGCGAAGGCCAGGGCACCGGAACAGACCAGGGCGGTGTACTCGCCGAGGCTGTGTCCTGCCATGGCCGCAGGTCGCGGTCCGCCCGCGGCCACCCAGGCGCGCCATACCGCGACCCCGGCGGTTAGCAGGGCCGGCTGGGTGATCTCGGTGCGGTTGAGCTCCTGTTCCGGTCCCTCCTGGACGATGCGCCAGAGATCCAGCGCCAGCGCGGTGGAGGCCTCGTCAAAGGTCGCGCGGACTGCTGGATGGTGCTCGGCGAGTTCTGCGAGCATGCCCAGCGACTGCGAGCCCTGACCGGGAAAAACGAATCCGAGGGTGTCGTCGGTTTCCATGCACTGTCTCCCCTTGCCCATGGCGGGGCCGTTCAGTAGCGGACCAGGGTGGCCCCCCATGTGAACCCGGCCCCGAATGCCTCCAGCAGGAGGAGCTGCCCGGGCCGGATACGGCCGTCGCGCACCGCCACGTCCAGGGCCAGGGGAATGGAAGCGGCGGAGGTGTTACCGTGACGGTCCACTGTCACCACCACGCGCTCCATGGGCAGGCCGAGTTTGCGGGCCGTTGCCGCCATGATCCGAATGTTCGCCTGATGGGGCACCAGCCAGTCGATGGCGCCGTACTCCAGGTCATTGGCCTGCAGGACCTCCTCCACCACCGCACCGAGGGTGCGCACGGCCACCTTGAAGACCTCGTTGCCGCGCATGGTCACTTTGCCGGCAAGCGGGTCACGGAGCAGCGCCTCGCTGCCCTGGGATACCCCCCACGGCACGTTGAGCAGTGGCTCCTGACGGCCGTCGGTGTGCAGATGACTGGAGAGGATGCCGGGGCGATCACTGCGTTCCAGGACCACGGCACCGGCACCGTCGCCGAAGATTACGCAGGTCCCGCGATCCTCCCAATTCAGGATCCGGGAGAACGTCTCGGCGCCGATAACGAGGGCCCGCCGTGCCCCACCGGTGCGTATGAAGCGGTCCGCGGTATCGAGGGCGAAGATGAAACCCGAGCAGGCGGCCGCGATATCGAAGGCGATGGCCCCGCCCCGCATCCCCAGGCGTTGCTGGACCAGGCACGCAGTGCTGGGGAAGATCTGGTCGGGCGTGGAGGTCGCCAGCACCAACAGGTCGATGTCGGCGGCGGTCAGGCCGGCGGCGTCCAGCGCCGCCTCAGCCGCCCGGGTGGCGATATCCCCGCAGCCCTCGCCCTCGGCGACGACATGCCGCTCGGCGATCCCGGTACGTTCGCGGATCCACTGGTCCGAGGTGTCCACCAAGGCCTCGAGCTCGGCATTGGTCACGACCCTCTCCGGCAGGTAGCTGCCGGTGCCCCGGATCCGCGAGTAGATGGTCACGACGTCTGTATTCCTCTGGAGAAGGTCTCGCCGAGCCGCTGGTCGATCAGTGAGGGCACCCCCTGGCGTGCCTCCAGCAGGCCCACCCGAATCGCGTGCTCGAAGGCCACCGCGTCGGCACTGCCATGGCTTTTCACCACCACCCCCCGCAGGCCGAGCAGGCTGGCCCCATTGTACTGCCGGGTATCGAGGCGGCGGCGCAGGGCGCGGAGCACGGGCATTGCGATCAGACCAGCGACGCGGGTGGACAGGTTGCGGCGGAACTCCTGCTGCATGTAGTGGGAGATCATGCCGGCGACCCCCTCGCTGGTCTTCAGTGCCACGTTGCCGGTGAAGCCGTCGCACACTACCACGTCGGAGACGCCCTTAAACATGGAATCGCCTTCCACATAACCGACGTAGTTGAGGTCGCTGGCCTGCAATTGTTGTGCGGCCTGCTTGACCTCATCGTTGCCCTTGATCTCTTCCTCGCCGAGATTGAGCAGGCCCACCCGGGGCGCGGGCAGGCGCGCCACGGTCTCCGCGAGCACCGATCCCATCACGGCAAACTGGAACAGATGTTCCGCGGTGCAGTCGACGTTGGCCCCGAGGTCGAGCATCTGAAACACGCCATCCTGGCACGGGATGGTGGTGCAAATGGCGGGACGGTCGATGCCCGGGAGGGTCTTGAGCACATAGCGGGCGGTGGCCATCAGCGCCCCGGTGTTCCCGGCGCTGACGCAGGCGTCCGCATCCCCGGATTTCACCAGGTTCACGGCCACCCGCATGGAGGAGTCCTTCTTCGCGCGTAGCGCCTGAGAGGGCAGCTCGTCCATGTCCACGGCCTGGCTGGCGTGGTGGACCGCAAGGCGCTCGTCCTCGGCCGCTCCCTCCGCGGCAAGGGCCTCGCGCAGGCGCTCGCCATCGCCCACCAGGACAAGCCGCACGTCCTCGTCCATGTGCTTGAGGGCGCGCAGGGCGGCAGGCACGACGACGGAGGGGCCGTGATCGCCCCCCATGGCGTCCAGGGCGATGCTATAGCGACGGGTCATGATCGCTGCATGTGGCCGGGACCGATATACGAATCCGCGCAGCCGTAGCGCTTAGTCGTCCTTGCCCTTGGTCACCTTGCGACCACGGTAATAGCCATCCGCCGAGATATGGTGCCGGCGGTGGGTCTCGCCGGTGGTGGGCTCGGTGGAAAGCGTGGGGGTCCCGAGCGCGTCGTGGGAACGCCGCATGCCGCGTTTCGACGGGGTCTTGCGATTCTGCTGTACTGCCATCTCCGGCCACTCCCGTTGGGGTTGTGTTCAGTCTTGATCCGAGTTGCCGCCCCGGTCCCGCCCTTTGAGCTCGGCGAGTACCGCGAACGGATTCTCCCGCTCGGGGACTGCTTCCCCCGGCGGGCCGAAATGTTGCGAGCGTTCGACACAGGGCTCGTTCTCCGCGTGCCTCGCCACCACCGGCAGCTCGAGGAGGAGCTCCTCCTCGAGCAATTCATGCAGCGCGAGCTGCATCTGCGGCGCCACGAATGCCTCGTCCAAAGCCTCCGCGGTCGCTTGGTCAGCCACCACGGTGATCCGGAACTCGCCGCGCACCGTCACCGCCGCCACCTCCAGGCAGCGCTGGCAAGTCAGGGGCAAGGTGGCCGCCACCGAGCCTGCGACCTCCACGCTGTCATCGCCCTTGCGGGCAATGGTGATCTCAGCGGTTGCCGCCTGTGCCTCACCGGCAAGCACCGCCGCCAGGCGCTTGAGAGTACCGAGCGGCAGATCGCCGGAAAGCGCGAGCCCCGCCGCGCCGACGCGACGCAGATCGATCGTGGACGGCAGGGTTTCCTCGTGCATAAGGCAGCGCATATTATCCATGCCTTTGGACCCTGTCAAAATACGCCCGATCCCGCAGTGGATGGGCAACGGAGGGGCATCGGCGCATGCAGCCACGGCGATTGATCCTCGGTTCGGGCTCGCCCTACCGGGCGGCGCTGCTGCGGCGCCTGGGAGTGGCGTTCAGCCAGCGCGCCCCCCAGGTCGACGAGAGCGTCCATCCCGGGGAGAGCGCGGAAGACTATGTGCTCCGCCTGGCACGGGAGAAGGCGCGGGCGGCGTCCGTGGACGAGGAGGACGCCCTGGTCATCGGTTGCGACCAGGCCGCCTGCCTCGAGGAGCGCATCCTCGGCAAGCCGGGCGACCGGGAGGCGGCGGTGCGCCAACTTTTGGCCAGCAGTCGCCGGCGCGTGCGCTTCCGGGTAGGACTGGCCATCCTCGATACACGGACCGGCAATGCCGAGGCGGCGCTCGAACGCTTGGATGTGATCTTCCGCGCCCTGACACGGGCCGAAGTGGAGCGCTACGTAGACCACGACCAGCCCTGGGACTGCGCCGGATCCTTCCGTGCCGAGGGAATGGGGGTGACCCTGTTCCGCGCCCTCGAGGGCCGGGACCCGAATACCCTCATCGGTCTACCCCTGATCGCGCTCTGCGAGCGCTTGCGTGCCGCCGGCTTCGCCCTGCCCTGACGCGGTGCCGCCGGTTCCCCTTACCACTCGGCCGATGGCCGGGCGAGGCGCTCCAGCACCGCCGCTGCAGTACGGCCGAGCTGCCGGGTAATCCGCTCAATGAGTCCGCCGCGCGGGGTGTAGTCAATGGTGCGCTCGGTACCGATGACTTCCGCGGCCACGTGTTCCGGGGTGGCGAGCTCATCGACCAGCCCGAGGGCCAGGGCGCGCTCGCCGGTCCAGATCAGCCCGGAAAATAACTCCTCGTCCTCCGCGAGCCGGTCGCCGCGGCCATTCCGTACGGCATCGATGAACTGCTCGTGGATCTCGTCGAGCATGGCCGAGACATGGGATTCGACGGCGGGATCGGACTCCGAGAACGGATCGAGCATGGCCTTGTTGCGGCCTGCCGTATACAACCGGCGTTCGACGCCAACTTTCTCCATGGCCTCCGTGTATCCGAACCCCCCCATGATGACGCCAATGGAGCCCACCAGGGAGGCCGGATCCGCGAATATCCGATCAGCGCCGGCAGCCACGTAATAGCCGCCGGAGGCGGCCATGTCACCGGCTACCGCGTACAGGGGGATGTCGGGATGCTCCGCGCGGAGTCGCTCCATGGCGGCATAGATGCGGCGGGCCTGCACCGGGCTGCCGCCGGGGCTGTTGATGCGGAGCATGACGCCGGCGGTGCCCTCCGCTGCGAAGGCAGCCTCCAGCCCGCGAATGATCCGGTCCGCTGCCGCCGGGGAGTCCGCGGCAATGGCCCCCTCGAGATCGACCACACCCGTATGGGGTCCCTCTGCCGTGGGATCCGGCATTCGCAGCTGCGGCAGGGCGAGCACGAGGACGCCCACGAGATAGGCAAGGATCGTCAGCTTGAAAAAGATCCCCCAGCGCCTTGCCCGGCGCCGCTCCCGGATCCCCTCGAGGGCGATCTCACGCAGGCTCTCACGTGCCCATCGTTCCTGCTCTTCCACAACGCTGCTCCCTATTCGTGGGGGATGGGCATGCCCATCGTTTCCAGGACCGCCCGCAGCTCGGCGGGAAGCGGTGCCCGGATCCGTAGCCGCGCCCCACCCTCCCCGGGCAGGTCCAGCGCGGCGGCGTGCAGGAATAGGCGGCGCAGACCGGCGTGGCGCGCCCGCCGGTTGGCCTCCGGATCACCGTAACGGCGGTCCCCCGCCACGGGCAGGCCGAGATGGGCGGCATGCGCGCGGATCTGATGCATGCGTCCCGTATGCAGCTCTACCTCCGCCAGCGTCCAGTCCGGCACCGCCGCAAGCCGGTGAAACACGCTCCGCGCGGACTTCCCTGCGGCACTGACACGCACCACCGACTCCCCCCCGCGACCGGTCTGGCGCTCCAGACGGGCCTCCACCGCGAGCGTCGGCCGCGCCATGGTACCCGCAAGCAGGGCCTGGTAACGCTTACCGACCTCGCCACGCCGCAGCGCCTCGTGCAAGCGCGTCAGCGTCGAGCGGCGCTTGGCCACCACCAGGCAACCGCTGGTATCGCGATCGAGGCGATGCACCAAGTCCAGAAAGGGGCAATCCGGGCGCATCTGCCGCAATGCCTCTATGACCCCGTAGCCAAGGCCGCTACCTCCATGTACCGCCATACCCGAGGGCTTGTCGATCACCAGGAGCTCGCCGTCCTCGTGGAGGATGGCATCATGCAGCCGGGCAAGGACCCGTTCCGAGGCGGCGCGGGTGGTCCCCCGCCCGGCGCGGACCGGGGGCAGGCGCAGGGTATCGCCGGTGCGCAGCCGCCGCGCCGGCTTCACCCGGCCGCCATTGACCCGCACCTCGCCGCGGCGTAGCAGCCGATAGACCAGGCTCCGCGGCACGCCGCGCAGCTCCCGGCTGATGAAGTTATCGATCCGCTGGCCATCGTACTCGGCGTGGATCTGGATATGGCGGACCTGATCGGCCATTCGGCTCACGGCTCGCGGCTGCGGGGTGACCGCGTATCATACCAGTGCGAATACAGCTTGGAAGGCAACTGTCAACATTGGTATATTTGCACCGGTGTTACAGGGGGTTCAGGCGCGTGTGCGTGCCGCGATCCTGTGACCCGGTGTGAAAAGGGATTGCAGGCGGCCTGCGGCGACGCTGCGGGCTGCCGCTGTTGCAGTTTACAAAACCAATCACCCGCTCGGCTGTGTCCGAGTGGCCAATGCGCCCCCCGGCGCCGGCGTCGTGCCCTTATATGCCTGGATTCTTCGTGACCCATCTCATCGCCGCACTGGTCGTCCCGCTGATGGCCGGCGTGCGCGGCACGCTGCCCGCCCCGGGCCGTGGCTGCGATGCGGCGATCGGTCCGGCGAGACATCACCGTCCGGCATACGACGACGCGGCCGGCCGGGTCGAGCGCCGGAGATCCCCGTCCTATGAAACGCATGCTGATCAACGCCACGCAGCCCGAAGAGCTGCGTGTGGCCCTCGTCGACGGACAGTCCCTCTACGATCTGGATATCGAGACGCCCTCCCGGGAGCGCAAGAAGGCGAACGTCTACAAGGGTAAGATTACCCGCGTCGAGCCGAGTCTCGAGGCGGCGTTCGTCCAGTACGGCGCGGAGCGCCACGGCTTTCTCCCCTTCAAGGAGATCTCCCGCGAGTACTTCCAGGGTGATGGCGATGCGGACCCCGGAAAGGTCGGCATCCAGGACGTCATCAAGGAGGGCCAGGAGGTCGTCGTCCAGGTGGAGAAGGAGGAGCGCGGCAACAAAGGGGCGGCGCTGACCACCTTCGCCAGCCTCGCCGGGCGCTACCTGGTACTGATGCCGAACAACCCCCGCGCCGGCGGCGTGTCGCGCCGCATCGAGGGCTCGGATCGCTCCGAGATCCGTGAGGCGCTGCGCCAGCTGGCAGTGCCGGAGGGGATGGGTCTGATCGTGCGCACCGCCGGTGTCGGCCGCAGTGTCGAGGAGCTCCAGTGGGATCTGGACTATCTCCTCAACCTCTGGAATGCCATCCAGAAGGCCGCCGCCGAGCGCCCTGCCCCGTTCCTGATCTATCAGGAGAGCAACGTCATCATCCGGGCGCTGCGGGACTACCTGCGCTCGGATATCGGCGAGGTGCTCATCGACGACGCCGAGGTCCACGAGCAGGCGCGGCAGTTCATGGAGCAGGTCATGCCCCATAACCTGCCGCGGCTGAAGCGCTATGACGACGAGGTGCCGCTGTTCACCCGGTACCAGATCGAGAGCCAGATCGAGTCGGCCTTCCAGCGCGAGGTACGGCTGCCGAGCGGCGGTGCCATCGTCATCGATCACACCGAGGCGCTGATCTCGATCGACATCAACTCTTCGCGGGCCACCAAGGGCGCCGATATCGAGGAGACCGCGTTCAACACCAATCTCGAGGCCGCCGACGAGATCGCCCGGCAGCTGCGGCTGCGGGATCTCGGCGGGCTGATCGTCATCGACTTCATCGACATGGGACCGAACCGCAACCAGCGGGAGGTCGAGAACCGTCTCCGTGAGGCGGTCAAACAGGACCGGGCCCGAGTGCAGGTGAGCCGAATCTCACGCTTCGGCCTGCTGGAGATGTCACGCCAGCGGCTGCGCTCTTCGCTCGGCGAGTCCAGTCAGGAGGTCTGCACCCGCTGCGGGGGACAGGGCACCGTGCGAAGCGTGGAGTCCCTCGCCCTGTCGATCCTGCGCCTCGTCGAGGAGGAGGCGATGAAGGACAAGACCGGCAAGGTCCTCGCCCAGCTGCCGGTGGATGTCGCGACCTTCCTGCTCAACGAGAAGCGCGGTGCCATCGCCGAGATCGAGCAGCGTAACCGGGTGGATGTGGTCCTCATCCCCAATCGCCATCTCGAGACCCCGCATTACGAGCTCCATCGGATCCGCAGCGACGACGCCACCAGCGAGGATGTCAGCTACCGGCTCGCCACGGGATCCGAGGAACCCAGCGATGCGGAACAACTGGTCGCCGCGGAACGGCCGAAGGCGGAGCAGCCCGCCGTGAAGTCCGTGCGACCGGCCAAACCTGCGCCCGGCGCCCCCACCGAACCGGCGGAAGGGGCGACGAGCGCCGCCGCGGAGACGCCGTCGGAGAGCACGGCGGAAGGGGGCGTACCGGTGGCCGAGCCCGCCCGCGCGCTGGGTGGCTTCTTCGGCTGGTTACGCAAGATCGTGGTGGGCGACGGGGAGACAGAGCCGACGCGGCAGCGAGGCACCGATGCGGCACCGGCCCCGAGCGCCGACGAGAGCGGGCCTCGCACCGGCCAGCCGTCCGCTACGGAGGGAACGACCAGCGGGCAGCGGAAAGCGACCGGGAAACGGGGCTCGGGCTCGGAGGGCCGTCGCCGGCGCTCCGAGTCGCCCCGCTCCAGCGGCGCAGCGAAGACCGGCGGTGACAAGGCGACCGAAAAGGCAGATGCGCCCGTGGCTTCCGCCGAGGTGCCGACGGAACCTGAGCGGCCCGCCACGAATGCGGGCGCCGATGCCGAGTCGGAGGAGTCCCGCGCGGCGCAACGGAGCACCGGGCGCAGCCGGCGGGGCCGGCGTGGCGGGCGTCGGCGCCGCCGTCCCAACCGCACCGGCGCGGAGCAGGACGCTACGGCCCCACAGCAGGATGGCGAGGGCGGCGAAGGCACGGCCCAGGAAGACACCGACAACGCCGCCGCCGAGAAGGACGGCGCCGGCAAGGCATCCTCCTCTGGCAAAGCCGCGCGCACCACCGGCACCGCCGAATCCCCCGAGAAGGCCGACGACGGCAGTGACGGCACGGAAGACAAGGCGCGGGGGTCAGCTGGCCAGCCGGAAGGTCGGCGCAAGGGGGGACGCAAGGACGATCCGCGGCGCTGGCCCGGTCGGCCCCGCATCCAGGCTGGTAGCGAGGACGGCGGTGATAAGCGGGAGATGGCCTCCGATAGCGCCGCCCCCGCCGGCCAACCCGAGCCGGTCACCGGAGAGCCGGGTCAGGAAACTGAGGATAACCGTGCGGTGACCGCATCCGGTGGCGAGGGGCGGGACTGACCGGCCCCTACAGGCGGTGGCGTTCGCGGAGCTCCGAGAGGAGGCCGCGCGCCGCCTCCTCCACTAAGTCGAGGACGTATTCGAATCCGTCGTGCCCCCCGTAATAGGGGTCCGGGACCTCGCTCTCCCCGCGTCCCGGCGCGAAGTCCAGGAGTCGGTGCACGCGTTCCCGGGCCGCCGATGGGGCATCGGCGATCAGGATCCCGTAGTTGGCGTCATCCATGGCGATGATGTAGTCGAAGGCCTCGAAATCGTAGGCATCCACCTGGCGGGCGCGGAGCCCGCCGATGTCGATGCCGCGGCGCGCCGCCGCCTCACGGGCACGGGGATCCGGTGGACGACCCACATGAAAGCCATGCGTACCCGCGGAATCCACGTCCACCAACGTCTCCAGGCCGGCCTCCTCGAGGAGGGCTCGGAAGACACCCTCGGCAGAGGGCGAACGGCAGATATTGCCCATACATACCATCAGCACGCGTATCATTCGTTATCTCCTCCAGCGGAATCGCCGTGACCCAACTGCCCGAGGGCCGCTGCCACCCGCGGCACATCCTCCGGCGTATCCACGCCGTGGCTGGGGATATGCCCGGCGATGCCGACACGGATGCGGTACCCGTGCCAGAGGGCCCGCAGCTGCTCGAGCTTCTCCGTAACCTCCAGGGGCGACGGTGTCAGCTCCGTGAAGGCCCGGAGAAACCCGGCCCGGTAGGCATAGATGCCGAGATGGCGCCGGTAGAGATCGGCCGGAGGTTCACCTTCGCGGCAATAGGGGATCCGGGCACGACTGAAGTACATTGCACGCCCGAAACGGTCACAGACCACCTTGACCACATCCGGGCGTTCGGCCTCCGCTGGCTGAAGCGGCGTCGACAGGGTGGCGAGGTCCGCATCCGCATCCGCGGCCAGGGTCCCGGCCGCCGTGTCCAGGAGCTCGGGTGGCATCAGTGGCTCGTCGCCCTGGAGATTGACCACAATCGTATCATCATCCAGTCCACACCTGCGGCTCACCTCGGCAAGGCGGTCCGTGCCGCTCTCGTGGCCTGTGTCCGTCTCCATCACCTCGGCGCCCAGGTTCCGGCAGGCGGTGGTGATGCGGCGGTCGTCGGTGGCCACGATCACCCGTTCGGCCCGGCTCTCCCGGGCGCGGTCGATAACGTGCGCGATCATCGGGCGTCCACCGATGTCCACCAGCGGTTTCCCCGGTAGACGTGAGGCGGCGTAGCGGGCCGGGATCACGACGATGAAGGGCTCCATCAGGGGATCCTCTCGTTGCGGGCCTTGAGAATCAGGCGGTCCATGGCAGTGGCGGCGGCCTCATCGGGGACCGCGGTGACCGGAAGATACCAGCCCCGGATCAGGTGTCGGCACTTCACGGCATCCTTCTCGGTCATGACCACGGGCCGGTCGTCATCGAATTCGAGATCGACCGGTCGGAAGCGATGGTGGTCGGGGAACGGATGCGGGAGCACCTTGTAGCCCAGCCCCTCCAGCATCGCGAAGAATCCCCCCGGGTGGCCGATGCCCGCGACCGCGTGGACACTCGAGCCCGGCACCGGCGGTGTGGCCTGGCATGTCGCTTCGAGGGGCTGCAAGGCACCCGGCTGCAGGCGGTATCCCGCCGCGGCCTCCGGCCGGGTACCGTCGCGGGCCAGCACCAGGTCCGCGTCCCGCAGGCGCGCCGGTGGTTCGCGGAGCGGCCCGGCCGGTAGGCAACGCCCATTGCCGAGCCCCCGCGCCGCATCGATCACGATCACCTCCGCCTGGCGTCGCAGGCGATAGTGCTGGAGGCCGTCGTCGCTGATCAGCAGGTCACAGCCCGAACCCGCGAGCAGACGTGCGGCGGCGACCCGGTCCGGGCCGGCCGCCACCGGGCAACCGGCCCGTTCCGCGATGAGCACCGCTTCATCCCCCACAATGGCAGGATCCGAGTTTCGCGTTACCGGCTGCGGCCACTGCCGCCCCCTACCCCCGTAGCCTCGCAGTATCACGCCGGGGGTCATCCCGAGGGCACGGGCTCGTTCGACCAGATGGATCACCAACGGTGTCTTGCCGCTTCCGCCGACGAAGAGGTTGCCCACCACGATCACCGGCAGGGGCGCGGACGGCGCATGGCGTGCCCAGTACCGGCGCCGCGCGTGGCTGACCGCGCCGTACAGCACCCCAAGCGGCGCCAACGCCGTACTCAGCACCCCGCGACGCAACCACCAGCCGGGCACCCCCTGCACGGAAGGCCTCACCCGTCCTGCGCCTGTCGCCGGAACTGCAGATTGTAGAGAGCCGCGTAGGCGCCGTTCCTAGCCAGCAGGTCCTGATGGTCCCCGGTCTCCACCACCCGGCCGCCGTCCAGAACGACGATCCGGTCGGCCGCCTCGACGGTGGACAGCCGGTGCGCGATCACCAGGGTGGTCCGTCCGGCCATCAGGGTCTCCAGCGCGTGCTGTATGTGGGCCTCCGACTCGGTATCCAGCGCCGAGGTCGCCTCGTCCAGGATCAGGATGGGGGCATCCTTGAGCAGCGCTCGTGCGATGGCGATACGCTGGCGTTGCCCCCCGGAGAGCATGACGCCGTTCTCACCGACCACGGTATCGAAGCCCTCCGGCAGCGCCTCGATGAACTCCCGGGCGTTCGCCAGATCCGCGGCCCGCCGCACGGCGGCCTCGTCCGCCTCACCGGCGGCACCGTAGGCGATATTCGCGGCCAGGGTATCGTTGAACAACACGACCTGTTGTCCTACCAAGGCGATCTGGCGGCGGAGGTCCGCCAATCGGTAACTCGGAAGCGCTACGCCCCCCAACCGGATCTCGCCGGCGATCGGGTCGTAGAAGCGCGGAAGGAGGCTGACCAACGTGGTCTTGCCACTACCGGAGCGGCCCACGATCGCCACCGTCTCCCCGGGGTGGATCTCCAGGGAGACGTCCTCCAGCACCAGGGGATTACCGCGGTTGTAGGCGAAGCTCACGCCGTCGAAGACCAGCGCCCCCTCGACACGCTGCAGTGGCAGGTTGCCGTCGTCCGGTTCCGGGGTCTCGTCGATGATCTCGAATATGCTCTCGCCGGCAGCGATGCCACGCTGGATGGTCGCGTTCACGTTGGTCAGCCGCTTCAGTGGCTGCATCAGCAGCAACATCGCCGTGATGAAGGAGACGAATCCGCCCACGGTGATCTCGGCGACCATGCCCTCGAGGGTCGCGAGGAAAATGACCAGAGACAGTGCCGCCGCGGAGATGAACTGGACCACCGGGGTGCTCAGGGCCTTGGTGGCGGCGAACTTCATGTACTGGCGCATATTGCGGTCGTTGGCGCCGGCGAAGCGCTCGCGCTCGTGGGCTTCTGCACCAAAGACCTTGATTACCTCATGACCCTCTATGGCCTCCTCCGCCACGTAGGCAACGCTGCCCACGCTGCGCTGGATACGCCGGCTGATGCGGCGGAAACGCTTGCTGATATAGACCACCACGAATGCCAGCGCCGGCCCCAGGGCGAGGAAGATCAGCGCCAGCCGCCAGCTGACAAAGAACATGTAGCCGAGCAACGCCAGCGCCGTGGCGCTGTCGCGGATGAGCACAATGAGCGCGTCGGTGCCCGCCTGGGCCACCTGCTCGACGTTGTAGGTCAGCCGCGAGAGCAGCCGTGCCGAGGAGGCGTTGTCGAAGTAGGACTTCGGGAGGGTGAGCAGACGGTCGAACACCTGGGCTCGCAATCGGTGGATCACGCGACGGCTGATCCACATCATCCCGAAGGTGGCGGCAAAGCTGGCACTACCGCGCACCAGGAATATGCCCATCAGCGCGAAGGGAAGAAGGCGAATGAACGCCGGATCGCGCTCGACGAAGCCACTGTCGAGCATGGGTTTCATCAGCCAGGCGAATACCGTTTCCATGCCGCCGCTGATGACCATGCCTACCACCGCCGCTAGGGCCAACGGCCAATAGGGCCGTACGTAGCCGAGCAGGCGACGGTACACCCCCATGCCGCGGGACGTTTCCCTGGTCATTGTGCCGATTCGGCGGCAGCCGCCATTCCCACCCGGCTGACGCCCGCCCGTCCGGCGGCGTCGAGGGCTCGGATGACCATCTGGTGGCGGGCGCGGGCATCGGCGTCGATGATCAAATGAGCGGCATCGGGGTCCCGCCCTGCCAGGGCCTCAGCGAGGGCGCGCTCAATGGTCTCGCGTCGGCCGTTTCGCAGGCGTCGCTCGTCGAGGAACATGTTGCCTTGGGCGTCTATGGTTAGGTGCAGCGCGTCCGGCTCCGCTTCCGGGGCCACGGCGCTCGCGCTTGGCAGAGTCACGTCCAGGCGGGTCTGCTGGATAAAGGTGGTGCTCACCATGAAGAAGATCAGCATCAGGAAGACCACGTCGATGAGCGGGGTCAGGTTGATCTCGGGCTCGTGCTGGCGCCTCGGGCTCAGGTTCACCGGTGCTGGCCTCCCCCCGCCGGGCGCTGGCTGTGCAGCGCCTCCACCAGCCGTAGCGCCTGCTGCTCCATTTCCACGATCAGCTCGTCCACCCGGCCGCGGAGGTAGCGATACGCCATCAGCGCGGGGATCGCCACCACCAGGCCGGAAGCGGTGGTGATCAGGGCCTGGGAAATGCCACCCGCGAGCGCCGGGGCGTTGCCCACCCCTTCCGCGGAGATGGTACCGAACACGTCGATCATGCCGATGACGGTGCCCAGCAGGCCGAGCAGCGGACTGACGGCGGCAATGGTGCCCAGGGTGTTGAGGTAGCGCTCCAGATTATGCGCCTCGTGGCGGCCGGTATCCTCGATGGCCTCCATCATGGCCTCCCGGCTGAGATGCCGGTTCACCAGGCCTGCGGCGAGGACCCGGCCCAGCGGGGAGTGCTGACGCAACCCCCGGATCGCCTCCTGGTCCAGGGTGTCCGCCTTGAGCCGGCTCCACACCTCGGCCACGAGATGCCGGGGCAGCACCCGATAGCGCCGCAGCGCCCGGAGCCGTTCCACGACAATGGCCAGCGCCAGCACCGAGCAGCCAATGATGGGCAGCATCAACCACCCGCCGGCACGGATCAGTTCCCACACGTGCGCTCACCTTCCCCCGCGGGGCTACCTGCGGATGGCCGGGAATCATACCGGTTTTCCGCGGCTGCCTGAAATCGGTTCCCGGATGATTCGTGGTAAAGCCGGGCCCGCGTCGGGCGTTCCCGGCGAATGCGCCAGTCGCCGTTCCGCCCCTCGGTAACCGTGACCGCGCCGGAGCGGGCGAGCTCAACGACCTCGCCGGCACAGTGCCCCAGCCGCTCCAGGACGCTGGGGTGCGGCATGCCGTAGGGGTTGTTCCAGCCCGCTGACACGATGGCCAGTCGGGGACGGGCCGTCCGCAGGAACGCGGCGCCGGTGGAGGTACGGCTGCCATGGTGGGCGACCAGTAGCGCATCCAGCGTGCCCCCGAGGTTACTGGCCACCGCCGGCTCGTCCTCGATGACCAGGTCACCGGTGAGCAGCACCCGGCGCTGACCGGTATCGATCTCCAGGACACAGGAGGCCGCGTTGCCCTCCCTGTCGGTGTGCGCCGGTGCCAGAACGCGGAACGCGACCCCGTCCCAGCGCCATTGCTGCCCTTGCCGGCAGGGTCGTCCGCCGGTTCGTTCCGGTTCCCCGGACAGGGTATCGGCGATGGCCAGCTCCTCCGCCAGTACCGCGGCGCCGCCGGCGTGGTCGCGATCGCCGTGGCTGAGAATCAGCCGGTCGACGGTGTCAATGCCCCGTTCCCGGAGGAACGGCAGCAGGGTGAAACGGGCCGCCGCGGCCCCGCCGCCCCAGGCCGGTCCGGTGTCGAAGACCAGGACACGGCCGGGGGTGCGTACTACCGCCGCCGCCCCCTGCCCTACCTCCAGGAAGGTCACCTCCAACCTCGGTGGGACGTGTCCATTACCGACCAGGGCCAGGGCCGCCATGGGGAGCGCCAGCCAGCGTCCGGGCCATCCGCGGGGCAGGAAGACCGCGCCCAGGGCCCCGCCAAGAAGGATCCACGCCGCGAGCGCTAGCGGGCCCGGCTTCGCCAGCGGCACGGCGGAGCCGAGCGCCATCATCGGTCCCAGCAGCCGGTCCAGGGCCGCGCCGGCCAGTGCCAACGCGCCGCTGGCCGGCCAGAGCAGCTCGATCGCCGCCGCGCCAAATGCGCCGGGCACGATGACCGCCCCGGTCAGCGGCACCGCCATCAGATTCACCGGTGCGCTCACCCAGGAAAAGGTGCCGAACCAGGCGACCAGCACCGGGACCAGGCATAGGCTGATCGCCACCTGCACCCGCAGTGCGTTGTAGAGCCGGCCCCGGCCGGGACCCCAGACGAGGAGGATGACGGCGACGGCGGAGAAGGACAGCCAAAAGCCCGCGGCCAGCACCGACCAGGGGTCAGCGACGAGCACCACGACGGCGGCGAGCCCCAGGGCCCGCCAGGCCGCCGGTCGGCGACGCCAGGCGAGCGCCGCCACCACCACAGCAGTCATGATCAGGGCCCGCAGGGTCGGTAGTGCGAAGCCCGCCGCTGCCGCGTAGGCCGTCGCGGCAGCGAGGCCGATGACCCCGCCGGCCACGGCCGCCGGCACGCGTGTGGCGAACGCTGGACAGCGTCGCCACGCGATCGCCCCAAGGGTGCCGGCGAGCCCGGCCATCAGGCCGATATGCAGCCCCGAGATCGCGACCAGATGAGTCAGGCCCAGGGTGCGGAGGGCGTCCCACAGGTCATCGGAGAACGCCCGTCGGTCCCCGAGTAGCAGCGCCCGCAGCACCGCGGGCCCGGCCCCCGACCCGGCGCGCTCGGCGACCGCGCCGGCGAGCTGGCCGCGCCAGCCGGCGAGGCCGGTCGCTGGGGCGAGGCGCTCGCCGGCGCGTATGCTGCCGGTGGCGTCGATGCCCTGCCGGGTCAGCCAGGCCTCGTAATCGAACCGGACTGGATTCATGAATCCCCGCGGGCGCTTCAACCGCGCCTGGAACCGCCAGTGTTCCCCAGCGCGGATCGACGGCGCATCGCCGTACCAGGCCAGACGCAGGCGGCGGGGGATGCGTGGGGGCAACGGCGACAGCCGCTCGGGGACAATCACCACGCGCAACGCGCCGGGATCACGCTGGGGAAGGTCGACCACGCGTCCCTCCACGGTGAAGGTCGTCCCGGAAAGCTCGGCGGGCAGTCGTGCCTCCAGTCCGTGGGCGAGCACGATGGCCGAGTAGCTGACCCCGAGGCCGAAGGCCGCGAGGGCGCGCGGCACCGGATGCCGCGCGGGGGCGAGGAGCAGCAGCGCCCAGCAGGCCGGCAGGACCCAGGCCGCCTGGGCCAGTGACAGCTGCAGTGGTAGCAGCAGGCCGCAGACCAGTGCCAGCATTCCCTTCGCCCTCCATGGCAGGGACTGTCATCGCGATTCCTGCCCATGGATAATAGGCGCCGGGCTACGGGAGGGGAAATGCCGCGACGGTTTCTAAAGCGTCATCTGCCGCATCCAAAGGCGATCAAGGGGCGGCGGGATCTGCGCTGGCTGGGCCGTATGCTGGAGGACCCCTTCCTACTCCACCTCAACCGCCGTTCGGTGGCCGGCGCTGTCGCCGTGGGCCTGTTCACCGCCTTCCTGCCACTGCCCGGCCAGATGGCCATCGCGGCGGCGCTGGCGATACTGATCCGGGTGAATCTCGTGCTCGCCGTGGCCCTGGTGTGGATCAGCAACCCGCTGACCATCCCGCCCATGTTCTATTTCAGCTATATGGTAGGGACCTGGTTGATCGGCACGCCGGTATTTCACACCGGCTTCGAGCCCACTCTCGCCTGGTTCTGGAACGAGGTGGCGGTGATCTGGAAGCCGCTGCTGCTAGGCTCACTGGCCACGGGGATGGTGGTCGCCCTGGCGGGCTATGGCGCGGTGCACCTGCTCTGGCGGCTCTACATCATCGCCCACCTTCGCCGTCGCCGGCGTCGCGCAACCGCCCTTCCTCGAGGGTGAGCACGCGGTCGAGCCGGCCGGCCAGGGCGCTGTCATGGGTGACCACCACGACGGCGGTGCCGTGATCGGCGGCCATCTCCTCGAACAGCGCGAACACGGTGGCCGCGGTGTGGGCATCCAGATTCCCGGTGGGCTCATCGGCCAGCACACAGGCGGGCCGCGTGACCAGGGCCCGGGCGATGGCCACGCGCTGGCGTTCCCCGCCGGAGAGCTCGCCGGGCTTGTGCCGCTGCCGCGGGGCGAGCCCCACCCGCTCCAGCATCGCCTGTGCCTCCCCTCGCGCGTCCCGGGGGCGCGCGCCGCCGATGAGTAACGGCATCGCCACGTTCTCCAGGGCGGTGAACTCACCGAGCAGATGATGGAACTGGTAGACGAACCCGAGCGCCCGGTTGCGTAGACGTCCGCGGGCGACGGCGCCGAGGCGGCTCAACGGCTGGCCGTCGACGCGGACCTCGCCGCGCTCCGGGTCCTCAAGGCCCCCGAGCAGGTGCAGCAAGGTGCTCTTGCCGGAGCCGGAACGCCCGACCACGGCGATACGCTCGCCGCGGGACAAGGCCAGTGAGACCCCGTCGAGGACCTGCAGCCGCCCCGGCCCCTCGCGGTAGCTGAGCGCGAGATCCCGTGCCTCGAGCACGATGGCCTCATTCATAGCGTAGTGCCTCCGCCGGCGCCACCCGCGACGCCCGCCAGGCGGGATACAGCGTGGCGATCAGGGACAGTGCGATGGCCGCGATGGTGATCCGTACCACATCCTCCGAATGAAGTTCTGACGGCAAGTCACTGATAAGATAGACGTCCGCCGGCAGGAACTCGGTATTGAACACAGCCTCGATGGCGGGGACGATGGTTTCCACGTTGAGCGCCAGCGCCGTGCCGCCGGCCACGCCGAGCAACGTCCCCACCACCCCGAGTACGGCCCCCTGAACGATGAAGATCCCCATAATCCCCCGTGGTGTCGCCCCCAGGGTGCGCAGGATGGCGATATCCGACTGTTTGTCGGTCACCACCATCACCAGGGTGGAGACGATGTTGAAGGCCGCCACGCCAACGATCAGCATCAGGATCACGAACATCACGGTCTTCTCGGTCTGAACGGCGCGGAAGAAGTTTCGGTTCTGCATGGTCCAGTCGGAGATTCGGTAGATCCCCGGCAGGTCCTCGGCGATACCGCGCACCAGCCGTGGTGCCTGGAAGAGGTCCTCGAAGGCGAGCCGGATCCCGGTCACTGCCCCATCGAGCCGGAACAGCACCTGGGCGTCTTCCAGGTGAATCAGCGCCTGGTTATTGTCGTACTGGGACATATCCACGGAGAACACGCCCACCACCTCGAAGCGCCGCAGCCGTGGCAGGATGCCCGCCGCCGAGGCCCGCGCCTCCGGGGTGACCATCGTGACCTTATCCCCCCGCCCCACCCCGAGACGGTCAGCGAGGCCACGGCCGAGGACGATCCCGAAGTCGCCGGGCTCCAGTGCCTGCAGGGATCCGGAGGTCACGTTCTCCCCCACGGTAGACACCCGCCCCTCTTGCGCCGGGAGGATGCCGCGGACCATGGCGCCGGTGACCTCGCCGCCGCGGGTGAGCATCACCTGCCCGTCTACGTAGGGCGCCGCCCCGCGTACGTCACCACGTTCCTGCAGCCGGCCGGTGAGCGCCTCCCAGTCCTGGAGGGGGCGTTGGTAGCCGCTGACCGTGCCGTGGGAGACCATGCCGAGAATGCGCTCGCGAAGCTCCGTCTCGAAGCCGTTCATCACCGAGAGCACGGTGATCAACGCGGTCACCCCGATGGCGATCCCGAGCATGGACGAGGCCGAAATGAACGATACGAAGTGATTCCGCCGGCGGGCGCGGGTGTAACGCAATCCGATGAATAGCTGTAGGGGCTTGAACATCGCGACGCGCCTCAGGGACAGACCACGGGGACCCGGCGACCCGGGGTGATCCCCTGGTCATCCGGTGTTGCAGTGAACGCATAGACGCCGACGCCGGCCTCTCGGGCCTGGCGCAGTGCCGCGCCGTAGTCCGGGTCGATGGCATCCGCGGGCCGCACCTCCGTGACGTCATCGCGCTGGACGCAAAAGATCAGTGACGCCTGCCGCCCCGCCCCGGCGAGGTCGCGCAGCACGTGAAGGTGCCGGCTCCCGCGGGTACTGACGGCATCGGGGAACAACGCCACCCCGTCGCTGACCGCCGCAGTGACGTTCTTGGCCTCGGCGAAGTGGAAGCCGTCGTCGCCTTCGAGGAGAAAATCGGCGCGCATGTCGGCCTGCGGTACCCGCACCTCCCGCCGAATAGCCGTGATCGTGCCGAGCTCGGGGAACAGCCCGGCCGCGATGGCCTCGGCGACGATGTCGTTGGTACGTCCGGTATGGATGCCCACCCGGGTGCCGCCGTGCACGGCCACCTGCTCCCATGTCCATGGGTACTTGCGCCCGGCCCGCGCTGAGTGACTCAACCACACCGGCAGGCCGGGCTCGGCACAGCCCAGCATGGACCCGGTATTGGGGCAATGCGCGGTCAACGCCTCGCCGTCGACACATTCGACGTCGGCGAGGAAGCGCTTGTAGCGGCGCACGAGACGGGCCTCGCGCAACGGGTTCGAATACTCCAAATGTCTTCTCCTAGGGGCCGCCGCGCTCGGTTTTTCCGCGCATCGGCCGGTGCTATGATCCGCCGGAGATTCTCAGCGGAGAGGACCCATGCGCCGACTCATGCTCACGGCCCTGCTGGGCATGGCCTTTACGGCACCGCTGCCTGCCGAGACCCTCCTCGTGGATGCAGTGCCGCCGGCCACCACGGCACCGCCGAACGGCGCGACCATGGAGGCCGTTCGCGCCCGCCTGGGCTCCCCGCAGCGCCGCCTCGACCCGGTGGGCGAACCGGCGATCACGCGCTGGCAGTACCCGGAGGTTACCGTCTACTTCGAGGGCGAACGGGTCATCCATACGGTCGCGCGTCCGCTCCACCGGGATCCCTAGCGCCCGCTTGCGCCCCGCAGGCCGCGAGCGAAGGCTTCCATATAGCCACTGAGTCCCGCCACGTCGTAGCCGCCCTCGAGCACCACCACCAGGGGTCGGCCGATAGCACCGATGCGTGCCCCCAGGGCCTCGAAGTCGGCCACCGTCAGGAGCACCGAATCGTCCTGGATGGTGTCGGTGGCGGCCGTGTCAAAACCCAAGGACAGGACCAGGGCGTCCGGATCGCTCCGCGCGAGGGCCTCCAGCGTCCCCTCGAGGGCTTGCCGGTAGGTGGCGCCGTCGGTGCCGTCGCCCAGCGTGGTCAGGTGTGCGTCCTTCGGAGCCACCCATCGGGCGTCCAGGTGCGGATAATTCCTCCACGGATCGGCGTGCAGGGAGAAGTACGGGCAGGCCGAATCCGCCAGCTCGGCGCTGCCGTCCCCCAGGTGGTAGTCGACGTCCAGGACCGGGCAGCACTGCCCCCCTTCCGCCAGCACGCGGGCGGCGATATAGGCGTTGTTGAACAGGCAGTAGCCGCCGTAGCGCCGGCGTCCGGCGTGGTGTCCCGGGGGGCGACACAGGGCGACGGCCGTGCCGCCGCGTTCGCGGACCCGGGCGGCGGCTCGCCGGGCGGCCTCGGCGGAGCGAAGGGCGGCGGTGTAGGCACCGCGGGTCAGCGGCGAGCCGATCTCTGCGGTATACATCCCGCCGCGAAAGCGCAGGGGTCCCCCGCGCAGATCACCGTGGAAGATGCTGGGGATGTATTCCTCCTCCGGTCCAAGGCGCTCACAGAGCTCGCGCAGGAAGGCGACGTAGTCGCCGTCGTGTAGCTCCGCTACCGCCGCCTCGGCCGCGCCGGAGACCGTTTCCACGGACAGTAGCCCGGTCCGCTCCAGGCCCGCGTGCACCTGCTCGATCCGGGCAGCCACCTCGGGATAGGCCACGGGAGGATGACCATCGGAGAAATCCCACCGGGGTTGGTGCGCCGCGTGCTCCGCCGGCACAAACACCGGCAGCGCGTCACTCATAGTCCACCTCGCTCTGGCTGCCGATGGCGGGGCGTTCGGGGTAACCCGCATGGCGCCCCCAACAGGAGATCATCCGCTGGCTCAACTTGGCGGCGGTCATCTCCGAGACGCAGCTCGGCTCCGGAATGAGCTCGACGATATCGCAACCGCGGAGGTCGATCGACGGATTGCCGATGACCGCTTCCACCACCTCGACGACGCGATACCAGTCCAGGCCGCCGGGCTGCGGCGTGCCCACGCCGGAGACCAGGGCCGGGTCGAAGGCGTCCATGTCCACGCTCAGCCATACCGGCCCCTCCAGTCGTCCCAGACGCTCGATCAGGGCCTCCCAGGCGCCGGGACGGCGCAGGTCACGGTCGGCGTGACACTCGATGCCATCGTCCTCGCGGACGCGTTCGGCCTCTCGGTCCATCAGCGAACGCACCCCGATAAGGATGACCCGATGGCCGGCCGCGCGGACGTGGTGCATGGGGCAGGCGTGGCTGTGCTCGCTGCCCTCGAAGCGGGGGCGGAGATCGGCATGGGCATCCAGGCATACCACCGTTCCAGGTTCCGGCATTCGGCCCGCCACCAGCGACGGGGTGAGCGAATGCTCGCCACCGAGGGCCAGCAGCAGCGCCTGGGCGGGTAGGGTCGCAGTGCCCTGAGTCACACGCCGATGGTAGTCCTCTGCCACCTCGTAGAGCTGCTTCTCCATGGCCGGCAGCACCGAGATCCCCATGTGGAGAAACGGCGACCACCCACCGTCCTCCTCGTAGTATTCCAGCTGGGCGCTGGCGTCGAGGATGGCCTCCGGGCCATTGCGCGTGCCCGGTTTGTAGGAGACGGTCTGCTCGTGAGGCAGCGGCAGTACGATGACATCTGCCGACTCCGGGGTCCGGTTGGGCAGCAACTGATAGCGCAGCGTCGACATAATCCGTTCAGCTTCCGGGTTGATCGAGGGAGTCGGCGATGGCCGCCGGCAAAGAGAACGCCGTGGCGAGATGGACGGCGCCGGTCGCCGGCAGGCTCAACCCCCGCTCGGCGGCACGGTGGGAGAAGCGCTCCAGGGGGAGCTCCCCCGCCGCCGGGAGCGGGCCATCGGAGGCCACCACGTAGCTCCACAGGTGATAGAAGCTCGGTACCACCACCCCGTAGCTGGCAACGCCGGCGAATGCCCGCCTCAGCGTGGCGCGAACGTGCGCATGGGCGGCGGTCCGGGAGGTCGTGACGCCGCCGGCCTGGGTGGCCACAACGGCCCCGGGTTCGAGGCGCGGCCGCAGCCGTGCGTAGAGCGGGTCACTGTACAGCGCCGCCGCCGGGTCGGCGGGATCGCTGAAATCGACCAGATCGCCGATGACCACGTCGAAGCCGGGCCCCGGCTCGCACAGGTACTCGTTGATATCCCGACAGAGCACGGTCAAGCGCGGATCGGCGAAGGCCTCGGCGTTCCAGCTGGCAAGATGCTCGCCGCAGAGCTCGACGAAGCGCCGGTCGATATCGACCATCACCACCTCGCCTACACCGGGATGGCGGAGCACTTCCCGCGCGGTGGCGCCCTCGCCCCCACCCATGATGAGCACGCGACGGGGGTCGGGATGGAGCAGCATGGCGGGGTGGACCAGCGCCTCGTGATAGATCGCCTCGTCCTCGGCGCAGGACTGTATATCGCCGTCCAGGGCCACGCACACGCCATGGACCGGCGAACGGAAGAACAGGTAGGACTGATAGTCGGTCTCGCCGGCGGCAATCACTGTATCGACGCGGTGCTCCACCCAGTCACCGTCCTCGCTGTGTTGTCCGAAGCTCAGCATCCTTCCAACTCCACCCTCGCAGGTATTCGTGCCAGTTGCGCGGCGAGCCGGGCATCTCCCGGCTCAAGGCCATAGCCGTCGACGAAGGCATCGCGCACCATCGCCGCGACCAACGCACCGTCCACCGTGGCGGCATGGTCAGCGGCCCGCGGGAGGGCCATCAGCGACATCGCCTCGCAGCCGGCCTCGGCACCGTAGTGGGGCACATGATAATCCATCGCCAATCGTCGGAAACCGCAGCGGCGATACAGGCGTGCCGGCCGTTGCCGTGCCTCCACGAACAACCAGTGGCCGGGGCCGCCGGCACGGAAGCGCTCGATCACGGCGGACAGCAGCGTAGTACCGAGCCCCTGCCGGCGTCGCTCCGGGGCGACGGCCAGGAAGGTCAGCACCGTGCATCCCAGCATCGGCCTTTGGTCGGTGATACTCATTGCCGCCACGGCGCCGGGGGATGGCGACAAGGCGAGGCATTCATAGCGACCCGCCGCTATCCGCGCCTCGATGGACTCGCGGGGCTCGCGCTCCCGGCCCGGGAACACCCGCTCGTAGACTGCCAGCGCCGCCGCCAGGGTCGCCCCCCCGGTCACCGGCGCGATGTTCGCGTTGGCTTCGCCCCCCATTTACGCTCCCTCACCGTGGAGGCGGCAATGATGCCAGAACTGGCCCCGCCGTGCCCGGCGCTTCCGTGGGCGGGGACCATTGAGTACACTCTCCCGCCTACGCAATCCACCGGCCGCGCCGGCGTTCCCGACATCACTCAATGCCCGGACATCGACACGATCCCCTCGAACCCAAGCTCCCACAGGCCCCCGGCGAGTGGCTGCGTTGGCACGACCTCAGCGGCGACAGCCTGGCGCTGGCGTTGGGCGCCGCTGCCCGTGCCCATACCGGGCCGCTGCTTGTGGTCTCGCCGGCGCCGCAGCAGGCCCAGGCACTGGCGGAGACCCTGCGTTTCTTTGCCGGCGAAGGGTTGCCGGTGGATATCCTGCCGGACTGGGAAACACTGCCCTACGACGTCTTCTCGCCGCACCAGGACATCATCTCCCAGCGCTTGCGCGCGCTCTACCACCTCCCGGAGATCCGCCAGGGTATCGTGATCGTGCCGGCGGCTACGCTCATGCAGCGCATCGCGCCGCCGGCTTTCCTCCGCGCCACCACCCTGCTGCTCGGCGAGGGGGAGCCCCTCGAGCTCGAGGCGATGCGCGCACGCCTGGAGCACGCCGGCTACCGCTGCGTCTCCGAAGTCATGGAACACGGGGAGTTCGCGGTCCGCGGTTCCATCCTCGACCTCTTCCCCATGGGCAGCGAGGCCCCGGTCCGCATCGAGCTGTTCGACGATGAGATTGAGACCATCCGGCATTTCGACCCGGAGACCCAGCGCAGCAGCGGACGCGTCTCGGCGCTCGAGCTGCTGCCGGCCCGGGAATTCCCCATCGGCGAGGAGGGGATCCGGCGGTTCCGCGGCAACTGGCGGGCGCGCTTCTCCGGTGACCCCACGGAGAGCGTTGTCTACCGGGACGTCAGCGAGGGCCATGTACCCAACGGTGTGGAGTACTACCTGCCGCTGTTCTTCGAGGAGACGGCGACGCTGTTCGACTATCTCCCGGAGAGCACCCTCGCGATACGGATCGAGGGTGCGGACGCGGCCCTGGAGGAGGACTGGCGGCAGATCCATGAGCGCTACGAGCAGCGCCGCCATGACCGTGAGCGGCCGTTGCTGGAACCGCAGGCGCTGTACCTTCGGCCTGACGAGCTGCGCGCAAGGCTCAACGGCTACCGTCAGGTTTCCGCCAACCACGGCCCACCGGCCCGCGAGCGTGGCGATGTGGTCCGCTATGCGGTGGACCCGCTCCCCGAGCTAGGCGCCGACAGCCACGGTAGCGAGCCGCTGACCCGGCTGAACGACTTCCTGGCCGACCACAACGGACGCGCCCTGCTACTCGCCGAAACCGCCGGCCGTCGGGAACGGCTGCTCGAGCGCCTCGAACCCGCCGAGCTCCGGCCGAAACCGCTGGCCGGATGGCAGGGGTTCCTGGAGGACGCGGCGGCCCTCGCCATCACCACTGCCCCGGCGGAACACGGTTTCATCCTCTCGGGACGCGGGATCGCGGTAATACCGGAGGCCGCGCTGTTCGGCGAGCGGGCCACCCAGCGCCGGCGGCGCCAGCGCGCCGAGCGGGACCCGGACGCCATCATCCGCGACCTCACCGATCTCAGCATCGGGGCGCCAGTGGTCCACGAGGATCACGGCGTCGGCCGCTACCGCGGGCTGCAGACCCTGGAGGTGGGTGGCGTCCCCACCGAGTTCCTGACCCTGGAGTACGCCGGCGGCGACAAGCTCTATGTCCCGGTGGCCTCCCTCCATCTCGTCTCCCGCTACACCGGGCTGGATACCGAGCAGGCGCCGCTGCACCGCCTCGGCGGCGAGCAGTGGGAACGCGCCCGGCGCAAGGCCGCCGAGCGTGCCCGGGACGTGGCCGCGGAGCTGCTCGACATCTATGCCCGCCGTGCCGCCCGGGGCGGGCACGCCTATCGCTTCGATCGCGACGATTACCGTCGCTTCGCCGAGCAGTTCCCCTTCGAGGAAACGCCGGACCAGGAGAGCGCGATCGCCGCCGTGGTCAATGACCTCGCCTCGGAGAAGCCCATGGACCGGGTGGTCTGCGGGGACGTCGGTTTCGGCAAGACCGAGGTGGCCATGCGCGCGGCCTTCATCGGTGTCCAGGAGGGTCACCAGGTGGCGGTGCTGGTGCCCACCACCCTGCTCGCCCAGCAGCACTACCAGAACTTCAGCGACCGCTTCGCCGACTGGCCGGTGCGGGTGGAGCTGCTCTCGCGGTTCCGTTCGAAAAAGGAGCAGGATGCCGTCCTTGCCGACCTTGCCGCGGGAAAGGTAGACATCGTCATCGGCACCCACAAACTGCTGCAGCCGAGCGTGAAATTCCACAATCTGGGCCTGGTGATACTCGACGAGGAGCACCGCTTCGGCGTCCGCCAGAAGGAGCGCCTCAAGGGCCTGCGCGCGAGCGTGGACGTGCTCACCCTGACCGCCACGCCCATTCCGCGGACGCTGAATATGGCGCTGTCGGGGATGCGCGACCTCTCCATCATCGCCACGCCACCGGCCCGGCGGCTGGCGGTCAAAACCTTCGTCAGCGAGTGGAACGACGCGCTGGTCCAGGAGGCGTGCCTGCGCGAGCTCCACCGTGGCGGCCAGGTGTACTTCCTGCATAACGACGTGGACAGCATCGAGCGCATGGCCCGGGACGTGGAGGCACTCGTGCCGGACGCCCGCGTACGCATCGCCCATGGCCAGATGCCCGAGCGCGAGCTCGAGCGGGTGATGCTGGATTTCTACCACCAGCGTTTCAATATCCTGGTGTGCACCACCATCATCGAGAGCGGCATCGACGTGCCCTCCGCGAACACCATCGTCATCAACCGCGCCGACCATCTCGGCCTGGCCCAGCTCCACCAACTCCGCGGCCGCGTGGGCCGCTCCCATCACCGCGCCTACGCGTACCTGATCGCGCCCCCGCGGCGGAGCATGACCGCGGACGCGGCCAAGCGCCTGGACGCCATCGCCGCCCACGAGGATCTCGGTATCGGCTTCACCCTGGCGAGCCACGACCTGGAGATCCGCGGCGCCGGCGAGCTCCTCGGCGAGGATCAGAGCGGACAGATGCAGGAGGTCGGCTTCTCGCTGTTCACCGAGCTCCTCGAGCGTGCCGTGCGCGACATCCGCGCCGGCCGCGAGCCGGCGTTGGAGCGACCCATGCAGCACGGCGCCGAGGTGGATCTCAGCATCCCCGCGCTACTGCCCGAGGCCTATCTCCCGGACGTACACACCCGCCTAGTGCAGTACAAACGCATCGCCAACGCCCGCGACCGCCACCAGCTCCGCGATCTCCAGGTCGAGATGATCGACCGCTTCGGGCTGCTGCCGCAGCCGGCAAAGAATCTGTTCCGGGTCACTGAGCTGAAGCTTGACGCCGAGGCACTCGGTATCCGCCGCATCGAGGCGGGCTCGGGGGGTGGTAAGCTGGAGTTTGGCGAACAGCCGGCGGTGGATCCCGGCGCCTTGGTGACGCTGGTCCAGGAGCAACCCCGGGTGTATCGTCTCGAGGGCCAGGAGCGGCTGCGCTTCCACCTGCCCGCCGAGGACGCGGATACCCGCATCCAACAGGTGGCGGGGTTGCTGGCCACGCTGGGGGGCGGTTCGAGCACCGGCGAGGGAGGATCATGAGCATGCCACTGTCACGGGCCCTGCCCGTCGCGCTACTGGTTTGGGTCGCCGCGTTCGCCCTCCCTGCGCAGGCGCGGGACTACGCGGTGGAGGTCATCGTCTTTCAGCAGCAGGAGGCCGGCGGTGTCGACCGTGAGCACTGGCCTGGCGAGGTGGCGGAGCTCGTCCAGGGCGTTCGGCTCCACCGCCCCGGGGACGGCCCGGTGCGCAGGCTATCGGGCTCGGCCATGGAGCTCGGGGGCGTTCGCCAGCGCCTGGATGGCTCGGGGCGCTACCGCGTCCTGGAGCACCTCGGCTGGATCCAGGCGGACTTGCCCGAGTCACGGGCACCGTGGGTCGCGGTGGGCCGTGGCCGGGACGGGGACGCCCCGGGATTATATGGCGGGATGCGGGTCTACGTCGGGCGCTACCTACACGTGGAGACCGAGCTCCGCCTGCGCGATGAGGACACGGTCTATCCCATGCGCACCCGACGGCGGATGCGCAGCGGCGAGCTCCACTACCTGGATCACCCGATACTCGGCGTGATCATCCAGGCCCGACGGCTCGACAATGACGCCTAGAGGCTGTTAATCAGCGCGCCGAGTACCGCACGCACATTGCCCATGCCGGTCTTCAGGATCTCCTCTATGGCGGCCATGGAGATGGGCTCGTCGTCATTGATCCCCGCCGCCCAATTGGCCACCACTGCGCAACTGGCATAGGGTAGCTCCAGCTCCCGAGCGAGTACCGCCTCGGGCATCCCGGTCATCCCCACCATGTCACAGCCGTCGTTTCGAAGCCGGCGGATCTCTGCGGCCGTCTCCAGGCGAGGTCCCTGGGTGGCGCCGTAACAGCCCCCGTCCACCATGGCCACGCCGCAGCGCTCGGCGGCCTCCAGGAGCCGACCCCGCAACCGGGCATCATAGGGATGGGTGAAGTCCACGTGGGTCACCCGCTCCAGGTCCTGATCGAAGAAGGTATTGGCCCGGCCCCAAGTGTAGTCGATGATTTGGTCCGGTGCGCCGAGCTGGCCGGGGCCGAGCTCGGGGGAGATGCCCCCCACCGCCGCAACCGCCAGCACCTTCGTCGCCCCGGTCTGGTGCAACGCCCAGATATTGGCACGATAGTTGATGCCGTGGGGCGGGATGGTGTGGCCGTAGCCGTGGCGGGCAAGGAAGATCACTCGCTGGTCGTTGAGATGGCCATGGGTCAGGGGCCCCGAGGGCTCTCCGAAGGGGGTGTGCACCATCTCGCGCCGGTCGATCTCAAGACCGGGCAGCGAAGTCAGGCCGGTGCCGCCGATGATCGCCAAAGTCATGGTTTCACTCGTACGCTTGCGGCTTGCGGAAACCTGGAGGGTTCGCC
Source organism: Arhodomonas sp. SL1 (assembly GCF_052060015.1). Taxonomy (NCBI): domain Bacteria; kingdom Pseudomonadati; phylum Pseudomonadota; class Gammaproteobacteria; order Chromatiales; family Ectothiorhodospiraceae; genus Arhodomonas; species Arhodomonas sp. SL1. The sequence continues at coordinate 528,525 of NZ_JBPODZ010000001.1, read as the reverse complement.
GGCGTCCCCATCACCCACCCTCGTGGTCCGGGTGGACGGCATAGACACCGCGCAGGTTCCGGAAATAGCCCTTATAGTCCATGCCGGAGCCGAACACGTAGCGGTCGATCACCTCAAGGCCGACGAAGTCCGCCTCCAGCCCCTGATAACGCCGGTCGTGGTGCTTGTCGAAAAGCATGGCGGTATAGACCTCGCGGGCCCCCTCGTTGTGGCACTCCTCGATGATGCCGGCCAGGGTATGGCCCTCATCGAGGATGTCATCCACCACCAGGACGGTGCGTCCCTTCAGCGGTGTCTGGGGCCGTGCGAGCCAGACCACATCCCGCCCGATGGTGGAGCCGTGGTAGCGGGTGGCGTGGATGTAGTCGACCTCCAGGGGAAACTGCAGCCGCGGCAGCAACCGTCCCAGGGGGACGATGGCGCCGGTCATTACGCCGAGCACCACTGGCATGGTTCCGCCCAGCCGTGCCTCGATGCGCCGGCCCAGGTCGTCGAGGGCCCGCTCCACCGCTTCCTCGCTGTGCAGGATCTCCGCGCTACTGAGTATCTCGTCGAGCTGCTGCGGCGTGACCGGATTATGATCGCTCATCGGCGTCTCCCTATCCCGAGCGGGTTTGGCCATCAAGGCGCGGAATTATAGGCACCCGTCTCCCTCGGGGCTACCGCCGGCCAGCCGTGCCGCCAGCGCGCGTGCCTCCCGCCAGCGGCGCTCACGCTGCAACCGTCCCAGCGGCACCGCCGGCCGGCCATGCAGGCGGGCGCGACGCAGGGCGGCCGCTGGATCCGCGCCACGACCGTGCTCGTCGAGCAGTGCATCCACCGCCCGCCCCTCGTTGCCGATGATGACGAGGTCATTACCCGCCGCCAGGGCGCGGGAGACCCGGGCACGCAAATCGCCGGCCACCGCCGCCCCAGCCATGGAGAGGTCATCGCTGATCACCGCCCCGGGAAAGGCGAGGCGGCGGCGCAGTACCGTACCGATCCAGAACGATGACAGACTCGCCGGCCACTGATCCTCGCCGGGGTAGATCACATGCGCGGTCATTACCGCCTCGATACCGTTGAGTATCAACCGCCGGAACGGTTGCAGATCCGTCGCGAGCAGGTCCTGATAGTCCCGGGGGTCGCTCGGGGAGGCCGCATGGGAGTCCGCCTGCACCCCCCCGTGGCCGGGGAAATGCTTTGCCACCGCCGCCATGCCCGCACGGTGCATGCCCCGGACCAGCGACGCGGCGAGCTCGGTGACGCCCTCCGGGGTATCTGCCAGCGCCCGGTCGCCGATGACCCCGCTCACCCCGTAATTGACGTCCACCACAGGGCCCAGGCTGAGATCGACACCGATGCCGCGGAGCTCGGCGGCCAGCAACCAGCCCAGCCGCTCCGCCGCGTCCCGGGCCGCGGCGGGATCGCACCGGCGCAGACGGCCGAGCCGGGCGGCGGCGGGCAAGCTCGTAAAGCCCTCCGTGAAGCGCTGCACCCGCCCGCCCTCGTGGTCGCAGGCAACGATCAGCGGCGGGGTTCTCAGGGAGCGGATTTCCGCTACCAACTCAATCAGCTGAGAGACATCCCGGAAATTCCGCCGGAACAGGATCACCCCGCCCACCCCGGGATGGAGCAGGCGCCGGCGCTCCTCGCCGGTAAGCGCCGGTCCACAGAGGCCGATCATCAGTGGTCCCAAGGACATGGCTATTCCAGCAGCACCCGGGTACCGGGGCCGACCCGATCGAACAGCGCCACCACCGCTTCCGGGTGCATGCGCACACAGCCATGGGAGAGTGCTCGCCCCAGGGGGGCCTCGGGTGGGGCACCGTGGATATAAATGTAGCGCCGCATGGTGTCACAGCGGCCCAGGCGGTTGCGCCCCACTTCCAGGCCGCTCAGCCACAGAATGCGACCGAGGATCCAGTCGCGCCCCGGGTGTTGTGCAGCCAGCGCCGGCGAGTATCGCTCGCCGGTGGGACGCCGTCCGACCAGGACCGCGTCCGCCGGCAGGTCGGCGCCGATACAGGCACGGATATGGTGCCACCCGCGCGGTGTGGCGCCACTGCCCTGTCGCTCGCCGGCACCGGCGGCACCGGTGGACACTGGCCACACCGCGAGCGTACGCCGGCCCTCCAGCAGCGTGAGTCGCTGGCGAACCAGGCTCACATGCAGCCAGCGCCCGTCAGGGGTCACCGCGTCGCTCCGCCGCGCTCCAGTCCCGGTAGGGGTGGTCCACCAGGGCGACGTTATAGTATCGGGGACGGTCCGAGACCTCCTCGCCCGCCCAGTCCGGGCGCTCGAACGGCTCGTCGGCGGCGTCGAGCTCGATCTCGGCCACCACCAGCCCGGCATTCTCGCCCTCGAAGACGTCCACGTCCCACACATGGCCACCCACAGGCACGTGGTAACGGGTCTTGTCGATGAGTGGGGTGCGGCAGAGCTGCTCGAGCATCTCCTCCGCCTCGCCGAGCGGGATCTCGTAGTCGTACTCCTGGCGCTCCACCCCGAGGGTCGCCCCCTTGATGTTGATCCACGCCTGTGTGCCGGCCCGGCGTATCCGTACGCTCGCCCTTTCCCCGCTGGCCAGATACCCCTGGCGGATGCGCACACCGGCATCCGCCTGCGCCCGCCAACCGTCGCCGGTAACCAGGAACTTGCGCTCGATCTCCGTCGCCATGCCCGACCTCTGCGGCTTGATTCAGGCGGCAATGGTATCCTACAAGCGACCAGGGCGCAGGGAACGGCTCATGTGGCACGCGATCGATCTACAGACCCGGCTCCGGGAGCTCATACCACCCGCCCGTTTCATGGGTGTGCGCGTTGAATATCTCGGCGACGACGGCGTGGCGGTGAGCGCCCCGATCGACGCCAATCACAACCATGCCGGCACCGGCTTCGCCGGCAGCCTCTACAGCCTGGCCTGTCTCGCCGGCTGGGGGTGGCTGTACGCCTGTACGCGTTGCCACGGCCTCGAGCCGCAGCTGGTGCTTGCCGAGGGCGATATCCAGTACCTCCACCCCGCGCACGGCGAGCTACGCGCGGTGCTCGCCATCACCGACGATCAGGCAGCTGCGTTGCTGGAGCCCCTGCGGCGGGGCCGTCGGGCGCGGAGCCGGCTGGTCGTCCATCTCCCGGACGCAAACCAACCCGCTGCCCGGTTCGAGGGGGTGTTCGCCGCCCTGCCCTGAGCGGTGGCTCTGGTACACTCCGCGCCAGTCCCCCATTCAACGGCAACGACAGGAGCTGGCATGAAGCGTCTGGTGCTGCTGCGCCACGGGCAGAGCGTATGGAACCTGGAGAACCGGTTCACCGGCTGGAAGGACGTGGACCTCAGCGAGAAGGGCCGGGAGGAGGCCGCCGCCGCCGGTCGGCTGCTCGCCGAACGCGGGTTCCGCTTCGACTACGCCTTCACCTCGGTGCTCACCCGGGCGATCCGCACCGCCTGGATGGTGCTCGACGAGCTCGATGAGCTCTGGATCCCCATGACCAAGGACTGGCATCTCAACGAGCGCCACTACGGGGCCCTTACCGGGCTGGACAAGGCCGAGACCGCCGCGGAATATGGTGAGGAACAGGTACACACCTGGCGGCGTAGCTATGCCACCCCGCCGCCGGCCCTGGTAGCCGACGACCCGCGCCATCCGCGCTTCGATCCCCGCTACCGGGATCTCCCCGCCGACGAGCTGCCGGCCACCGAGTCACTGAAATCCACCCTCGAGCGGGTGCTACCCTACTGGGAGAGCGACATCCTTCCGGTGGTGCAACGGATGGACACCGTGCTCATCTCGGCCCACGGCAACAGCTTGCGGGCGCTGATCAAGCACCTCGACGGCGTTTCCGACGACGCCATCACCGGCGTGGAGGTACCGACGGGGCAGCCACTGGTCTACGAGCTCGACGGGGACTGCCGGGTCGCGCGAAGCTACTACCTGCGGGACAACTGACGCGGGGCCATCATGAGCGAACCCGAACGTATCGCGGTGATCACCGGCGGCAACCGGGGGATCGGCTTCGAGACGGCGCGGCAGCTCGCCCGCGCCGGCCTCAAGCCGGTGCTCACCAGCCGGGACGGCATCCTCGGCAAGGCCGCCGCGGACAAGCTGCAGAGCGAGGGGCTGGACGTCGCCTACCACCCCCTCGACGTCACCCGCGGCGAGAGCATACGCCGGTTCACCGATTTCCTGGGCAACGCCTTCCACCGGGTGGACGTGCTGATCAACAACGCGGGGATCTTCCCCGAGTATGCGGGCAGCGACGGCACGCCCTCGCCGGGGATTCTCGAGGTGGACGAGGCCACCCTGCAGGAGCACCTGTCGGTGAATGCCTTCGGGCCGCTACGGCTCGCCCAGGCGGTGATCCCGATGATGCGGCGCCACGGCTACGGGCGGGTGGTCAATCTCACCAGTGGCTATGCCCAGCTCGCGCGCATGGGTCGCGGCTACCCCGCGTACCGCTTCTCCAAGGCGGGGCTCAATGCCATCACCCGGTTACTGGCCGCGGAAACGGATGGCGAGAACATCCTGGTCAACGCAGTGGACCCGGGCTGGGTGCGCACCCGCATGGGCGGGCGCCAGGCCACCAGCACCCCCCAGGACGCCGCCGCGCGGGTCGTCGAAGTGGCCTGCCTGCCGGATGGCGCCCCCAGCGGGGTGCTTTATCGTCACGGCGAACCGGTGGGCTGGTAGGCAGGCGCCTACTGGGCGGTCCAGCCGCCATCCACGGGTAGCGACGTCCCGGTGATCTGGGAGGCCGCCTCCGAGCAGAGGAACACCGCCAGGGCGCCGATCTGATCGGGCTGCACGAACTGCCGCGACGGCTGCTTGTGGCGCACCAGCTCGACCTTGGCGTCGTCGATGGATAGGTCCTGCTCGGCGGCGATCTTCTCGATCTGCGGACGGATCAGCGGCGTCTCCACCCAGCCCGGACAGATGGCGTTGCAGGTAATCCCGCGCCCGGCATTCTCCAGGGCGATGACCTTGGTCAGCCCGACCACACCGTGCTTGGCGGAGACATAGGCCGCCTTGTTCACCGAGGCCACCAAACCGTGGGCAGAAGCGGTATTGATGATCCGGCCCCAGCCCTTGTGCTGCATGTGCGGTAGCGCGGCGCTCGCTGCATGGAACGCCGAGGAGAGGTTGATCGCGATGATGGCGTCCCATTTCTCCGGGGGGAACTCCTCGGTGGGCGCCGTGTGCTGGATGCCGGCGTTGTTGACGAGCACATCGATACCGCCGAAGGCATTCACGCAATCCTCGATCAGCGCGCGGACCTCGTCGGGGCGGCTCATGTCGGCGCCGTTGAAGCGCACCGCCGCACCGTGGCGGTCCGCGATCTCCGCGGCGACGCGCTCGCCCTCCTCCCGCGGCTCTATGCCGTTGATGACCACGCTCGCCCCTTCCGCGGCGAGGGCCTCCGCCACCGCCCTGCCGATGCCGCTGGTCGAGCCGGTGACCACCGCTGCCTTGTCCGTGAGTGCCATGTCCGGGTTCGCTCCGTTGTCCTGTCGAAGCGCTATTATCGCGCGCCGGCTCCGTCGGTATGCAAGCACGGCGGGCAATCGGTTACGATTCCGCCCAAGAGGCAGGAGACAAGGATCAACCAACCATGAGCGCCGACTACCCCATTGTTCGCGAGCCCTCCGACTACGAGCTCAACCGCAGCAACATGGCGAACTATATCCGCTGGCTCGAGGGCAAGGGCCATGGGCCGTTTCCCGACTACCACGCCCTGCACCGCTGGTCGGTGGACGACATCGAGCGGTTCTGGGAGAGCATCTGGGAATATACCGGCGTGCGGGCCACGCGGGGCTACGAGCGGGTCCTCGGTAGCCGCGAGATGCCCGGGGCGGAATGGTTCCCCGGGGCCCGGCTGAATTTCGCCGAGAACCTCCTGCGCGAGGCCCTCGAGGGGGACCCGGACCGGGTGGCGATCATCGAGCGCTCCGAGACCCGTCCCCGCGGGCAGCTCACCTACGGCGAGCTCCTCGGCGAGGTCGCCGGCCTGCAGCGTTTCCTTCGCGAGCGCGGTGTGGGCGTGGGCGACCGTGTCGCCGGCGTGGTGGCCAACACCTCGGAGGCGGTGATCGGGATGCTGGCCACCACCGGGCTCGGCGCCATCTGGTCCTCGGCGTCGCCGGATTTCGGCGTCAACGGTATCGAGGACCGCTTCGGCCAGATCGAGCCGAAGGTGCTGGTCGCGGTCAATGGCTACGGTTACAACGGCAAGACCTTTTCCCGGCTCGAGGAAATCCGCGAGCTGCGGCGCCGCATCCCCTCCATCGAGGCGGTGGTGATCATCTCCAATCTCGCGGAGGAGCCCATCCCCGACGAACCCGGAATGGTCTCCTGGGATGCCGCGGTGGCCGAGGGGCGTGGTGGCGAGGTGCACTTCGAGCAGCTGCCCTTCGACCATCCCATCTACATCGTCTACTCCTCCGGCACCACCGGGGTGCCCAAGTGCATCGTCCACGGCAGTGGCGGGGTGCTACTCCAGCACGCCAAGGAGCTCGAGCTCCACGGTGACATCAAGCGGGACGATACCTTCTTCTACTTCACCACCACCGGCTGGATGATGTGGAACTGGCTCGTCTCGGGGCTGCTGACCGGCGCCGAGCTGGTGCTCTTCGACGGCTCACCGGGCTATCCGAACCTGGATGTGCTCTGGCAGATGGCCGAGGACGAGGGGGTCACGCACTTCGGTACCAGCGCCAAGTTCCTCGGCGGCTGCCGCAATGCCGGGATGGCCCCGGGGGAGGACCACGACCTCTCCGCCCTGCGGGTGATCTTCTCCACCGGCTCGCCGCTGCTGCCGGAGGACTACGATTACGTCTATGAGCGCGTCCGCGCAGACTGCCTGCTCGGCTCCATATCCGGCGGCACGGATATCCTCTCCTGCTTCGTCGGCGCCTGCCCGATCCTGCCGGTGCGCCGCGGCGAGATCCAGTGCGCCATGCTCGGCATGGACGTGAAGGCGTTCAACGAACAGGGCCAGCCCGTGGTCAACGAGCGCGGCGAGCTGGTCTGCACCCAGCCGGCGCCGAGCATGCCGGTGAAGTTCTGGAACGACCCGGATTTCAAGCGCTACCGTGCCGCCTACTTCGAGACCTTCCCGGGGGTGTGGGCCCACGGGGATTTCATCAGCTTCCACGACAGCGGCGGTTGCGTGATCCACGGCCGCTCGGATGCGACCCTCAACCCGGGCGGCGTGCGCATCGGCACCGCCGAGATCTACCGCCAGGTAGAGACCATCGAGGAGATCGCCGACAGCATCGTCGTCGGCCAGCCCTGGAAGGATGATGTCCGGGTCGTATTGATGGTGGTGATGAACGAAGGCCAGGACCTGACCGAGGCGCTCAAGCGCAAGATCCGCAGCCGGGTCAAGGAGGGGGCGAGCCCCCGCCACGTGCCGGCAAAGATCGTGGCCGTCAGCCAAGTCCCCTACACCCGCAGCGGCAAGAAGGTGGAGCTGGCGGTGTCCAAGATCCTGCGGGGCGAGAAGGTGGAGAACCGCGAGGCCCTGGCCAACCCGGAATCTTTGGACGAGATCGCGGCCATCGACGAGCTGTTCCGCTAGGGGGCGGTCGTCCGCGAGGGGCGACCCCCCGCACTCGGGAAAAACCGCCAGGTGCGCGCGACGCCACGTGAAATACGTGATCTATCGCGTTGATCTTGCGTCTATTTCGCGCCCCCCGGTAGGACGGCCCCCCTACAGGGCGAAGACGAGGACCAGTGGGATCACGGCCAGCGACAACAGGTTCCCCATGGCGACGATAGAGGCCACCGCCTGGGGCTCCTGGTCGTAATGCTCGGAGAGCATGTAGTTGAGCACCGCCGGCGGCAGTGCGCCGAACAGCAGCAGCAGCCCCGCCAGGGGCTGCGGTGGCTGGAAGATCACCACCCAGGGCACGGCGATGGCCAGGCCGGTCAACGGTGCCAGCAGCCCGCCGCCGAGGCCGATACGCCAGTACGACAGATCGATCTCGGTGAGCCGGATCCCCAGGGCCACCAGCATCAAGGGGATAGCCACGTTGCCCAGCATCTCGATGCCCGGCAGTATCATCGCCGGGGCATGCCAGTCCATGGCCATGCACAGCAGGCCCGCCGCCGTGGCCGGGACCATGGGATTGCCGAGCAGCTGGGTGAGGCCCACCTTGCGGGTGAGCAGCCACAGGCCCACGGTGAAGTGCAGGGTGTTCTCCACGACGAACATCACCACCGCGATGGGCAGGGCGTGCTCACCGAAGCCGAATACCGCCAGCGGCAGCCCGAAATTGCCGGCATTGTTGAACATCGCCGGCGGCACCACCGTGCGGGAATCCCAGCCCACGCGCCGGGCGATGAGCCAGGCCAGCGGCCCGGAGCCGAGGATAATGGCGGCGGCACCCAGGGCCGCGCCGCCGAGGGTCAGGTCGGCGCCCATGCGCTCGGAGAGCACGAAGAAGATGAGCGCGGGCACGAACAGGTTGACGTTGAGCCGGTTCGCGGTGGACATATCCGCCGGGCGGATACGGCCGTAGACGAAGCCGACCAGGACCAGCCCGAAGACCGGGACGATGATCTCGAGGATGCGCAGGATCATGCCGGGCCCGCCGCGGCTCGCCTCCGCCCCGCCATGGTCCCTGTCGCCGGTCGACGCTCCACCGTATCGGCCTCCTGTATCCCTACCGAGCCCCCACGCCTATGATGAGGGGCGGCAATCCTAACCGTGAATGGCGCTTTTGGACAGTACCGGTAACAGCATGAGCGAACTGACCCATATCAACGAGCGCGGCGAGGCCCATATGGTGGACGTGGGCGATAAGGACACCACCCACCGGGTCGCAGTCGCCGAGGGCCGCATCCGTATGAGCGCGGAGGCCCTGTCCGCCCTGCAGGCCGGCAACGTGAAGAAGGGGGACGTACTCGCGGTGGCGCGGGTGGCCGGGATCATGGCGGCGAAGCGCACCGCGGAGGTGGTACCGCTTTGCCATCCCCTTCCGCTGACCCACGTCGCCGTGGACCTGGAGGCCGATCCCGCCGCCGGTGCGGTGCATTGCCGGGCGCGTACCGAAACCCACGGCAGTACCGGCGTCGAGATGGAGGCCCTCAATGCGGCGCAGGCTGCGCTGCTCACCGTCTACGACATGTGCAAGGCCTTGGACCGTGGCATGATCATCGACGGCGTGCGCCTGCGCCACAAGAGCGGTGGCCGCTCCGGGGACTGGAACGCCTAGAGCGTAGCGTCGATCTTCGCCGCCAGGATGAAGTCGTTCTCGTGGAGGCCGTTGATCTTGTGGGTCCAGATCTCCACCTCGACGTGGCCCCAGCCGAAGTGGATCTCCGGGTGGTGCTGCTCGGCCTCGGCGATCTCCCCGACCCGGTTGACGAAATCCAGGGCCTGCTGGAAGTTCCGGAAGCGAAACGCCCGACGCAGTCGCATGGGCTCGCCGGTGATCTCCCAGTCGGGGAGTTGTTCGCGGTGGCGTTCGGCCTCGTCGCGATCCATGGGCGGGATCCCGCCCTGGCAGGGGACACAGTGCTTCTCGCTCAGGCTCATCGCTGACCTCCGGTGCCGTAACTCTCCTTTCCTACCTTGGGGCAGAGCACAATGAATTCCAACGCCCCACGCTTGAGCCTCCGCGGCCCCGGCGGTACTGTGGTCTGACCAGAACGCACCGCAGAACCGGCATAATGACGGACAATGACCGACAACACCGGCCGCGGGTCGGCCTCTTCGTGACCTGCCTGGTGGACCTCTTCCGCCCGAGGGTCGGCTTCGCCAGCGTCCGGCTCCTCGAGCAGGCGGGCTGCGAGGTGGGGGTCCCCGAAGGCCAGACCTGTTGCGGCCAGCCGACCTACAACAACGGCGACCTGGACGATACCCGGGCCCTGGCCCAGCAGACCATCACCGCCTTCGAGGGTTACGACTACGTGGTCGGCCCCTCCGGCTCCTGTATCGGTCAGCTACGCAAGTACTCGGAGCTCTTCGACGACGACGATCCCTGGCGACGCCGGGCGGAGGCCCTGGCGGAGCGCAGTTGGGAGCTGCTGGCCTTCCTGGTGGATGTGTGCGATATGGAGGGGGTCACGGCGGAATTCCCGGCCGCGGTTACCTATCACGATAGCTGCTCGGGTCTGCGCCAGCTCGGGGTGCGGGGACAGCCCCGTAAACTGCTCTCCTCCGTGGACCGCCTCGAGTTCCGGGAGATGGCGGACACCGAAATCTGTTGCGGCTTTGGCGGCACGTTCTGCGTGAAATACCCGGAGATCTCCGAACGGCTGGTCGACGACAAGGCGGATCGTATCGTGGAATCCGGTGCCGATACGGTGCTCGCCGGCGACCTCGGTTGCCTGATGAACATCGCCGGACGGCTGCGCCGGCGCGGTGGCAGCGTCCGCGCCTTCCACACCGCCGAGGTACTCGCGGGCATGGGCGAGGGCCCGGCGATCGGCGAGGAGGAGAAGCGCTGATGGAGGCACGCACGCATACCTTCAAGGCCAACGCGCGGGCCGCATTGGCGGACGAAAACCTCCGCCAGGCCCTGGCCAAGGCCAAGGGGGGATTCGTCGGCAAGCGCACCGATGCGGTGGCGGCCTACCCGGATTTCGAGGCACTGCGTGAGCGCGGCGCGGCGATCAAGGACCACACCCTGGCCAACCTGGACCACTACCTCGCGCGCTTCTCTGCGGCGGTGACCGAGCGCGGCGGCAACGTCCACTACGCCATGGACGCCGCCGAGGCCCGTGACGCGATCCTGGGGATCTGCCGGGACGTCGAAGCACGGCGGGTGATCAAGTCCAAGACCATGGCCGGCGAGGAGATCGGGCTCAACGAGGCCCTGGAGCGCGAGTTCGAGTTGGTGGAGACGGATCTCGGCGAGTACATCATCCAGCTTGCCAAGGAGCCGCCGAGTCATATCATCGCGCCGGCGGTGCACAAGACCCGGGCCGAGATCACGCGGTTGTTCGACGAGCACCACCACCAGCGCTTCGACGGCCCGCTGCGGCCCGCCCCGGAGCTGGTGGCCGAGGCCCGCAAGGTCCTGCGCGAGAAATTCCTGAGTGCGGATGTCGGCATCAGCGGGGCCAACTTCCTGATCGCCGATACGGGCACGGTGACCCTGGTGACCAACGAGGGCAACGCCGATCTCGGCACGACGCGGCCGCGGGTGCATATCGTGATCGCCGGGATCGAGAAGCTCGTGCCCGGCACCGACGAGGCCTCGACGATGCTACGGCTGCTCGCCCGCAGCGCCACCGGCCAGGAGATCAGCGCCTATACCAGCTTCCTCACCGGCGCCAAGCGCCCCGAGGACCCGGATGGCCCGGACGAGTACCACGTAGTGCTGCTGGACAACGGCCGCACCGGCATGCTCGGCAATGAGTTCCGCCCCATGCTGCGCTGCATCCGTTGCGGGGCGTGCATGAATCACTGCCCGGTCTACAGCGCCATCGGCGGGCATGCCTACGGCTGGGTGTATCCCGGCCCCATGGGCAAGGTGCTCACGCCGATGTTCCGGGGCCTCGACGGCACGGTGGATCTGCCCAATGCCTGCACGCTCAACGGCCGCTGTGCCAGCGTTTGCCCGGTGAAGATCCCATTGCCCGATCTCATCCGGCGCCTGCGGGACTGGCAGTTCGATGCCGGCCTCGGCAGCCGCACCAGCCGGCTGGGGCTGCAGGCCTGGGCGTGGGTGGCCCGCCATCCCCGCCTCTATCACGGACTCACCCGGGTGGGGACACGGGCGTTGCGCCTGGTTGGAGGCCGTGGATCCGCCCGCCGTCTGCCCCTGGCCGGGGGCTGGACGGGCAGCCGTGACCTGCCGCTACCCGAGGGCTCGACCTTCCAGGCCGCCTGGCGGCGCGCCGGGAGGAAGGCGACATGACCGGCGAGGCGGATCGAATGATCGAGACCATCCGCCGTGCCCTCGGCCGCGGCAGTGCCCCCGATCCCGAGGCAGTGGAACGCGAGCGCCGCTCGATGATGGCACAACCGGCACCACGGCCGGCCTGGGAGGCGAACGACCGCGACCGCTTCCTTGCGCGCCTGGAGGCGGCCGCCGCTACCTGGGAGCCCATTGGCACCCCCGGAGCCCTACCCGGGGCCGTGTGTCGGTTCCTTGTCGAGCGCGGGGTGGCACCGCGCATACAGGTCGGGGCCGACCCGCGGCTCGCCGAGCTGGATTGGCCCTCGGAGGCGACGGTGATCGAGGGTCTGGAAGGCGCCGGCGACGCACCGGCTGCGGTGACGGTAGCGGTGGCCGGGATCGCCGAGACCGGCACCCTCGCCTTCACCTCGGGGCCGGACAATCCGGCGAGCCTGAATTTCCTGCCGGAGTATCACTTCGTGTTGCTGCCGGCGGAGTCCATCGTCGCCTACATGGAGGATGCCTGGGCGCGCGTCCACGCCGCCGGGTCCCTGCCACGGGGGGTGAATCTCGTCACCGGTCCGTCGCGGACCGGAGATGTGGAGCAGACCATCGAGCTCGGCGCCCATGGTCCGCGGAGCGTGCACGTGTTGTTGCTGGAACCCTGACCGGGGCGGTCAACCACCGTTCTTGTCGCGCGCCTTGGCACGCTGATAGGCGGCCTCCAGCGTCTCGAAACCGGCCCCCTCCAGGGGCTGATCCCGACCCTCGAGCTCCGCCTCGATGCCCTGGAAGCGACGCTCGAATTTGGCGTTGGCGTCGCGCAGGGCCTGCTCCGGGTCCACCCCAAGGTGGCGCCCGAGGTTGGCCATGGCGAAGAGCAGGTCGCCATACTCCTCGGCCATGGCGGCGTCGTCCGCCGCCGCCATGGCCTCCTCCAGCTCGCCGGCCTCCTCGCGGATCTTCGCCAAAACCGGCGTCGCCTCCGGCCAGTCGAAACCCACCCGGGCGGCACGTTTCTGCAGCTTGGCGCTGCGGCTGAGCGCCGGCAGAGCCAGCGGCACGTCGTCGAGGAGACCCGGCGCCCGGCCCTGGCGGCGGGCGCGCTGGTTGCGCTCGACGGCCTTGATCGCCTCCCAGGAACCCGACTGGCTGGCTGCGTCGCGTTCGGCTGCGCCGCCAAAGACGTGAGGATGGCGGCGGACGAGTTTGTCGGCCACCCCGGCGGCCACCTGCTGGAAATCGAAGCGGCCCTCCTCCTCGGCCAGCCGGGCGTAGAAGACCACCTGAAAGAGCACGTCGCCGAGCTCCGAGCGCAATGCCTCGTCGTCACTACCGTGCTCGATGGCATCGGCCAGCTCATAGGCCTCCTCCAGGGTGTGGGGGACGATGCTGCGCCAGTCCTGGGCGAGATCCCAGGGACAGCCGGTCTCCGGGTCGCGAAGGGCGGCCATGACCGCCAGCAGTCGATCCATGGGGCTGTGACTCATCGTGACTCGGCGCCTCCGAAGCCGCTGGTGTGGACGCTTGCCTGTCCGGGCGGCCAGAATAAGCGAAACACGCATCCGATAACCACAATGCGGCCGGTCCCCGCCCCGGCCGGGCAGCAGCAGAGAGGATTGTCGTGGCTAAACCCGTAACGCCCGCCACCCCCAAGGGGGAAAGGACCCGTCAGCGACTGCTCGAGGCGGCGGAGGAGGAATTCGGCGAACGCGGCTTCCACAACGCCTCGATCAGCAACATCACCAAGCGCGCCGGGGTAGCCCAGGGCACCTTCTACATCTACTTCGCCTCCAAGGAGGCGATACTCCGAGCGCTTGTCGAACACATGAGCCAGGAGTTGCGGCGCAGCCAGAGCGAGGCGGTCAGCGACTGCACCGACCGCATCGAGGCGGAGCGCACCGGCTTCCGACAGTTCCTGCGCTTCGCGCTGGAGCACAAGAATCTCTACCGCATCGTCATGCAGTCACAGTTCGTCGACCGCGACATCCACCGCCAGTACTACGAGCGGCTGCTCTCCGGTTACGAGCATCGCATCGCCGAGGCTCAAAGCCGCGGGGAGGTGCGTCAGGGCGATCCGAAGGCGCTCGCGTGGGCGCTGATCGGCATGACCTACTTCTTCGGCATCCGCTACGCGAACTGGGAGGGCCGCCTGCCCGAGGAATCCGTGGTGGAGACGGTGCTCGATTTCATCGAGGCCGGCCTTCGCCCCCCGGCGGAGGACGAGACCTCCCGCTGAATGCCGCCCCGCCGGGTCAGCGGCGCTGGTACTGCCCCTCGCCGAAGAGCAGGCGCTTCGCCTCCTCGTCGAAGCCCTGCTGTCGGGCCTCGGCGAGCACGGCCACGCCGCGCTGCACCGCCTCCCGCGCGTCCATCGCCTGGTACCAGCGCTTGAGATTCGGGTAGTCGTCGAGGTCCTGACCCTGGTTGCGGTGCGGCCGGATCCAGGGGAAGGCGGCGATGTCGGCGACGCTGTACTCCTCACCCGCCAACCAGGCATGCGCGGCGAGCTGGCGATCCATTACCCGATAGAGGCGCCCCGCCTCATTGGTGTAGCGATCGTGGGCGTACTGGATATGTTTGGGCGCGTAGTTGCGGAAGTGGTGGGCCTGGCCAAGCATGGGGCCGAGCCCACCCATCTGGAACATCAGCCACTCCATGACCCGATAGCGCGCCTCACCAGAGGCGGGCAGGAGCCGACCCGTCTTCTCCGCCAGATACAACAGTATGGCGCCGGACTCGAAGACACTGAACGGCCGCCCCTCCGGACCCTCCTGGTCGACGATGGCGGGGATCTTGTTGTTCGGGCTGATGCGCAGGAACTCCTCCCCGAACTGATCCCCCTTGCCAATGTTGATGGCGTGGACGCGGTAATCCAGGTCGAGCTCTTCCAGGGCGATATGCACCTTGTGTCCGTTCGGGGTGGGCCAACTGTAGACGTCGATCATCGTTGCTCCTCGTTTCCTTCGTTGCCGTTGGGGCAGGCGCTGGGCAGCGTCCCACGTTCCAGTCCCTCCAGGAGGCAGGTGGCCAGACGACGCGTCCGCGCCTCCCGACGAGCGTCCGCCGGTAACCCCTCGCGCGCGCCGAGCAGGTTTTCCACGGCCATTCGCAGCTGCACCAGTCCCAGGTTATGTCGCGCACGGGCGAGCTCGGGAGCCGTCTCCAGCGCCGCCTGGTAGGCCCGCTCGGCCGCCGGCAGCTCGCCGAGCTCCGTCCGTGCGTTGCCCAGGCGATACCAGGCATGGGGATCCCGGGGCGCGCGTTCCAGATATCGCTGGTAACCGCGGGCCGCGGATCGCCACTGGTTCGCCTCGTAGGCGGCATCCGCCGCTTCCCGGCCGGGACCCGCCGTCAGGGTCGCACAGCCGGCCAGCAACACCGGCGCAAGCAGGGCAAATGTCACGGCGCGGGCGATGCCGTGACGCCGCGAATGTTTTACCATGGCATTCCCGCAGGCGGCTGTACGAAAGACCACGCACCCATGTCCGATCCCCTGATCCACCGGCGGCCCAGCGTACCCGTCGATGTCGGCGGCGTCACCGTCGGCGGCGAAGCGCCCATCGTGGTCCAGTCCATGACCAACACCGACACGGCCGATGAGGTCGGCACCGCCGTACAAGTGGCGGATCTGGCCCGCGCCGGCTCGGAGCTGGTGCGCATCACGGTCAACAACGAGGCGGCCGCGGAGGCCGTGCCGGCCATCCGCCAGCGCCTCGACGACATGGGTCTGGACGTCCCGTTGGTGGGGGACTTCCATTTCAACGGCCACCGCCTGCTCAGCCGTTACCCGGCCTGCGCCGAGGCTCTGGCAAAGCTCCGTATCAATCCGGGCAATGTGGGCAAGGGCCGGCGGCGGGATCCGCAGTTCGCCACCATGATCGAGATCGCCCGCGACCTGGATAAACCCGTGCGCATCGGCGTCAACTGGGGCAGCCTGGACCAGGACCTGCTGGCGACGATGATGGACGACAACGCCCGCCGTTCCGAGCCCCTGCCCCCGGAGGCGGTAATGCGGCAGGCGGTGGTGCGTTCGGCGTTGGACAGCGCGGAGAAGGCCGAGGCGCTCGGCCTGCCCCACGACCGCATCATCCTCTCCTGCAAGATGAGCGTGGTCCAGGACCTCATCGCCGTGTACACGGACCTGGCCGCGCGCTGCGATCACCCCCTGCACCTTGGCCTCACCGAGGCCGGCATGGGCTCGAAGGGCATCGTCGCCTCCTCGGCGGCGATGGCAGTGCTGCTGCAGCAAGGCATCGGCGACACCATACGGGTCTCGCTGACCCCGGAGCCCGGCGAGTCCCGCACCCGGGAGGTGGTGGTCGCCCAGGAGTTGCTCCAGACCATGGGCCTGCGCGCCTTCGCGCCCCTGGTCACGGCCTGCCCCGGCTGTGGGCGCACCACCAGCACCTTCTTCCAGGAGCTCGCCGGGCAGATCCAGGCCCATGTCCGCGAGCGCATGCCCGAGTGGCGGCGACGCTATCCCGGCGTTGAGGCGATGACTCTGGCGGTGATGGGCTGTGTGGTCAACGGCCCCGGCGAGAGCCGCAATGCCAACGTGGGCATCAGCCTGCCCGGTACCGGTGAGAAACCGGTGGCCCCGGTCTACGTGGACGGCGAGAAGACTGTCACCCTGAAGGGAGAGCGCATCGGCGAGGAGTTCGTCGCCATCGTCGAGGAGTACGTCGCCCGGCGCTACGGCGGCGACGTATCCTCCTGAAGCGCATGTAGCTTGTCGGTGACCTCGACCCAGGCATCGGCGTCCGGCGGTGGCGCCTTTGGCTCGGTGATCACCGGCCACTGCCGCGAAAGCCGGGCGTTGATCTCCAGGAACCGTTCCTGGCCGGCGGGCAGTCGGTCGTCGGCATGGATCGCGTCCACCGGGCACTCAGTCACGCACAGGGCGCAGTCGATGCATTCCTCCGGGTCGATGACCAGGAAGTTCGGTCCCTCATGGAAACAGTCCACCGGGCAGACGGCCACACAGTCCGTGTACCGGCAGCCGATACAGGGCTCGGTGACCACATAGGTCATCGCCGCGACTCCAGCGCCGGGGCACTGCGCTCGGCGAGCGCGCCACAAACCTCGCAGCGCCAGCGCCCCCCCTGGTACTGGCGGGCCAGGGTCTCGCGAATCTGCGGCCGTTCCACGAAATCCGCAAGGCTGAGCCGGTCGAGGTAGTCATCGAGCCGCGTGGAGAGATGCGCCCACAGCGCCCGGGTCAGGGCGCTACCCCGCGGCCCGCCCCGGCTGTCGTTGTCCATGACCCGGATGATCTCGCCGATGGCGAGGTCCTCGGGGTCACGGGTGAGGCGGTAGCCACCACCGGGGCCCGGTATGCCCTGGACCAGCCCGGCACGGCGGAGCCGAGTGAAGATCTGGTCCACGTAGGATACCGAGATGCCCTGACAGACGGAGATCTCCGCCAGTGGCACCGGCTGTCGCCCGCCGTGAATGGCCAGGTGCAGCAGCGCGCTCACCGCATAGCGGCTCTTGGTGGAGAGTCGCAGCATCCTCAGGTCTCCTCGAAGGGCGCTACCGTGTGCCCATGGTTCACCGGACCGTGGCCATGGCCGAGCACCGGGGCCGTCTCCAGGGCCCGCTGCAGATAGGCCCGGCCACGTGCCACCGCCGCCGGCAGCTCACGACCCGCGGCTAGCCCCGCAGCGATGGCCGACGCCAGCGTGCAACCGGTGCCGTGGGTGTTGGTGGTCTCAATCCGCGGGTAACGAAGCACCGTCACCCCCGCGGCGCTCGCGAGGACGTCGACGACCTCGTCACCCTCGGCGTGCCCACCCTTGACGAGTGCCGCGGCACAACCCATGGCCCGCAGGGCCTCGGCCGCTTCCCGCTGGTCCGCCTCCCCCCTCACCGAGTCGCCCAGCAAGACTTCCGCCTCCGGGATGTTCGGGGTGATCAGGGTCGCCCGGGGCAACAACTCCCCGACGAGGGCCGCGATGGCGGCCTCCTGCAACAGGCGGTCACCACTCTGAGCGATCATCACCGGGTCGACCACCACCGGGATCGTTACCCGATTCTTATCCAGTCTATCACATACCGCTTCTATCACCGCGGTGTCGTGGAGCATTCCCGTTTTGACGCAATCGGTACCGATATCGGTGAGGACCGCGTCCATCTGCTCCCCAATGAACTCCGCCGGGACCGGGTACACGCCCTGTACGCCTAGGGTGTTCTGGGCCGTGAGCGCGGTGATGGCGGTGGTGGCGTAGGCGCCCAGGCTGGTGGTTGCCTTGATGTCCGCCTGGATTCCAGCGCCGCCGCCGGAATCGGAACCTGCGATGATCAGCACACGGGGTGGGGCCATGATCCTCTCGTCTCCCGTCACTCGGGGCTTACCGGTGCCGCCAGCCGGGCGCGGTCGATCTTGCCCGTCCCGGTACGCGGCAGCGCCCGGCACCAATGATAACGCCTAGGATGCTTGAACCGGGCCAGTCGTGGCTCGAGCCATTGCCCGAGCTCCTCCGCGTCGGGTCGCCCGGAACCGGCGGGCACCAGCAGCGCCGCGGCTACCTGCCCCCAGCGCGGATCGGACTCGGGATAGACCGCCGCCTCCGCCACCGCCGGATGCCCACCGAGAACCGCCTCGATCTCCTCCGGCGCGATGTTCTCGCCCCCGCTGACGAACATGTTATCCGCCCGGCCCACGAGATACACCCGGCCGTCCGGTTCCTCGCGCGCGAGGTCGCCGGTATGGACCCAGCCGTCGTCATCGAGCACGCGGGCGGTGCGCTCGGGGTCGCCCACGTAGCCGTCGAAGCTGTGCGGGCTGCGCAGCCAGAGCTCGCCGGCAGACCCGTCCGCGGCATCGGCCCCGTGGGCGTCGACGATGCGGTAATCGCAGTGCATGAGCGCGGTCCCGATGCTCTGGGAGTGACGCGCCAGGGACTCCGGGTCGCCCTCCCGGGCGAGATGGATGAAATTGGACGGGCCGGCCTCGGTCTGCCCGTAGGACTGCCCTACGGCGATCCCCCGCTGCCGGAACGGGGCCATGGTGACGTCGCTGCAGGGCGCCCCGGCGGTGGTGATCGCCTGGAGGCTGGCGAGATCGGTGCTTGCGAAAGCGGGATGCTCGGCGATGGCCGTGAGCATCGCCTCCACGGCCCCGAAATGGTTGATCCGGTAGCGGGCGATGGTCTCGAGCACCGCCCCGGGATCGAACGCCGGGAGCAACACCACGCAGCCGCCGGCGTGGAGTACCGGGGTGACCGTGTTCCAGCCGCCGATGTGGCCGAAGGGGAAGATCACCAGCTCCCGGCGACGGCCCAGGCCCTCGGGATTCGCCGCGATGAGCTCGAAGGAGTTCCACAGCATCTGCCGGTGGGAGATGACGCAAAGCTTGGGCGTGCCCGTGCTGCCGCCGGTGTGGACATAAAGGAACGGGTCGTTGAGCCGGAGTGGCCGGTTCACGGGCCGGATCGGGACCACAGGCTCCGCCGCGAGGGTCGACTCGTCCAGCCACCACCACGGCAGCTCGAGCTGCGGCCAGCCCGCCACCACCGTATCCAGTTGTGGGTCCGCCAGCACCGCCCGGGCCCCGCTGCGGCGGATCAACTCGCCCATGTCCGCCGCCGTGAGGCGGTGACTCACAGGGACCAGCACCGTGCCGGTCTTGCCGCAGGCCAGGTACAGGCAAAGCGCCTCCACACGATTGGCGCTGATCAGTGCCACCCGATCACCCACCCCGACACCGATGCTGTCCTCCAGCCACACGGCGACGCGGGTGACCGCGTCATCGAGCTCCTCGAACGACCAGTAGCGGCCCGTGGCCCCGTCGATCACCGCCGTGCGATCCGGGGTCAGCACCGCGCGGCGACCACTGTAATCGCCCACCCAAGCCATGGGGCGGTCATTGCTGTCTTCGAGCATGGAAGCCCTCCCGGTCAGTGTCGCGGCCTTGCCAGAGACCACCGCCCTGTGCGTAAGATCCGGGCGCATATTGGATACCGGAGGCCTCCATGGATCAACTCCAGCCCCTCGTCGATATCGGCGTGAACCTCACCCACCGGCGTTTCAACTCCGACCGTGACCAGGTCATCGAACGGGCCCATGCCGCCGGTGTGGTGGCAATGGTCCTTACCGGGGTCGACGCCGACGGCTCGGCGGCGGCCGCGGAGCTCGCCGGGACACTGCCCGTAGCGGCCAGCACCGCCGGCGTGCACCCCCACCACGCCAAGCACTGGGATCGGGAAACGGAGTCCCTGATCCGCGAGCTCGGCGGCCGTACCCAGGTGGTGGCGATCGGCGAGGCCGGCCTGGACTTCAACCGCGACTTCTCGCCACGGCCGCAGCAGGAAGAGGCCTTCGCGGCGCAATTGGAGCTCGCCGCCGAGCTGCGGCTGCCGGTGTTCCTCCACCAGCGCGATGCCGCCGAGCGATTCACCGCTATCCTTGCGGACTACCGCGACGCCTTGCCCGGTGTGGTGGTGCACTGCTTCACCGATGGGCGCGAGGTCCTCTTCCCGCTGCTGGACCTGGACTGCCACCTGGGCGTTACCGGTTGGGTCTGCGACGAGCGTCGCGGCAGTGCCTTGCGCGAGTGCCTGCCGAGCATCCCGGCGGAGCGGCTGATGGTGGAGACTGATGCCCCGTTCCTGCCGCCGCGGGATCTCGATCCGAAACCTCCGCAGGGGCGCAACGAGCCGGCCTTTCTGCCCCATATCGCCCGCCGCGTGGCCGCGCTTCGGGGCGACGACCCGCAGCGGCTGGCCGAGGGCACCACCGCCAACGCCCGCACCTTCTTCGGCCTGGAGATCCCGGATCAGGCCGCCTGATCGACATGCCCCAGCGCCTCGGTGATCACCGTGGCGTCGGCATCGCGCCGGGGGCCGTGCTCGCTCAAGTGCCGGCGCCAGGCCCTTGCACCCGGGAGCCCTTGATATAGCCCCACCAAGTGGCGGGTCATGCGCGACAGCCGCTCCCCGGCTGCCAGCTCCGCGGCGACGTAGTCCGCGTATGCGCGGGCCACGGCCTGGCGGGACGGCGGCGGTGTCGCCTCGCCAAAGATGCGGCGGTCCGCCTCCGCCAGCATATAGGGGTCCTGATAGGCGGCACGTCCGATCATCACCCCGTCGAGCCGGACCAGTTGCCCCTCCGCGGCATCCAGATCGGCGATCCCGCCATTGACGATGACCTCCAGCCCCGGGAAATCGCCCTTCAGGCGCGCGACCCGGGCGTGGTCCAGGGGCGGGATGGTGCGATTCTCCTTGGGGCTGAGCCCACCGAGCCACGCCTTGCGGGCATGGACCGTGATGCTGCGGCAGCCGGCCTCGGCAACCGCCTCCACGAAACGGGCTAGGAAATCGTAGTTGTCCTGGTGATCGATGCCGACGCGGGTCTTCACCGTAACCGGCAGGGTCGTCGCCGCCCGCATCGTGGCCACCAGTCTGGCTACCAGGGCCGGCTCCGCCATCAGGCACGCCCCGAAGCGCCCGGAGCGAACGCGGTCACTGGGACAACCGCAATTGAGGTTCACCTCGTCGTAGCCCCAGGCCTCGGCAAGGCCGGCGCCATGGGCGAGCTGCTCCGGCTCCGCGCCGCCGAGCTGCAGCGCCACCGGATGCTCGTCGGGGTGGAAGCGCAGAAAGCGTTCCGCCTTCCCGTGCCAAAGGGCCTGGGCGGGCACCATCTCCGTATACAGCAGCGTACGGCGGCTGAGCAGCCGCGCAAGGTAACGGAAGTGCCGATCGGTCCAGTCCATCATCGGCGCCACGGACAGGCGACGGTCCGGTATCATTGCGGGTATCAGTCGGTTGCGGCCGGTAACGGCGACAGAGTCTAGCATTTCCGGGCAGCTCCCGAGCGGGGTTGGTAGAATCCCGCGGTCTCGTTCCAGCAAGGGGTGGCAATGAAGGCGACGGACATCGAGCTCTACACTACTGATGGCTGTTGCCTCTGCGAGCAGGCGGAAGACCTGCTGCGGCCGGTGGCCGGCCGTCTGGGTGTACGGGTGAGCGCGCGGGATGTCCTCGACCAACCGGCATGGGAGCACGCCTACGCCGAGCGCATCCCCGTCCTGCGTCGGCCGGACACCGGCGCCGAGCTGGGCTGGCCCTTTGACGCCGCGGCATTGTACCGGTTCCTCCTGTGATCCGACTCATCCGAACCCTCACGGCAGCGCTACTGCTCACGGTGGGGCCCGCCACTGCAGCCACCGGCGCAGGCCCGGCGCAAGCCTGGGTGCTAGTGGATACCGCTGCCGATCGCCTGGAGGTGCGCGCCGGTGAAGAGGAGGTGCTTGCGGTGATGGATAACCTCGCCCTCGGCCGAGGTGGCGTCTCCGACCTGCATCTCTATGGCGATCAGACGACCCCGCGTGGGGAGTACCGGGTCACGCGGATCGACCCTTCCAGCCGCTTCCACGTCTTCATCGGCCTGGACTATCCGACGGTGCACCACCTCAACCTCGCTCGGCGGCGTGGTGTCCTCGACGAGGCGCGCTATCACGAGCTCCTGGATCTCGCCTATGATCGCGGCACCCTACCCCAGGATACCGAGCTCGGCGGCTACATAGGCCTGCACGGTGTCGGCCGCGGTGACCCGGAGATCCATGAACGCTTCCACTGGACCGAGGGCTGCGTGGCGCTCACCGACGAGCAGATCGGTGAGTTGCTCCGCTACGTCCGGCGCGGCACCCGCGTGGTGATCCGCTAAGCACCCGCGGGCACCTTCAGGCCTTGCATGGGATACCGGGAAACGTGATGATTGGCGGGCACTGGCCGCCCCCGGGCGGCCAGCGGACAACTAACGGAAAACCGGCGAAAGGCAAGGAGTTACTCGATGAACGACACCCTCAAGACCGTGCTGAAGATCACCGCGGCGACCGCGTCCCTGGCGCTGCTCGTCGGCTGCGCCTCCCAGGCCCGGGAGGAAATGAATGCACGTATCGACGAGGCGCTGATGACCGCCGAGGATGCACAGGCCAGCGCCGATCAGGCCCAACGCACGGCGGATTCCGCCATGTCGGCCGCCGAGCAGGCCCAGGCCACTGCCGATGAAGCCCTCAATGCGGCGGAGTCCGCTCAGTACACGGCCGACCAGAATGCGGAGAAGATCGACCGCGTGTTCAAGGAGTCGATGTACAAGTAAGCATCCCGATGGCGAGGCGCGCGGGGCCAGTGGCCCCGTGTCGCCTTTCAGCAACACGCCTTCCGTGCCGACTCAAGGGACGTCCGGGGCGTCCGGGCAGTCGGCGAGCAGACGGTACAGATCCCTGAGAATGGCGGCCGTCGCCCCCCAGATATAGTACTCGCCGTAGGGGATGGCACAGAGCCGATGACGCCGGCCACGATAGTGCATGGCATGGGGCCGATGGTTGCGATCGTCGAGGACGTGCTGCAGTGGCACCTCAAAGATCTCCGCCACCTCCCGCGGCTCGGCAACGAGGGTCGCCCCCGGGTCGACTAGACCCACCCACGGCGCGATGCGGAACCCTGTCCCCGTGGGATATTCCGGCAAGGAGCCGAGCAGCTCTACCAGTGCGGGGGAAAGCCCGATCTCCTCCTCCGCCTCGCGCAGCGCCGCCGCCAGGCTGGATATATCGTGCGCCTCGATCCGCCCGCCGGGGAAGCTGATCTGCCCGGCGTGGGCGCGCAGGTGGGCGGTCCGGCGGGTGAGGATGACGCTGAGGCCTTCACCGCGCTCCACCAACGGCACAAGGACCGCGGCGGGATGGAGAGCGGCGCCCGCGGGCACGGGGGCGCGCAGCGGCATGCGCGCCCGCTCGAAGCGAGTCCGGATCCAGCCGGTGTTCAAAGGTGTGTCCATACTGCCCGCGATCAACGGCCGTTCCCCGAATTATAAGCCGGGGCCGTCATTTGCGCAGTGGTTCTCCAGGGCCGATGAAAGCACGTGCGCCACCGATGGCTTTAAAGCATAATAGGTGACGAATGATATCCAAGAGACATGGGATATACGCGGGTAGTTCCGATCATGCGCCACGGTCTGCACATCCTATCATTGCTGGCACTGGTCCTATGGGCCGGTAACGCCGCCGCCCAGGCTACCGAGGGCGGCTGGCACAGTCCGATGCGCCCGCAGCTGGAACTCACCACCGAGCTCAGTGAGGCGCTGAATGTTCGCTTCGGTGTCAGCAGCTCGTCGGCGGCGGCGGAGAATGGCCAGTGGCGGGTGGCGCCACCCACGCAACCCGAGGGGGTCTCCGCCTCGGCCCTGGTGGATTGGGACCTACCGACAGCCGAGGGCGTGCGCGTCACCGGCGGTGCCTTCTACGGCAGCGGTGAGTGGGGCTGGCCTGGGGGCGTCGCGGCATCGGGGGATTATGACCCACCCTCCTACCGTTTCGAGGAAGACTCGGAATGGACGCCGTATGTGGGTCTCGGCTGGGACCAGCAATTCGGCGAGGAACGGCGCTTCGGGCTCCAGCTGGACATGGGTGTGAAATTCGAAGGCGTCTCCGATCTGGAAGGCGATGATCAGCTCCGTCGGCTCCGCGAGGAAGCGGAGCTGAGCACTCGGTTCGAGAGCTTTCGCTACGTACCCATGTTCTCGGCGGGCTTGGAGTACCGCTTTTAGGTCGGAGCCGTCACTGCTGGTCGCTGGCCACCCGGTTGCGGCCGGCGCACTTGGCCGCATACATGGCACGGTCGGCGCGGGCCACCAACTGGCGCCGATCATCGCCCCGGCGCCAGGTCGCCACTCCCACGCTAATCGTCACTTCCCCCTGCCCGCCGGGTTCCATCGTCGCAATACGCTGACGTAATCGGTCGGCGAGACACAGCGCGGCGTCGTGGCCGATACCGCTGGCGATCACGATGAACTCCTCCCCGCCCCACCGTCCGATGTCATCGCTGCGGCGTAACGAGCCCGCGACCTCGCTGGCAATCCCCGCCAGTACCCGGTCACCGGCTTCATGGCCGGCACGGTCGTTAAATTGCTTGAAGTGATCCACATCGAAGAGCAGTAGCGAGAGGCGACGCCCGTAGCGTTCCGCGCCGCTGATCGCGGCGTCGATCGCCAGCTCGGTGCCGTAGCGGTTGCGCACCTGTGTCAGGGGGTCGGTATGGGCAAGATGCTCCAGCCGTTCATTGGCCGCCTCCAGCTCGGCTCGTTGCCGGGCGAGACGCCGATTCAGCTCCCGGGCGCGCTGCAGTGTCGCCGCCACCGCCAGATCCTCGCCGAGATCGATGGCGGCACGCCGTTGCGCTTCCGTCCAGGGCCGGCTGCGGCCATGCAGTCGCTCCACCCAGGTCGCGAAGGAATGGCGGGGACCGAGACCGCTTTCCCCAACCTCACCGACGGCAGGTTTGTGGGGGTCGCCGGCCCACCGCCGGCTCTCCACCTCCTCGCCGCGGAAGAACATCAGCCAACCCGCATCACCCTCCTCCAGGGGCAGGCGCACGACCAGCGCCCCGCACACTCCGCTATCCCACACCGCCTCCCCGAGCGGTCCGGCAGCGAGCTCGCGACTGGCCCATGCCCGCTCCTCCGCCGGCATCCGACGCCCGAGCAAACGCGTGATCGCAAGGAGCTGCGCGGGCGCCGGCGCATGGCCCTGGGAGAGGGGCTGCTCGCCGACAACGAGGGCGATGCCGTCGGCATCGAACAGACCCCGCCAGCGTTCCCCGTAGCGCCGAAGCAGACTCGCCGGGTCCTCCACGTGTTCCCCGGCCCCGACCAGGGAATCACGGCTGTCATGGACCGCCCTCCGGAACCGACCCGCCTCGCGTTCCCGGAGCAGGAACAGTCGCTGCGCGGCCGCCCGCGTCAGGGCAACGACCGCCTCGCGCACCGGCGGGGGCAGTACCCGGGGATCAGATCCATGCCCTGCCAGCAGCCCCCAGAGCCCCTCATCGCCATGCAGGGCCACGGAGAAGGCGGAGGCCACACCCATATTCCGCAGGTAGGCCAGGTGTACCGGCGAGACCGCACGCAGCACCCCGCGGGAGAGATCCACGGACGGCTCCTCCGGCGATCCGCCAACCCCGAGTAGGGGTACGGCGGGAGCGGTTGCATCGGGGATGCTGCGTACCGGATTGATGCCATAGATCCGCCGGACCTGGGGCGGGATGTCCGTGGCCGGGAAATGGTGGCCCCGAAACCCCGCCATACCCTCCTCCAGGTCTTCGGCAATCACCGCGCCGTTCCAGTCCGAATCGAAACGGTAGACGAGGACCCGTTCATGGTCGGTAATCGCCCGTACCCCTTCGGTCAACCGCTGCAGCAACGCCGACACGGTCGGGGCTTCGGTCAATGCAGCCAGCTCCCGGCTGAAGGCGCCCTGGAGGGTCCGTCGGGGCTGCCGTGGAACAGGCTCCCCCTCCACCACCACCCGATCCCCGGTGCGATACGCCGTAAGATGAAACGCCATGCGTGGGCCCGGGGACGGCCGATGCCAGTATCGCTGCACCGCCGGTGATCCCTCCGGCCCCAGCCCCCGGCGGAGCCACTCGCGCAGGCGTCGTCCGAAGACGTCCGCCGACTCCATGCCAAGGGCCTGCTCCGGCGCCACCCCTAGCCACTGCGCAAGGTTAGCGCTGGCCTGGCGTATGCCCCCGAGCTCGCCGTCCAGGCAGACCAACCAGCCGGCCGACTGGATCGCGCCGGGGATATGAACCGGCTCCCGGGCACAATCGGCCAGCGCGGCCGCCAAGCGGTCATCGGGCTCAGGCATGGCTGCGCGTCTCCCCCATCTCGGCCAGCCACGCGTCGCAATAGCCGTGCAGGCACGCAAAGGTCTCCTGTGCCGCATCCCCGGCGGCGCCCGCGGTTTCCGTTTCCTGGCAAGCTTCGAGGAGATCGCGTAATACCGGCCAGTCACCGTGTTCATACAGGTGGAAGTACGAACCACCCCGTTCCCGGCGGACGCCCAATGTCTCGCGAAGGCGGGGCGCAATGACACGGCCCCCCATGGTAGCCCCCTCGATGACGTACAACACGCCCAGGGCGGCGTCGCCACTATCCAGGGGCGGTGTCCCCGGTAGCGCGTCTTTGGGGGGCCCTGCCCGCCCCTGACCGCGCCCCAGCGCGCTGAGATCCTCGCGGAGTAGCGGCGCACGCGGCCGATATCGATAGCCAGCGCGGAGTAGCCGCGGATCCCCCGCCCACATGGCCAGGGCAGGCTCGAGCGCCCGATAGTAACGGTAGAACATGCCCAGGATGGTGGTATACCTGTCGCATGTAAGTTCCCGTCGCAACAGGGCACCAAGCAGGGGGTGGCACTCGAGGCGGCGATGGGCCGGCGCCGTCTGCCGGCGAAGCTCATCGAGAACGCCCACGGATCGGCCGTCCCGCTTTTGCGTTACCACGCGACAATTCATGTCGTAGCCATTGCGCAGCCGGGATGAATCATCAGGGTAACCCACGTATTCTCCAGGGACGATAACCACGGAGAGGGATCGGGGCAGATACCGAATGGACTACATCCTCCTCATCGACGCCAACCGGGATGCCGCTACCCTTACCGATGAGCTGTCCCCAGAGCTAGCGGAGCTCCCGCTGCTCACGGTTCGGGACTTCCGCGATGCGGTCAACACCATGAGCGAGCGGGGATGCCCCGTGGCGCTCCGGCTCGGTTACCGCCTTGCAGACCGGACCACCACACTCGACGTCGTCAACTGGATGATCCTCCGGGATCTACGTGCGGACTATCGTTTCATCCCCGAGGATTTCCGTTTCCATGTCCACACCGAGGAGGCCGAGGGGCGCCGGCGGATCCTGGGCAAGCTGATGGCCTATCTCCAGTATCGGCGCTGGGACCAGGAAACCGGTATGCTCGTGCATGACCTTTGTCCCGGCTGAGGGGAGGAGCAATGGCGAGCACCCGCGCGAGCCCTTTCGAGCAAGCCCTTCGGGCCCTGGATGATCTCCACGCCGAGGATCCCCGAGCTGTGCGCACGGCGGTCGGAGAGCAGCCGCAGGAGCTCTGGCATGCGCAACGAATGAGCGCATGGCTGGACCAGGTGTGTGAACACCCTCCCAGTGAGCTCCTACGCCTGGCGGTGCGGGGCCAACACCTCCAACGCTGGCAGCTCCCGCGCAGCGAGTATCCCGAAGGCCGCACGGGCTATCTGCGCTGGCGCCGTGAGCAGGCCCGAAGCGCCGGCGCCCGCGCCGCGGCCATAGCCCTGGATGCCGGCTACCCGGCGACCGAAGCGGAGCGCCTGGCCAGCCTGGTGCGCAAGGAGGGGCTTGGTCGGGACCCAGAGGCGCAGGCGGTGGAGGACTGTGCCTGCCTGGTGTTTCTCGAGGGGTACCTAGCCGAGTTTTCCGGGCGGGTCGATACGGAGCATCTCCACCGGATCCTGCGCCGGACCTGGGGAAAGATGTCGCCCCGCGCCCGGGGGCTCGCCATGGAAATCCCCATGGCGGAGGAAGTCCGCGCCCAGGTCACTGCCGCCCTAGAGGGCCCGTCGGAATGAGGGACGGGAAACAGGACCAGCGGGCTATCCGGGACGGCACGGCGGCGTGGAAGCGAATGCGTGGCGGAGGAGGAGGGATTCGAACCCCCGGACCCCGTAGGGTCAACGGTTTTCAAGACCGCCGCCTTCGACCGCTCGGCCACTCCTCCGTAAGCCCGTCATTTTCCCGCGGGGCCGGGTCCAAGGCAAGGGCGCTTCCCCCTTCGCGCCGGGCACGGTAGGGTCTGCGTTCCTTCACGCCGCGCGAGCCTTGTCATGTCCCTTACCGTGCTGATCATCCTGATCACCGTCGGCGTCTCCCTGGCCGCGTGGCAGCGGCCCCACCTCCTGGATGCACTGATCTACTGGCCGCCGGCGGTGGCGCGTGGCGAGTGGTGGCGGCTACTGAGCCACGGCTTCATTCACGCCGACGGCGCCCACCTGCTATTCAACATGGTCACGTTCTACTTTTTCGGCCGGGTGATGGAGCGCGTGCTGGTGCCTCACATCGGCGTCGCCGGATTCGTGCTCTTCTATCTCGCCGGCATCGTCCTCGCCATGTTACCCACCCACTGGCGACATCGTCGGGACGCCGGTTACCGCAGCCTCGGTGCCTCGGGTGCGGTCTCGGCGGTACTGTTCGCCTACATATTGCTGCAGCCCTGGTCCATGCTGCTCGTCTTCATCGTTCCCGTGCCCGCCATCGTCTTTGCGGTGGCCTATCTCGGCTATTCGGTATGGGCGGATCGCCGCGCGGCGGACAATGTCAATCACGGCGCCCATCTCGCCGGCGCGGCCTGGGGTGTGGGATTCATGCTGTTACTGGAGCCGGCGCTGCTGCCACGCTTCTTCAGCGAGCTGCTCTCCCCCATGGGCTAGCCCGGACCGGGCGCGTCACGCAAGGCGGCTGCGCACTCCCGGACCAGCGCCGGGCCGCGGTAGATCAGCCCCGTGTAGAGTTGGATCAGGGACGCCCCGGCCCGGCGCTTGGACGCTGCATGCTCGCCCCGGGTGATCCCACCGACACCGATGAGCGGCACCTGCCCGTCGAGGCTGCGATGCAATGTCGCCAATATCGTGTCGGCCCGCGGACGCAGGGGCGCGCCGCTGAGGCCACCGGCCTCCTGGGCGCGCACACGATCACGGAGGCCTTCCCGCGATAGGGTGGTATTGGTCGCAGTCACGCCATCTATGCCGTGGGCGAGGACGCGCTCGGCGGTAATCCGGACGGCGGCCTCGTCCAGATCCGGCGAGATCTTCACCACCAGCGGCACGTAGCGGTCGTGACGATCCACCATCCGCTGCTGCTCGACCTTCATCGTCGCCAGCAGCGTGTCCAGATGCTCCGCCTCATGGAGGTCCCGCAACCCCGGCGTATTGGGCGAGGAGATATTGACCACCACGTAGTCCGCGTGGGGGTACACCTGCTCCAGGCAATAACGGTAGTCCTCCTCCGCCCGCTCCAGTGGTGTGTCCCGGTTCTTGCCGATGTTGATCCCCACCACCCCCGGATAGCGTCGCTGGCGTACCCGCTCCACCAGGTGGTGTACCCCCTTGTTATTGAAACCGAAACGATTGATGAGGGCGGTGTCCCCCGGGAGCCGGAAGAGCCGCGGTCGCGGGTTGCC
Organism: Arhodomonas sp. SL1; assembly: GCF_052060015.1. Classification (NCBI taxonomy): domain Bacteria; kingdom Pseudomonadati; phylum Pseudomonadota; class Gammaproteobacteria; order Chromatiales; family Ectothiorhodospiraceae; genus Arhodomonas; species Arhodomonas sp. SL1. The sequence continues at coordinate 498,694 of NZ_JBPODZ010000001.1, read as the reverse complement.
CGGCTGCGGCCGCGGGGTCACCGTGCCGAGCTCGACAAAACCGAAGCCCAGGGCGCCTAAGGCATCCAGGTGATCCCCGTCCTTGTCGAGCCCGGCGGCCAGGCCTACAGGGTTGGGGAAGCGCAGCCCCATGCAGGTGATCGGCTGCGATGGCGGCGCGCCGAGCGCCAGGCGCAGCAGACCGCTGCGCTGGAGGGCGGGCAGCATGCCCAGGCTAGCCGTATGGGCGGTTTCGGCATCCAGCAGGAACAGCAGGCGCCGTATCAGGGGGTACATCTCGCGGCTCGCTCCTTGTCCGTTGCGCGTTGATTCTCCCACCGGGCGCCACCATCGCGCCAATCACCCCCTACCCGGCATGGTACGCTTGGGGCCGGGCCAGAAGGACCGCGATCATGAACGAACCGGAGCTAGACGGCCGCCTCGCCGCCATCATCCACGCCCTCGAGCCGCAGACCATCGTCACGATCGGCTCGCGGTTGCAACCACCCAGTGCCCATAGCGCGCGGGTGACACCCCTGGCGCCCGCCGAGGCCGTCACGGCCCTGCAACCGGGCGTGCGCTATGATCTGGCGCTCATTGCCGCCGATGCCGCCATCGAGCCGGGCGACGCGGCTGTGGTCCTCGCCCGGCTGCGCGATCTGTGCGCCCGCCACGTACTGGTGGCCACCGATGCGGCCGCCTCCTACCCCTGGCGGCGCAGCGACCTGGTGGCGCTTGGGTATATCCACCTGGGGGACTGCCGGGACGCCGCCGGGCCGGTGTCGCTCTACGAGTTCGATATCTCCACCTACAAGACCACCCCCGACTGGCTCAACCCACGCAACTGGGCGAACCCGGAGATGTGGGACCGCTACCGCTGGTAGACGCCGCACGCCGCCAGCCACTCGAGCACGGCCGCCGCGGCGCTTTCCCAGTGCGGCTCGAGCATCATTCCGTGGCCGATCTCCGGCACCAGCGAGAAATCCGCCGCCATGCGGGCGGCGGCGTCTTGGAGCTCCGACACCGGGAACAGGAGGTCCTCCGCGGCGGCAAGCATCAGCAACGGGACCCCCGCATTCCGCAGCGCAGTGGTGGCGGGCAACGGGCCGAAGGCCATATCCCAGATCGCACGGGGCGACTCCCGCTGCATTCGGGGGGCATATTGGCGGACCACTGCATCGGGGACCCGGTCAGAGAACAAGGCGCGACGGGCGATACCCGGATCCACCGCCGCGGGACCGATGCCCTGCATCATTCCCAGCTGTCCGGCAAGCGCCGGGTCACGGCCGAGCAGCCGCAGGCCGGCGGCGAGCAAACCCGAGGGCGGGACCGGCGCCATGAGCACCGCGGCAGCCAGCGGATGACGGCGGCGCTCGATGACCCGCTGAATGATGAAGCCGCCCATGGAATGCCCGACCAGGACGCAGGGCTCGCCGAGCTCCGCCATCATGGCCTCGATATCGGCCACGTAGTCCCCGATGCCGGCGCTGTTCAGGGGTCCCCGGCTGGCCCCGTGCCCACGCAGGTCCGGTGCCTGGGCGGGCACACCTGCCACGGCGAGGTAATCCAGCCAGTGGGGTTCCCAGCACCAGGCCCCGGCATAGGCCCCATGGATCAGGAGGGTCGGCGGTGCCCGTCGCCCCCGCACCCGTTCCCGGGGGTACGTTACCGCCAATGGCGTCACCGCCCCACCGGCGACGACGTCCCACCAGTCCAGCCATGACCGGAACATTACCCCACCCTCCTCCGGCCGTGGAGGAACCAGGCCAGGGCCATCGCCTGTAGCACCACCAGCGCGCCTATGCCGGCGTGATAGCCGCCGGCGCCGTACGTCTGGGAAACCGGGTCCTCCCAGAGGTGCAGCAGTGCCCCCATGCCCCACTGGACGCCGAAGGCGCCCACGAATACCAGCAGATTGAGGGCGGTGTTGGCGCGCCCTGCCAGCTGGCCGTGGAAATGCTGGGAGAGGGCGGCATACGGGATGGTGCCGCTGGTGCCGAGCAACCCGAAGCCGATCCACAGCACGATCGGCGAACTGGCGGGGAACGCCACGAGGCCGAGCTGGAACACCAGGAAGCCACCCATGCCGGCGACGGCGATGGAACCCGGGGCGATACCGCGTCGCGCGAGGCGGGTGGCGATGATGCCGGACAGCAGGAATCCGACGACCACGGACAGGCCCAGCAGCGTCAGGTGCACAGCGACGCCGGCGCGATCGAGGCCCGCCACATCGCGGAGCCAGGGACCCGCCCACAGCCCCTGTATGGCGAGGAACGCCGCCTGGGAGCAGACCGTGAGCGGGGCGATGGACCAGAAGTAGCGGTCACGGAAGACCGTGACGATGCCACCGAGCTGGGCGCGCAGGCCCAGATGGGCCGGCTCCTCGCGGTGCTCGGGCACGATCACCATCAGCGAGGCGGCGATGGCCAGGGACAGGGCCACGAGCCCGACGAACAGGGTACGCCAGTCCGTAAAGGCCAGCAGCCATTCCACCGGACCGGTGGCGGCCAGTGCGCCGGTGCTGCCCACCGCGAGGAGGCAACCGTTGACGAACGGCAGCCGTCGTGCCGGAAACCACTGCACAAAGGCCTTGAAGGCGGCCATCATGCAGCCGGAAACGCCGAGTCCGATCAGGGCCCGGCCGATGGTCAGCGAGACCAAGTCATCGCCGCGCGAGAACAACCAGGTCCCCACCGCTGCCACCACCAGGAGCGCCGCCTCCACCCGCCGGGGGCCAAAGCGGTCCAGCAACATCCCCAGAGGCAGCTGCGCCAGCGCGAAGGCGAGGAAGAAGGCACTGGTCAGCAGCCCCAGGTCCGCGGCATTGATCCCGGCGTCCGCCACCAGATTGGGCGCGATCACCGAATTGACGGTGCGGTAGACGTAGGAGAGGAAATAACCGAGCGCGAAAGGCACGAACACGGCGAGCGCCACCGCCCCCGTGGCGAGCCCGCTGGTGTCCCGGACCCCCTGAGCCGAGCCCATACCTGCCCCCGTAACCATAAAAGGCGAGGAGGATAGCAAAACCGCTCGGTGGCGGCACGGGGGCGGCCGAGTGTGGCTCCCCCCTGTGCCCCACGGCGCGGGGGCGCTACCCTAGCGACGAACACACCGACAGCGACACGGAGAGGCCATGAGCCAGGCGCCCACCCTCGTTCACCTGAGCGACTATACCGCCCCGCCCTATCTTGTCGACGAGGTGGAGCTCGAATTCGACCTCCACGACGATCACGCGCTGGTGCATTCGCGCCTGTCCGTACGGCGCGGTGCCGGGGTTGCGCCGGAGGCGCCCCTGGTCCTCGACGGCGAGGAGTTGGTACTGGAGGCCCTGCGCCTGGATGGGGCGGCCATGCCGGAAGGGCGGTACCGGCTCGACGAGGCGGCGCTGACCATCGAGGAGGTCCCGGACCGATTCACCCTGGAGGTGATCACCCGTATCCGCCCGCAGGACAACACCCGTCTGGAAGGACTGTACCGTTCCGGCGGCATGTTCTGCACCCAGTGCGAGGCCGAGGGGTTTCGCCGGATCACCTACTTCCCCGATCGCCCGGACGTGATGGCGCGCTACACGGTCACCATCGCCGCCGACCGGGACGGCTACCCCATTCTGCTGTCCAACGGCAATCCGGTGGCCAGCGGCGATGCCGGCGCGGGCCGGCACTGGGTACGCTGGCGGGACCCCTTCCCGAAACCGAGCTACCTGTTCGCGCTGGTGGCCGGCGATCTCCACTGCCACGAGGATTGCCACACCACACCCTCCGGTCGGGACATTCGCCTGGCGATCTATACCGAGCACACCAATGCCGGCCGCACCGAGCACGCCATGCGCTCGCTGAAGGCGGCGATGCGCTGGGACGAGGACACCTATGGACTCGAATGCGACCTGGATAACTACCTGGTCGTCGCCGTTGACGACTTCAACATGGGGGCGATGGAGAACAAGGGGCTGAATATCTTCAATACCCAGTACATCCTCGCCCGCCCGGAGATCGCTACCGACGCCGACTACGCCAATATCGAGGCGGTGATCGGCCATGAATACTTCCACAACTGGACCGGCAACCGCGTCACCCTGCGCGACTGGTTCCAGCTCAGTCTCAAGGAGGGCCTGACGGTCTTCCGCGAGCAGCAGTTCAGTGCCGATCGCGGCTCGCCGGCGGTGCGGCGCATCCAGGAAGTGCGCACCCTGCGCGCGGCGCAGTTCCCCGAGGACGCCAGCCCCATGGCCCACCCGGTGCGCCCGCAGTCCTATGCCGAGATCAACAACTTCTACACGGCGACGGTGTACATGAAGGGCGCCGAGGTCATCGGGATGTACCACACCCTGCTCGGCCAGGATGGCTTCCGTCGGGGGCTGGATCGGTACTTCCAGCGCCACGACGGACAGGCGGTGACCTGCGAGGACTTCCTCGCCGCCATGGCCGACGCCAACGACGTCGATCTCGGCCAGTTCGCGCGCTGGTACCACCAGTCCGGGACGCCGGTAGTGACCGTCACCGATGAATTCGATCCGCAGACGGGCCACCTGACCCTCATGCTGTCCCAGCACACCCCGCCGACGGCGGACCAGCCGGAGAAGCAGCCGCTGCACATCCCCGTGGCCCTGGGGCTGCTGGACACCGACGGCCATGACCTGCCCGTCCGCCTCAGTGGCGAGGACGAGCGCGCCGCCGGTACGCGCGTGCTCGAGCTGCGCGAGGCGGAGCAGCGATTCGTCGTCGAGGGCCTGTCCCAGCGGCCCGTCCCCTCGTTGCTGCGCGGCTTCTCCGCGCCGGTGCGCCTGGAATACGACTACAGCGACGAGTCCCTCGCCTTTCTGTTCGCTAATGACAGCGATGACTTCAACCGCTGGGAAGCCGGCCAGCGCCTGGCCAGCCGCATCCTCCTGCGCTGGGTGGACCGGGGCCCCGAGGACGCGCCCGAGTATTTCCTGGAAGCCTTCCGGCGCACGCTCACCGATCCGGCGGCGGATCCGGCCCTGGTGGCCGAGGCCCTGACCCTGCCGGCGGAGGGGTATCTCGCCGAGCAAATGGAGGTCATCGATGTGGCGGGCATCCATCACTCGCGCGAGCACCTGCGTGCCGAGATCGGGCGGCGGCTCGGCACCGAGCTTCGGAAGGCCTATGACGACAACCGGGTTACCGGCACCTATCGGCCGGACCCAGTGGACATGGGCCGACGGCGGCTGCGTAACCTGGCACTGGACTATCTGTTCGCCGCCGGCGATTCTGATGGCCTGGAGCGCTGCCTGACCCATTACCGCGAGGCGGACAACATGACCGATACCATGGCCGCCCTCACCCTGCTCGCCGACAGCCCCATGCCGGAGGCCGAGGCCGAGCTCGAGGCCTTCGCCGAGCGCTGGCAAGCCGATCCGCTGGTCCTGGACAAGTGGTTCCGGGTGCAGGCCCTGTCACGCCGCGAGGACGCCTTCGAGCGGGTACGCGCGCTCACTGACCACCCTGCCTTCGACGCCGGCAACCCCAACCGGGTGCGCGCGCTCATCGGCGCCTTCTGTCAGGGCAACACCTATCATTTCCACCGCAGTGACGGCAGTGGTTACACTTTCCTGGCGGACTGGGTGCTCGCACTCGATGGCATCAATCCCCAGATCGCGGCGCGCCTGGCCAAGACGCTGAGCCGCTGGCGGCGCTATGATGAGGGCCGTGGCACGGCGATGCGCACAGCACTCGAGCGGATCGATCAGGCACCGGCACTGTCGAAGGACGTGCGCGAGGTGATCGCGCGCAGCCTCGAGCCCCAAGGGGACAAGCAGCACGGGTAGACCCATGAAACACGCCTCCATCATTGCCGCCTTGTTGGGCCTGCTGGCCGCGGCCTCGCTGTCGGCGGCGCCGCTGCCCCAGCCCACCTCCCTGCAACAGGGCGAGGCCCGTCTGGTAGCGGAGCTGCTCAGCCAGTACCACTTCCGGGAGCAGGCGATCGATGACGACCTCTCCGAAGAGGTCTATCGGGCGTACTTCGACGCCCTGGATCCCCAGCGTTACTACTTCCTCGCCAAGGACGTGGAGGCCTTTGCGGACTATCGCCGGACCTTCGACGACCGCATCCGCGACGGCGATCTCGGCCCGGCTTGGGCGGTCTTCGACCGTTACTACCAGCGCGTGCAGGAACGCGTCGAGTTCGCCCTTTCCCTGATCGAGGAAGGCGCGGCGCTGCGCGAAGGCAGCGGCGAGTTCCGTATCGACCGGGACGATGCCGAGTGGGCGGAATCCCGCGCGGAGCTGGACGCCCTGTGGCGCAAGCGCGTCCGTCACGACGCGCTCACCCTGCGCATGAACGACGACACCCCCTGGGAGGACGTACGCAAGACCCTGCGCGAGCGTTACGAGCGACTCAGCCGGAGCATCGGCCAGTACAAGCCGGAGGATATCTTCCAGGCCTTCATGAACGCCTGGTCGAGCCGTTACGACCCCCACACCAGTTATCTCTCGCCCCGGCGCTCGGAGAACTTCGACATCAACATGAGCCTGTCCCTCGAGGGCATCGGGGCCTTGCTGAAGGGCGAAGGTGCCTATACCGAGATCGTCGAGCTGATCCCCGGTGGGCCGGCGGCGGGGAGCGGCGACCTCTCCCCCGGCGACCGGATCATCGGCGTGGCCCAGGGCGACGAGGAGATGGTGGACGTGGTCGGGTGGCGGCTCTCCGACGTGGTGGATCTCATCCGCGGGCCGCGGGAATCGGAGGTGCGCTTACGGGTGCTCCCCGCCGCCGGCGGTGGCAATGCCTCCCCCGAGGTGGTACGGCTGACCCGCAACCGCATCGAGCTCGAGGAACAGGCCGCGAGCGCCCGGGTGCTGACCACGGATACCGGTCCCGACGGGCATCGTGTGGGTGTGATCGATGTGCCCGCGTTCTACATGGACTTTGAGGCGGCGGAGGCCGGCGACGAGGACTACCGCAGCACCTCCCGGGACGTGGAACGGCTGATCGGCGAGATCCGTGATGAGGTGGATGGCATCGTCCTCGACCTCCGCGGCAACGCCGGCGGCTCCCTGGAGGAGGCGACGCGTGTGGCGGGGTTGTTCATCGAGCATGGCCCCATCGTGCAGGTACAGCGCAGCACCGGCGAACGGGAAGTACTCGAGGATGACGACGGCGGCGCCATCGCCTACCGCGGGCCCCTGGGTGTGATAGTGGACAGCTACAGCGCATCGGCCTCGGAGATCGTCGCCGCGGCCATCCAGGACTACGACCGCGGCGTAGTGATGGGGGCGCGCACCTTTGGCAAGGGTACCGTGCAGACCATGGTCAACCTGGAGCGCTTCGGCCTCGATAGCGAGCAACCCACGGGCCGGCTCAAGATGACGGTGGCCAAGTTCTACCGGGTCACCGGCGAGAGCACTCAGCTTCGCGGCGTGGAACCGGATGTGGCCCTGCCCATGGGTGCCGGTGGCGAGACCGGCGAACGCGATACCGACAATCCACTGCCGTGGGACGAAATCCGGGCCGTGGATTATCGGCGTGGGCCGGGCGCGCTGCCGATTGCGGAACTGCGTGAGCGTCACGCGGCGCGGATGGACAGCGACCCGGCGATGCGGGCCTTGGCACGGGAGGTCAGCCATCGCACCAAGGAGCAACGCACGGACCGCGTTTCCCTGGACGAAGAGGTCCGCCGCGAGCGGGCCGAACAGGCGCGGGCGGCGCGACTCGAGGCGGTGAACCGGCAGCTCGAGGCCATGGGCCGCGAGCCCGTGGCGAGCCTGGACGAGCTCACCGACGAGGATCGGCCGGATCTTGTCCTCCGAGAGGCCGCACGCATCACCGCGGATCTGGCCGTGCTTACCGGCGCGAGCCCCGTTCGGCGCACCGCCGCCGCCGCGGAGTAGGCCGGGAGGGTTGCCCTCTGCGGCCGTGCGTCGCAGAGTGGGGACCTTTCGCGTCACGCGGGGATCAGCATCGGGATGCAGCGGCTTCTGCACGTTCCCTTCGACAGCCCCTGGATATCAGGACCGCTCTGGGTGGGGGTGCTCGTCGCCCTGCTCTACCTCGCCCGTCGACCGGCGCGTCGTCTTGTCATGGTCTTGGACTGGCGCGCGCGGCGTGGCCTCGGCCATGGAGTCGCCGCCCTGGTGCGCGGGCGCCTGCGCCTCGGCCGTAGCTATCGCCGCATGCTCCTCGCGGACGCCCGCGAACAGGCCGAGGACCGCGTACGGCGCGAGGTGATGCAGCTGGAGCGGACCGTCCAGCGGGACCTCTCTGGCTTTCCCCACCTCCACCGGCAGCTCAGCGAGCGCATCCATCGCCTCGAGGAAGATTACCGACAATCGGAGGAGGCACCGCCCCGTCCACCCGAGTGGGTCCACGCCCTGGAGACGGTGGCGAACCTGCCGCGGCCCGAGGACCCCTCGGTTACGCGGTTGCTGGAGGACATGCACGGGACCCTGGACCGCGCCTGCCACGAGACCCTGCAGAGCTACCGCGCGGCGAGCCGCCGCCGGCATCGTATCTTCCGCCGCATGGTCCCGGTGTGGCGGCGGGTCGAGCGCACGCTAGGTACCATTCAAGCGGATCTGCAACGCGTCGAGGGGCGCGCCGCGGCGGTCCACCGCCAGATCGAGCGCTTCCAGCGGCTCAGTACCCGCGAACCGGACCGCGCCCGCCGTGCCGCCGGGCTGACCCTGGCACGCTGGGTGACGGCAATGTTGCTGCTCGCCGCGGCGGCGGCCGGGGCGGTGATCCTGCACGGCCTCGTCGGGCGCTCGCTGGTGGAGGTGGGCGCCGGTCTCGGTAGTGCACCAGGCGGGGCCCCGTTCTCGTCCTGGCTCACCACGGCCCTGCTCGCCATGATCGTCACCTGCGGACTGCTGCTGACCGAAACCGCAAGGGTGACGCGGCTGATCCCCGGCCTCGGTAACGCGCGCACCGCCATACGGCTGGCCTTCGGCATCGGGGCAGGCGTGCTGCTCGCCGTCCTCGCGGTCTCCGTGGCGGCATTGGCCCTTCTGCGCGACTATCTACTGACCTTGGACGCCGCAGCCGATGCCCTGTATACCCGCGGCAGTGGCGCCCCCCTGGAACCGGTGCTGCTGTGGATCCCAGCCGTCGCGCAGGCCGTGCTGGCCTTCGGCCTGGCCCTGTTCCTCGCCGTCGTGCCCACCGCCTTCGAGCAGACGGTCCGGCAGGGACGCCTGGCCATGCTCGCCAGCGGTATCGCCATCCTGCGCGCGACGGAGCTGGCGCTACGGCTGCTTGCGTTGGTCACCGGCGGGCTCTCGCGTCTGCTGCTGGCCTTATACGATCTGGTGGTCTTCGCTCCGCTGTTCATCGAGCGGTCCCTTCGGCGGCGCCGCGACCTGCCGGATGCCGCCCGCGGTGAAAGCGGATGAACCGGATGGCCGGCCCGTGGATCGGGGTGCTCGCCGCGCTGTTGCTCGCGGTGCAGCCCCTTGCCGCGGGGGAGCGCCAGTGCCTGCTCATCGATCCGGCGGTGATCGGGCGGATCCCACCATTGCTGCCGCTCGGACAGTTGGAGCGGCCCCGCGGCGGGGATGACCTGCGCGTCCTCATCGGTGACAGCCTGGTAGTGGATCTCACCCTGGCCGAGCGCCCGGGCGTTCGGGCGGCACAGGTGCTCGCGGCGGCCCGCATGCTGGAGGGGCCCGCCACCGAGATCGCCCTGCGCCAGCAGTGGCGCCCTGAGCCGGCCCGCTGCGTGGAAAAGGACATGCCTGCGGCCGCCGTGCTCGTGGGCCGCATCGCCGCCGCCACGCCGCCGGCGAGCCTCCCGCCCGGCGACGCCTTCCGGCGGGTGCTGCTCATTGACCTGCCGGCCGCCACGCCCCGCCGGGAGCTCGGGGCATGGCGGACGATATGGGGCAAGGATGTGCCGGTCACCGTACTGCCGCTAGCGGCGCCGCGACTGGCACCCGCTGCGGGGGAGGGAGAGACCGCAGAGTGAGCTACACCGCCTCGGCCATGTGCCTGACGACCAGCTGCAGACGCTCCTCGCCCCGGTAGGCGTTTACCTCCAGGCGGTAGACCATGTCGACCCGCTCGCCGAGCTCATGCCAGCCCGCCTCGACAGCGCCAAAGGCGATCGCGTCCACCGCGGTGTCAGCGTCCGCGGGGGTCACCGAGAGCTTGAGGTGGTCCCCACCGACGACCCGCCGGTGAAGTACCCGGAAACGTCCCTCGAAGACCGGCTCCGGGAAACCCTGTCCCCAGGGGCCGCCCGAGCGCAGCGCCATGGCCGTGTCCAGGCTCAGCTCCGCGGGTGCCAGCGGGCCGTCCGTGTAGAGGGTAGCAGTCAGGTCCTGCCCGTCGATCCACTGATCAGCGACCTCTCGCAACAGCGCCTCGAAGCGTCCGAAATGCGTCCGAGGAAGGGTGAGACCGGCGGCCATGGCGTGGCCCCCGAAACCCGTGATCAGCCCCGGCTCCAAGGTATCGACCCGCTCGATGAGGTCCCGCATGTGGACGCCGGGGATGGAGCGCGCCGAACCCTTGAGCTGCTGGCCGTCCTCGTCGGGTGCGAAGACGATGGCCGGCCGGTGGAAACGCTCCTTGAGGCGGGCGGCGACGATGCCGACGACCCCCTGATGCCACTCCGCTCGGCTCAGACACAACACCGGCGGCGGAGACTGGCCCTCGAGTGCTGCGACCCCCTCGGCGACGTGCTCCATGGCCTCCGCCTTCATGTCCGCCTCGATCACCCGGCGGCGGCGATTGAGCGCATCCAGCTCCGCGGCAAGCTCCCGGGCACGGCCGGGGTCGTCGCTGAGCAGGCACTCGATGCCCACAGACATATCCTCCAGCCGTCCCGCCGCATTCAGCCGGGGCCCGACCGCGAAACCGAGATCCGCCGCCACTACCCGTGCGGGATCGCGGCCGGCAACTTCCAGCAGGGCCTTGATGCCCGGACACGCACGACCGGCACGGATACGGGCGAGCCCCTGGTGGACCAGGGCCCGGTTGGTGCGCTCCAGGGGCACCACATCGGCGACCGTCCCCACCGCCACCAGATCCAGCAACCCCGCGAGTGGAGGTGCCTGCTGCGGGAATCGGCCGCGGGCACGGAGCAGGCGCCGGAGTGCGGCCATGACGTAGAAGATCACGCCCACTCCGGCCAACGTCTTCGCCGGGAAGCCGCAACCCGGGCAATTGGGATTGACCAGGGCATCCGCCGGCGGCAGCTCCGCCCCGGGCAGATGATGGTCGGTTACGATGACCTGCATGCCCCGTTCCCGGGCCACCCTCACCCCATCGATACTGGAGACGCCGTTGTCCACCGTGACGATGACCTCCGGTGCCAAGGATTCCGCCTCCCGCACCAGCGCGGGGCTGAGGCCGTAGCCGTACTGGAAGCGATTCGGCACCAGATAGTCCACGGCATCGGCGCCCATAGCGCGCAGCGCGCGCAGGCCCACGGCACAGCTGGTGGCGCCGTCGGCGTCGAAGTCGCCCACCAGCAGGATTCGTCGCCCCTTCGCCACGGCATCGGCGAGGATCCGTGCGGCCGCCTCGGTACCACCCATGGTAGCGGGGTCGGGCAGCACCTCCAGGCGACGATCCAGGGCCTCCGGGTGATCGATCCCCCGGGCCGCGTAGACCCGGCGCAGAACGGGGTGCCAGTGCGGCGGGAGCCGCCGCTGCGCCTCGGCGTCCACGGGACGGCGCGCCACCGCCACCGGGCCCGGGTCGGGCATCATTGCAGCCACCGCCGGATGGCTCCCCCCCTGCGCCAGAACCGCAGGCGCGCGTGGCCGTCGAGGCGGAAACCCCGGTCGCCACCGGGGTAGACGCACACCGCCCGTCGGTGGCCGCGGGCGACGGCCTCGCTCGCCGGTACGGCCCAGTCCGCCTCGAACGCCTGTAACGCCGCCAGCCAGCCTTCGACATCACCGCCGCAGAGGGCCCGGTCCGCATCCCCCCAGACCGCGATCATGTCTTGATCGGCGGGGAGATCGCGGTAACGGGCCACCGGTGCGTCGACGCTGCCGCCACGCAGGCGCACCTGGCCGCTGACCACCGGGTCATCGCTCAGGGCCAGGGGTGGCATCCCATCGCCCGCCACGGCCGGCAACGTTCCGGCCCCCCAGAACCAGAGGCCGTTGATCGGCAGCATTCCCGATTCCTCCCGGCGCGCGTTCAGCGCCAGACCGTGGAGCAGCATCTGTGTCTCGTTGAGCAGTCGCCGCCATTCCTGGTCGGCCGCTTCGATGCCGCTGTAATCGCCCAGGTGTCGTCCGGCGACCTCCCGGGTCGCCACGCCGGCCCCCGCGCCGGCCAGCGCTGATGGGGGGCTGGGCAGGCGCAGGAACAAGTGGCCGCCGAAGCAGCGCAGCTCCAGGCCATCGGCCACGAACTGGGCATTAAAGGCATCGCGGACCTGCGTGGCCTCGGCCTCGCTCAGCATGACGTGGGCGCCGGCGAAAACCATCACGCGGTCCCGGTCGGGGCGCAGGTGAACCGGATCGGCGCAGCACCAGGGGAATTCGCCCGGCTCTCCCCCCGCGCCGAGGACCCCCACCGCACCGGCACCCGGGAAGGCGGCCGGCCAGGGGGAGAGGAATGCAGGCGCGGCCCCGCAGCGCCCTGCCCGGGCCAGGAGCCATTCCGTGGCCGGGTAGGCACCGCGGCGCGATACCAGTTCCTGCAGCTGCGCCGGCACCGGGCCGAGCAGGCCGGGGGCCAGCAGGTGCACCACCCCGCCGGCCGCCATGGCTCAGTCCAGGCGCCCGAGAATGGCCTTCTTGACCGCTGCGGTGTCCGCGTCCACGGTGCTCACCGCCTCCGCGGAATAGCGCTGGGCGACGTCCGGGTCCTTGAGGCCATGCCCCGTGAGGGTGCAGACCACGGTGCTGCCCTGCTCGATACGGCCGCTGCGGATGTCGCGCATCGCGCCGGCCAGGGAGGCGGCCGAGGCGGGCTCGCAGAAAACCCCCTCGTGGCCGGCGAGCATGCGCTGGGCGTCGAGGATCTCGTCATCGCCGAGCTCGTCGAACCAGCCTCCGGATTCGCGGCTCGCCGCCCAGGCGTACTCCCAGGACTGGGGGTTACCGATGCGGATGGCGGTGGCGACGGTCTCCGGCTCGGCCACCGGCTCGCCGCGCAGGAACGGGGCCGCACCGCGGGACTGAAAGCCCACCATCCGCGGGCGCTCCCGTACCAGCCCACACTGGTAACGGCAATGGCCGGCGCAGAAGGCACAGGCAGCGGTGGCCTCGTCGTGGGGGCCGAGGGCGAGCTCGCTGTAGCCGATCCAGTGGGCGGTGATGTTGCCCGCATTCCCCACCGGCAGGCAGTGATAGTCGGGGACGCGCTCGAGCTCCTCGACGATCTCGAAGGCGGCGGTCTTCTGCCCCTGGAGGCGATAGGGGTTGACCGAGTTCACGATGCTGACCGGTGCCTCGTCGGCGAGCTCCTTGACGATGCGCATCCCGTCATCGAAGTTGCCGCGGATCTGCAGCACCGTCGCGCCGTGCATGATCGCCTGGGCGAGCTTGCCCATGGCGATCTTACCGTCGGGGATGAGCACGAAGGCCGTGATACCGGCCCGCGCCGCGTACGCCGCCGCCGATGCGGAGGTGTTACCCGTCGACGCGCAGATCAACGCCTTGCTGCCCTCCGAGACCGCCTGGCTGACTGCCACGGTCATACCCCGGTCCTTGAACGAGCCGGTGGGGTTGAGCCCCTCGAACTTGACGTACAGGTCCACGTCCCGCCCCAGGGCGCGGGGTATGTTGTTCAGCCGGATCAGCGGCGTGCCACCCTCGCCGAGGCTAATGACGCGCGCGTCGTCCGCCAGGGGCAGGCGGTCGTGGTACTTGTTGATGAGGCCGGTATAACGATTTCTGAATGGCATTGCCCGATTTACTCCAGCGTCTCCACACGCATGCGATGGACCTGCCCGCGTATGGCCTCAAGGGCCTCGATGGAGCGGCAGGCCTGGTCCATCTGCCATTCCTGTACCCGGTGAGAGAGGATGATCACCGGCACATCCTCCGCCCCGGGGGCGGGCTGCTTCTGGATGATGGCCTCGATGCTGATCCCCGCCTCCCCGAGCAGGCGCGCCACCTCGGCGAGCACGCCGGGACGATCCAGCGCCTGCATCCGCAGGTAGTAGGCGGTCTCCACCCGGTCCATGGGCAGCACCGGCTCATCGGAGAGCGCATGGGACTGGAAAGCGAGATAGGGGACCCGGTCCTCGGGGGCGAGGGTGAACTCGCGGACGACGTCCACCAGGTCGGCGACCACCGCCGAGGCGGTGGGCTCGGCACCGGCCCCCGGTCCGTAATACAGAGTCGGCCCAAGGGCATCGCCATGGATCATCACCGCGTTCATCACGCCGTCGACGCTGGCCAGCAGCTGGCGTGCCGGCAGCAGCGTCGGGTGCACCCGCAGCGCGATACCGGCGTCCGTGCGTTCGGCGATGCCGAGGTGCTTGATCCGGAAGCCGAGCTCCTGGGCGTAGGCGACGTCTTCCTGGCCTACATGGGAAATCCCCTCCACGTGGACCTTGTCGTACTGCAGCGGGATGCCGAAGGCGATGGAGGCCAGGATGGTCAGCTTGTGCGCCGCGTCCACGCCCTCCACGTCGAAGGTAGGGTCCGCCTCGGCGTAGCCCAGGCGCTGTGCCTCGGCGAGCACCTCACCGAATTCGCGGTCGGCGTGGAACATCTCCGAGAGGATGAAGTTCGCGGTGCCATTGATGATCCCCGCGAGCCACTCGATGCGGTTGCCCACCAGCCCCTCACGGATGGCCTTAATCACCGGGATGCCGCCGGCCACCGCCGCTTCGAAGGCGATGGTCACGCCCCGGTCCCGGGCCCGGGCGAAGATCTCGTTGCCGCTGGCCGCGATCAGCGCCTTGTTGGCGGTGACCACGTGCTTGCCACGATCGATGGCCCGGAGGGTGAGCTCCTTGGCGAGCTCCTCGCCGCCGATGAGCTCGACGATGATCTCCGTTTCCGGGTCGTCCACCACCTCGAAGGGATCGCTGGTCAGCCGGATCCCCTCGGTGGAACAGGTCCGCGGGCGATCGGGATGGCGGGTCGCCGCGTGCACGATCTCGATGTCGCGCCCGGCGCGCCGGCCGATCTCGTCGCGGTTGCGCTCCAGCAGGTTGACGGTGCCGCCGCCGACGGTTCCCAGCCCCAGCAGGCCGACCTTCACCGGTTTCAAGAGCTCGCCTCCTTTAGATAGCCATCCCTGCGGAACATTTGCTTGATACCACGAATCGCCTGGCGAGTGCGGTGCTCGTTCTCGATGAGCCCGAAACGGACGTGGTCATCACCGTACTCACCGAAACCGATGCCCGGCGAGACGGCCACCTTGGCGTCCGCCAGGAGCTTCTTGGCGAATTCCAGCGACCCCATGCCACGGTAGGGCTCGGGGATGGGGGCCCACACGAACATGGTCGCCCGCGGCCGCTCCACCGGCCAGCCGGCCTGGGCGAGGCCGTCACAGAGCGTGTCCCGGCGTCGCCGGTAGGTCTCGCGGATCTCCTCCACGCAGTCCTGCGGACCATCCAGGGCCGCGATGGCCGCCACCTGGATGGGGGTGAACATGCCGTAATCCAGGTAGGACTTCATCCGCGCCAGGGCGGCGATGAGCTGCTCGTTGCCAACCACGAACCCCACCCGCCAGCCGGGCATGTTATAGCTCTTCGACAGCGAGAAACACTCCACGGCCACCTCCTTGGCCCCGGGCACCTCCAGGATGGAGGGGGCGCGATAGCCGTCGAAGACGATATCGGCATAGGCCAGGTCATGGACCACCCAGATCCCGTGCTCCCGGCAGATCGCGATCACATGCTCGAAGAACTCGAGGTCCACGCAGTTGCCGGTGGGATTGGACGGGAAGTTGAGGATGAGCATCTTGGGCTTCGGCCAGGTGTCCTTGATGCCCTTCTCCAATTCCTCGAAGAAATCCACCCCGGGGACCAGTGGGACATGGCGCAAATCGGCGCCCGCGATCACCACACCGTAGGGATGGATGGGATAGCTGGGGTTCGGCACCAGCACGTTGTCCCCCGGCCCCAGGGTGGCGAGCGCCAGGTGGGCCAGCCCCTCCTTGGAGCCGATGGTGACGATGGCCTCGGTTTCCCGATCCAGATCCACGTCATAGCGGCGTGCGTACCAGTCACAGATGGCCTTGCGCAGCCGCGGAATCCCGCGCGACATGGAATAGCGATGGGTGTCCAGGCGCTGGGCCGCCTCCACGAGCTTATCGACGATGTGCTGGGGGGTGGGCCGATCCGGATTGCCCATGCCGAAGTCGACGATATCCTCGCCGCGGGCCCGTGCCGCCGCCTTGAGCTCGTTGACGATATTGAACACATAAGGCGGCAGCCGGCGTATGCGCTGGAATTCCTCGTTCACCTCGGGCCCCTGTGATGGTTGTGCCGCCCCGGCGGCGCCTCGCGGCGGCGCCCGCGGGCGAGCGGAATCGCGTGCGGACAGCAGACGGTAAAAGCTACTGGCGGCGCCGGGAGCTGTCAATTGACGCCCGCCGCCCTTGTCGCCATCGGGGGCACTGGGCTATTGTTCGCCCATGAAACTGACCGAGGAACGGGGCGACGGCAGCTACCGCATCCGAGGGTATGATGCCGGCCGCATCGTTGTAAACGAGACGAGCTACACCACCAGCCTGGTGCTCGCGCCGGAGGCGCTGGACGCGCAGTGGCCGCCCCAGCGCTTCGAGGAGCTTGCCCGGGAGCATTTCGACCCCGTACTGGCCCTGGAGCCGGAGGTGGTGCTCCTCGGCACCGGCGAGACCCAGCGCTTCCCCTCGCGTGCGGTCATGCTGGCGGTGCTGGAGCGCGGCATCGGCATGGAAGTGATGGACACCGCCGCTGCCTGTCGCACCTACAACATCCTCATGGCGGAGGGGCGGCGGGTCACCGCCGCCCTCCTGCTGCGCTGAGGGCTCAGCCGAACACCGTCTCCTGGGAAAAGCCCGCTCGCTCCATGACGTCACGGAGCTTACGCAGGGCGTCGATCTGGATCTGACGCACCCGCTCGCGGGTAACCCCGATCTCGTTGCCGACCTCCTCCAGGGTCGCCTTCTCGAAGCCGCGCAGCCCGAAGCGGCGCATCACCACCGCCTGTTGCTTTTCGGTGAGCTGCTCCAGCCAGGCGTCCAGGTGGTGGAGGACATCATCATCCTCGAGGGCGGAGAACGGATCCGGGTTGGTCTCGTCGGGAATGGCGTCGAGGAGCACCCGATCCGCCTCCCGGCCGATGGGGACGTCGACGGAGGTCACTCCCTCGTTGAGTCCCATCATCCGGCGCACGTCCTCGACGGGTCGGTCCATGGCACGGGCGATCTCTTCGATGGTGGGCTCGTGGTCGAGCTGTTGCACGAGTTGCCGCGCCGTGCGCAGGTACTGGTTGATCTCCTTGATGACGTGGATCGGCAGCCGGATGGTGCGGGTCTGATTCATGATCGCCCGCTCGATGGTCTGGCGGATCCACCAGGTGGCATAGGTGGAGAAGCGGAAACCGCGTTCCGGATCGAACTTCTCCACCGCGCGGATCAACCCCAGATTCCCCTCCTCGATGAGGTCGAGGAAGGCGAGGCCGCGGTTCATATAGCGGCGGGCGATCTTCACCACCAGCCGCAGGTTGCTCTCGATCATCCGCTGGCGCGAACGTGCACAACCGCGCTGGGCCCGCCGGGCGTAGTACACCTCCTCCTCGGCGCTCAACAGGGGGGAGAATCCGATCTCGTTGAGATATAACTGGGTGGGATCGAGGGTGTGGTCCAACTCGCCGCCCCTGCGGGGGCGGCCGACCTCGGTGGTGTCGTCTTCTCTGATCTCCTCGTCCGTGTCCTCGATGGCCGTGGCCGGATCATTATCCGCGACGACGACGAGCCCGGCCTCGGCATCCTCTTCCACGTCGTCGATGGCTGCGGGATCGACCCTCAGCGCCTGTTTGCTCGCCATGCTGCTCCTCCATGCCCGCCGGCCCGCTGGGGCCGGTACGTTTAGGAACCCGATGGTCCACGGAAAACGGGCTTATCGTTATCGTTACGGCTCCAATATATGCCTGCAGCGGTGGCGAAGCAACGGGGGTCCCCGGGGCCGGCGGCGCCCTAGCGGCCAGGGAGATAATCCAGGGGATTCACGGGCTTGCCGTGACGCCGGAGCTCGAAATGGATGCCTTCCTCGCCCTCGGGAGTGCGGCCGGGGCGACCCACGGGCTCCCCGGCATCGACGTTGGCACCCTCCTCGACCAGCAGCGCGTCGTTGTAGGCATAGGCCGTTAGGAAGGCGTCGTTGTGCTTGACGATGACCAGCCGACCGTAGCCGCGCAGCCCGCTACCGCTGTAGACGACCCGCCCGGGTGCGGCGGCCCGTACCGCCTCGCCGTCCTCGGCGCCGATGGTGATACCCTGCCGTCCATTGGCGCTGGCACGGTATCCGCTGAGCACCGATCCGCCGAGCGGCCATTGCCAGCCGCCGGGCGGTTCCGCCGCCTCGGCATCGCCCCCCGCCGGCCGCGGCTCCGATTCCGCCCGGCGATCCGCCGGGGCGGCCGGTTCCGGCGCACCGTCATCGGAGCGGCGCTGGGCCGCGCTGGTGCCGCCACCGGCGCTGGGGCGGAGGCTGAGCCGCTGGCCCGGGTAGATGGTATAGGGCGGTGACAGCCCGTTCCAGCGGGCCACCCGGCGGTAGTCCAGGCCATACCGGACCGCGATCTCGTAGAGGGTGTCGCCCTGCTGGACGCGGTAGACCGCCGGCGGCTTCGACCCTCGTGCACCTTGCCCATAGTCGAATTCGGCGCAGCCACTTACCACCAGCAGCGCCGCCACCAGCAAGGCGCGGATCAAAGCTGCAACAGTGCCACGGCCACGACCGCCACCGCGACGCTCATCCAGCCGATACGGTCGATATAGGTATGCAACCAAGGCTCAACCCTCGGTCCCCCCCAGGCAACGAGCAGCGCGACCAGGACAAAGCGCGCGCCACGCCCGACCGCAGAGGCGAGCACGAACGGCACGAGCGCCAACGCCATGGCCCCGGCGGCAATGGTGAAGATCTTGTAGGGAATGGGTGAGAAGCCGGCAAGCAGCACCACCCAGAAACCCCAGCGCACGAACCACTCCCGGGCCGTCTCGTAGGAGCCCCAGTATCCAAGCTCGAGGATCAGCGGCTCTACCAGCTCCAGGGCGAACACACCGATCAGGTAACCCAATACCCCGCCGGCCACCGAGGCCAGGGTAGTGATCCCGGCGAGCTGCAACCAGCGCGTCGGCCGTGCGAGCACCATGGGGGCGAGCATCACATCGGGCGGCACCGGAAAGAACGACGATTCCGAGAAGCTCAACAGCCCGAGTAGCCATACGGCGTGGCGATGCCTTGCCCACTGCAGCGTCCGCTCATAAAGCCGGCTGAACAGGTGGCTCACGGCAGCCCTTCCTGCATCGCCACGAAACTCACCGGCGCCAGATCCCGGGCCTCGATGCCCTCATCCCCGCGGATCAGTAGCCGCAGGGCCTGGGCACCGGGCTCACCCACCGGCGCCACCAGGCGTCCCTGGGGGGCCAGTTGCGCCAGCAGCCCCTCGGGGACGTACGGCGGGGCAGCGGTCAGCAGGATCCCGTCGAAGGGGGCCTCTGTCGGCCAGCCCAGGTAGCCGTCACCGAGGCGCTGTCGGACGTTGTGCACGCCGAGCTCGCGGAGGTGGCCATTGGCACGGCTGTAGAGCCCGCGGATTCGTTCGATGGTGAACACCCGCTCCACCAGCGTGGCGAGCACCGCGGTCTGGTAGCCACAGCCGGTGCCGATCTCCAGGACCTTGGCCGGCGGGTCGCCGTCGCCGAGCAGGACTTCCGTCATCCGCGCCACCACATGGGGCTGGGAGATGGTCTGGCCGTGGCCGATGGGGAGCGCGGTGTCCTCATAGGCCCGGCTCGCCAGGGCCTCGTCGACGAAGAGATGGCGCGGTACGCGGCGCATGGCGTTCAGGACCCTTGGGTCACGGATGCCCGCGTTCGCGAGGCGACGGACCAGGCGCTCGCGGGTGCGCTCGGAGGTCATCCCTATGCCCCGGCGCTGCTGCCCGTTGCTCACGCCAGCCCCCCGAGCCAGCCGGCGATCTGCTCCAGGGCCTGGTAACGCGTCAGGTCCACCTGCAAGGGCGTTATCGATACGTAACCCCGGCGAACCGCGTTGAAGTCGGTCCCGGGGCCGACATCGTCGGCATCACCGGGCGGCCCGATCCAGTAGATGGGGCGACCGCGGGGGTCCTGGTCGCGGACCACCGGCTCGGCGCGGTGCCGCTGCCCCAACCGCGTGGCCTCGAAGCCCCGGAGGCCCTCCCAGGGGCAATCCGGCACGTTCACGTTGAGAATGGTGTCCGCGGGGAGGGGATCGTGGCGCAGGCGCTCGAGCAGGCGCTCGGCGACCCGGGCCGCCGTGGCGTAGTGCGTCGGCTCCTCCCCCGCCAGGGAAATAGCGATGGCGGGCAGCCCCAGGTGTCGCCCCTCAGTGGCCGCCGCCACGGTGCCGCTATAGAGCACGTCATCGCCCAGATTGCCACCGGCGTTGATCCCCGAGATCACCATGTCCGGCTCCGGGTCGAGCAGCCCGGTGACCGCGAGATGGACACAATCCGTGGGCGTGCCCTCCACCCGGAAGACCCCCTCCCGCACGGGCCAGACCCGCAGGGGAACGTCGAGGGTCAGCGAGTTGGAGGCGCCGCTGCGGTCGCGCTCCGGGGCTACCACCACCACCTCGCCGTGACGGCCCACCGCCTCCGCCAGTGTCCGCAGCCCGGTGGCACGGTAGCCATCATCGTTGCTCAGCAGAATGCGCATGCTCCCCCCATGGCGCCGGAAATGCCACAGTATACCTTCACGAAGCCGGCTATCCAGCTGGCACAGCAGGGCATCGCCCGGGTAGCATACGCGCCAAGGGCCCAGTAGACCCTAGCCGCGAAACCGGGAGGGCGTCGTGTACAACGGGGACCGCGACTCGGACAGCAACGCCTTTCGGGAGGCCATGCGTGACGTGCGCCGCCTGCGCGAGCACGGCCGACGCGAGCTCTACCGACCGCGCCCGCGGCCGGTACCGCGCCAACGCATGGCGGACAATGACCAGGTCATGGACGAGCTGCTGCGCCCACCGCTGGACGATGCCGACCTTGGTGCCGAGCGCGGCGAGGCGCTGAGCTACCTCCGCAGGGACGTCCATCGGCAGGTCCTGCGCCGATTGCGCCGCGGCCAGTACGCGGTCCAGGGGGAGATCGACCTCCACGGCATGACCGTTGGGGAGGCATCCGGCGCGCTTCGGGAGTTCCTCGCCGAGTGCCACCTGCGCGGCATCCGCTGCGTGCGGGTGATCCACGGCAAGGGACGGCGATCGGGTAACGATGGTCCGGTGCTCAAGGGGCGCGTCGACCGCTGGCTGCGCCAGCGCGACGACGTCCTCGCCTTCTGCTCGGCTCGCCGGGTCGACGGCGGCACCGGGGCGGTCTACGTGCTTGTCGGTGGCTGAAGGTGCTCAGCCGAGGTACTCCGCCCCATCGAAGTACGGTCTGAGCACCTCCGGCAGCCGCACCCGACCGTCGGCCTCCTGGTAGTTCTCCAGCACCGCGATCAGGCACCGCCCCACCGCCAACCCCGACCCATTGAGGGTATGCACCGGCTCCGGCTTGCCCGTCTCCGGGTTCCGCCAGCGCGCCTGCATGCGCCGGGCCTGGAAGGCCGCGGTATTGC
The DNA here is from genome assembly GCF_052060015.1 of Arhodomonas sp. SL1. Lineage (NCBI taxonomy): Bacteria > Pseudomonadati > Pseudomonadota > Gammaproteobacteria > Chromatiales > Ectothiorhodospiraceae > Arhodomonas > Arhodomonas sp. SL1. The sequence continues at coordinate 477,025 of NZ_JBPODZ010000001.1, read as the reverse complement.
TGCAGGAGGAGATCTCGCGATAGGCCTGCTGCCCCGGCAACCAGACCTCCAGGTCGTAGGTCTTGGCCGCGGCGAAGCCCATGTCTCCGGTGCACAGGGTCACCACCCGATAGGCCAGACCCAGCTCGCGGAGGATGCGCTCGGCGTGGCCGGTGAGCTCCTCCAGCGCGGCATAGGAATCCTCCGGTCGGGTGACCTGCACCAGCTCCACCTTCTCGAACTGGTGCTGGCGGATCATGCCCCGGGTGTCCTTGCCGTAGGAACCGGCCTCCGAGCGAAAGCACGGCGTCTGGGCCACCATCTTCATCGGCAGCGCATCCGCCTCGAGGATCTGCGCCCCGGCCAGGTTGGTGACCGGCACCTCAGCGGTCGGGATGAGATACAGGGAGTGCTCGCCGGCGATGGCGAACAGGTCGTCCCCGAACTTCGGGAGCTGGCCGGTGCCCTCCAGGGTCTGCGGGGAAACCAGATACGGCACGTAGACCTCTTGGTAACCGTGCTCCCGGGTCTGTACGTCGAGCATGTAGCCCGCGAGGGCGCGGTGCAGCCGCGCCACGGCACCGCGCAGCACCACGAACCGGGCGGCGGCCAGGCGGGCCGCGGCCTCGAAATCCATGCCGTTGGCCTGCGCCCCCAGGTCCACATGGTCACGGGGGGTGAACTCGAACGCCGGCGGCTCGCCCCAATACCGCTCGACGACATTGTCCGATTCGTCGGCGCCTTCAGGCACGTCTGCATGGGGCAGATTGGGCATCCCCATATGGATGTCGTGGAGCTCCGCCTGGACCTCCGCCAGCGCGTCCTCGGCGGCCTGCACCCGGTCACCGAGGTCTGCCACCTCGTCGAGCAATGGCTGGATATCTTCACCCCGGGCCTTGGCGGCACCGATCGCCTTGGAGCGGGTGCGCCGCTCGTTTTGCAGCTCCTGGGTCTGAACCTGCAGCTCCCGGCGCCGCTCGTCGAGGGCGCGATAACGCGCCACATCGAGCTCGTAGCCACGTCGCCGCAGCCCGGCGGCCACACCCTCCGGATCCGCGCGCAACGCCTTCACATCCAGCATAGATCGACCTTTATCCTATCCGTTCACAACACTCGCGCGAGGCGCAGACCCACCCATGCAGCGATCAGGCAGGCCGTCACGTTGGCCAGCACATTGGCCAACGCCCGCACCGGTGCCCCGTCTTCCAGCAACACCATTGTGTCCACGGAGAAAGTGGAGAACGTGGTGAACGCGCCGAACAGCCCCACCATGAGCCCGGCGCGCCACAATAACGGCACGCCCCCGCGCTCCACGGCAATGACGAACAGCACCCCCAGCAACAGGCTGCCGAGGACATTGACCGCCAGCGTCCCCCACGGGAAGCCGTGCCCGAGCCAGTAGGTCATCCCGCGGGTGAGGAGAAAGCGCAACACCGCGCCGGCCGCGCCCCCCACCGCCACGGCGGAGGCCTCAACCCACATCCCTGCCTGCCACTGGGTGCCTGTCCAATCCCGCTACCCCTGATCCCGGCATAGGCGGGGATTGTACCGGCACAAGGCCCGCGGGCGAAGGCTTGCGTCCTCCGAGCACCGCGGTAGAGTGCCATCCCATGGATCTGTTCGAGCACACCACCGCGGAGCATCAGCCCCTGGCCCACCGCATGCGCCCGGAGTCGCTGGACGACTTCGCCGGGCAGGCCCACCTGGTCGGCCCGGGCAAGCCCCTGCGCCGGATGGCCGAGGCCCGCCGGTTGCAATCCATGATCCTGTGGGGCCCACCGGGCACCGGCAAGACCACCCTGGCCGAAATCCTGGCCGCCGCCTCCGGCGCGCGGCTGGAGCGGATGTCGGCGGTGATGGCCGGGGTCCGTGAGATCCGCGCAGCCGTGGATCGGGCCCGGGCTGCCCCCGCCACGCCCACCGTGCTCTTCCTCGATGAGATCCACCGGCTCAACAAGGCCCAACAGGACGCCCTGCTGCCCCACGTGGAATCCGGGCTGCTGACACTCATCGGCGCGACCACGGAGAACCCCTCCTTCGAGGTGAACTCCGCCCTGCTCTCCCGTGCCCGGGTCTACGTGCTCAAGCCCCTCGACGAAGGCGACCTCGTCGCGGTCCTCGAGCACGCCCTCGCCGATGATCGGCGGGGGCTGGGGCAGCGCCGTCTCCGCGCCGCTACCGAGGTGCTGCAGCGAATCGCGCGGGCGGCAGGCGGAGACGCCCGTCGGGCGCTGGGGCTGCTGGAGAGCGCCGCGGATTTCACTTGGCCCGAGGGGGACGGCGAGCGGCTGGACGAGGACGCCCTCGCGGACGTCCTCGGCCATCATGCGAGCGCCTTCGACAAGCAGGGTGATGCATATTACGACCTGCTCTCCGCCGTGCACAAGTCGGTGCGTTCCTCGCGGCCGGATGCGGCGCTGCTGTATATCGCGCGCTTCATAGACGGCGGCGGCGACCCGCTGGACATTGCCCGGCGCCTCGCCGCCATCGCCTCCGAGGACGTGGGCAATACCGACCCGCGGGCACTCCCCCTGGTCATGGCGGCCTGGGATGCCTATTTGCGCCTTGGTGATTATGAGGGGCAGCGGGCGCTAGCCCACGCCGCCATCCACCTAGCCGTCGCCCCCAAGAGCAACGCCATCGACCGCGCGTGGAAGGCCGCACAGGCCTTTGTGCGCGAGCACCCGGACTTCACGGTGCCGCTGTATCTGCGTAATGCCCCGACCCGGCTGATGAAGGAGCTCGGCCATGGTAGCGGCTACCGTTATGCCCACGACGAGCCTTCCGCCTACCCCGCGGGCAGCGGCCACGACTGCTGGCCGGAGGATCTGCCTTACGGGGGTTTCTTTCACCCCCGCGATCAGGGCCAAGAACGGCGCTTCCGCGAGCTCATGGAATGGCGCCAAGCCCTCGATCGCCGCGCCGACGACGACGGCAACGGTCAAGAGGAAGAATCATAGCCCTCCGGGGCGATCACATCGACGCCTTCGGGGATATCCCGATCGAATGCGGCCGGCTCCACCGGGATATTACGCTCCAGCCCCGCGAACTCCAGGCGCACCGTCTGGCCGAGGCCATCGGTGAGCCGGACCACGGCGGGCAGGCCATCGTCCATGCGCAGGCGCACGGACTGGAAATCCCAGGCATCGTCCCGCGGCCGCAGGGTGATCCAGCCCCCGGTGCCCGACTCTATGCGAAAGCGTGCCTCCAGCGCCTCGAGGCTGCCACTGAGCAGCAGCGCCGGGCCCACGCCGAGAACTTCCTCCACGGGGCGTACCGTGACCTGGCGGAGGTCGCGGTCATGGACCCAGAGCCATTCCCCGTCGCCGACGATACGCTGCTCGTAGGGCGTCTCGTAGAGCCAATTGAACCGCTCCGGGCGCTGGATGACGAAGCGCCCCTCCGCGCGCTCCAAAACCGTGCCCTCCTCATCCCGGGTCACCTGCACGAACGAACCGCGCAGGCTGTCCACGGACTGGTAGAACTCGGCCAGCTCGTCCGGCGAGGCGGCCCTGAGCGGGAAGGCCAGCACCAGCAGCACCGGCAGGAGTCGGTACCATCGTTTCACTTTCGCATCTCCTAGTCCGCGGGGGGCGGCGGCGAGGCGAGGACCTCGCGGCCGCCGTTGGACTGCAGCGGCCCCACGATCCCCGCCGCCTCCATCTCCTCGACCAGCCGGGCGGCGCGGTTGTAGCCGATCTTCAGGCGGCGCTGGACCCCGGATATGGAGGCCTTTCGGGTTTCGGTGACGATCCGCACGGCTTCGTCGTAGAGCGGATCGGACTCGTCGCCGGCGTTGTCACCGCCGAGACCCGGGATGCCGGCGGCGTCACCACCGGGCTCCTGGAGGATCTCGTCGACGTAGTCCGGCCGTCCGCTACGCTTGAGGTGCTCGGCGACGCGATGCACCTCCGCATCGGAGACGAACGCCCCATGCACGCGCTCCGGCATACCCCGTGTCTCGGGGCCGAGATAGAGCATATCCCCTTGGCCGAGCAGCGATTCGGCGCCCATCTGATCGAGGATGGTACGCGAGTCCACCCGGGAGGACACCTGGAAGGCCATGCGCGTGGGGATATTCGCCTTGATCAGGCCGGTGATCACATCCACGGAAGGACGCTGGGTCGCCAGGATCAGGTGTATGCCTGCCGCCCGGGCCTTCTGGGCCAGGCGGGCGATGAGCTCCTCCACCTTCTTGCCCACCATCATCATCATGTCCGCGAACTCGTCCACCACCACGACGACGTAGGGCAGCGGCTCCAGTCGCGGCGCCTCGGGCACCGCATCGGGATCACCGGCGTCGGCGGCCGGCGTCTGCGGCGGGGTCCAAAGGGGGTCAGCCAGGGGCTCGCCGTGCGCCGCGGCGTCCCGGATCTTGCGGTTGCAGCCGGCGATGTTGCGCACCCCGAGCGCCGCCATCAACTGGTAGCGGCGCTCCATCTCGGCGACGCACCAGCGCAGGGCGTTCGCCGCCTCCTTCATGTCGGTAACCACCGGGGCGAGCAGGTGCGGGATGTCTTCATAGACCGACAGCTCCAGCATCTTGGGGTCGATCATGATCATCCGCACCGCCTCGGGCCCGTTTCGATAGAGCAGACTCAGGATCATGGCGTTCACGCCCACGGACTTACCGGAGCCGGTGGTGCCCGCCACCAACAGGTGGGGCATCTTCGCCAGATCCACGGTCACCGGGCCGCCACCGATGTCCTTGCCAATGGCCAGCGCCAGCGGGGAGGCGGCGCGCTGAAAGGGGTCCGACTGAATGATCTCCGAGAAGGCGATGACCTGCCGCTGCTCGTTGGGGATCTCCAGGCCGACAACGGTCTTCCCCGGGATCACCTCCACCACCCGCACCGAGGTCACCGACAGCGCCCGGGCCATGTCCTTGGCGAGATTGGAGATCTGGTTGACCTTCACGCCCGCCGCCGGCTGCAGCTCGAAACGGGTGATGACCGGCCCCGGCCGCACCGCAACCACCTCCACCTTGACGCCGAAGTCCGCCAGCTTGGTCTCCACTAGGCGCGACATTTCGGCCAGTGCCTCCTCGCTATAGCCCCCCTGCGCCCGGGGCGCGGCGTCGAGCAACGACGCGGTGGGCAGCTCCCCGGGGCTCACCTCCCCCGGGTCCACCTCATCGAGCAGCACCATCTGTCGACCCTCCTCGGGGGCGGGGTCCGTAGCCCCCAGACGGGGCTCGCGTTGGGCCCGTCGGCTGCCACCACCCCGACGTTTGCCCTTGCGCCCCGCCGCGCCGGGACGGGCCCCGGCTTCCGGTGCCGGCACAGGCGCCGGGGCGAGTGCCTCGAGCCGCTCCCGCCGGGCGCGCCGCGCCGCGGCAAACCCCTGCAGCCGCTCACGCAGGCCGGCGGCGAGAGAGAACAGCCCCCGGCCCAGCCATTCCGCGAGACGCACCCAGGACAGCCCGGTAGCCACCGTCACCGCTGCCGCGAGGGTCGCCAGCGACAGCAGTGTCGCCCCCGGGAAGCTGAACGCCTCTTCCAGCGCGCGGGCCGCCAGCGCCCCGACGATACCCCCCGAGCTCAATGGCACCGTTCCCGGCACCGGCGCGAAGTGCAGGGTCACCACTGCGGTGCCAGCCAGCACGGTCACCACGAAACCGGCCAGGCGCAGGGAGAACACGCCCCAGTGGATCCGCCCCTCCCGGCGCTGCCACTGCCAGACCAGGGCCGAGGCGAAGACGATCATCAGCGGGAACAGGTAGGCGAGATAGCCGAACAGGAACAGGCTCAAATCGGCGAAGAATGCACCCACCCTCCCCCCGGCGTTGTGAACCTCGGCGGCCGCGGTGGTATAGCTCCAGCCGGGGTCCCGCGGGTCATAACTCACCAGTGACAGCAGCAGGAAGGCCGCAATGGCGAGCAGGATGAGCAGCGCCGCCTCACGGAGGCCACGGCTGATATGCTGCCCCCAGGGCAGGCCCGGATTGGAGGTGGTCTCCGCCTTCGCCACGGCAATGGCCCCTGAATCTAGGTACGTTTAGAAGTTTAGCGTCTAACCATCTATTAATGCGAGAAAATGATACGTCCCAACCGGCGCTGCAGGTAGTGGACAACCTACACGTGGTGGCGCCGGAGGAATGGAATGCCCTCGACGGCAGCGATTACCCGTTCCTCCGTCACGAATTCCTCGCCACCCTCGAGGAGCATGGCGCGGTGGGGGACCCCGTTGGCTGGACGCCGCACCACTTGGTGCTGCGCGACGCTGCCGGGATCCTCGCCGCTGCCCCCGCCTATTTGAAGGATCATTCCTGGGGCGAGTTCGTCTTCGACTTCGCCTGGGCGGATGCCCACGCCCGCCACGGCCTCGACTACTACCCCAAGCTGGTGGTCGCCATCCCCTGGACCCCGGCCACCGGTCCCCGGGTGCTCACCCGCCCCGGGGTGGATGCGAGCCGCCTGGCGCGCCTTTTACTGGAGGCCACACGGGAACACGCGGATGCTACCGGGCTAAGCTCCGTGCACTGGCTGTTCCTCCCGGAGGCCGCCACCGCGGCCGGCGCGGAGGCGGGCTACCTGCATCGCCTGGGCTGCCAGTTCCACTGGCATAACCGATCCTACCCCGACTTTGCCGCCTTCCTCGCCGACCTGACCGCAAAGAAGCGCAAGAACATACGCCGCGAACGCCGCCTCGTCGAGCAGGCCGGGATCCGCCTGCGCGTCCTCCACGGCGACGAGGCCGATGCCGCGCTCTGGGCGGACCTCCACCGATTCTACCGCAACACCTTCCGTGAGCGCGGCAATGTGCCGGTGCTGAGCCGTGAGTGCTTCCGCGCCCTCGGCGAGCGGCTACGTCGGCGGATGGTGCTGTTCGTCGCCGAGCGCGGGGACCGGCCCGTGGCCGGGGCCATCTGCTTCCGCGATTCGGGCACACTGTACGGCCGCTACTGGGGTAGCGACGAGGCAATCGACTGCCTGCACTTCGAGACCTGTTACTATCAGGGCATCGAGTACTGCATCCGCGAGGGGCTGCAGCGCTTCGAGCCGGGCGCCCAGGGCGAACACAAGGTCCCGCGGGGTTTCCTGCCGGTACTTACCCACTCCCTGCATCACCTCCGTGAGCCGGCGTTCCACCGGGCGGTGGCCGATTTCCTGGCCCGGGAGCGCCCGGCCGTGAAGGCCTATGCGGAGGAACTTACAATGGCCGGACCGTATCGCCAGCAACCCGCGTCGCCGTCATGACCCGAGTACCGTGGATCGCACCCGGCGATGACCGCACGCCATTCCCCGACCCGGAGCAGGCCCTCCGCGAGCCCAACGGCTTGCTGGCCATCGGCGGTTCGCTGAGCCCCGCCCGATTGGTCGAGGCCTACCGCAACGGGGTGTTCCCCTGGTTCGCCGAGGACCAACCCGTGCTCTGGTGGAGCCCGGACCCCCGGGCGGTGATCCGGCCCGGTGCGGTGCATGTCAGCCGAAGCCTGCGCAAGCGCCTGCGCCGCGATGAGTTCGGCGTGACCCTCGACAGGGCCTTCGCCCGCGTCATTTCCGGGTGCGCCGCGCCACGGCGCGACGGGGCCGGCACCTGGATCACACCGGGCATGATCGAGGCCTACAGCACCCTGCACGAGCGCGGCATCGCCCATTCGGTGGAGGTCTGGCGGGACGGCACCCTGGTGGGCGGGCTCTACGGCGTTTCGCTGGGGGCGGCCTTTTTCGGTGAATCCATGTTCAGCCGCCATACCGACGCCAGCAAGGTGGCCCTGGTGCGGCTGGCGCAACAGCTTGCGGCATGGGGGTTCGACTTCCTCGACTGCCAGTTGCCCACCGATCACCTCCGGCGCCTCGGTGCCGAGGACTGGCCCCGTCGACAATTCCTCGCGGCACTCCGGCAGGCCCGGCAACGCCATCAGGTCCATGGCCCCTGGCGGTTCGGCGGCGTCTCCCCCCTGGCCGGCGAGGCCCATGGATAGCCACGAGCGCGGGCGCCGGATGCAGATCTATCTCGGCGCCACCGAACCCTGCCCCTATCTCGAGGGGCGAACCGCACGGAACGCCTTTATCGACCCTGAGGCGCCACTGTCACCGACCCTCTACGGTCGGCTGCTGGCCCTGGGCCTGCGCCGCAGCGGCGGCATCGTGTACCGGCCCATGTGCCCCGGATGCAACGCCTGCGAGAGCCTGCGCATCCCGGTCGACGTGTTCCGTCCGCGTCGGCGGCACCGGCGCTGCCTGCGCGCCGGCGAGCACCTGGCGGCCCACGTCCTCCCCGGAGACTACCACGACGAGCACTATGAGTTATTCCGCCGCTATGTCGACGCGCGCCACCCCGGTGGCGGTATGAGCACCATCGGTCCGGCGGACTATGCGGGCTTCGCCTTCGCGCCCTGGTGCGACACCGAGCTCATGGAGCTTCGCGATGGCGACCGACTCGTGGCCGTCGCCATCACCGACCGCACCCCCGACGCCCTGTCGGCGGTCTACACCTTCTTCGACCCGGCCTATGGGCACCTCGGCCCGGGCACCCTAGCCATACTCCGCCAGATACGACGGGCCCAGGGGCTGGGGCGGCCCTGGCTCTACCTCGGCTACTGGATCGCCGAGGCGCCGACGATGTGCTACAAGAGCGGCTTCACCCCCCACGAGCGTTTCGGCCCCGACGGGGACTGGCATCGCCACGAGTGATTGTACTTGGAGCGGCCGGGCGCGATTCGGTACCATACCGGATTTGACGCCCTCCCCAACGGCGGGCGCATTCCCTGGGCAAAACGAGTAGGGGCTGAATGGCGAAGGAAGACAATATCCGGATGAACGGCACGGTGATCGACGTGCTCCCCAATACCATGTTCCGCGTCGAGCTGGAGAATGGCCACGAAGTCACTGCCCATATCTCCGGCAAGATGCGCAAGCACTATATCCGGATACTGCGTGGCGATAAGGTGACGGTGGAGCTCACGCCCTACGATCTCAACAAGGGGCGTATCGTTTACCGCGCCCGCTGACCCCGCCCCTGCCGGGGCCGCCGCCGACGCCGTCCGCATGGCGTCTCGGCGGCCTGCCGTTATTCCGCCACCGCGGCCTCGCTGATCTCGAAGCTCAGTTCGTCGGTGCCCTCGTCGGCATCCACCACCACCTGACCACCTTGGGTGAGTCGCCCGAACAGCAGCTCATCGGCCAACGGCCGCTTGATGCGATCCTGGATGAGCCGCGCCATCGGCCGGGCCCCCATCTTGGGGTCATAGCCGTGGGTGGCGAGCCAGCGCCGGCCGCCGTCCGTGATCTCGATAGACACCTTCTTCTCGGCGAGCTGATGACGCAGCTCACGGATGAACTTATCCGCCACCTGCTCCACCACCGCCGGCGCCAGCGGATTGAACTGGATCACGGCGTCGAGACGGTTGCGGAACTCCGGCGTAAAGGTACGACGGATCGCCTCTATACCGTCACTGGCATGATCCTGGGTAGTGAAGCCGATGGATCGGCGGCTCTGCTCCTCGGCCCCGGCATTGGTGGTCATCACGAGGATCACGTTGCGGAAGTCCGCCTCGCGACCGTTGTTGTCCGTGAGCGTGCCATGGTCCATGACCTGGAGCAGCAGATTGAACACGTCCGGATGGGCCTTTTCGATCTCATCGAGCAACACCACCGCGTGGGGATGCTTGATCACCTCCTCGGTGAGCAGCCCGCCCTGATCGAAGCCCACGTAGCCCGGGGGCGCACCGATCAGGCGGGAGACCGTGTGGCGCTCCATGTACTCGGACATGTCGAAACGCACCATGTGGATACCCATCTGCTCGGCGAGCTGGCGGGTGACCTCGGTCTTGCCGACACCGGTCGGCCCGGCGAACAGGAACGAGCCCACCGGTTTGCCGGTGTCCCGCAGCCCCGCCCGCGAGGTCTTGATGGTCGCGGCGAGGGTATCGATGGCCTCGTCCTGGCCGTAGATGTTGCGCTTGAGGTCACGCTCGAGGTACTCGAGCATGCGCATATCCGAGTTCGACACCCGCTTCGGTGGGATACGTGCAATCTTGGCGACAATGGTCTCGACGTCGGAGGCCCCCACGGTCTTCTTGCGACGGGAAGGCGGTAGCAGCCGCAGATTGGCCCCCGCCTCGTCGATGACGTCGATGGCCTTGTCCGGCAGTCGTCGATCAGTGATGTAGCGTGCCGACAGCTCCGCCGCGGCCTCCAATGCCGGCTGCGTGTACTTCACCCCATGGTGGGACTCGAAGCGATCCTTGAGCCCGCGCAGGATCTGGACCGTCTCCGTGACCGTGGGCTCGGAGACATCGATCTTCTGGAAGCGCCGCGCCAGCGCGCGGTCCTTCTCGAAAATACTGCGATACTCCTGGTAGGTGGTCGAGCCGATGCACTTGAGCTCGCCGCTGGCCAGCATCGGCTTAATCAGGTTGGAGGCATCCATGACGCCGCCGGATGCCGCCCCCGCGCCGATGATCGTGTGGATCTCGTCGATGAACAGAATGGCGTGGCGCTCCTTCTGGAGCTGGGCCAGCAGTCCCTTGAGCCGCTTCTCGAAATCGCCACGGTACTTGGTGCCGGCGACCAGGGCCCCGAGGTCCAGGGCGTAGATCTTGGCGTCGGAGAGGACGCTGGGGACATCGCCTTCGACAATGAGCCGCGCCAGCCCCTCGGCAATCGCGGTCTTGCCCACGCCGGCCTCGCCGACGAACAGCGGGTTGTTCTTGCGCCGGCGGCAGAGGACCTGGACCGTGCGCTCGATCTCATGGCGCCGGCCAATCAGCGGGTCGATGCGACCCTTCTTCGCCCGGGCATTCAGATCCGTGGCGAAGCTCTCCAGGGGTGATTTCTGTCCCGATTCCTGCACCGTCTCCTCTTCGTCCTCCTTCGGAGAATCGGGCTCGTTGGCGCCCTCCTCGCCTGGCACCTTGGAGATCCCGTGGGAAATGTAGTTCACCGCGTCCAGGCGGGAGACGTTCTGCTTGTGCAGGAGATACAGCGCCTGGGACTCCTGCTCGCTGAATATGGCCACCAGTACGTTGGCCCCTGTCACTTCCTTACGCCCCGACGACTGTACGTGCAGGATGGCGCGCTGGAGCACGCGCTGGAAGCCCAGCGTCGGCTGCGTCTCGCGGGTATCGTCCGGCGGCAGCAGCGGGGTGGTCTCCTCGAGAAAGGCCTCCAGTTCCTCGCGCAGCTGATTCAGGTCCACGCCACAGGCACGCAGTACCTCCAGCGCCGCCGGGTTGTCGGTCAACGCCAGCAGTAGGTGCTCGACGGTGAGAAATTCGTGCCGCTTCTCCCGTGCCTCCTTGAAGGCCAGGTTCAGGGTGAATTCCAGCTCTTTACTCAACATGTGCCCTCACCCGATCGCCCTCGTGGCGGTCTCGCATATTGGACCCGCAGGCCGGCGGCAGGTTCCCCCTGTCATGCCGGTTCCATGGTGCACATCAACGGATGCTCGTGGGTGCGCGCATAGTCCATCACCTGCTCGACTTTCGTCTCCGCGATATCCCGACTGTACACCCCACAGACGCCCTTGCCACGGGTATGGACATGCAGCATCACCTGGGTCGCCTGGCTGCGGTCCATCCGGAAGAACGTCTGCAGCACCTCGACGACGAAGTCCATCGGGGTGTAATCGTCATTGAGCAGCACCACCCGGTAGAGTGGCGGCCGCTTCAGCTTCGGCTTCGCCGTCTCTACCGAGACATCGTCTTCCTTGCGGGGGTCGTTATGCTCGCTCATCGCACCTGAAGCCTGTCTGTGTGCGCCCGTGGATATGGACCTGATACGACGATTTTAAAAGGTCCCCGTGCGCTAACCAATCGCGCGCCGTCGCCTTCCGTCGCCCCAAATGAAAGAGCCCGGCGCCTCACCGGCGCCGGGCTCCTAGCAGGGTCACGCCGCTGCCGCGTTACTTGGCAGCGGTCTTGAACTGCTCCTCCTCGGTGGAGCCGCTCATGGCCGTGACCGAGGACACGCCGCCCTGGACCACCTGGGTGACCTGGTCGAAGTAGCCGGCGCCCACCTCCCGCTGATGACGGGTGGCGGTGTAGCCGTCCGCCTCCGCGGCGAACTCCGCCTCCTGGAGCTCCGAGTAGGCCTCCATCTGCCGCTCCTTGTAGCCCTTGGCCAGGGTGAACATGGAGTAGTTCAGGCTATGGAAACCGGCCAGGGTGATGAACTGGAACTTGTAGCCCATCGCCGAAAGCTCATTCTGGAACTTGCGGATGGTCTTCTCGTCCAGGTTGCCACGCCAATTGAACGACGGCGAGCAGTTGTAGGCCAGCAGCTGATCCGGGTAGTCCTTGCGGACGGCCTCGGCGAAGCGCTTGGCGAACTCCAGGTCCGGCTTGCCGGTCTCGCACCAGATCAGGTCGGCGAACGGCGCGTACGCGAGCCCGCGCGCGATGGCCTGATCCTCGCCCGCCTTGGTGCGGTGGAAGCCCTCGGCGGTGCGCTCGCCGGTGAGGAACGGCGCGTCACGCTCGTCCACATCGTTGGTGATCAGGTCCGCGGCCAGGGCGTCGGTACGTGCCACGACCAGGGTGGGCACGCCCATCACGTCCGCGGCGAAGCGAGCCGCCACCAGCTTCTGCTCTGCCTCCTGGGTGGGCACCAGCACCTTGCCGCCCATGTGCCCGCACTTCTTCACCGCGGCGAGCTGATCCTCGAAGTGCACGCCCGCGGCACCGGCCCGGATCATCGCCTTCATCAGCTCGAAGGCGTTGAGCACGCCGCCGAAGCCCGCCTCGGCGTCGGCCACGATGGGGGCCAGCCAGTCGACGCTGTCGTCGCCCTCGGCGGTGTGGATCTGATCGGCGCGGAGCAGCGCGTTGTTGATGCGCTGAACCACCGACGGCACCGAATTCACCGGGTACAGCGACTGGTCCGGGTACATGGTCTCGCCCAGATTGGCGTCCGCGGCGACCTGCCAGCCGGACAGGTAAATGGCCTTAAGGCCCGCCTTGACCTGCTGCATGGCCTGATTGCCGGTGAGGGCACCAAGGGCGTTAACGTAGTTCTCCTCGTCCTGGATCAGGTTCCAGAGCTTGTCCGCGCCAAGCCGCGCCAGGGTGTGCTCGATCTGCACCGAGCCCCGCAGCCGCACCACGTCCTCGGCCGTATACGGGCGGGTCACGCCCTTCCAGCGGGGATTCTCCGCCCAGTCGCGCTCGAGTTCGCGGATCGCCGTCTGCTTGTCTGTCATTTGCATCGCCTCCCGTTAAGGCCGGACCCCATGGGTCCGCGTCGATTCAGGTCGTCGTTTACCGGGCCCTCGGTGTGTGGCGCCATACCGGCTGCTGGCCGGGTCGATGGGCCCTGGGGTGCGCGGTTCGCGCTACCCACCCGCTCGACAATGGCGCCACCCGAAGGCGGACGGCCCACCCGCCCGGCCGGATCCGGCAGGACGGGTCACCGATGGCCGTTATCGGCGTCGTGTCGACGCCTCAAGCCCGACGGCCATCGATGGCGCGCCGCCGCGAGCCCATTGTTCAGCCCCACGGCCCGGGCGACGCGATTGCAGCATAATGCCGCATCGCAACATTTGACAACCCTATTTACACAATATTTACTATTGGTTTTACCAATTTCTTTGGCGGGGCATCGGTTTGGCGGAGGGCGCGGACGGCATTGGCCGCATTTACTATAAGCATAACCGCATCAAGCAACTGCGTGCCTTCTGCTTCGCGGCCCAGTCCGGGAGCATTTCGCGGGCAGCGGAACGGCTGTTCCTGAGTCAGCCGTCGGTGTCCCTGCAGATCCAGGCGCTGGAGCGCGAGCTCGGGATCACCTTGTTCGAGCGCCGTGGCCCGAGGATTCGCCTGACCCCGGACGGTGAGACCCTCTACGAGCTCGCCCAGCCCCTGGTGGAGGGCGTCGACGCCCTGCCCGAGCGCTTCGCCGCGCGCAGCCAGAACCTCCATGCCGGGCGCCTCGACATCGCCGCCGGCGAGAGCACCACCCTCTACATCCTGCCGGACCTTATCCGCGCGTTCATGGCGCAGTACCCCGAAGTCCATGTCAAGCTGCACAATCTCCAGGGCCGCGAGCTGTGCCAGGCGATCCGCCAGGATGAAGTGGATTTCGCCGTGGGCTCAATGCTCGATCTCCCGGACGATATCAACTACCGGGCGGTCTACTCCTACGGCCTGTCACTGATCACCCCCGAGGACCACCCTTTGGCGACCAAGCCGGTGATCACCCTGGAGGATCTCGCCGACGGACAGCTGATCGTGCCCCCGCGGCAGCTCACCACCTGGCGGCTGATCAATCTGGTTTTCCAGCAGCACAGCGTGCCCTACCGAGTCCGCCTGGAGGTGGGGGGCTGGGAGATCATCAAGCGCTACGTGGAGCTCGGCTTCGGCATCGCCATCGCCAGCAACATCTGCCTGACCGGTGCCGAGCGGATCGCCGTGCGCTCCCTCCCGGAAATCTTCCCACGGCGGACCTACGGGGTCATGAGCCGGCGCGGGAAGTTCCTTTCCGCACAGGCACGGCGGTTCATCGAGCTGATGAAACCGGATTTCTTCGCCGACGAGCAGGCCCTGCGGGAGAGCCCCACGGCCAGCGTAAGCGAGAACGTTTTTGTCGCCGCCGACCAGGCCGGGGCGCCCTCGCACAATGACTGAGCCCTGGCGGCCGCGGGTGACGGTGGCGGCGGTGATCCGCTGCGGCGAGCGGTTCCTGCTGGTAGAGGAGTGGGTGGACGGCGCGTTGCGGCTCAACCAGCCGGCCGGACACCTGGAGCCGGACGAGGGGCTCACCGAGGCGATGAGCCGGGAGGTCCTTGAGGAAACGGGCTACCACGTAGAGCCCGAGGGAATCATCGCGATCTATCGCTGGCGGCATCCCGGCAAGGACCTCACCTTCCTGCGCACCACCTTTGCGGCGCGGTGCGTCACCCACCACCCGGAGCGGTCCCTGGATCCCGACATCCACCGCCCCATCTGGCTGACCGCTGAAGAGATCGCCGCCGAGCACGAGCGCCTGCGCAGCCCCATGGTCCTGCGCAGCGTCGAGGACTATCTCCGGGGCGCGCTCTACCCCCTGGGGCTGCTCCAGGATCTGCCATAAGCGCGTGTTACCATTTCACCGCAGCCAGCGCATAGCGGGGACGGGACGGCAATCGTGAGTGTCGAGCGCATCATCGTGGGCCTTTCCGGGGGCGTGGACTCGGCAGTGGCGGCACTGCGTCTGCTCGAGTCAGGCCATCGGGTCGAGGGCCTGTTCATGAAGAACTGGGAGGACGATGACTCCGACAGCCACTGCAGCGCCGCGCAGGACCTCGCCGATGCCCGTCAGGTCTGCGACACCCTCGGCATCGCGCTACATCAGGCGAACTTCGCGCGGGAGTACCGTGCTGAGGTCTTCGAGCACTGCCTGCGCGAATACCGAGCCGGGCGCACCCCCAATCCCGACATCCTCTGCAACCAGCGCATCAAGTTCCGCGCCTTCCTGGATCACGCCCTGCGCCTTGGCGCCGACCGCGTCGCCACCGGGCACTACGCCGGGGTCGGTCGCGAGGGCGGCCGCTACACGTTGCTGCGCGGTGCCGATCCCGGCAAGGATCAGAGCTACTTCCTCTACACCCTGGACCAGGAACGCCTGGCCCGCAGCGTCTTCCCCCTGGCCGGGCTGTACAAGCGCGAGGTGCGGGCGCTTGCCGAGGACGCCGGCTTCGACAACTTCGACAAGCGTGACAGCACGGGCATCTGCTTCATCGGCGAGCGTGACTTCCGGGCCTTCCTCGGCCGCTACATCGCCGCCGAGCCCGGGGAGATCGTCACCCCGGAGGGCGAGGTTATCGGCACGCACCTGGGTCTGGCCTTCTACACCCTCGGCCAGCGCCGCGGCCTGGACCTCGGGGGCCGGGCTGGGCACGGCGAAGGGGCCTGGTATGTAGTGGACAAGGACCTGTCCCGAAACCGCCTGGTCGTCGCCCAGGGCCACGATCATCCCCTGCTATTGAGCGCGGGGCTGACCGCCGGGCAGCTGTGCTGGGTCGACGGAGATGGGCCGCAGGCACCCCTGCGCTGCAGCGCGAAGACCCGCTATCGTCAGCCGGATCAGCCGTGCGTCGTCTATCCCGAGGGACCCCGGCTGCGCGTGCTCTTCGACGAGCCGCAGCGCGCGGTGGTGCCCGGTCAATCGATCGTGCTCTACGACGGGCCCCGCTGCCTCGGCGGCGGCATCATCGCGACGCGCCTTGCCCGGGGAGCCGAACGTGCCAGCGCGTGATACCGACCAGGCCCTGGCGCTCGCCGGTGTGCTCCAGGCCCTGGAGCAGGTCCGCGCCATCGCCAGTCACGGCCACGGCGACACTCGGCGCATGGAACCCTGCCTGCGCGCGCTGCTCGGCCGCCTGGAGGGGGACCTGACCATGCTTTACGGCTCCCGGGAGGCCCTCGCCCCAGGATTGCGACTTCTGGTGGATCACCTCAACCAGCCACGGGAGGCGGAGCTCACCCGCTACCTGGTCACCGTGCTGCACCTCGAGCGCCGCCTCGCCCGGGACCGGCGCCGGTTCCAGAAAATGGTTTCCGGCCTGCGCGGTGCCGCCGAGCAGGCCGAGTACTTCGGCTCCGTCATCCATGACAATGTGCTCCACAACCTCGGTGACCTCTACAGCCAGACGGTCAGCGAGGTGCGTCCTCGGATCATGGTGTCCGGCGAGCGCGCCCATCTTGAGGACCCGCGCAACGCCGCCGCCATCCGGGCGCTGCTGCTCTCGGCGCTGCGTTCCGCGGCGCTGTGGCGGCGCGCCGGCGGCTCACGGCTGCGCCTACTCCTCGGCAGGCGCCAGCTCATCGACAGCGCCCGCGCCCTGCTTTCCGAAGCCTGATGCACTGCCACATCAATAGCCTCGTCGTGTATCATAGCCTGCGCTTTCGGCTAGCAAATCCAACGGACAAGCAGTGCGCCAGCGCCCGGCACAGGCATGGACTTGAGCGCCAGGATCCGGGGCTCGACTGCCCGCAAACGCACTGGGAGGGACAATGAGCAACAGCTTCAATACCCGATCCACGCTGAAGGTCGGCGGCAAGGACTACGAGATCTACAGTCTCGACGCCCTCAAGGGCGAGAACGACGTCGACCGCCTCCCGTACTCGCTGAAGATCCTGCTCGAGAACCTGCTGCGCAAGGAGGACGGCCAGGCGGTGACCGCTGATCACGTCAGGGCACTGCTCGGCTGGGACGCCAAGGCGGAGCCCTCCGATCAGATCGCCTTTACGCCGGCACGGGTGGTGCTCCAGGACTTCACCGGTGTGCCCGCCATCGTCGACCTCGCCGCCATGCGCGACGCGATGCAGGGCCTCGGCGGGGACCCGGAGCTGATCAACCCCCTCGAGCCGGTGGACCTGGTGATCGACCATTCCGTGATGGTTGACCATTTCGGCAAGCCGGATTCGCTGGATCTCAACACCAAGATCGAATTCAAGCGCAACGAGGAGCGCTACAAGTTCCTGCGCTGGGGCCAGAAGGCCTTCTCCAACTTCCGCGTCGTGCCGCCGGGCACCGGCATCGTCCACCAGGTCAACTTGGAGTACCTGGCCAAGGGCGTGATGACCAAGGAGCTCGATGGCCGGGTCCAGGCCTACCCCGACACCCTGGTGGGCACCGACTCCCACACCACCATGATCAATGGCCTCGGCGTGCTCGGCTGGGGCGTGGGTGGCATCGAGGCAGAAGCGGCCATGCTCGGCCAGCCCATCACCATGCTGGTGCCCCAGGTGATCGGCTTCAAGCTCACCGGCAGCCTCCGCGAGGGCGCCACCGCCACCGACCTGGTGCTTACGGTCACCCAGATGCTCCGCGAGAAGGGCGTAGTGGGCAAGTTCGTCGAGTTCTACGGCGACGGCCTGGACAATCTGCCCCTGGCCGACCGGGCCACCATCGGCAACATGGCCCCCGAATACGGCGCCACCTGCGGGATCTTCCCCATCGATGCCGAGACCCTGCGCTACATGGAGCTCTCGGGCCGTGACCAGGAGAACCTGGATCTGGTGGAGGCCTATGCCAAGGCCCAGGGGCTGTGGCGGGAGACCGGCGCCCGCGAGGCGGAATACTCGGACACCCTGGAACTGGACCTCGGAGAGGTGGTGGCGAGCATCGCCGGCCCCAAACGGCCCCAGGACCGCATCGCCCTCACCGACGCCAAGAAGGCCTTCCACAACACCCTGGAGAAGGAGGTGGAGAGCCACCATGCCCTGCCCGCCAACGGCGAGGAGGAACGCTTCGAGGGCGAGGGTGGCCATTCGGCACCGGGTAACGAGAACTGGCACGAGACGGGGGCCGTGGAGTTTGAGCTGGACGGCGAGAGGCACTGGCTCAAGCACGGCGACGTGGTCATCGCCGCCATCACCTCCTGCACCAACACCTCCAACCCGGCGGTGCTGGTGGCTGCGGGTCTGCTGGCGAAGAAGGCCCACGAGCGCGGCCTAACGACCAAGCCCTGGGTGAAGACCTCCCTGGCCCCGGGCTCCCAGGTGGTACCGGCCTATCTCCGCGATGCCGGCCTGCTGCCCCACCTCGAGGCGCTGGGCTTCTACGTGGTCGGCTTCGGCTGCACCACCTGCATCGGCAACTCCGGGCCGCTGCCCGATGCCATCGAGAGCGCCATCCGCGAGGGCGATCTGGTGGTTTCCTCGGTGCTTTCGGGCAACCGCAACTTCGAGGGCCGCATCCACCAGGACGTGCGCACCAACTACCTGGCCTCGCCGCCGCTGGTGGTCGCCTACGCCCTGGCCGGCTCCATGGCCAAGGACCTCGACCGCGAGCCCCTCGGCCGGGACAAGGACGGCAACGACGTCTATCTCAAGGACATCTGGCCGTCGCAGAAGGAGATCTCGGAGCTCATCGAGAGCAAGATCAACTCCAAGATGTACCGGGAGAAGTACGCCGATGTCTTCGCCGGCTCGGAGACCTGGCAGCAGCTGCCGGTACCCGAGGGCCAGATCTACGAGTGGCCGGCGTCCACCTACGTCAAGAACCCGCCCTACTTCGAGGGTATGACCATGGAACCGGAAGGCCTCGGCGCCATCTCCGGTGCTCGCTGCCTGGTCAAGGTGGGGGATTCCATCACCACCGACCACATCTCCCCGGCCGGCGCGATCAAGCCCGATAGCCCCGCGGGCAAGTACCTGCAGGAGCAGGGCGTCGAGCCCGTGGACTTCAACAGCTATGGCTCGCGCCGGGGCAACCACGAGGTGATGATGCGGGGCACATTCGCCAATGTGCGCCTGAAGAATCAGCTGGCACCGGGTACCGAGGGTAGCTGGACGACGTACTTCCCCACCGGCGAGCAGATCAGCATCTACGATGCCGCGATGCGCTACAAGGACTCCGGCACACCGCTGGTGGTCCTCGCCGGCAAGGAGTACGGCACCGGCTCCAGCCGCGACTGGGCGGCCAAGGGCACACGGCTACTGGGCGTGCGCGCGGTGATCGCCGAGAGCTATGAGCGCATCCACCGCTCCAACCTGGTGGGCTTCGGCGTGCTGCCGCTGCAGTTCAAGGACGGTGACAGCGTCGAGGGCCTCGGCCTTACCGGCGAGGAGACCTTCGAGATCGGCAGCGTGGAGGGCGAGCCGGAGACCGTGCAGGTGACCGCCCGCGGCACGGACGGCAAGGAGACCTCCTTCGAGGCGGAAGTGCGCATCGACACGCCCACGGAATGGGACTACTACCGCCACGGCGGCATTCTGCACTACGTGCTACGCCAGCTCGCGAGCAAGGGCCAGGCCGCGTGAGCTGAGCCCCACGCGGCGCCCCGGCACGCGACAGGGCCCGCCACCCGCAAGGGGGCGGGCCTTTCTATGGGCGGCAGGGAAAGGCAGTGATGGTGGCACGGCTGGAGGGGGCGCTGATCGCCCTGGAGCTGCTCATCTATGTGGTGGCGGGCGCCACAGCGATCGCCGGCGGCGCAGAGCTCGGCCTCGTCGTCATCGCACTGGTGGGGGTTGCCCTCGCCGGGCGGGCCGCCTACGTCATCACGGCGTTCGTGCTGGCGCGGCATCGCGACCCATCGGCGCCACGATTGGCCGCGGGCCCCACTGTGCTCGCGCTGGCCGGGGAATGGCTGGCGCTCACCCTCACCCACGGCCCCCTGCAAGCGATGGTCTACCCCCTGCTCCGGCGCCACCTGCCGTGCCCCGGGGACAAGCAGGCCCCGCTCGTGATCCTCGTCCACGGCTACTGCTGCAACGGCGGCTACTGGCTACCGGCCTGGTGGCGACTGCGTCGCCGTGGTGTGGCTGTCCTGCCACCCCCGACCCTGGAACCCGCCTTCGGGAGCATTGATGAGCAGGCCGACGCGCTGCACGCGGTACTGGCCCGGGAGGTACAGCGCTACCCTGGTCGTCCATTCGTCCTGGTCGGCCATAGCATGGGGGGGCTGATCATCCGCGCCTGCCACCGTCGCCACGGGCTGCCCGCCACCACCCGGTTCGTCCTCACGCTTGCGACTCCCCATCGCGGGACCGCGCTGGCGCGCCGGGCATGGGGCCACAATGGCAGGCAGCTACGCCCGGGCAATGATTGGCTTCGGTCACTGGAGGCGGACGGGGCACTCGCGGGCGGATTCACGGCGATGGCGGCCCGCCAGGACGAGCTGATCCGGCCTTGGGACAGCGCCCTGCCGTTACAGGCCCGTGAACGTCGAGTGATCGAGTCCGGTCATCTGCTGCTTGGCTGGCGTCGGCCGGTCCTCGATGCCATCGCCGCCGCTAGCCGGGGGTCGTCGGCGCACGATCCTCCTCCGCAGTGACCACACGGTCGCCACCGCGCTCGGTAGCCGTATCCGCGGCGGCCCTGACCCGACCGATCAGGTCCCAGGTGCCTTCCCCTTCGTGCAGCTCGGCCACCCCCACGGACACGGTGATCGCCGGCATGCCCTCCTCATCGGAGGGCCGGCATCGCTGGAGGCGCCGGCGCAGCGCTTCGGCCTGGCGTTCGGCCTCTCGCACCTCCATATCCGGCAGCGCCACCAGGAATTCTTCGCCACCGTATCGGCCCACGGTATCGATGGCCCGCAGCCGTTCGCCGAGGGCTTCGGCCACCTGCTGGAGGATGCGGTCCCCCACCTCGTGGCCGTGTTCCCGATTGATCGCCTTGAAACCGTCAAGATCGAGCAGGATCAGGGCCAATGGCTGCTCGAGCCGGTGGCCCCGCTCCACCTCTTCGGCCACCGCACTCACCAGGGTCCCGCGATTGGTCAGGCCGGTCAGCGGATCCAGGACGCTGAGGTCATGGACCCGTTCCCGGGCACGCTGCAGATCGATCTGCCGGCCCTTGAGCTGGCGGCGCAGATCGTCCACATAACCGGCGAAATAGCCCCCGCAGGGGATCATGACGGTCAGCGCCGCGAGTTGCAGCAGCTCCTCCTGGAGCTCCACTGCCGCGGGGCGCGTGAAAAACAGCGCCAGGATGGCACCGCCGTAACAGAGCAGCGCCAGCACGCCGAGGGCGGTGAACTGCCAGCTGCGCAAGCGGAAGACACCGAACATCAGCAGAACCAGATACAGCAGCAGCAACGCGCCCCGCGCCCCATCGGCAAGATAGAGGGTGGCCATCATCAGCAGGCAGGCGAGCACCATCTGGACGGCGGTGAGGCTCGGGTCCCGCAGGCGCTCGTTGCGCCCGGAACGGAGGATGGCAAAGAGCACCAGATTAACGACGAGGATGGCTGCCGACAGACCTGCCCAGGAGCGCCACGCCATCAGGCCTTGTTGCGCATACACCGCCTTCAACCCAATGGCCACCCCATACACCAGGGTGGCCATCAGGAAGCGTTTCAGTCGCAGCTGCTGGTAGGGGTCGTTCTCGGGGAACAGCCCGAAGCGGTCCATGGGACTGTACCCGCCGACCTCGATTACTCGGCGCCGGTATCACCCTGGCCGGGCTGCATCCCCGCGCCGCCACCCTGCTGGTTCTGCATCTGCTGGCGGAGCTGCATGCGCGCCTGGTTGTACTGCTCGATGAGCCCCTCGGTGTCGGCGTTTTCCGCCTTCATGGCGTTCAGCAGCTTTTCCTGGAACTCCGTGCGCGAGGCTCGGATCTCTTCGTTCGAGAGCGCCTTACGCCGGGCCTCCAGGAGCTCCTGGCGGGTCTGCTGGTACTCCTCGGTCAGGGCCTGTTGCTCCTCGCCCTCGACCTCCCCGCCGCGGAGCTTCTCCGCGATCTCGCGCAGACGACCCACGTCCTCCTGGGGATCGACGCCCTCGGCACGAACGGCCTCGGTAACGGAGTCCCGCAGCGCCTGGCGCTCCTGCTCCAGCTCCGGATTGGCCTCCAGGGCGGCCTGCCGGATCTCCGCCAGCTGCTGACGCAGTTCCTGGACCTGGGCGCGGGACTGCATCGCTGCGCCCTCGCCGCCCTGAGCCCCGGCACCGCCGCCCTGGCCCTGCTGGGCCACGGCGGGCAGGGTCAATGCCAGTGCCAACGCACCTGCGGCCACCAGCAGGCCGCTCCGGATGGGGGAACCCTTCCAATGCAACATAACGAATCGCCTCATGCTTGCAGAAACCGCAGGCCGTGGCCCGGCGAAAAGCGAACGGTAGCAGCGGCTACCGGCGCGCTGTCAAACCCAGGCTATCACGGATCCTTCGAGCTCACTCCTTCGCTGGGTCCATGCGGCGGGCAAGCCGCTCCTGATAGGCCGGGTCCGCCCATAGCGGGGCCGTGCCACCGCGGCGCGCCTCCACGCTGACCCGCAACGCCGTCAGCCGGCGGCGTGCCTCATCCCTGGCGCCGGTGTGCGCATCATCGACATGGGCCAGCAGTTCCTCGAGGCGGCGTATCTCCTGGCGCTGGGCGAGCTCCGGGGGCAGGCAATTGGCGTTGCGCAGTACGCGGTAGGCCATGCGCAACTCCTCGGGCATCATCGGATCCTCATCCAGCGGCAAAGGTGCCCCTTCGCCGGCCAGGCCTCGCAACTCGCCGCGAGCCTCCGCTTCCTGCAGGCGTTGCTCCGCGATCTGTTCCATGAGATCCATCGGCACCCCCTCATCCGGCGTCGTCGTCGCCGAAAAGCCCCAGCTGATCGCCCCTGCGCGGCGGCACGCGAAAGCCGGTAGTCTCCAGCACCGGGCCTGCCTGGTCCAGCCCGTGACGGGTGCAGGCGACCCGGAAGCGCTGCCCGAGCAGGGCGGCGAAGGGCCCCTGGCCCCGCATTCGCGTCCCGAAGCCACCATCGTAGGCGCGGCCACCGTGGCTCTGGCGGATCAGGCTGAGCACATGCTCCGCCCGATCCGGGTAATGGGCGCGCAGCCAATCGGCGAACAGCCCCGCCACCTCGTGGGGCAGACGTAGACCGACGTAGCCGGCATCCCGGGCGCCGCGGTCGGCGGCCTCCGCGAGGATGGCCTCGAGCTCGTGGTCATTGATCGCCGGTATCACCGGGGCCACCATCACCCCTACCGGGATACCCGCGGTCGCAAGACGCTCGATGATCTTCAGCCTCCGCGCCGGCCCCGCTGCCCTCGGCTCCAGGTGCCGGTGAAGCCCCGCATCCAGGGTGGTCACGCTCACACAGGCATGCACCAGACCGTCGCCCGCCATCTCGGCGAGCAGCTCGATATCCCGCTCGATGAGGCCGGACTTGGTGATGACCGTCACCGGGTGGCGGTGCTCCTGGAGCACCTCCAGGATCGCCCGGGTGACGCCCAGCCGGCGTTCGGCCGGCTGCCACGCATCGGTATTCACGCCGAGGGCAATGGGTGCGGGACGGTAGCCGGGCGCCGCCAGCTCGGCGCGCAGGCGCTCGGCGGCGTTCTCCTTGTAACGGAGCCGGGTCTCGAAATCGACGCCCGGCGACAGATCCAGGTAGGCGTGACTCGGACGGGCGTAACAATAGATACAGCCGTGCTCACAGCCCCGGTAAGGATTGATGGAGCGGTCGAAGGGGATATCCGGGGAGCGGTTGTAGCTGATTACCCGCCGTGCCCGCTCCGGGGCGAGCTCGGTGGACGGCGCCTCCGACCCCGGAACTTCCCCGTCGCCGGGCCAGCCGTCGTCGAGGCCCTCCACCGACTGCCGCTGGAAACGCCCGGCCGGATTGGAGACCGCACCGCGGCCGCGCCTGATGCGGATCGAGCCCGGATCCTCGTACCCGTCATGTTCTCCATCCATGGTTGCAGCATAGCAAAGGCCACGACGCCGCGCAGGGGTGCAATGCCGACCGGGGCGCCGCTACACTGCGTCGATGGACGAAACCGACGACGCCCACGTGCCACCGCCGTTTCACCGGCGATTCGATCCGACCAATGGCCGGTTCCTCTCCCGTCGCACGACCCTGGAGATGCGCTCGCCGCCCGCCGACGCTCCGCGGGCCCCGCCACCGGGCGTAGCGCTGCGACCCTGGCAGGCTCCTGCCCTGGAGGAATATCTGGCCCTGTTCCGGAGGGTGGGCACACCTTGGCTCTGGTACGGTCGCCTGCAGTGGCCGAATCATCGAATCGCTGACTATCTGGCGGCGCAGACCACCGAGATCCTGCGGCTATGGGTCGACGCAGAGGTGATCGGGTTCATCGAGCTCGACCGCAGCGAGCCGGGCAGCGTGGAGATCGCCTACTGTGGTCTCGCACCCGGCAACACCGGCCGCGGACTCGGCCGGCTGCTGCTCCGTGGCGGGCTGGAACACGCCTGGCAGAGCCATGTACGGCGGGTATGGCTGCACACCTGCACCGAGGACCACCCTCGTGCCCTGGATGTCTATCAACGGGCCGGCTTCGAGGTCTGTGACGTCTGCGAGGAGTGGATCGATGACCCCCGGCTGCGGGGGCTACTGCCGCGGGACGCAGGGCCCCACGTCCCACTCCCGGAGTAACGCTCAGCCCTGGTGGCCCTCCTCGCGGGGACGGATATGGCGGTTGAGGCGCCGCTCCACCAGGCGGAAGGCCCCGACGATGAGGAAGGTGATCAGTACATACAGCGCACCGGCGGCGAGGAAGATCTCGAGCGGGGTGTAGGTCTTCGCGATTACCGTCCGTGCCGCGCCCGTGAGATCCAGCAGGGTGATGGTGCTCGCCAGGGCGCTGCCCTTGAGCATGAGGATCACCTCGTTGCTGTAGGCCGGCAACGCGATGCGGAATGCCCGCGGCAGGACGATGCGACGCCAGGTCGCCATTCGCCCCATCCCCAGGGCCCGGGCCGCTTCCACCTCGCCCTCCGGGACCGACTGGATCGCACCGCGCAGGATCTCGGCGGTGTAGGCGGAGGTGTTAAGGGTGAAGGCGATGATCGCGCACCAATAGGCCTCCCGCAGCACCGGCCAGAGGAAGGACTCACGGATGGCCTCGAACTGGCCGAGCCCGTAGTAGACCAGAAAGATCTGCACCAGCAGCGGCGTGCCGCGCAGGAAATAGATGTAGAGCCAGGGCAGCGCCCGCACCGCCACGTTGCCGGAGGCCCGTGCGACGGCCATGGGCACCGCGATGATGAGCCCCAGCACCCCGGAGACGAATACCAGCTCGATGGTCAGCCAGGCGCCGGCGAGCAGCTCCGGCAGATTCTCGAAGATCACTGACCATCTCATGACGACAATGTCCGTATGCCGTGGCTAGTGTGGCGCTCGAGGAGGTGGATGACGGCGGTGGCCAGTGCCGTCAGGGCCAAATAGATCAGGGCCGCGGCGAAGTAGAAGGTGAAGGGCTCCTTGGTATAGCCCACGGCCAGGGAGGTCTCCCGCATCAGGTCCTCGATGCCGATCACCGAGACCAGGGCGGTATCCTTGAGCAGGGCCATGAAGATATTGCCGATGGCCGGCAGCGCCACCCGCCAGAGCTGGGGCAGAACGATGCGCCGGAAGATCCGGCCCCGGCGGAGCCCGAGCGCGAGGCCCGCCTCTAGGTGACCCTTGGGGATCGTATGCAGCGCCCCGCGGAACACCTCCGTGAGGTAGGCCCCGTAGTTGAATGCCAACGCCGTGACCCCGGCGGCGAAAGGTGATAGCTCCACGTAGCCGTCATGGCCGAGCCACCCGGCGATGCCGGTTAGCACCCGGGCCGAGCCGAAGTAGACCAGCAGGATCACCAGCAGCTCCGGCAGCCCCCGAACCATGCCCGTGTAGGCATTGCCGAGCCAGCGCAACGGCGCCGGCCCGGCCTCCTTGGCCACGGCCCCGGCCAGGCCCAGCACCAGGGCGACGCCCATGGCGTAGACCGCCAGCTGGGCGGTCACCCAGGTGCCGGCCGC
Organism: Arhodomonas sp. SL1; assembly: GCF_052060015.1. NCBI lineage: Bacteria > Pseudomonadati > Pseudomonadota > Gammaproteobacteria > Chromatiales > Ectothiorhodospiraceae > Arhodomonas > Arhodomonas sp. SL1. Next base: position 450,914 of record NZ_JBPODZ010000001.1, on the reverse strand, counting down.
CAGCTGCGCCCCGAAGCCCTGCAACTCGAGCATGGAACGCCCTTACGCCGCCACGCGCAAACCCTCAGTAGATATCGAAGGGAAAATACTTCTCGTTGATGCGCTGGTAGGTGCCGTCGGCACGGATGGCCTCGATGGCCTCGCTGAAGCGCTCAGCCAGCTCCGTGTTGCCCTTGCGCACCGCGATGGCGATCTCGTCGTCCTCGTAGACCGGATCGCCCTTGAACTCATAGTCGCTGCCCTGCTCCGATTCGAGCCATTCCCAGCTCACGTACTTATCCGCCAGGATGGCGTCCACCCGCCCCGAGGCCAGGTCGAGGAAGGCGTTCTCCTGGGTGTCGTAGAGCCGGACGGTGACATCCTCGGTGTTCTCCTCCAGCCACTGGGCGGCAATGGTGGCCCGCTGGGCGCCGATGGCGGTGCCGCCGAGGTCCCCCTCGGGCCCGAAGTCGCTGTCCTTGGCCGCGATGAACTGGAGCTTGTTGGAATAGTAGCGTTCGCTGAAGGTCACCGCCTCCTGGCGTTCGGGGGTAATGGACATGGAGGCGATGATGGCGTCGTACTTGCCTGCGACCAGCCCCGGGATGATGCCGTCCCAGTCCTGGATCACCAGCTCACAATCGGCCCCCATCTCCTCGCACAGCGCGTTGGCGATATCGACGTCGAAGCCCTTCACCTCCCCGGACTCATCAATGAAGTTGAAGGGGGGATAGGCGCCCTCGGTGGCGATACGGATGTTGTCCGCTGCCTGGGCGGCAGCACCGATGCCCAGGGCGGCGGCGGCAGCGGCGGCGATGGCAAGACGTAGCTTCTTCATGGTCTGCTCTCCTCTCGGTCCGTCGTTGTGATCAGATATGACTGGTCAGGAACGCCCGGCAACGCTCCGAGCGCGGTTGCCCGAACACCTGCTGCGGCGGCCCCTGCTCCTCGATGCAGCCCTGGTGGAGGAATACCACCTCGGAGGAGACCTCGCGGGCGAAACGCATCTCGTGGGTGACGATGAGCATGGTGCGCCCCTCGGCGGCGAGATCCCGGATGACGGCGAGCACCTCGGTGACCAGCTCCGGGTCCAGTGCCGAAGTGGGCTCGTCGAAGAGGATCACCCGCGGGTGCATGGCCAGCGCCCGCGCGATCGCCGCGCGCTGCTGCTGCCCCCCGGAAAGGAAGGCCGGATAGGTATCACGCTTGTCAGCGAGGCCCACCTTCTCCAGCAGGGTCTCCGATTCCGCGACGGCCTCCTGCCGCGACCGTCCCAGTACCTGCCGGGGCGCCTCAATCACATTCTCCAGGACCGTCATATGCGGCCACAGGTTGAAGTTCTGGAACACGAAACCGATGCCGGCGCGCAAGCGGGTGATCTGCTGCTGGCTCTCGGCGGTCAGCATCCCGTCCCGGCCGCGGCGCAGAGCCAGGCGCTCGCCGTCGAAGAAGATCTCGCCCTCGTTGGGGCGCTCGAGCAGGTTGATGCAGCGCAACAGTGTGCTCTTACCCGAACCGCTCGCGCCGATCAAGGTGATCACGTCCCCCGGGGTCGCGCGTAGATCCACCCCACGGAGCACCTCCAGGTCCCCGAAACGCTTGTGGATATTGCGGACCTCCAGCGCCGCGTCGCCCTCGGCCATGTCCCCGTTCTCCCCGTTTGCTGCGGCAAGCTTATCAATGGGATGACGGTCTGACCATCGAATGGAGATCCACCACGACCGGGTCATGATCAGCACTCCGCCACGGCCCCCGGCCGGCGGCCGTGGGGGGCTCGTCGGCGTTGATATGCCAGACGGCGGCGTCCGCCACCGCCGAGAGCGCGGCGCTATTTCCCAGGGCATGGTCCAGGGCACCGGCGACACCGCGATAGACATAGGTGTAGCGATCCTCGGACGGTCGGAAGGCAGCGGGCAGGTCATGGAACCCGGCCGCCCGGAGCCGGCGCAGGGCGCGCTCCCCCGGGTAAGCATTGAGGTCGCCGACGACGAACACCGGCAACGCATCACCACCACTGTGTTGGGCGAGCCACCCGGTCAGCGCCTCCGCCTGGGCGGTGCGGCGATCCGCCCAGCACCCTTCGCCGCGGTCGGTGTCACCGGTGGCCGGACAGCCACCGCGGGACTTGAAGTGCACGGATACCACGCGAGCCCCCCGACCCTCCCGGTCCCGGAACACCGCGGCCACCGGTGCCCGGTCATGCACCGGGGCATCGTCCAGCGCCACTTCCGCCGGTTCCAGCCGTGCCGGCCGGTAGAGCAGCGCGTTGCGGATCACCGATTCATCGCGGGAGAGTCCCGCGGCGGCGGCCCGGTAACGCCGGGGCTCCGGTAGCCCCGCGTTCACCGCGGCCACCAGGTCACGCACCGCCTCCGGTCGGTCCTCGATCTCCTGGAGCGCCAGGATATCCGCGTCCAGGGCGGCGATGGCGTCCGCGAGCCGGCGTCGCTGGGCCCGGAACCCCGCAACCGTGGGCGGCCCCCGTCCGTCCCGGCTGAGGAAATAGTTCTCGACATTGAAACCCGCCAGCCGCCACGGGCCCTGCCGTTGCGGCGGAGGAGGACGGGGGTTGCCCGTCGTGAACCGGACCGCCCCCACCGGGTGGATGCGCCAGGCACCGAACGCATGATCGAGGATCCCGAGCAATCCAACGATCCGGTCGCCCGCCCGACGGGTGCTGGCCTCGGAGAGATAGGGTACCGGCCGGGGATCCCGCTGGTGGCTGCCGTCATCGAGGAGCACCCCCGCCGGCTTGCCACCGTGATCGCCGCGGTAGAGGCGGCCACCCACCGACAGGGCCAGCACCCCATAGCGCCCGAGATCACTGTTGCCGGTGACCGTCAGCGGGTGTGTGACCCGTACCAGGGTGTCTTCCAGCGCCTGCAATCGTTGCCGCTGCGCCGGCAGGGACAACGCGGCCGAGCGGACCGGTGCTCGGCCGCATCGTTCGATGGTCTCCACCCATTCGAGCTGGAAGCGTCCCTGGTAGCGACCGCTGCGCCCGCTGACCCGGACGCGCGTGCCCCGCGGCGGCAAGGATACTGCCGGCCGATCAGGGGTGTAGACGAACACCCCGGCCCGGGGCCCGTCCTTCTGGAGATAGAAGCCGTCGAGTCCCACGGAACCACCGAAACGCGCCGCGACCACGCCGCGCAGCGCCAATGGCTCGCCTTCTTCCGGCGGCTCCGAGCGGACCTGCGCCGGCGTCCGGGCCGGGTCCGCGCACTCGGCGCCCGCAACACCGGGAGACACGGCCAGCGCAGCGCTGAACGCAGCGGTAAGCAATCGACTAGGCCGAGGGCACATCTCGATCCCGCGCCACCGGATACCGGGAGTCCCCACCGCCACCGGCAACGCCGCGCTGCCGCAAGGAGGACGCGGACATGTAGGCGAGCACCGTATCCCCCTTCTCCGGCATCAGCGGCCTACCCGCTTCCCGCAGCCGCAACCCGCCGTCCCGGCGTACAGCGATCATGGGCATGGTCTGCTCACCGAGCTCCGCGAAATACGCATTGGCCCGGTAGTCCCTGCTTAGGCGCGCCGCCTCGAAGCGCCAGCCGCGGTAGTGGCGGGCCTCCAGCGCCTCGTAACGGGCCTCGCGGCCATAAAGCGGCCGCCCGGTCAGGGGCCGCTGGATCCCATGGGGATGATCCTCGGCATCGGTGGGCAGCTGGAAGACGTACTCGCGGCCGAGCTCACGGGTGTACTGGCTGCACACCAGGGCGTTGTAGGCGTCGTTGTCGGTGGCGGCGAGCAGGTAGCCGATGTCCGCCAAATCCAGGCTCTCTTCCGCGGTCTCCGAGAGGACCTCGCCGTGGAAGTACGGGATCCGCGCCTTCCGCACCGGCCGCAGGCGGTGCCAGGAGGAGTCGCAGACGATGACATAGACCCCGAGCTCGCGCAGCCGCTCGGCCAATGCCGCGCTCCACGGCGAGGCACCCACGATCATGAGCCCGTGCCGGGCGCCCGAGGCCAGTCCCAGCCGCCGGGCGAGGGCGCGTATGCTAAAGCCGTGCAGGATCACTGTGGCCAGCACCAGTGAGAATACCAGCGGCGTCAGCGCCCGCGCCTCCGGGTAGCCGGCGGCCACCATCTCGGGGGCAAAGAGCCCGCCCACGGCGGCGGCGACGATCCCGCGCGGTGCGATCCAGGCCACCAGGACCCGCTCGGCCAGGGTCATGGTGGTGCCGAGCGTGGCCAGCAGGATCGCCACCGGCCGCACCAGGAAGATCACCGCGGCCAGCAAGGCGGCGGCGCGCCAATCGAGGGCGGCGAGCATGGCCGCATCCACGTCCGCCGAGAGCAGGATGAAGACCGTGGAGACCAGCAGCACGGCAAGGTACTCCTTGAACCGGCGCACCTCCTGGATGTCTGCCAGGCCCGAGTTGCCCAGCACCATGCCCATGACCGTCGCGGCGAGCAGCCCCGCCTCCGCCTGCACCGCATTGGCCAGGGCATAGACCACGAGCACGCTGACCAGCATGACCGGCGGTTTGAGGAACTCCGCCACCTCCCCGCGCAGGAACAGCCCCACCAGCAGCCGTGCCGCCAGGTATCCGGCGCCGATACCGACGGCCACTCCGCCGGCCAGGCGCAGGACCACCTCGAGGGTAGGGCTCGGCGCCTGCAGGGTGACGAAGAACTGGAAGACCAGTACGGCGAGCATGGCCCCAAGGGGATCGTTGATGATCCCCTCCCACTTCAGATAGGAAGCGGGGCGGCGCCGCAACGCCGCATGGCGGAGCAACGGCATGATCACCGTCGGCCCGGTGACCACGATGATGGCACCGAAGACCAATGCCACCGGCCAGGACAGCCCGCCGATGTAGTGGGCGGCCAGGCTGCCAAGCAGCCAGTTCAGCGGTAGCGCCGGGAACAACAGCCGGCGCACGCCGCTGCGGGCCTCCCGGAACTCGTGCCAACGCAGGCTCAGCCCACCCTCGAAGAGGATCACCGCGACGCACAACTGCACCACCGGATGCACCAGCTCGCCGAGGTCGCGGCTCGGCACCAGGTAACCGGTCACAGGCCCCGCCAGCAGGCCGAAGGCGCAGAGCACCACGATCGCCGGCCAGTGCAGGCGCCAGGCGACCCACTGGGCGCCGATACCGAGGACGGCGACCAGCACCAGCACGTCCGTGAGATGGGATTCGGGCATGACTCACCCGGCGGGCCGTGAAAAATGGCCGCGGAGCATAGCAGAGGCCGCCGGTGGCGACGACCCCGTTTCCGTGAACGATTCGGGAGGTGCCTCAGCCGCCGTCTAGCGCCGCCTCGAGCTCGTCAGGCGCATGGTAGCCGCTCAGCATCCGCCCCTCGTCGGTGTAGAGGGTGGGGGTGCCCCGCACGCCGAGCTCCCGCGCCAAGCGCAGGTGCTCGTCTACCGGGTGGTCGCAGTCCTGCTCGGGCAGGCGCTCGCCCTGCTTGGCCCGGGTCAGGGCGGTCTGGGGATCTTCCGCACACCACGCGTTGACCGCCTTGTCATAAGAAGCACTGTCCCGCCCTGCGCGCGGCATGAGCAGGTAACGGACGCGGATGCCCCGCTCGAGGAGCTCGTCCATATGCGCATGGAAACGACGGCAGTAGGGACAGTCGATATCGGTAAAGACGGTGACCTCGTGGCGTACCGCCCCGCCGGGCTCATAGATGAGCATACCCGATTCGTCGAGGCCGGCGAGCCGCTCTTCGCGAATGCCGGCACGGAGCTCCTCGGTCAGCGAACGCTGCGCGTCGATATCCACGAGCTCCCCCTGGAGCAGGTAGTCACCATCACCGGTGACATAGACCACCTCGCCGCCCACCACCACGGAATACAATCCCTCCACCGGCGTTTCGGCGACCCGGTCCACCTGCGCCCCCGGGGCGAGCCCCGCCACCACGTCACGGATGCGCTCCTCGACGTCCTCCATCGCCACGGCGGCCAAGGGTAGCGCGAATAGGGGCAGGAGCAGCAGGGCGCCGAAGATGCGGATCATGGGACTCTCCTGGTGGTTTGGCCTGCGTCGTGGACGCAGTCTAACGCGGCGCCAGCGCCCGAGCGAGGTCTCAGGCGCGGGGATGATGGCGGGCGTGGAGCTCCTGCAGGCGCTGGCGGGCGACGTGGGTGTAGATCTGCGTGGTGGAGAGGTCGGCGTGGCCGAGTAACATCTGCACGGAGCGCAGATCGGCACCGTGATTCACCAGATGAGTGGCAAAGGAATGCCGCAGGGTGTGCGGCGACAGCGGCGTCCGTACCCCGGCCACCGCCGCGTGGTGCTTGACGCGGTACCAGAACGCCTGGCGGCTCATCGCCCCGCCACGCCGGGTGACGAAGGCCCAGGGCGCCTCCCCGCCACCGAGCAGCGCCCGGCGTCCCCGCGCGAGGTGGCGCTCCAGCCACTCCCGCGCGACTTCGCCCAGGGGGACGAGCCGCTCGCGACCACCCTTGCCCGATACCCGCACGACGCCCTGCTGCAGCCCCACGACGGATAACGGTAGATTCGTGAGCTCACTCACCCGCAGCCCGGTGGCATAGAGGAGCTCGAGCATCGCCCGGTCGCGCTCGCCCACCGGATCATCGGTATCTGGCGCGGCCAGCAGCGCCTCCACCTCCCCCTCGGTGAGCACGCCGGGCAGCGCCTGGCCGCGGCGCGGTGCCTCCACCCGCGCCGTGGGGTCCGTGGCCACCAGCCCCTGTCGCAGGGCATGACCGTAGAAGCGACGCAGGCTGGAGAGCAACCGCGCCACGGAGCGCGGCCGCGCACCGGCACCGAGGCGCTCGCCGAGGGCGGCGAGGACATCGGCGGCCTCCGCGTCGGGGAGATCGCGGCCCCGAGACGCGAGCCACGCCGCAAAGGCCCTGAGATCGCTGCGATAGGCCGCCAGGGTCGCCGTGGCGAGCCCGTGCTCCATCCACAGCGCATCCAGAAAGGCCTCGATGCGGGCCTCGTCACCCTCCCCCGGCCGCGCGACGGGATCAGCGGCCATCGCCACCCGTTTGCGCATTGCCGAAGGCCGAGCGCAGGACATCCAGCGGGAAGGGGATGACAGTGTTGTTCTGGCTCTGCACGGAGATATCGGCGAGGGTCTGGAGGTAGCGCAGCTGCAGCGCCTCCGGCTGGACTGCTATCCGCTGGGCGGCGGCCACCAACTGCTCGGCGGCCTGGTACTCGCCCTCCGCGTTGATGATCTTCGCCCGCCGGGCGCGTTCGGCCTCCGCCTGGCGGGCGATGGCGCGGATCATGGATTCGTCGATGTCCACGTGCTTGATCTCGACGTTGGCCACCTTGATCCCCCAGGCATCGGTCTGCTCGTCGAGGATCTCCTGGATGGCATTATTGAGCTTGTCCCGCTCGGCGAGCATCTCGTCGAGCTCATGGCGGCCGAGCACCGAGCGCAGCGTCGTCTGCGCCAGCTGGCTGGTGGCCATCATGTAGTCTTCCACGTGGATCACCGCCCGCTCGGGGTCGACCACGCGGAAGTAGAGCACCGCGTTGACCTTCACCGAGACGTTGTCCCGGGAAATGACGTCCTGGCTGGGCACGTCCATGGTGATCAGGCGCAGATCTATCCGAACGGCCTGCTGGATGATCGGGAACACCAGGCGCAGGCCCGGCCCCTTCACCTTCCAGAACCGGCCGAGCATGAAAACCACGCCCCGCTCGTATTCGCGGAAGATGCGGAACGAAGCAATGACCACCGCGAGCACGATGGCCACGGCAATAAGCACTGGGATACCCATGGGATTCCTCCTTGACGCGAACCGGCCGTGATAGCCTGCAACCCCTCCGAGGATAACCACTGTGGGGCATGACCGATAGCACGCTGATCCTCTATGCGCGCCCCGGGGCCGAGGGAGACCTCGCCGCCGAGCTCACCGAGCGCACCGCCGCCCTCGGTGACCCGGGCTACTGCGAGGCTGCGGAGGGTTCCGGCGTGGTCCTCCTCCATGCCGCCGACCCCGCGGCGGCCGACCGGCTCTGGGAGCGCCTGCGCTGGCGCGAGCTGATATTCGCGCGCCAGCTCGCCCGGGAGATCCTGCCACCACAGCGACTGCCGGCGGGCGACCGTGCGACGCCACTGGCGGCCGCGGTGGCGGCGGTGGTGACGCGGCTCGATGCGGTTTGGCTGGAGTACCCGGATACCAATGAGGGCAAGCGGCTGTCGCGGTTCTGTCGGCGCTTCGAGCGTCCGGTCGAACGCGCCCTCCACGACGCAGGTGTCGCCACCGGCATCGCCGGCGCGCCCCGTCTGCACTGCCTGTTCCGGGACTCCTCGTCGGTGCGGGTGGCCCTCTCCCGGCCGGGGAACAGCGCGCCCTGGCCCCTCGGCATACCACGACTGCGGATGCCTCGCCAGGCGCCTTCGCGCTCGACCCTCAAGCTCGACGAGGCCTTCCAGACCCTGTTGACCGAAGGCCAGCGTCGCCGCTGGCTACGCCCAGGCGGCCACGCGGTAGACCTGGGGGCCGCGCCCGGGGGCTGGAGTTGGCAGCTGGTGCGACGCGGGCTCACCGTCACCGCCGTGGACAACGGACCCATGGACCCCGGCCTGCTCGCCGACGGGTGTGTGGAGCACCTGCGTGTCGACGGCTTCCGCTACCGCCCGCCCCGCCCCGTGGACTGGGTGGTTTGCGATATGGTGGAACGCCCACAGCGGATCGTCGCCCTGATGGCGCAATGGCTGCGTCGGGGCGACGCCCGCGCGGTGCTGTTCAACCTGAAACTGCCCATGCGGCAACGCTACCGAAACGTCTCCGAGGCCCTCTCCCGCCTGCGCCGCGGGCTCGGCGGGGGATGGCAGATCGCGGTCAAGCAGCTCTACCACGACCGTGACGAGGTAAGCGTCTGTGTCATCCCCGCCAGGCCAGGAAATCCTGGGGCCGATCGGTGATGACACCGTCCACGCCCCAGCCCCAGCGGTGGCGGAAGGCGGCCGGGTTGTTGATCGTATAGCAGTACAGCAACAAGCCATGGTCCTTGACCCGGGCGGCGCCGGCACCGGTGAGCCGGCGCCAGTCACAGACCACCGCCGCGGCGCCGTAACGCTGGCATCGCAGGCCGATGTCCCGAGGAAGGCGTCGCTGTATGGTCGCCCGGGCCCACGCCGGTGCCAGATCGCGGCAGGCAGCAACCACCGCCTCGTCGAAGGAGCTGAGCAGCACGTCGGTTCGTCCCCCGCCGCTGGCTGCCAGCACTCCCGCCACCGCCCGTACCACCCGGTCCTGGGGCTCCCCGGGTTCCCGCTTGAGCTCCAGGTTCACTCCAAGCCCGAACCGGGCGCAATCCGCGAGGACGGCATCCAGCCGCGGGATGGGTTCACCGCGGAACCGTGGCGAGAACCACCCGCCAGCGTCGACGCCCTCGATCATGTCGGCGTTCAGGGCGGACAGCGGCCCACGAAGGTCGGTGCAGCGGTCCAGCTCACGGTCATGGAAGAGCACCGGCGTACCGTCACCGAGCAGACGCACGTCCACCTCCACCCAGCGGGCCCCCACGGCCGCCGAGGCGGCCACCGCCGCCCGCGTGTTTTCCGGCGCGAGGCTGGCCCCGCCGCGATGGGCGATCACGCGCCCTGGCCTCATGCGTCGTCGTTTCCTTCCTCAGGGCGGATGACCGCCAACACCGTCCATCCCGGCTGCGGTTCCGGGTCGTCCTCACCGGTGAACACGCGCAACCGGTCCGAGGCGTCGATCGCGCACAGCAGCAAGGCACGCGAGCCGTACTGGCGCTGGTAGGCGTCCCAGTCGAATTCCTCGGTGAGCTCGGTGGCGCGGATGCCGGAGCCGGCACCGAGCAGGTCGGCCAGCCGCTGATAGGTCACGTCCTCGCCGAATAAGGTGTTGTCGTGGCGTTGGCGGCGCCGGAGCGGGCCCGGCAGGCGGTTATCGTGCTCCGAGGGCGGGAGGCGGAAGACCCGGTTCCAGCCCAGCTCCCGGGCGAAATGCAGGCTCACCAGGCTGTTCAGGTCGCTGCGCGGGGAGACGGCGAAGAGATGACCCAGGCCGGTCATACTCAGGTGCCGCTCGGCGTGCTCCGAGGTGGGGTTGCCGTAGTACACATCCAGCCCCTGCATCCGCGCGGCCTGGACATTGTCCCAGTTGGCGTCGGTGAGCCGTACCGGCAGCCCCGTTGCCACTAGCGCCTCGGCAAGGCTACGGCCCACAGGGTTGGCGCCGACGATGAGGACCCCCCGTGGCGGCGGCTCGCGCAGCCCCAACCACCCCGCCAGCGGCTGCGCCGTGGCACTCTGCAGTACCACCGTGAAGGCAATCACCAGGAAGGTCAGCGGCACCAGGACCCCGGCGCCGGCAAACCCCGAGGCCTCCAGGCGCAGGGCGAACACTGCGGAAACCGCTGCCGCGACTATGCCCCGGGGCGCGATCCAGCACAGGAAGGCGCGTTCCCGCCAATCCAGCGACGAACCCGCTGTGCTCACCAGCACATTCAGTGGTCGCCCCACCAGCTGCATAAACGCCAGTAGTGCCACCGCGCCCCAGCCGAGGGTGAGCAACTCCGCGGGATCGAGCCGCGCGGCGAGCAGGATGAACAGCCCGGAAATCAGCAGGACGCTGAGGGACTCCTTGAAGTTGAGCACGTCGTCCAGGGGCACCCGCGCCATGTTCGCCAGCCAGATCCCCATCACCGTCACCGACAGCAAGCCGGTCTCGTGATGGATCTGATCGCTGGCGAAGTACACGGCGAACACGGCGACCAGCACCCCGACATTGTGCAGATAATCCGGTAGCCAGTAATTGCGCAGGGCCAGCCCGACCAGGTAGCCGGCCACGGCACCTACCAGCGTCCCCACCACGAGGATCAGCACGAAGGTCAGCGCCGCCGCACCGACGCTGCGCTCGCCAGAGCTTGCCACCAGGAACTCGAAGACCAGCACCGCGATGAGCGCGCCGATGGGATCGATGACGATACCCTCCCAGCGCAGCACATTGGCCACCCGCTCGGTGGGGCGGACGCTGCGCAGGAGCGGTACGATGACGGTAGGGCCGGTGACCACCGTGATGGCACCGAAGAGGACGGCAAGCTCCCAGGGCAGGGCGGTGAGCCACCACGCGGCAACGGCCGTGCTGCCCCAGGTCAACAGGACACCGACGGTGAGCAGGCGATTGACGGGGCCACCGAGGCCGCGGATCTCATGCAGCCGCAGGGTCAGCCCCCCCTCGAAGAGGATCACGGCCACCGCCAGCGATACCACCGGGAACAGCAGTTCCCCGAGCAGGGCGTCGGGGTCGATCCAGCCGAGCACCCCCGGCCCGGCGATCAGTCCCGCCGCCAGCAGGAACAGGATCGCCGGCAATTGTACCCGCCACGCGAGCCACTGTGCCCCGATACCCAGTAGACCGATCCCAACCAGGGCCGCGGTGGCCGTTTCCGCCATCGGCACTCCTCCGAGGACCGCGCGGGGCAGGATTGCCCGGCGCCCGGAATCAGCCTACTAGAACGGCGGAATGGGGCAACATGCTCGGAACCACGCGGGCAGCCCGTAGCACGGCCTGCCCGCCATAGGGAACCAGCCCACGGCTGTCGCCCTGGGCCGGTGGTGAATCAGCGCCAGCCGACGCGGTCGAAGATGCGCACCGCTTCGGGGTTGTTCTCACCGAGCACGCTGATGTTGAGGTCATCGACGCGGAAGTTGCCCCAGGACTCGAGCACCGGGTCCATCAGCACGCCTTCCACCACCGGGAACTCGTTATTGCCCGAGGCGAAGATCTCCTGCGCCTCATCGGAGGCGAGGAACTCCAGGAAGCGGACGGCGTTCTCCCGGTTGGGCGCGCCCTCGACCACCCCGGCACCGCCGACGTTCACATGGGCGCCGCGACCGTCCTGATTGGGGAAGATGACCCCCACGTTCCGGGCCATGGCCCGATCCTCCGGGTCATCCGACTTGAGCAGTCGAACGTAGTAGTAATGGTTGGCCACCGCTAGGCTGCACTCGCCGCTGGCCACACCGAGGATCTGATCGGTATCGCCGCCTTGGGGCTGACGCGCGAAGTTCTCGACCACTCCGGCGGCCCACTCCTCGGCACCATCGGCCCCGTGGTGGTGGATCATCGAGGCCAGCAGGGACTGATTGTAGATATTGTTGGAGGAACGGATGCAGACCTCCCCCTCGAAGCGTGGGTCCGCCAGGTCCTCGTAACGCTGCACCTCCGCCGGATCGAGGCGCTCCCGGTTGTAGAAGATCGCCCGCACCCGCTGGCTGAAGCCATACCAGAGCCCGTCGGGGTGGCGCATGGAATCCGGGAGGCGTTCGGCGAGGGTGTCGGAGTCCACCGACTGGAAGATACCCTCTTCCTCGGCACGCCACAGCCGCCCGGCATCCACGGTCATCATCACATCCGCGGGGCTGGCTTCCCCCTCCCGGAGGATGCGCTGGATCAGCTGGTCCGAATCGCCCTCCATCACCCGCACCTCGATGCCGGTACGCTCGGTGAACGCCTCGTAGAGGCGCTCGTCGGAATCATAGTGGCGGGCGGTGTAGAGATTGACCTCCGCCGCAGAGGCCCCGGAAACGGCGGACACCCCGATCAGGGCGGCGACCATCGGGACAGCGAGGCGATAACACTTGCTCATCGTTTACCCCTTGTGGTGGTTGCATGGGAAATCTTGTAATGCGAATACGTCGCATTTATTAGGTTATTGAACAACGCATACCCGCCGCCGTCAACGGTCCGTTTCGACCGCGAGGGAAAGCGGATTAACATTCAGACGCATTCGCGGGCCCATCGCGTTATGATGGGGAGTATCGGACGTTACGGATTCGAGCGATGAGCAAGACTGCACAGGCCGCCACGACGCAGGCACTGGATCAGGACACTGGCATGCTCCACATGGAGGGCGTGTATCACCGCTTTGGCGAGCACCCGGCGGTGCAGGACGTCGAGCTCGACGTCCACCCGGGCGAGGTGGTGTGCCTGCTCGGGCCCTCGGGCTGCGGCAAGACCACCCTCCTCCGCATCGCCGCCGGGCTGGAGGTCCTCCAGCACGGGCGGGTGGCGATCAATGGTCGCACCATCGCCGTCCCCGGCGGACGCCACCTGCCGCCGGAGAAGCGCAATGTTGGCCTGGTCTTCCAGGACTCGGCGCTGTTCCCGCATCTCACGGTCCTTGAAAACGTCACCTTCGGCCTGCCCGGCCGCCAGGGACGCGGGCAACGCCATCACGCCCTGGCCCTGCTGGAGAAGCTCGGTATGGCTGCCCATGCCGAGGCCTACCCCCACACCCTCTCCGGCGGGCAGCAGCAGCGGGTTGCCCTCGCCCGGGCCCTTGCCCCGTCCCCGCAGCTGATGCTGCTCGACGAACCGTTCTCCAGCCTCGATGCCCGGCTTCGCGACCGCATCCGCGACGACACCCTCCATGTCCTCAAGGAAGTAGGGGCCGGCACGCTGCTGGTAACCCATGACCCTGAGGAGGCCATGTTCATGGCTGACCGCATCGCGCTGATGCGCGATGGGCGCATCGTCCAGACCGGCACCCCCCAGGAGCTCTACTGTGCCCCGAAGGACCCCTTCGTGGTCACCTTCTTCGGTGACGTCAACGAGGTCTCGGGGACGGTTCGGGGGGGACGGGTGGAGACGCCGGTCGGTGATGTGGACGCCGATGGCCTTGCCGAGGGCAGCACGGCGCGGGTGCTGATCCGCCCCGAGGCGTTACGGGTCGCCGAGCTGGATGCCCCGCCGGAGGCCCACCGGCACAGCCATGTGCTGATGGCCAAGCTCCTCGGCCGCAGCAGCCTGGTGCATCTGTGCGCGCACGCCCGCGATGGCTGTGAGTCCCACCTGCACGCCCGCGTGCCCGGTGTGTTCCTGCCCGCCGCGCAGCAACCCGTGCGCATCCACCTGGACACCTCCCAGGTATTTGTCTTTCCAGCCGACGGCGATTAGCCCTCCCCGGGCCGTGATCGCCGCATGGCCATGCTCAGCAGGATTACCGGGATGATGCCCACCGCGACGATGGCCAGGGAGGCGGTGGCGGACTCCGCCAGGCGCTCGTCGGAGGCCAGGTTGTGGGCCCGGACCGCGAGGGTGTCGAAGTCGAAGGGGCGCAGGATAATGGTGGCCGGCAGCTCCTTCATGACATCAACGAACACGAGGATCCCCGCCGCCAGCAGGCTGCTGCGCATGATCGGCGTGTGGACCCGTCGCAGCGTCCCACCGGCGGTCTCGCCCAGGGTGCGGGCGGCCGCGTCCATGGCCGGGGTGACCTTGCCCAGGCTCGCCTCGACGGTGTTGAACGACACCGCCAGGAAGCGCACCACGTACGCATAGACCAGGATGAACGCCGAGCCGCTGAGCAGGGGGCCGATGAAGGTGTCGTAGTGCGCCCGAGCGAGGCTGTTGATCTGGTCGTCGAGCCAGGCAAACGGGATGAGGATGCCCACGGCGATCACCGACCCCGGGATGGCATAACCCATCGCCGCGATGCGCGTCGCCACCCGTGTCCCCGGGCGGGAGTTGAGACGCACCCCGTAGCTGAGCACCACCGCCAGGGCGACGGCAATGAGCGAGGAGACCGCGGCAAGGATCAGGCTGTTACCCGCGAAGTCCAGGAACCGGGAGCCGAGCAGGGGGTCACCCACTTCCCAGGCCATCTCCGCGAGCAGCAGGCTCGGCAGCAGGAAACCGATCAGCACCGGCACGGCACAGGCGAGAAACGCGCCAACGGCCCGCCAGCCGTGCAGCGGATATTCCGGCAGTTGCTGGTAGCGGCTGGAGGTATGGAAGTATCGGCGCCGGCCCCGCGACCAACGCTCCAGCAGCACCAGTACGATAACGAACGCCAGCAGGCAGGCTGCCAGTTGCGCCGCTGCCACCTGCTCCCCCAGGCCGAACCAGGTGCGATAGATGCCGGTGGTAAAGGTGTCGACCCCGAAAAACTGCACCGCGCCGAACTCGTTGAGTGTCTCCATCAGCGCCAGCGAGACCCCGCCGACGATGGAGGGCCTCGCCAGTGGCACCGCCACCGTAGCGAACAACCGCCAGGGCCCCCGGCCCAGGGTGCGTCCCACATCCAGGACGCAGACCGACTGCTCCAGGAAGGCGGCCCGGGCCAGCAGATAGACATAGGGGTAGAGGACCATGGTGATCAGGGTCGCGGCGCCGCCCAGGGAGCGGACGGCCGGAAAGTAGTAGTCGCCGCGGCCCCAGTCGAAGACCTCGCGCAGCCATCCCTGCAATGGGCCGGCATACTGGAGGAAGTCCGTGTAGGCATAGGCAATCACGTAGGTGGGCACCGCCAGGGGCAGCAGCAGCGCCCACTCGAAGAGGCGCCGGCCGGGGAAGCGGCACATCACCACCAGCCAGGCGGTAGCGGTGCCGATCACCAGCGTCCCCACCCCCACCGCGATCACCAGCACAGCGGTGTTCGCGATGTAGCGACCGAGCACCGTGGAGGCCAGGTGCTGCCAGATCCCGCCCGCCGGTACGGCGATGTGGGCCAGGATGACCACCACCGGCAGGGCCACCACGGCGGCGATGGCCAGCGTGAACACCGTCCAGGCGCCACCATGGGGAAGCAGCCTCGACAACACGCTCGAGCGGGTGCTGGCGGTGCGCGACACGCGGATGTCCTCTGGGGTGTAGGGAGACAAGTGGATGCGAATGCTACCAGTTCAATCCCCACCACGCACCCGACTCACCTCGGCGCTGTCGCCCGCCGCGGGAGTTCTAGTAAGCTGGAGGGCAAAGACCGGACGGGCACTGGGTCATGGGCTACGAACGCGACAATATCCGGCGGATGAGCGGCTACACCCCGGGGGAGCAGCCCCCGAACGCCGACGCCATCAAGCTCAATACCAACGAAAACCCGTATCCGCCGGCGCCCTCGGTAATGGAGGCGCTGGCCGGGGTGCCGGCGGAGGCGCTGCGCCGCTACCCCTCCCCGACCAGCGCCACGTTCCGCCAGGTAGCGGCCCGGCACCACGGGGTCGAGCCCGAGCAGATCGTCGCAACCAACGGCGGCGACGAGTTGCTGCGGCTCGCCATCACCACCTTCGTGAATCCGGGCAGCCCCATCGGCATCGCCGAGCCCAGTTATTCCCTCTACCCCGTGCTCGCCGGCATCCATGGCTCGCCCGTGGTCCGGGTTGCCCTGGGGGCGGACTGGCGGCCCACCCCGGATTTCGCGGAGCGCATGAACCGTGAACGCGTCCCCCTGACGTTGCTGGTTAACCCCCACGCCCCGTCGGGGACACTACTCGAGGCCGAGACCATCGCCCGCCTGGCCCGTAGCCTCGGCGGCGTACTGCTGGTGGACGAGGCCTACGTCGACTTCGTCGACCCGGAGCGAGGCCACGACCTCGTCTCACTGCTCTCCGGGGCGGACAACATCATGCTGCTGCGGACCCTGAGCAAGGGGTACTCTCTGGCGGGGCTGCGTTTCGGCTACGGTATCGGCCCCCGGGGCCTGATCGATCCCATCGCCCGCAAGACCCGGGACAGCTACAGCGTCGACGCCATCGCGGAGCGCCTGGCAGTGGCGGCGCTGCGCGACCCGGAGTACGCCCGCTCCACCTGGGCGGCGGTGCGCGGCGAGCGGACGCGCCTGGCGGAGCGACTAGCGGCATTCGGGCTCAGCAGCCTGGCCAGCGAGAGCAACTTCCTGCTCGTCCAGGTGCCCGAGGCGTTCTCCGGCGGCGCCCCCGAGGTCTACCGCCTCCTTCGCGAGCAGGGGATCTTCGTTCGGCACTTCGATCAGCCCGGCCTCCGCGATCGCCTACGCATCACTGTCGGGACCCCGGAGCAGAACGACACCCTACTCCGGGCGCTAAGCCGGCTGCACCACTGAAGGGCCTCATCGCCCGGAGTCCACCGCACCGTCACTTGCCAGCGGGAGCGGGGATACCGACAATCGGGGCAGCGCCCGTCGGGCATGACGACACCCCTGCGACAACGACGAAGGAACGGCCATGGCCCAACCCGAACCCCTGGAGGCGAAGGACGTCTTCCACCGTTGTGATCCCTCGCGGCTGCCCTTCGCCACCACCGCCGAGGTGACCGCTACCGAGACCATGCTGGGCCAGGATCGTGCCCTCGAGGCCCTGCGCGTGGGCACCGGGGTACGCGACAACGGCTTCAACCTGTTCGTGCTCGGCCCCGGCGGGGTAGGTAAGCACGAGGTCGCCGAGCAGTTCCTCCGCCGGCGCGCCAGTGACGAGGCGACCCCGCCGGACTGGTGTCTGGTGCACGACTTCCACAGCGGAAACCGCCCGCGCCTGATCCGGCTGCCGGCCGGCCAGGGGCGGCGCTTTCGCAAGGCGGTGGAGGACCTGGTCGAGGAGCTCAAGCAGGCCCTGCCCGCGGCCTTCGAGAGCGACGAGTTCCAGCGGCGCATGCGCGAGCTCCAGCAGGAGTTCGGCCAGCGCCAGCAGAACGCCTTCCGCGAGATCCAGGAGGAGGCCGACCAGCACGACATCGCCCTGCTCCAGACCCAGAACGGCTTCACCTTCGCCCCCAAGGACGAGAACGGCGAGGTGATGGAACCGGAGCGCTTCCGCGAGCTCCCCGAGGAACGTCGGGAGGCCATCGAGAAGACGGTGGAACAGCTCCAGGAGAAGCTCCAGGAGGTGATCCAGCAGATGCCCCGCTGGCGCAAGGAGGCCCAGCAGAAGATCCGCGAGCTCCACGAGGAGATGGCGGTGTTCGCCGTCGGCCACCTGCTGGAGGACCTACGCGGGGACTGGTCCGAGCACGAGGACGTGCTCGCCCACCTGGACGCCATACGCCAGGACGTAACCTCCAACGTGGAGACCCTGCTCGGCCAGGGCGGCCACGGCCAACAGCAGGACCTGGAACCCTTCTATCGGCGGTATCGGGTAAACCTACTGGTGGACAATGCCGAGCAACAGGGGGCGCCGGTCCACTACGAGGACATGCCCACTCACCAGCGGCTGGTCGGCCGCATCGAGCATCAGGTCCAGCAAGGGGCCCTGGTCACCGATCATCAGCTGGTCCGCGCCGGGGCGCTGCACCTGGCGAACGGCGGTTACCTGGTAGTGGACGCGCGCAAGCTGCTCACCCAGCCGCTGGCGTGGGAGAGCCTGAAACGCGCCCTGTTCTCCCGCCAGGTGCGCACGGAGACCCCGGAGCAGTACTTCAGCCTCATCAGCACGGTGACGCTGGAGCCCGAGCCCATGCCCTTGGATGTCAAGGTGGTGCTGCTCGGCGAGCGCATCCTCTACTATCTGCTCACCGCCTATGACCCGGACTTCGCGGAGCTGTTCAAGATCGAGGCGGACTTCGAGGAGGACCTGCCCCGCACCGACGAAACCACCCAGGACTATGCGAACCTGGTGGCGGCGCTCGCCCAGCAACGAAGCCTGCGCCCCCTGGACCGCGAGGCGGTGGCACGGGTCATCGAGCACGCCAGCCGCCTGGCCGACGACCGCGAGCGCCTGTCGGTGCACAACCGGGCCATCAGCGACCTGCTCACCGAGGCGGACCATTGGGCCGGCGAGGCCGACTCGGAGACCGTTCGCGGCGCCGATGTCCAGCGTGCCGTCGATCAGCAGGTCTATCGGGCCTCCCGGATTCGAGAGCGCATCGACCGGGCCATCCAGCGCGAGGTCCTGCTCATCGACACGGAGGGCAGCCAGGTCGGACAGGTCAACGGCCTGTCGGTGATGCAGCTCGGGGATCAGTCCTTCGGTCGGCCCAGCCGGATCACGGCCACCGCCCGGCTCGGTCGGGGCCACATGGTGGACATCGAGCGCGAGGCCAAGCTCGGCGGCAGCATCCACTCCAAGGGGGTGATGATCCTATCCAATCTCCTCGCCGCCCGATTCGCCGGCGACACCCCCCTCTCGCTGGCCGCAAGCCTCGCCTTCGAGCAGTCCTACGGCGGCGTCGACGGCGACAGCGCATCGGTCGCCGAGTACTGCGCGTTGTGCTCGGTGCTATCCGCGTTTCCCCTCGCCCAAGGCGTCGCCGTGACCGGTTCGGTGAACCAGCACGGACGGGTACAGGCCGTCGGGGGGGTCAATGAAAAGATCGAGGGCTTCTTCGAGGTCTGCCGCCAGCGTGGCCTCAATGGCCACCAGGGAGTCGCCCTGCCCCGTTCCAACGTCACCAATCTCATGCTCCACCGGGATGTGGTAGCGGCCGTGGAGGCGGGGGAATTCCATATCTGGCCGCTGGATCACGTGGATGACGCCTTGACACTGTTGACCGGTACCCCGGCCGGCGAGCGCGACGAGGCGGGGACCTTCCCGGAGGGCAGCGTCAACCGGGCAGTGGAGGCGCGGTTGCTCCGCTACGCGGAGCTCGCCGAGAAGCGGGGCCGGCAGGGAGGCAACGACGCCAATGGCGAGGAGGCCCGTGACCATGACGGATGAGGCGAACGGGACCACCCGCGTCGTCGTCCTCCTGGAGGACAGCCGCGGGGCCCGCGCCGCGTTGGACACAGCGGCGGCGCTGGCGGCGCGCCTGGATTCGGAGCTGCTCGGCGTCTTTGTGGAGGATACCGATATCCTCCGCACCGCCGGCCTACCGTTCAGCTGTGAGATCAGTATCACCTCGGGGCAGGTGCGCCCCCTGCAAAGCGAACAGCTGGAACGCCAGCTCCGGGAACGGGCGCACAGCCTGGAGCGGGCCCTGGCCAGGGCCAGCCAGCGCCATGCCCTGCAGTCCCGGTTCCAGGTCAGCCGTGATCGCGTGGAGCGAGCCGCCCTGGCCATGACCCAGCCCCGGGATACGCTGGTGGTCGGCCGTAACGGCTGGCGCCGTTCCTACGTCCCCACCATCGGTGGCATCGCTTCCCGCCTGGCCCGGGGTACTCGCTGCAGCCTGTTCATCGTGGGGGAGGAGCCGCCCCGTTCGGACCGCCCACTGATGGTGCTGCAGCCGGCCGGGGATGATCCGACACGCACGCTGGATACCGCCATCCATCTGGCCCAGGACCGGAGCCAGCCGCTGTGCATCCTCCTTCCCCCGGGCCGCGGGCCGTCCGTCGAGCTGGAACGCGCCGCGCGTGCCTGGTCGGAGCGGGTCGGGGTCCCGGTGCGCTTCCAGCGCATCGCCGACACGGCCGCGGCCACACTGGTGGAGGCGCTGCGCGGCGGCGACGGCCAAGCCCTGGTCATATCCCGGGCGAGCCACGCCTTATCCACCCCGCAGGGCCATCGGTTACTTGACGAGCTGGATGTACCGGTACTGGTGGTGGACTAGACGCCAGGGGGCAGGCAGTAGATCCCCGCGAGCCCACCGTAGACGGGCGCCACCGCCGTCCAGGCACCCAGCGCCACGATGCTCAGCCCGAGCAGGAGCCGCACCCGGCCGATGGCCATCAGGCGGCGCGTAAACCCGGCGGCGGCCCCGGTGGCGACCATGGCCGGCATGGTACCCAACCCGAAGGCGACCATCACCGCCGCCCCGTCGAGGGCACTGCCCGCCAGCGCCGCGGCGATGAGCATGCCATAGACCAGCCCGCAAGGGATCCAGCCCCACAGCCCCCCGAGGGCCAGGGCCGCGATGGGCGAGCGCACCGGCATGATCCGCCGCGCCAGCGGTGCGACCCGGCGCCACAATCCCATACCGGCACGCTCCACGGGTGCGAGCAGGCGCCAGTTGAAGGCCACCTGGGCACCGATGGCCACCATCACCAACCCCATTGCCACACGCAGGCCCCCACTCCAATCACCCAGGCTTGCCAGGCTGGCGAGCCACACCCCGATGCCCCCGGCAATGGCCCCGGCCACTGCATAACTCGCGATACGGCCGACGTTGTAGCTGCCGGCGAAGAACAGCATCCGCCACGGCGTCCGGTGCTCAGGCGCGATGCCCAGCCCGAGGGCCGAAGCGATCCCGCCACACATCCCCAGGCAGTGGGTGCTGCCCACCAGTCCGGCGATAAGGGCCCCAATCAGGGTGATATCACCCATCATCGCCGGATCCCTCCCGCCGTTGTGGCCTGTCCTTCTCCGCTGGCGGGTGCGTGTCATCGTCGAGGAGGATACGGTACGCGGGGCTGTCCAGGTCATCGAACTGGCCATTGCGCACGGCCCAGAAGAAGGCCGCCACTGCCACGATCAGGAGCACCAGGGCCAGGGGGATGAGGACGTAGAGTATGCTCATGGCTGCCCCGCCGTGATGGTGCCAGCGGATGCACGGGCCCCGGAGACGGCCTCAGCACCCGCTAGTCCTCGATCGTCCCGGCCCCCATGCCCGGCACGCAGCGCATTGGCCACCACCACCAGCGAGCTGGCCGACATGCCGATGGCCGCCATCCAGGGGGTGAGCACGCCGGTGGCGGCCAGCGGCAGCGCTGTGAGGTTATAGGCAGCAGCCCAGACGAGATTCTGCCGGATGATACGAATCGTGCGCCGGGCACCGTCGACCGCATCGACCAGGCCGTGGAGGTCTTCGCGCATCAGGACCATATCGGCGCTGTTGCGCGCCAGGGCGCTACCCCGGCCCATGGCGACGGAGACGTCGGCGCCGGCCAGAACCGGGGCATCATTGATGCCGTCACCCACCATCGCCACCCGTTCCCCCCGTTCCTGACGCGCGCGCAGGCGGGCGAGCTTATCATCGGGGCGCATCCGCGCCCGCCAGCCGCCCGCCCCTACCGCTGCGGCCGCCTCGCTCACCGCCGACGGCGTATCCCCGCTGAGCACCTCCGTGGTGATCCCGCGCCGATGCAGCGCCTCGACCGCGTCCGCCCCCTCCTCGCGGACGGGGTCGTGGACCGTAAAGGTCGCCAGCAGGCCCGTGTCATCGCCGAGTATCACGCCGTCCGGCGCATACGAGGCCGCCGTCCCCAGGGCCCAGTCCGCCCGTCCCAGTCGATAGCGACGCCCCTCGATCTCACCGATCACGCCGGCCCCCGCCTCCACGGACACCGCCGTCACCGCCAACGGCGCTGTGTCGGTGACGAAGGCCCGGGCGATGGGATGCTCGGAGTGCGCCTCCAGGGCGGCCGCCAGGGCCAAGGCGCGCTCCCGAGTGAGGCGGTCGTTGGTCTCCACGCCCCGAAGCGCCGGCTCCCCTGTAGTCAGGGTCCCGGTCTTGTCGAGGACGACGCGATCCACCCGGGCCAGGACCTCCAGGGCATCGGTACGGGCCACCAGCAGACCCCGGCGCGCCATGGCGCTCGTCGCGGCCACCAGCCCGGTGGGGGTGGCCAGGGAGAGGGCGCACGGGCAGGTAGCCACCAGCACCGCCAGCGCGATCTCGAAGGCCATATCCGGGCGGTGCCACCACCAGATCCCCGCGATGATCGCCGTGGCCACCAACACCACCGACACGAACGCGCTCGCCACGCGGTCGGCCAGTCTCGCCAACCGCGGACGCTCGGTCTGGGCGCGCTCGAGGAGGCCGGCGATGGACGAGACCAGGGTCTGCCGGCCGACACGATCCACGCGCACCTCCAGGACGCCCGTGCGGTTAACGCTGCCCGCCAGGACCCCATCACCGGGGCCCCGCGTGACCGGTTGAAACTCGCCGGTGATCAGGGATTCGTCCAGTCCGCCCCTGCCGCGCAGAATGGTGCCGTCGGCGGGCACCGTCTCCCCGGTACGGACCCGGACCCGGTCCCCCGGCATCAGCTCCGCGAGTCCCACCCGCTCACCGCCGTCACCGGCGCCGATCCGCAGCGCAGTAGCCGGCAGCGTGCGTGCCAGCGCCAGGCTCGCACGCCCGGCCCGGTGGCGGGCGGCCATCTCCAGGGCCCGTGCCACCGTCAGGAAAAACACGAACATGGTGGCCGAATCGAAGTAGACCTCGCCATGACCGATCAGCGTATTCCATACACTGGCCCCATAGGCCCCACCGATCGCCAAGGCGACGGGTACATCCATGCCCGGGCGCCGATTACGCAAGTCGCGCAACGCCCCACGAAAGAAGGGGGCACCCGCATATACCACCACGGGGGTCGCCACCAACAGGCTGACCAGCCGCAGGAAGCGGTGTATATCCGGATCCATATCCGCATGGATGGCCCCGGCATAAAGGCCCACCGCATACATCATGACCTGCATCATGCCGAGCCCGGCTACGGCCAGGCGCCGGAGCATGGCACGCTTCTCGCGTAGCGCTGCCGGCACCGTTTCACCGGCCTCCACCGGATGGGCCCGATAGCCGATCTCGGCGAGCCGACGAAGCACTATGCTCAGGCCGGTCTCCGCGGGCCGCCAGCGCAGCAGCAGCCGCCCGGTGGCCGGGTTGACCTGCACATCGGTGACCCCCGGCAGCGGCGCGAGGACGCGCTCGATGAGCCAGGCACAGGCGGCACAGGTGATCCCCTCCAGGGCGAATATCGCTTCCCGTTCATCCCCCAGGTCCTGACTGATCTCCTCGAGCAGACCCTGGCGGTCGTAGGCGTACCATTCATCGGAATCCGCCCCTGGATCCGGGCGACTGGAGGGGGCCGTGCGATAGCGGTAGAAATCCTCGAGGCCATTGCCCGCGATGAGGTTGGCGACCGCCTCGCAGCCCGCACAGCACACCGGGCGAGGCTCGCCGTTGACCTGGACGGTGCGCCGCTCGCCAGCCGGCATCGGCTCACCGCAATGGAAGCAGCAATCGCTCATGTACGTCCGGGCTCTGCGCCTCCCCGCCCGCCTTCCTCCGCGCCGAGATGAAGCTCACCGCCACCGCTGCGGAGTTCGCCGCGCAAACGCCACGCCCCGTCCGGGGACTCCAGTACGACATAACGGCGACCCGCTACCGCCGTCCCGAACCCACCGCGGTACATCCCGGAGCTATCCCGTCTCAGCTCGGCGCTCAGGTCCTTGCGCTCCTCGGTGGGATGGAGCAAGGCCAGTCGCAGCGCCTCCGGCAGGTCACGCCCGCGCTCCATGACCAGGGTCACGTGACCACCCTGACGGTCGACGTGCAGCCGCGCGGCAATCCCCCGGCGCACCGCCTCGCCCTCCTGATCCGTCCCCTGGACGTAGGCCTTACCCATGCGGCCGTAGTCACCCGCCACCAGGTCCTGGCTGTTACTGCTCAGCACTACCACCGTGGCCACCATGGCGATCACCCACAGGCCGAGTGGCGCGAACACAAACCAGCACCAGAATTCTCGATACCAGGGTTTGCTCGTCGAAGCGCTCATAGATTCACCGTCCCGGTACGGGGCCATGGAAACGGGTGGTCTCCGAGGTGGACACCGAATCATCCACCGCGTTCACCGTGATGGTTACGTCCTGGCCGGCGCCGCGGACGTCCTCTACCTGTGCCCGCAGGCGGGTGGGGATGGCGCGTTGCTCGCCGGCCGCAACGGTGAACCGCTCGGGATCGGTCTCCACCACCAGCCCGCTGATCCCGGCCGCCGCCACGGTGTAGGTCCGCGGTTCCTGGCCCATGTTCATCACCCTCAGTGTGTAGACGTTCTCGACCAACCCTTCATCGAGCTCCCGATAGAGGACATTGCGATCCGGAAGGATATCCACCCGCAGGGGGGTACGCATGGCGACCGCCGTCAGGGTGCCGACCAACAGGGCGAGGAGTAGCACCGAGTACACGATCACCCGCGGGCGGAGCACATGGGTCGGCTTGCCCTCCAGGGCATTCTCGGTCGTGTAGCGGATCAACCCGCGCGGGTAGCCCATTCGGTCCATGACCTGATCGCAGGCATCGATGCAGGCGCCACAGGCGATGCACTCATATTGCAGCCCATCACGGATGTCGATGCCGGTCGGGCAGACCTGTACGCACAACGTACAATCGATGCAGTCGCCGAGCCCGAGCTCCCGGGGATCCGCGCCCCGTTTCCGCGGACCACGGGGCTCACCGCGCGCTTCGTCGTAGGAGATGATCAAGGTGTCGCGGTCGAACATCGCGCTTTGAAAGCGCGCATACGGGCACATGTACAGACAGACGTTCTCCCGCATGAACCCGGCGTTGCCCCAAGTGGCGAAGCCGTAGAAGACCATCCAGAAGGTCTCCCAGGGACCCAGATTGAAGACGATGAGCCGCTCACCGAGCTCGCGGATGGGGGTGAAGAACCCCACGAAGGTGAAACCCGTCCAGGCCGCAAAGATCACCCAGAGGGAGTGCTTGCTCAGCTTGCGGAGAATCTTTTCCCGCGTCCACGGCCCCTTGTCCAGCTTCATCCGCTTGGCCCGATCGCCCTCGGTCCAGTGCTCCATCCACAGGAACACCTCGGTCCAGACCGTCTGCGGGCAGGCGTAGCCGCACCACACCCGGCCCGCCAGGGCGGTGACGAAGAACAGTGCCAAAGCGGCGATGATCAGCAACAGGGCCAGGAAAAAGAAGTCCTGGGGCCAGAAGGTCATGCCGAAGATATGGAACTGCCGTGCGGGCAGATCCAGCAGCACCGCCTGACGGCCGTTCCAGGGTACCCAGGGCAGCAGGTAATACAGGCCCAGCAGCGCGAAGACCGCAATCTTGCGCAGGGTCTGGAAGCGCCCCTTGATCTCCCGCGGGTAGACCTTCTCCCGGGACTGGTACAGGGAGCCGACTTCGGCGTTGTCCGCCTGTGGCTCGCCACGACGCTGGTGACGCCGCCCCTGGCCTGCCTCACTCATCGGTGTCCTCTTCCTCCCTCGGCTCGGTTCCCGGCCGGCGGGGCCGGCCGGCGGGGGCGAACAACCAGACGCTGACCGCGCTGGAAACGGCGCACACCGCCCAGAACATGAAAAACCCCAGGGTGTAGCCCAGGCGCCGTCCGATCTCCCAGTCCGGGACCGTTTCGTAGCGCAGGGTTTCCGGATCCACGTTGGCGAAGAACACCATGGTGGCCACCCCCGCGGTCAGAAACGACGGCCACAGGATGGCCCCGAGCCAGCGCACCCGGCGGCGCTGGCGCGGCGTCATGGGTTGGTCACTCACTGGCACCCCCCGCCTGCCCGGACAGCCGATACACGTACGCGGTCAGAACATGGATCTGCTCCTCATCGAGGAGATCCTGCTGGGCCGGCATTTGCGCCTGACGCCCGTTATTCAGTGTCTCCCGGATGCTTTCCAGCGAGCCCCCGAAGCGCCAGACATCGTCGGTAAGGTCCACGGCGCCGATCTGGGGGTTACCGGTACCGTCCGCCCCGTGACAGGCCACGCATTGCTGCATGTAGATCCCCTCGCCCGCATCCACCAGTTGCTGCGGCGCATTCCGGCCGTTGAGCGTATACACGTAGGCGGACACCTGCTCGATCTGCCGCCTGCTCAGGCTGTCACCGAAGGCGGGCATCACCCCGTTACGGCCATTGGTGAGGGTCGCCTTGATGGTGTCCGGATCACCACCGTATTGCCAGGAGTCATCGGCCAGGTTGGGATAACCCCGCGCGCCACGCCCGTCCGAGCCGTGGCAGACCGCGCAGTTGTTGGCGAACAAGCGGCGGCCGGTCTCCATGGCCTGCGGGTTGCCGGCCAACTCGGGCACCGGCGTGGCCGCGTAGGACTCGTAGAGCTCCGCGGTCTGCTCACGCATTGCCGCCACCTCCTGTTCCCACTTCGAGTACTGGCTCCAGCCGAGCACCCCGTCATACCGCCCGAGCCCGGGGAAAAGGACCAGGTAGACCAGCGCGAACACGATGGTGATATAGAACAGATACAGCCACCATCGGGGCATGGGCTGATTGTATTCAGTGAGATCGTCGTCCCAGACGTGACCGGTGGTCTCGTGGGCCGCCGCCTCCCCCGGACGGGGCTTGGCCGTCCAGCGGATCAACCAGTAGCAGGCGGCGATGTTCGCCAGCGTGAGTACGATGATGAACCAGTGCCAGAAGCTGCTCATTGCCCATTCCTTCTGTCTTTTTCGTCACGCCGCTCCGCATCGACAGGCAGGCGGGCCGCCTCGTCGAAGTCCTTCTTGCGGCGACCGCTGTAGGCCCAGAACACAATGCCGACGAATATCACCAGGAGGACCCCGGTAATGATGCCGCTGACGGTACCGCTATCCATGGCCCACCCTCACCGGCTCACCGCCGTGCCCAGCCCCTGGAGGTAGGCGATCACGGCATCCATTTCGGTCTTGCCCTCGAGTTGTGACGCGGCCTCATTGAGCTGCTCCTCGCTATACGGGACACCGAGGAGCCGCTTCTGCGAGCGCATCCGCGAGACCACCGCCTCCGGGTCCAACTCCCGTTCCGCCAACCACGGGTAGGCGGGCATATTGGACTCGGGCACCACGTCCCTAGGGTTCATCAGATGCGCGTAGTGCCAGTCATCGGAATACCGGCCACCGACGCGGGCCAGATCAGGGCCGGTGCGCTTGGACCCCCACTGGAAGGGACGGTCGTAGACGAACTCCCCCGCCACCGAATAGTGGCCGTAGCGTTCGGTCTCCGCGCGGAAGGGCCGGATCTGCTGGGAGTGACAGTTGTAGCAACCCTCACGCACGTAGACATCCCGACCCGCGAATTCCAGCGGCGGATCGGGTTCCACCCCCTCCACCGGCTCAGTGGTCTGGGAGGCGAACAGCAACGGCACGATCTCCACCAGGCCACCGATGCTCACCACGATGAAGATGAGCACCGCCATCAGCCCGACGTTTTTCTCGACTACCTCATGTGACATCGATGGTGCTCCTCAAGCGGTTTCCGGTGCCGGGCGTGTCGCTGCACGCTCGTGCGGGCGAACGGTCATCCACACGTTCCAGGCCATGATCAGCATGCCGGTAAGGAACAGCACGCCGCCGAGCAGACGCACCGCATAGTAGGGATAGGTAGCCTCGAGGGACTGCACGAAGCTGTAGGTAAGGGTGCCGTCCGGATTGGTCGCCCGCCACATCAGTCCCTGCATGACGCCCGCGATCCACATGGAGGCGATGTAGAGCACCACGCCGATGGTGGCGATCCAGAAATGGGCACCGATGGCCTTGATGCTATACATCTGCTCGCGCCCCCAGAGCTTGGGGATCAGCGCATACATGGATCCGATGGTGATGAACGCCACCCAGCCCAGCGCCCCCGAATGCACGTGGCCGATCGTCCAGTCGGTGTAGTGGGACAGCGCGTTCACCGTCTTGATGGACATCATCGGCCCCTCGAACGTGGACATGCCGTAGAACGATAGGGAGACGATGAGGAAGCGGATGATCGGGTCATCGCGGAGCTTATGCCACGCCCCGGACAACGTCATGATCCCGTTGATCATGCCGCCCCATGACGGCGCAAGCAGGATCAGCGAGAACACCATACCCAGCGACTGGGCCCATTCCGGCAGGGCCGTCCAGTGCAGATGGTGGGGGCCGGCCCACATGTACACCGAGATCAAGGCCCAGAAGTGCACCACCGAAAGCCGGTACGAATAGATCGGCCGCCCCGCCTGCTTGGGCACAAAGTAGTACATCATCCCGAGAAAGCCCGCGGTCAGGAAGAAGCCCACCGCGTTGTGCCCGTACCACCACTGCACCATCGCATCCACCGCACCGGAGTAGACCGGGTAGGACTTGGTCAGCGACACCGGGATGGCCAGATTATTCACCACGTGGAGCAGCGCGATGGTGATGATGAACGCGCCGTAGAACCAGTTGGCCACGTAGATATGCTTTTCCCGGCGCTTGAGGATGGTGCCGAAGAAGACCACCGCGTAGGCGACCCACACCAACGTGATTAGCACATCGATGGGCCACTCGAGCTCCGCATACTCCTTGCTCTGGGTAATCCCCAGCGGCAGGGTGATCGCGGCCGCCACGATGACCACCTGCCAGCCCCAGAAGGTGAATGCGGTCAGCGCGTCCGACAACAATCGCCTGCCACAGGTGCGCTGCACCACATAGTAGGAGGTGCCGATCAACGCGCTGCCCCCGAACGCGAAGATCACGGCATTGGTATGCAGGGGCCGCAAACGGCTAAAGGTCAGCCATGGCAAGTCGAAATTCAGTGCAGGCCAGTACATCTGGGCCGCGATGAACACGCCGACGAGCATGCCCACCACCCCCCATACCACCGTCGCGATGGCGAACTGGCGCACCACTTTGTCGTTGTAGGCCGGTGTCGCGTCCATAGATCGGATTTCCATCTCAAGTACGGATTGCGGATTAGTAGTTGTCGCGCTTGGCCCCGCCGTGCGAAGTGGCGGGCTCGCCTGTCCTGCGCGGCTCGACGAAACTACCCGAGCGCTGCATCATTATCGCGTAGACGCCGCCGGGGTTGTTGATTTGCATCAACTCGCTTAGGTCGCCACCGGGTGGCGCCCCGGAGCAACCACAAAAATAGCATAAACATATGCTTCTACGTAATAGTGGACGCGGGCCGTCCCCGGCGTGCCGCTGCGCCCGGAACACCATTGGAGGGAGAATGAAGCGCATCTGTGTCTACTGCGGGTCGCGCCCCGGCCACCACCCGGAGTTCCGTGAGGCCGCCTTCGCCCTGGGGGCCGCCCTCGCCCGGCAACGGGCGACCGTGGTATACGGCGGCGCCGCCGTCGGAATGATGGGCGCGGTGGCGGACGGTGCCCTAGACGCCGGCGGCGAGGTCATCGGCGTCATCCCCGAGAGCCTGCTCGCACGGGAGGTGGGCCATCGGGAGATCACCGACCTCGAGGTAGTGGACTCCATGCACCAGCGCAAGGCGCGCATGGCCGAGCTCTCGGACGCATTCATCGCCCTACCCGGCGGCCTGGGCACGCTGGAGGAGGTCTTCGAGATCCTCACCTGGGCACAGCTCGGCTTCCACCGTAAGCCCTGCGGGCTGCTCAACGTTGCCGGCTATTTCGATCACCTGGTGCGCTTCCTCGACGCCGCGGTGACGGCGGGCTTTCTGCCACGCTCCCACCGGGAGATGCTACTGGTCGGGGACGACCCGGACGGTTTGCTGGAGGGATTCGCCGCCTATCGACCACCACGTGTCACCCAGTGGATCGACGAGCGGAGCACCTAGGCGTCGCGTCGATGGTCCCTTCCACAAGCAGGCTCCGCGCGTACCTTGCCGAGGCCCGGGATCCCCATAACGCATACCGCCGGCTGGTGGTCCTTCCCCCGCCGGCAACACTCGCACCTACAGCGGCAGCCCTCGAGGCCCCGGCGATCGCGGTAACCAGTGCCACCGACCTGCCGGTGGGCAGCGTCCGGCCGGACGACGCCGGGGCCCTATTGGGGCATGAGTACCGCGACATTCTGATCGACGTCCGCGAAGGACTGGACCTGGACGCGCTGGCCGCGGCGGCGGGCGCGGTCCAAGGGGGCGGGTTGCTCTGCCTGCTGGTGCCAGCGCTCCCGGACTGGCCATCTCTCGCGGATCCGGGGCTGGCACGCTGGCTGTCCTGGCCGGCAGAGCCCGTCGATGCCGCCGGGCACTTCCGCCGCCGCTTGATCCGGCTGTTGCGTGAAGACGCCTCCGTGATGATCCACCCGGCGGCGCCTCCTCCGCTCCCTCCACCGCCGCCACCCACTGCACCAGCGGCGGATCCCCAATGCGCCACCCGGGATCAGGAGGCGGCGGTAGCGGCGGTCCTCGGCGTCGCATCCTCGCCTCGGCCGCACCCGTGCGTGATCACCGCGGACCGCGGACGGGGCAAGAGCGCTGCGTTGGGGATTGCCGCGGCACGCCTCGCCGCCAGCGGTTACGCCTCGATACTCGTCACCGCGCCCCGGCGTTCCGCCGCCACGACACTGCTGCGGCACGCGGGGGCGGACGTCACACCCGCGGTGCGTTTCCTTCCCGCCGACGAGCTCCTGCGCCATCACCACGACGCGCAGCTGCTGCTCGTGGATGAGGCGGCCGGGCTGTCCGGCCCCGTCCTGGAGGCCCTGCTCCAGCGCTACCAACGGGTGGCCTTCGCCACCACCATCCATGGCTACGAGGGCACCGGCCGCGGCTTCCGCCTCCGTTTCCGGGAGACACTGGAACGGATCGCCCCGGAATACACGGCGCTCCATTTGGCCACTCCGGTCCGATGGGCCACGGGTGATCCCCTGGAGGCATTCCTGTTCGAGGCCCTGCTCCTCGACGCCGAGCCGGCCACCGGCGTTACCACCCCGGATTCCCCACCACAGGTGGAACACGTGCGTGCCTCGGCCTTGGCCGCCGACGAGCGGGCGCTTCGCGAGCTCTTCGGGCTGCTTGTCGACGCGCACTACCAGACACGCCCGGAGGACCTGCGGCGCATGCTGGAGGCCCCGGAGGCGGCCATCTGGCGAATCGTCGACGGCGCAGGACACACGATCGCCGCGGGACTGACGCTGGAAGAGGGCGGGCTGCCGCGGGATCTTCAGGGCGCGATACTCCACGGCGAACGGCGCCTCCGAGGCCACCTCCTCCCCCAGTCGCTGGCCGCCCATGCCGGCCTGGCGGATGCCACCCGCCTGCGACATCGGCGCGTCCACCGCCTTGCCGTGCACCCGGATCTGCAACGCCGCGGCCTCGGCCGGCGCCTGCTCACGGCCATTACAGAGGCGGCCGCCGCCGATGGCCTGGACACCGCCGGCACGGTCTTTGGTGCCACCCCCGAGCTCCTGGCCTTCTGGCGCTCGGCGGGATTCGATCCCATCCACGTGGGCCACCGGCGGGACGCCGCCAGCGGCACCCGCGCCGCCTTCATGCTGCGCCCGTGCTCGGCCGCCGGCCGTGCGCTCACCAGCCTCGGTACGACGGCCTTCGCCAACGACCTGCCCTGGCGCCTCGCCGGCCCCCTCCGGGACTCGCCGGCGGCGTTGGTCGCCGCATTACTCCAGGGACTCCCCTTCCCGCCCCCCACCGGCCGGGACCGGGCTATCGCCGCCGCCTTCGCCCATGGCCACCGAGGCGCCGACGACGCCGGTGCCGCCATCCAACGGCTCCTGCTCTCCGCCGGCGCCGGGGGTCTGCCCGAGGCCTTGTCCCCCACGGACCGTGCGCTGCTCATCGGCCGCTTCCTCCAGCATCAAGGCTGGGCCACGCTCGCCGCGGAGGCCTCGGCGTCCGGACGTCGCCAAGTCACCGACCGCCTGCGCCGGGCCGTCGCCATGCTGCTCGCCGTGGCGCCACAGTGAGCCTGGCAGTGTTCCCCTTTACCGTTTCCGGGAGAGGGCACGGCGGCTAAGATCCCCGGCGAACACGACACCCAAGGCAAAACGGGAG
The DNA here is from genome assembly GCF_052060015.1 of Arhodomonas sp. SL1. NCBI lineage: Bacteria > Pseudomonadati > Pseudomonadota > Gammaproteobacteria > Chromatiales > Ectothiorhodospiraceae > Arhodomonas > Arhodomonas sp. SL1. The sequence goes on along the minus strand of NZ_JBPODZ010000001.1, from coordinate 418,982 downwards.
CCGCCTGCATGCACTACCTCCTGCGCCGCGTCTGCCCCCCGGCACGCTACGCCGCCTATATTCTCAGCCTTGCTGGCCTCGCGGTCTCTCTACCCGCATGGCTCCTCGGTGTCTGGTGGCTCTGGCCCGCAGCCTTGGTGTTCGCCGCCCTCTCCGCCCTGGGGACCCGGGATATCCTCCAGCGGCGACACACCGTCAGCCGTAACTACCCGATCCTCGCCCACCTTCGTTATGGCCTGGAATCCATCGGCCCGGAGATCCGCCAGTACTTCATCGAATCCGATACCGAGGAGCGGCCGTTCTCGCGGCAGCAGCGGGCGGTGGTGTACCAGCGCGCCAAGCAGGTCCACGACAAGAAACCCTTCGGAACCCTTCTCGATGTTTATGCCGAGGGCTACGAGTGGTTGAGCCCGTCCCTGCGGCCGGCGCCGGTCTCCGACCCGGATTTCCGAGTCACGGTGGGCGCAGACCCGGCGCGGCCGTATTCCACCAGCCTGCTGAATGTCTCGGCGATGAGCTTCGGCGCCCTCTCCGCCAACGCGATCACCGCCCTGAACGCCGGGGCCGCCCGCGGCGGCTTCTATCACGACACCGGCGAGGGGGCCATCTCCCGCTACCACCTCAGCCACGGGGCGGATCTGGTCTGGGAGATCGGCTCCGGCTACTTTGGCTGCCGTGATGCCGATGGCCGTTTCAACGCCGAGCGCTTCCGCGAACACGCCCGCCGGGACAGCGTCCGCATGATTGAGATCAAGCTTTCCCAGGGTGCCAAGCCCGGCCATGGCGGCATCCTCCCCGCTGCCAAGGTCACCGCCGAGATCGCCGAGACACGGGAGGTCCCGGTGGGACAGGATGTCATCTCCCCCGCCAGCCATTCCGCCTTCCGCACGCCCCGGGAGCTCATGGACTTCATTTGCGAGCTCCGCGAACTCGCCGACGGCAAGCCAGTGGGCATCAAGCTCGCCATCGGCCAACCGTGGGAGTGGTTCGGCATCGTCAAGGCCATGCTCGCCAGCGGCGAGCACCCGGACTTCGTGGTGGTAGACGGCGGTGAGGGCGGCACCGGGGCGGCCCCGCTGGAATTCATCAACCGCCTCGGCATGCCCCTCAATGACGGCCTGCTACTGGTGCACAACACCCTGGTGGGCGCGGGGCTGCGGGAACGGGTGCGGGTGGCGGCGGCCGGCAAGATCACCACCGCCTTCCACATCGCCCGTACCCTGGCCCTGGGGGCGGACTGGTGCAACTCCGCCCGCGGCTTTATGTTCTCATTGGGCTGTATCCAGTCCCTGTCCTGTCACACGGACCGCTGTCCAACGGGGGTCGCGACCCAGGACCCGCGCCGCGGTGCCAACCTAGACGTCACCGACAAGGGGGACCGGGTCTATCATTTCCACCGCAGCACCCTGACCTCGTTGGCGGAGATGCTCGCCGCCACCGGCCTCAGCCACCCCTCCGAGATCGGCCCGGAGCACGTCCTGCGCCGGATCTCGCGTACCGAGGCCCTCTCCTACCGCGACCTCCACCAGTTTCTGATGCCCGGAGAGCTCTTGGAGGGAGACACCGACGCGCCCATGTTCCGCGACTACTGGGCCAGCGCCCGGCCCGACAGCTTCGCGCCACCAGCGGAGATTGCCGGGCTTCGTACCACTAAGCTACGCTGACCCGGGATTCCAGAGGGCGATCATGCGACACCCGTTACTGCGGCTGCTGCTTTTCCTCGGCCTGCTCGTCGCGCTGTTCACCGCCGAGATGTTGATGCCGGTACAAGAGCACGTCATTCGGCCGTTCACCGCCGGCGTGGCCCATGTTTCCGCCTGGCTCGTGCAGCTCTTCGACGGCAATGTCATCGCTCAGGGCGTCATCCTGCGGCACAGCGGCAATGGCGCCGCCGTGGCGATCCAGCCGGGCTGCAACGGCGTAGAGGCCATGATCGCGCTGTTCGCGGCGGTCATGGCATTCCCAGCGCCCTGGCGTTACCGCCTCCTCGGCCTCGGCGCCGGCTTCGTGGCAATTCAGGCGCTCAACCTGGTTCGCATCATCACCCTGTTCTACCTGCTGCAGTGGAACGAAGCGATCTTCGAGTTCGCGCACCTCTACCTGTGGCAGGCCCTGATCATCCTCGATGCGCTGGTGGTATTCCTGATCTGGCTGCGGCGGCTGCCGGCACCGGAGGCCGCTGCCCATGCCTGAGCTCGAGCCGAAGGCATTCATCGTCCGTACCCTGCTGTGGCTCGTCATTGCCTTCAGCATCTGGGCCTGGGGGTCGCCGCTGCTGTTGCTACCCTTGGGATGGCTTATGGATCCACTACTTACCGCCCTCCAGCCCGCGGCGGTGGCCGGTGCGGAGGCGAGTCGTGTAAGCATCGATGTGGTCACCCGCTTCGATCCCTCCATGCTCCCGGGCCGAGGTGCGGACACCGATGGGCGCGCCGCGGAGGTGGTGTTCTCGGTCAACGCCCTGAAGTATGGCTATGGTCTGCCCATCATCGCGGCCCTCACCTTGGCGGCGGAGGGTGGCGCCTGGCCGAGGAGGCTCGCCTGCGTGCTCACCGGCTTTTTCCTGGTCCTTGCGATCCAGGCGTGGGGCGTGACCTTCGAGGCGCTGCTGACACTCGGCCACCGCCTGGGTCCAGAGGTCGCCGCGGCAGTGGAGTTGCCACGCCTGGGGCGTGAGGGCGTGGCCCTGGGCTATCAGTTGGGCAGCCTGATCTTGCCGCCCGTAATCCCGGTGATCTGGTGGGCGGGCTGGCACATGCCGGAGGTCCTGCGCCTGGCCGGTCGCGAGACCAGCGCACAATGACCCCTACAACCAGTCAATGACCATCACGCCCAGGCTCAGCCGAGTGGCCTCGTGATCATAGCCGATCAGGCTCTCGCCGTAGCCATGGAACAGCTGCAAGTAGCCCTTCAGGCCTCCCCCGATGGGCCGCGTGTAATCGAGCTGTACGGCCCCCCGCAACGGGGCATCAATACCGAGATTGCTGCGCAGCGTGACCGTGTACGTGTTCGGGCCGTCGCGGTAGTGGCCGCGCAGCTCCCCGTGGCCGTAATAGTCGACGATATCCGGATTGTCGTCCTCGGAGGCCGCCTCGGGGATCCGCCACCAGCCCCGGGCGGAGACCGCCAGGTCACCATTATCGAACAACACCCCGGTCGTGAGCCGGTTCCAGCTCCGCGACAGGGGGTCGCTGCGACCATTGGACATGTGACTGAGCCCGAGGGTGACCACGCGGCCATACAGGCCGAATAGATCGAAGTCGGTACGGTAGGAATAGATCAGCTCCGGCTCATAGTTGGTCTCACGAAACGGCCGCGAGGCGCCACCGTCGTAGGCCTGCCAGTAGGACTGCTGCGTGTACGCCAACCACAGATCACCCCGGCGTGAGAACAGATCCGGCCAGACCTTAGCCTTGAGGCTGATCTGATACTTGAGCTCCACGTTATCCCCGCCCCCGGAGTCCCTCTCAATAATGCCCCGCCGGTCCGGGGAGAACTGATAGGAAAGCGGAAGGATGTAGGTGGGTCGGTAAGGGGTGATGACGAAGGGGCCGCGATCGCTCTGCGCCACCAGCTCCCAGCGACGTGCCAGGGCCGAGGGCTCCGGGCGCTCGGCCTCCGCCTGCAGTTCCGCCTCGCCGCCCGCGCGTTCCCCCGGCAACAGCTCATCGGCAGACCGTCCGGTGGGGGTGCGCCCCAGGGTCGTGTCGTAACAGGTCAGGCGATCCTGGGGATCCTCCAGCTCCATACAACCCTGCAGCCGCTCATCCGGTAGCCCCCGTCCCGCGGACCCGGTATCGTCCGCGCCTATCGCCCCCGCCGGACCACCAAGGAGACCAGCACAGACGATACCGGCAAGGTACGGTCGCAACCCGCAATGGTGCACAGGCAAGGCCCCCATCTCGCTGGCCGGCATGGAGTCTCGAATTATGGCCAATGCCGCCGACGCCGGGAAGGGCAGGCAACCCCGCCGGCATGCAGGGGGGCTCCGCGATCGGTTACGCTTGCAGGCCCCGATACCGATCACACCGGGAACGCACGGGATGGAGCAGGAAGGCGTCATCAAGTTCGAGCTTCGCCACCGGCACGGGCCTGCGCCCGCGCGGGGCCTCGTAGCGGGTCTCGACGCCTGGCGCCAGATCCTGCACCGATTGGCCCTGCTCGGGCAGGATCCGAAGCGCTACGGGGGACTCGGATTCGGCAATGTCAGCCGCCGATTGCCGGACGGCGATGGCTTCCTGGTGAGCGGTACCCAGACCGGCGGGTGGTCGATCCTTGGGCCCGATGGCTACACCCGCGTGACCCATTGGGACGCAGGCCAGAACGCGGTGCGCTCGCTGGGACCGGTCCGCCCCTCCTCGGAGTCACTCACCCACGGTGCCGTCTATGCCGCGGATGCCGCCGTCGCCTGGGTCTTCCATGTCCATTCCCCCGAGATATGGGGACGCCATTCCGAGCTGGGGATCGCCGCCACCCCCGCGGAAGTCCCCTACGGTACCCCCGAGATGGCCCGGGCGGTAACGCAGGTGGTAGCACGGGAAGGCAGCAGCGGCCTGTTCGCCATGGGGGGACACCGCGACGGCATCGTCGCCTATGCCCCCGGCGCGGAAACCGCGGGCTGCGCCCTGCTCGGCGCCCTCGCCGCGGCCCTGGCCGCCGCCAGCTCCGACTGACCGCCAACCCTGGAGACCGACATCTTGAGCGACGAGCGCATCCGCATTCGTGGTGCACGCCAGAACAACCTGCGTGGCCTGGACCTCGACATCCCGCTGGGGGAGTTGGTGGTGATTACCGGGGTCTCCGGGTCCGGTAAATCCTCGCTCGCCTTCGACACGGTCTACTCCGAGGGCCAGCGCCGCTACGTCGAGACCTTCTCCCCGTATGCGCGCCAGTTTCTCGACCGCATGGACAAGCCGGCCGCGGACCGCATCGACGGCATCCCCCCGGCCATCGCCATCGATCAGACCAATCCGGTGCGAACATCGCGCTCCACCGTGGGCACCATGACCGAGCTGAACGACCACCTGAAGCTCCTCTATGCCCGCGCCGCGGAACTCTACTGCCTGGGCTGCGGCCGGCGCGTGCGCCGGGACAGCCCGCCGGGCATCGCCGAGCAACTGCTCCACCAGGCACCGGGGGAACGGGCGGTGATCCGTTTTACCGTCTCCGTGCCCGAGGGGTTCGGCGCCGACGAGGTCCGCTCGCTGCTCCAGCGCCAAGGCTATACCCGGATCGAGGCCACCACCGACGGCTTCGAAGTGATCCAAGACCGCTTGCGTCTGGAGGAGTCACGCCGCGGCCGGCTGGTGGAGGCCGCAGAGGTCGCGCTGAGGCACGGCCGCGGCCACATGCGCGCCGACATCCTGGACGATACGCATACAGTGCGGGCCCAATACCGGTTCTCCTCCGCCCTGCACTGCCCCGACTGCGACCGCCATTATCGGGACCCTGAGCCCAACCTGTTCTCCTTCAACTCCCCCATGGGGGCCTGTGAGCACTGCCGCGGCTTCGGCCGGGTCATGGGCATCGATTACGACCTAGTGATCCCCGACCCCCGCCTCAGCCTGGCCGAGGGCGCCATCCGGCCATGGCAGTCCGGGCAGTCGGCGGAGTGCCAATCCGATCTGCTGGCCTATGCGCGCCGGCGCGGCGTACCGACGGACGTCCCCTGGCAGGAACTCGACGAGGCGGACCGCCGGTGGGTGATCGAGGGCGAGGGGGACTGGGACCAACCGGACACCTGGTACGGGGTCCGGCGTTACTTCGAGTGGCTCGAATCGCGCTCCTACAAGATGCACGTGCGGGTGCTGCTGTCGCGCTACCGCAGCTACGACCTCTGCCCGCGCTGCCATGGGGCCCGCCTCAAGCCGGAGGCCCTGGCCTGGCGACTCGGTGATCGGGAGACTGCGGACGCGGCCCTGGCACCGGAGCAACGCTTTCGCCCCGAGGGCGCCACGCTGCCGGCGGAACGCCTTGCCACCCTGCCCGGCCTATGCATCCATGACCTGCTGCGCCTGCCCCTGGAGCGCACCCGGGCGTTCTTCGAGGCCGTTGCGCTGCCCGCGCCCCTGGACGATGCGGCACAGGTCCTGCTCGAGGGCATCGGCGGTCGTCTCCGCTACCTCAATGAGGTGGGGCTGGGCTACCTGACCCTGGACCGCCAGTCCCGCACCCTCTCCGGCGGCGAGGTACAGCGCATCAACCTGACCACTGCCCTCGGCACCTCCCTGGTCAATACCCTGTTCGTGCTCGACGAACCCAGCATCGGCCTGCACCCCCGGGACATGGAACGGATCATCGCCGTGATGCAACGGCTCCGGGACGCCGGTAACTCCCTGCTGGTGGTGGAGCACGACCCCCAGGTGATGGCCGCCGCGGACCGCATCATCGACATCGGCCCGGGTCCCGGCGAACGCGGTGGCCGCATCGTCTTCCAGGGTTCGCCGCGGGAGCTGGCCAGCGCCACGGCATCGCTGACGGCGGACTACCTCCAAGGCCGTCGCACGGTGGGGGGGGCCGACGCCGATCAGCCCACGGCGGCCACCGAATGGTTGACGGTGCGAGGCGCCCGCGCCAACAACCTGCGCGACCTGAACGTCGCCTTCCCTCATGGGCGGATGACCGTGCTCACGGGCGTCTCCGGCTCCGGGAAGTCCACGCTCATGAACGACGTTCTCTACCGGGGCTTGCGCAAGCGACGCGGACATCCCGTGGACGTGCCGGGGGAACACGACGAGATCCTGGGCGACGGCATCCTCGACGATGTGGTGCTGGTGGACCAGGCCCCTATCGGGCGCACGACGCGCTCCAATCCAGCGAGTTACGTCGGCGCCTTCGAGGGCATACGCAAGCTCTTCGCCGCGCAACCTTTGGCCCGGGAGCGCGGTTATACCAAGGGGACATTCAGCTTTAATTCCGGTGCCGGGCGCTGCCCCACCTGCGGCGGTAACGGCTTCGAGCACGTGGAGATGCAGTTCCTCTCCGACGTCTACCTGCGCTGCCCGGATTGCGACGGTCGCCGCTACCGACCCGAGGTCCTCGAGGTCACCGTCGCCCCGGCGGGCCAAGGCACAGGGCCACCCTGTTCCATCGCCGAGGTCCTCGAGATGACCGTCACCGAGGCCCTGGGGTTCTTCGCGGACCAGCCCGAGATCCTCCGTGGCCTTGCGCCGCTAACCGACGTTGGGCTCGGTTACCTGCGTCTCGGCCAGCCGGTGCCCACCCTCTCCGGGGGCGAATCCCAACGGCTCAAGCTCGCCGGCCACCTGGCCCGAAACGCCGGGCGCGAGCGCGGCGAGCGACTGCTGTTGCTCCTCGACGAGCCGACCACCGGGCTGCACTTCCACGATATCGCCGTCCTGCTCGGGGCGTTCCGCCGGCTGCTCGCAGAGGGCCACACGTTGGTGGTCATCGAGCACAACCTGGACGTCATGGCCGCCGCCGACTGGATCATCGATCTCGGTCCCGAGGGCGGTGACCGGGGCGGGACCCTGGTGGCGAGCGGCACACCAGCGTCGCTGCGCGCACATGGGGCAGGCCACACCGCCACCGCCCTCCGAGGGCATCGTCAGGGGCCGTACACCCTGATGCCGGAGCCCAGCACCGTGGTTCGCGAGTCGCCGCCGGCACCACGGAGCCCGGCGGCCATCCACATCCAACACGCCCGGGAACACAATCTGCGCGGCATCGACGTCGACATCCCCCGCGACCGCCTGACGGTGATCACCGGCATTTCGGGGTCGGGGAAGTCCACGGTGGCCTTCGACATCCTATTCAACGAGGGCCAACGCCGTTACCTGGAATCCCTCAATGCCTATGCCCGGCAGTTCGTCCAGCCGGCCTCGCGCCCGGACGTGGACGCCATTTCCGGGATCCCGCCCACGGTGGCCATTGAGCAGCGCACCAGCCGGGGCGGCCGCAAGAGCACCGTGGCCACCATGACGGAGATCCACCACTTCCTCCGGCTGCTGTTCGTCAAGCTCGGCACCCAGTACTGCCCGGACTGCGATCTGCCGATCCGCGAGCAAACCCCCGGGGCCATCACCGCCCAGCTGCTCGCCGAGCACCGCGGCACGCGTATCCGCCTGCTCGCACCGCTGGTCATCGCGCGCAAGGGCTACTATAACGAGCTCGCCCGATGGGCCGCCGGCAGGGGCCACGAGTGGCTGCGGGTGGACGGCGAGGACCGCCCGACCACCGACTGGCAACGCCTGGACCGTTACCAGGAGCACGACATCGATCTGCCGATCGCGGAGCTCACCGCGGATCCCGCCCGGGAATCCGCCCTGCGCGAGGCCCTGGAGGACGCGCTCGCCTATGGCGGCGGGACCGCGCGCATCGTCCACAACGGCGACGAGCGGCTGGTCTCCACGCGCCGCGCCTGCCCCGGCTGCGGGCAGAGCTTCGCGCCCCTGGACCCAAGGTTGTTCTCCTACAACTCCAAGCACGGGTGGTGCCCGAGGTGTTTCGGTACCGGCGAGGTCCTGCCCGGCTTCGACGCGGAGCAGACCGGCGAGGAGTCCACCTGGCGAAACAGCGAGGCGGAGGAGGCGCGCCTGTGCCCGGATTGCGGCGGCAGCCGGCTCAACGCCGTCGCCCGCGCCGTTCGCCTGGCGGGATATGGGATCAGCGAGCTCAGCGCCGAAACCGTAGACGCCGCCGGGGAGCGTTTCCGGAGCCTGGAGCTGGGCGAACGGGGTGCCACCATCGCCCGGGATATCCTGCCGGAGATCCAAAACCGGCTTCGCTTCCTCGCGGAGGTCGGGCTCGGCTATCTCACCCTGGACCGTAGCGCGCCGACGCTGTCCGGCGGCGAGGCCCAACGCATCCGCCTCGCCGCACAGCTCGGCTCCAATCTCCAGGGTGTGTGCTACATCCTCGACGAACCCACGATCGGCCTCCACCCGCGGGACAACCGCATGCTCCTCGACACCCTTGCCCGCCTGGAGGGCAAGGGCAACACCATCGTGGTGGTGGAGCACGACGAGGAAACGATACGCCGCGCGGAGCACGTGATTGACCTCGGCCCCGGGGCGGGGGTTCATGGCGGGCGCGTCGTCGCGGCCGGCACGCCCGGGGAGCTCCTCGCCAACCCCGACTCCGTGACTGGCCGCTGCCTCGCCAACCCCCTGCACCATCCCTTGGCGAGCCACCGGCGGGACAGTACCGGCGCCGAGGCGCTCCGGATCGTCGGGGCCCACCGCCATAACCTCCGCTACGTCGATGCCCGTATCCCGCTGTCACGGCTCACGGTGGTCAGCGGCGTATCCGGCTCCGGCAAGTCCACCCTGGTGCGCGACGTCCTCCTCTCGGACCTGCGCCGCCTGCTCGGCGGAGCGTCCGGGGCCGGGGAAGCCCTACGGGGATGCCAGGCCGTCGAGGGCTGGGCGGCGGTCGGCCGGGTACTGGAAGTGGACCAGACGCCCATCGGCAAGACCCCCCGCTCGTGCCCGGCGACCTATGTCGGCATCTGGGACGAGATCCGACGCCTGTTCGCCCAGACCGAGGAGGCGCGGATTCGCGGCTACGGCCCGGGGCGGTTCTCCTTCAACACGCCGGAGGGCCGCTGTGGGGGCTGCGACGGCCAGGGGATGCGCCGGATCGAGATGAGCTTCCTGCCGGACGTCACCACGCCCTGCGAGGTCTGTCACGGCCTGCGATTCACGCCGGAGACCCTGGCCGTGACCTGGCGCGGGCACTCCGCGGGTGACGTCCTCGCCATGAGCGTGGATGAGGCGGTGGAGTTCTTCGCCGCCCACCGGAAGGTGCACCACACCCTGCGCCTGCTCCAGGACACGGGCCTGGGCTATCTGACCCTGGGCCAGCCCAGCCCCACCCTCTCCGGCGGCGAGGCCCAACGGCTGAAGCTGGTCACCGAGCTGGCCAAGGCCGGCTCGGGGAGCCCCCGGAGGCGCCCGCCCCATACCCTCTACCTGCTCGACGAGCCCACTGTCGGGCTGCACATGGCGGACGTGGAGAAGCTCATCGGGGTGTTCCACCGACTCGTCGATGCCGGGCACACGGTGGTGGTCATCGAGCACAACCTGGACATCATCGCCGAGGCGGACTGGATCCTGGACCTCGGACCGGAGGGCGGCGAGGCAGGGGGACGATTGGTCGCCAGTGGCACGCCGGAGGCGGTGGCCGATGCGAAGACCCCCACTGGCCAGATCCTCCGGGAGTTCCTCGATGAACGCCGGGCCGGCCCCGCGGCGGGGGAGGCAGGCAAACGAACGGGGCAGCGCTGATCGCGCCGCCCCACGGGTGCTAGGACCGGGATGTTGCCCGCCGCCGTTACTGCTCCACCGGGATACGGCGGGAAACGGCGGCGTCTCGCTTGCCGATGTCGATGTGCAGCACCCCCTGATCACCACGGGCGCGGATGTTCTCCGGGTCCGCGCTGTCCGGCAGCGCGAAGCGCCGATAGAACACGCCGTGGGAACGCTCCCGGCGACGAACGCCACCCTCATCGCTGGTGGTCTCGCTGCTACGCTCACCGCGGATGGAGAGGACCCCGTTCTCCATGGTCACCTCGATATCCTCGGGCTTCACGCCGGGGATATCCGCCTCGACCACGAACTTGTCCTTCTCCTCGCGGATATCCACCGCCGGGACCCACTGGCTGGTCTCCACGGTGGAGAAGTCCCGGGCGAGGTCCATGAGCGGGGACTCGAACAGTCGGTTGAATTCGTCGCTGAGTGTGGAAGGGCTGCGGCCCGGACGATAACGGGTCATATCCATAGCGATCACCTCCCTTTGAATCGTGGAACACTCTTGTCGCGTACCATTTACGTCGACTCATTCCGGAATATGGGGATCTCCCGTTACCGTTCAAGGCCCCCCGGCGACACGATCACGCAGATAGGCCGGAATCACCGCCTCCGGCGACACGGGTGCCGTTCCGGCCTCCCGGGCCAGGGCCAGGCAGTCCACGGCATCGGGCAGCCGACCGGGATCGGTCCCGACGAGCCGCTCACCGAGGATGCCACCAAGTTCCTCACCATGGGCGCTGAATCCGGTGCCGGTACCATGCCAGACTGCCCCCTCCCCCGGCAGTGATACCATGCCGGGCTGACAGACCCGCTCCGCCGCGGCAGGGACGAGGCATTGGCCACTCCACCAGAAACAACCCCAGTACACCTCCCCCATGCGCGCATCCATGGCCACGGCCACACGTTCCACGCCGTGCTCACGGCAAGCGCCGCGGGCGACCGTGGCCAGTGTCGATACCGGGATCACGCCCAGCCCCGCGCCGAGCGCAAGCCCCTGGGCCACACCGACCGAGATACGCACGCCGGTGAATGAACCCGGCCCGCGGCAACAGGCGATGGCGGACAGCGTGGCCAGACGGTAATCCGCCTCGGCGAGGACCTCCTCCACCATGGCGAGGACCATGCCCGAGTGCCGGTGTCCCGCGGTGGCGGAGCGGGCGACGGTCCCGGCGTCCGTCGCTAATGCCACCGAGCACGCCTCGGTGGTGGTATCGATCGCCAGCAGGCGGTTCATTGCGGCGTCTCCTCCCCCCTTACCGTCGCCGCGGGCGGCGCCTCCGCGGCCTCGAAATCGAACTCCAGCTGCACATTCTCCGCATAGGGATCAAAGGTCCCCGTATACGGGCTGCTGCTTGGCCCCATCTGGTAGCTGGAGGCCTCCCGGACCGACAGCGGCGGACCGACACGCTGGCGCACCAGGGCATAGGCCGCCAGCGCCATCGCCGTCACCCCCAGGGCCCAGAAGAGCCCCGTCGGCCCGATCAGACCCATGAGCTGGGAGGTCAGCACCGGCCCCACGATCATGCCCACGCCATGGACCAGGAGCAGCCCGGCGCTGGCACCGAGGAGCTGGGAGGCATCGACGAAATCGTTGGTCAGCGATACCGATAGCGGATAGATGGTGAAGGCCAACCCGCCCCAGAGCATGGCCATGATCACGACCGCCAGCGCGCTCACCCCGGTAAGGAACACCATGCCAAAGCTGGCCACGGCAACAGCCGCCGACACGGTGGCGATCACGTCCCGGCGGTTGTAGAGGTCGGAGAGCCGCCCGATGGGGTACTGCAGCAGGAAGCCACCGACAATGGTCAGCCCCATGAGTATGGCGATCATGGAGGAGCTGAAGCCGGCACCGCGGGCGTACACCGGCCCCATGCCCAGGAACGCGCCGTTGATCAGCCCGGCCGCCGCCGAGGCCATTAGCCCGAGCGGGGAGGCGCGGTAGAGCTCGCGCAGTCCGATGGCGGCGATCTCGCGGAGCTCCGGCGAGGAGGTGCGGGTCACGGTCACCGGGACCAGGGCGAGACCGATGAGGGCGGCGGACAGGCTGAACAGCTCGAAGCCGCCGGGATCGGCGAACATGAGCAGGAACTGGCCACCGCCGAGACCGACATAGGTGACCACGCTATAGAACCCGAAGACCTGGCCCCGGTATTCCCGCGGCGTGCGGTCGTTGAGCCAGCTCTCGGTAACCATGTACAGCCCGGCGATGGAGAAGCCGTAGACCAGGCGCATCGCCCCCCACACGGCCGGCTCAATGAAGATCGGATAGGCCAGGGTGCTGATGGCGCCGATCACCGCAAAGGCCGCGAAGGCGCGGATATGGCCGACCCGGGCGATCAACCGGCCACAGACCCGGGTGGCGAGCACGAAGCCCACCGAATAGCACGCCGCCACCAGGCCGATGACCTGGGTCGGGAACCATTCCATGGTCATGCGCACGCCGACGAGCGTACCCAGCAGCCCGCCACCGGTGAGCAGCAGACCGAAGGAGACGAACAGGGCGATGAACGGGGTAATGGTTTTCAGCATGCCAAGGATGGATCGTACCGGGGCTCTCGGGGCGGACTATACTGTAATCGGATCCACTCGACATCGACGACCGCCGCAGGGAGTACCCTGCACCGCCCTCGCGACCGCCGCACCGAGCGCTTCCCTTTTCGATCCTCAGCACATGCGACGTTAAGCGCTCAATAGCTTCAATCCTGTCAGGGAAGCACAGAAAATGACCACGATGGTTGCAGCGATTCAGACGCCCCCGGTGCTGCTCGACCGGGAACAGACCATTGCGAAGGCAGTGGGACTGATCCGCGAGGCGGTACAAGGCGGCGCATCACTTCTCGTTTTCCCCGAGGCGTATATCCCCGGCTATCCGACCTGGATCTGGCGGCTACGGCCGGGGGGCGACATGGCACTGTCCGGCGAGATCCACGCAATACTGCGCGACAATGCGGTGGACCTGACCGGCGATGACCTCCACCCCCTGCAGGATGCCGCGGCCGAGCATGGGGTGACCGTCGTCGTCGGTATCAACGAGATCGACAGCCGCTTCAGCGGCACGACCCTGTTCAACACGGTGGTCGTGATTGGCCCGGATGGGGCGGTAGTAAACCGCCACCGGAAGCTCATACCGACCAACCCGGAGCGCATGGTCTGGGGCCCAGGAGACGCGACGGGACTGAGGGCGGTTGACACGCCGGCGGGGCGCCTCGGCTGCCTCATCTGCTGGGAGAGCTACATGCCGCTGGCCCGCTATGCCCTGTATGCCCAGGGTCTGGAGGTCCTGGTCATACCGACATGGGACAACGGCGAAGTTTGCCTCGCCACCTCACGGCATATCGCCAGGGAAGGCGGTTGCTGGGTCATAGCGCTGGCCACCGCCCTTCAGGGAAGCGACATACCGGCGGATTTCCCGCAACGGGATACCTACTTCGAGCCGGAGGAATGGATAAACTCCGGTGACGCGGTCGTCGTGGCGCCGTCCGGCGCTATAACGGCGGGGCCACTGCATCGGGAGAAGGGCATTGTGTACGCGGAGATCGACGTGGAAGCTTCCCGCCGAGCTCGACGTTCGCTGGATGTCTGCGGCCACTACGCTAGGCCGGATATCTTCTCCATGTCCGTCGATCGACGGGCCCTCGAGCCGGCCCGATTCATCGATTGATACACTCGACCCGCGGACCCGTGAAGGCTCCGCATGACGATGGTGCCCGCTGATGGAGGGCGCCATCGCTGCCCTCGGCGCTGACAGGGCTTCCTCCCCTTTAGGAACACCGTGAGGTGCCAGCACCGATCTTGACGCCGCCTATCGAGTAATGCATTAATAATAGGCCAACCCGAATGACGGAGAAGCAATCCGTTGATCCGGTATCCCTGTATCCCCCCCCAGCCTTTCCGGGCACAGCGCATTCACGAGGGCCGCTTCGGGTAGGCCGTGAGCCTGTCACCGCATCCGTTGCCCCACCGACGGCCCTCCGCGACGAAACCGGGCCATCGGGTCCCGGGCGCGAACGATCCGGCGGCAGGCGTCACACCGACACCTTGCCCACACCGAATCCACCCACGGAACCCAGCGAGGAACACCACCATGGAGTTCATGGAGGCTATCAACCGCTACGAGTCGGAGGTGCGCAGTTACGTGCGCAGCTTCCCCACGGTCTTCGAAAAGGCTCGCGGCTCGTATCTCTACAACACCGACGGCACCGCTTACCTGGACTTCTTTGCGGGGGCGAGTGTCATGAACTACGGACACAACCATCCGGAGCTGAAGAAGGCACTGATCGACTATCTCGAGGGGGACAACATCACCCACAGCCTGGACATGGCGAGCGTGGCCCGCGCCGAGTTTCTGCAGGCGTATTACGACATCATCCTTGCCCCCCGCGGGATGAATCACCGCATCCAGATCCCCGGCCCCACCGGCACCAACGCCGTGGAGAGCGCGCTGAAGATTGCCCGCAAGGCCAAGCAGCGGGAGGGCTTTGTCGCCTTCACCAACGCCTTCCACGGGATGACACTGGGCTCGTTGTCGGTCACCGGCAATCAGTTCAAGCGCGACGGCGCCGGCGTGCCGCTGTCCAACACCGCATCGATGCCCTACGACAGCTACTTTGGCGATGAATTCGACACCATCGATTACTTCGAGAAGATGCTCGCCGACGGCGGCAGCGGTGTGGGCATCCCGGCCGGCGTGATCGTGGAGACGGTGCAGGCCGAGGGCGGGGTGCGCGTGGCCAGCGGCGAATGGCTGCGCAAGCTCCAGGCCCTGTGCCGGCAGCACGACATGCTGTTCATCATCGACGACATTCAGACCGGAAACGGCCGCACCGGCGCCTACTTCTCCTTCGAGGACTTTGACCTGGACCCGGACGTGATTACCGTCTCCAAGTCCCTGGCTGGTTATGGGTTGCCGTTGTCCATCGTGTTGGTCAAGCCGGAGTTCGACATCTGGGAGCCCGGTGAGCACAACGGCACCTTCCGTGGCTTCAACCCGGCCCTGGTTACGGCCCGGCGCGCCCTGGAGCTGTTCTGGCGCGATGATGCCTTCGCCCGCGAAACGCGGCGCAAGGGCGAGAAGATCCGCGCCTGGCTCGAGGACTTGGTGCAACGCCACCCCGAGGCCAAGGGCGAGGTCCGCGGTCGCGGGATGATGCAAGGCGTGGAGTTCGAGGATCAGGAACTCGCCGGCGCGATTTCCCAACGCTCGTTCGCCCATCGGCTGATCATCGAGACCGCCGGGCCCAATGACGAGGTGCTCAAGCTCCTGCCGCCGCTGACCATCGAGGAGGAAGACCTCGACAAGGGCCTCGCGATCATAGAGCAGGCCATGGGCGAGGCGCTCGCCGAACGCGGTATTGCATGAGCGCCTGCGGCGCTCAATAATTTACGCACCGTTGCATTCGGTCGAACGAACCGGGCCTCTGCGAGGTCCGGCCGAGAGGGGCGGCAATCACCGCCCCTTTCTCTTTGGAGTTACGGGAGAGAGATCGATGAAGATCGTCAGACTGCAGGACATCGTGGGCACCGAGCGGGAAGTCGAGGGACCTGGCGGCTGGGTCAGCCGGCGGCTGCTGCTCAAGAAGGACGGTATGGGGTTCTCGTTCCACGAGACCATCATCCCGGCGGGCAGCGAGTTCACCTTTTGGTACAAGCATCACCTGGAGGCGGTGTACTGCGTCGCCGGCAACGGCTCCATCGAAGACCTGGCCACCGGTGAGGTCCATGAGATCTACGACGGCGTGCTCTATGCGCTGGACAAGCATGATCGCCACATCCTGCGGGGTGGCACCGAGGACATGCGGTTGATCTGCGGGTTCAATCCGCCGGTCACCGGCCGCGAGGTCCATGATGAGGACGGCGCGTATACCCTCGTCACCGACGACGACTGACGGCAGCCGGGGATCCCGTGCCCGGGTTGACCTCCCCGGGCACAGCCCTTAGCTTATTCAGCGGGTGCCGGGGCCCTCCCCGGCCCTCCGGCACCCGGCCTCAGGCCACTCCAAGCACGCCTGACTTTCCGGTGGTCCGCCATCGGTGCCCCGCATGGGCGTGCCTACAATTTGTATCGACAATTCGGGCCAAGTCGCCTGGGGCGACAATCAATACGGCAACCACTCCCTGGGCGCTTGGCGGGCGTTAACCGTGAAGCTCTGACTCAGGGAGGTGTGTCTATGCTCAATAGCAAGGACCTGTACCCCACCCGCACGGAACATCGTCTGGAGACCATCCCGCGGTTGGATCCGGTGATCCACACCGACGGTGACCGGCGCTGGGAAGGGCCCCTCAGCGAGGCCGACGTCGAGGCCTTCGAGCGCGACGGTTACCTGTTCTTCGAGGGGTTCTTCTCGCCGGAGGAAGTGGCCTCCTTCCGCGAGGAGCTCCGCCGGCTCGAGGCGACCCCGGAGCTGCGCGACTGGGAGGGCATGATCCGCGAGCCCGAGAGTGATGAGGTGCGCTCGGTATTCCAGATCCACAAGCCATCCGTCTCGGCGCACTTCCGTGGCCTCGCCCGGGATCCGCGCCTCCTCGATCGGGTGCGTCAGCTGCTCGCCAGCGACGTCTACATCCACCAGTCCCGGATCAACTACAAGCCGGGTTTCCGGGGCAAGGGCTTCAACTGGCACTCGGACTTCGAGACCTGGCACGCCGAGGACGGCATGCCGCGGATGCGTGCGGTGAGCTGCTCGATCATCCTCACCGACAACCACGCATTCAACGGGCCGCTGATGCTCATCCCTGGCTCGCACAAGGATTTCGTCCCCTGCGTCGGCGCCACGCCGGAGGACCACTACAAGAGCTCACTGAAGGCCCAGGAGTTCGGGGTGCCGGACGAGGATGCCCTTCGGCGCCTGGCTGGCGAACGCGGGATCGACGCCGCCACCGGGCCGGCCGGCTCACTGCTGATCTTCGAGTGCAATGTCCTCCATGCCTCGAACGCGAACATGTCGCCGGACCCGCGGAGCAATGTCTTCTTCGTCTACAACAGCGTGCGCAATACGCCGCAGGCGCCGTTTGCGGCGCGCCGTCCACGTCCGGCCTTCCTCGCCGAGCGCGAGGATTTCACGCCCCTGCGCCGATGACACCGCGTGGCGGGCGGTCCGGCGCCGCCCGCCGTCAACCCCGGCCCCGTTTGAACCGGGCGAGCTCGCGACGGTCACGCCGGTCAGGCCGGTGATCCACCCGGGGTATGGCCGCCTCCGCGGCACGCCGTTCCTGTCGGATCGCCTCCCGCCTTTCAACGCTCTCGGCGGTTTCGGTATACAGCGCCTGGGCCTGCGACGCCGGCCCCCGCTGTCCGGAGACCCCCTCCACCACCACCTCGAAGGCATAGGCCCCCTTGGTCACGTGCACGGTCTGGCCGGCATGCACCTCACGGGCCGGCTTCGCCCGCTGGCCATCCACCTCCACCTTGCCACCCTTGATGGCCTCAGTAGCGAGTCGCCGGGTCTTGAAGAAGCGCGCCGCCCAAAGCCACTTGTCCAGGCGCACCCCCTCGCCACCATTGGCGCTCATCAGTAGCTGCCGGCAATATAGCTGGTGAGCTCCCGGATCTCGCTCTCCCGATCCGCCACCACCGCCGCGGTGAGGTCACGGATGGAGATCATGCCGTGCAGGCGATCCCCGTCCATGACCGGGAGATGGCGGCAGTTGTGCTTGTCCACGAGGGCCAGGGCATCCTCGATAGGGGTCTGCGGGGGGATCACGAAGACCTTTCGTGTCATCACCTCTTCGACAGGGGTGGCGTCGTAATCGAGGCGTTGCTCGATGACCCGGCGCAGGACGTCCCGCTCGGTGAAGATGCCGAGCAGCTGCTGATCGCCATCGAGCACCAGAACCGCGCCGATATTGTGCTGGTTCATCAATCGCACCGCCTCACCCACCGACGCCTGAGGCCCCAGGGCATGCAGTTGGGCGGGCCTGCCGCGGAGTATGGTTTCAACCGGACGACGCATGGGGTTCCCTCCAGCGCAGTAATGGGCGGATTTCCAGTGTATAGCCCCCCGGGGAGGTCTAGTCGAGGGCCTCGTCGGCCACCACCACCCCGTCCTCGTCGGCGTAGAGCCAGTCCCCCGGCGCGATGGTGACACCGGCGAAGGTCACCGGCACGTCCCGTTCCCCTTCGCCGCGCTTTTCACTGCGCCGTGGATGCACGTTGAGGGCCTTGACCCCGATGTCGAGCTCGCGGATTTCCCCGGAATCTCGGATACAGCCGTAGACAACGACGCCGCTCCAACCATTGTCTCGGGCGAGCGCGGCGAGGTTATCACCGACCAGGGCGCAGCGCAGCGAGCCACCACCGTCAACCACCAGCACGCGGCCGTCTCCGTTCTCGGCGAGGGTCTCACGGACCAGTGAGTTATCCTCGAAGGCCTTGACGGTGACCACGGGCCCGGAGAAACTCCGCCGACCGCCGTAATCCATGAAGATCGGCGTGAGTATGCGCAGCCGCTCCTCGTGGGCGTCGCAGAGATCGGTGGTAGGGGTCGTCATCGAGCACGCTCCAAGTTTTCCGCCGCAGCTGCCAAATTACCCAGCAGCGCGGGACGAGACAAGGGAAGAGTACCGAGGTATCCATGTCGCCGACGGGCCACGACAGTCACGCCGCCCCACTACTGTTCATCTCCGACCTCCATCTCGACCCGCAGCGGCCGGCCATCATTCGGCTGTTCGCGGAGTTCCTTGCCACCGAGGCAACGACAGCGGGGGCGCTGTACATCCTCGGCGATCTCTTCGAGGCCTGGATCGGGGATGACGCCATCTCCGGAGACGAGCCGCCCCTGCGCGCCCTGTACGGCCTCACCCGCCGCGGCGTCCCGGTTCGGGTGATGCGCGGCAACCGGGACTTCCTCCTCGGGGAACGCTTCGCCGAGCTCACCGGCGTCGAGCTGCTCCCCGATCCCAGCGTCATCCGTATCGACGGCGTGCCGGTGGCCCTCGCCCACGGTGATGCCTTGTGCACCGACGACCACGACTACCAGCGCTTCCGGGCGATGGTACGAGACCCCGCCTGGCAAGACGAATTCCTGGCCCGTCCCCTGGCGGAGCGCGAGGCCTACGCCCGCCAGGCCCGTGAGCAGAGTAGCGCACGCAACGAGCGGCTCGATGACACCCTCATGGACGTCAATCCGCAGGCGGTGGCGGCACTGATGCGCGAACAGGGCGTGAGCACACTCATCCATGGCCATACCCATCGCCCGGCGATACACCGCCTGGAGTTGGACGGTCATCCGGCGGAGCGTATCGTCCTCGGTGACTGGTACGATCAAGGCAGCGTGCTGCGCTGGCACCGCGGCGCGCACCGGCTCAGCAGCCTGCCCCTAGGGGACTGAGCGCAGCGCCGCCTCGGCGGCACGGCGGAAACGCTCCGCCAGGGCCGGGTCGGTCGCCGGCCGGGCATACCAGCGTGCGAGCAGCGACCACAACCCCTGGTCCTCCGGGGTCTCACCGCCGAGGCCGTTGGCGAGGCGTTCCACCTGTAGCTCCATCCGGCGGGGGCGCTCTGGCTCCGGGGATTCGACCCCGGCCAGGATCTCCATACGCAGACAAAGATCCCGTTGGGTGGACACGTCGTGGACCGGGGTCGCGTCGGCGCCACGGGCACGCACCGCATCCCGCAACGGCGCCGGGAGATCCTCCGGGGCATCGCCCGGTGCGTCCGCGGCAAGCGCCGCCTCCACGCGGGCGAGCACGGCGAGGCGACGGCGTGCGTGCAGCTCGTCGCGAACCGCCTTCCGGGCGCCCTCGTAACGCCGGGCCACCTCCTGGCCGGCCCGCCCCGCGGGCAGCGTAAGTGCCTCCCAGCGCGATTCCAGAGTGCTCAGGGCGGTCCCCAGATCAGCTGGATCGTCGCTTTCTCCAGAGGCTGCCGACCCCAGGCGCTCGAGCTCGGCGAGGACGCCCCGGGCCTCGGCGAGGCCGTCATCCGCGGCCTTTCTCCGTTCGGCACGCGCCCGGTCGCGGGCCTCGAAGATCCGGTCACAGGCGCCACGAAACTCCCGCCAGAGCCGGCGTTCGGGCCCGGTGCCCGTCGCTTCCGTGGCCTTCCAGCGCCGCTGCAGGGCCTTTGCGGACTCCGCCGCCTCCTCCGGGTCGTCATGCTCCGTGAGCGCCCGCGCCTCCGCCACCAGCTGGCGACGCGCCTCGTACAGCCGCTGCCGGCGCTCGTCGATATGGGCGGAGAGCTGGTCCATAAGCGCTTCGAAGCGGCGGCTCACATCCCGGATCTCCCGGTCCTTGACGGGCACGAGACCCTGCCAATCGCGGCGGGCCGTGCGGCGGATGCGTACCAGCTCCGGCAGCGCCACTGTGCTGAGGTCGGTCCCTTCCAGGAAACCGCCCAGCTGCGCCACCAACCGCTCGCGCTCCTCCGCATTGTGCCGGCATTGACGCTCCCGCGACTCCAGCCACTCCGCGCAACTCCCACGCGCCTTCTCCGCCGCCGTGCGGAAGCGCTGCCAGAGCGCTCGACTCTCCGCGGAATCGGAGCCCCCGGTCTGGCGCCACTCCGCGAACAGTTCCCGGACGCGGCTCAGGCGTGCCTCCGCGGTCAGCCCATCCCCTTCGCCGAGGCCTTCCATGCGCTCACAAAGCGCTTCCTGTTTAGGAAGCACGGCGAAGCGACGCCAATCGCTGAGCTCCGCCAGCCCGGCACGTGCTCGTGCCAGCCGCCGCTCCCGCTCCGGGTCCAGCGAGCCCGGAACCGCAGACACGATATTGTTGATTCCGCGCAACTCGCGCCGTGCCCGCCGCAGCGTGCCGGAATCCAGCGCCTCCTCCACCCGTGTGAGGGCAGCGTCCAGCCGATCCAGCAGGTCCCGTCGATCCTCGTCACCCTCGCGGGCACCCGCCGCATCGGCCTCCCGATGGCGTGCCAGCGCCTCGCGGAGCCGTTCCACCGGGGCGGGAACGGGCAGCGTGGACGGCCAATCCAGCCGCTCCTCCAGCTCTGAGAGGGCGTGTAACTCGTCCTCTACGGTCGCGATGGGCTCCACTAGCGCCAGGTAGCGCCGTCCCGCCTCCAGCCACAGACGCGCCCGCTGCTCGGGGGTATCGTCCCCATGCTCCTGGAGAGAGCGTTCGAGCCGGTTGATCAGCACCACCGTCGGCTCCTCGGCCCGCTCCAGCTCCGAAACCACGGCGGCGGGCGTTTCCGCGGCCGCCGGGCCATCGGGCGCCTGCTCATTGTTTCCTGCGGGGGCCGTCCGCATCCGGACCTGGGTCTCCCCCGAGGCCTCCCAGGCGCGACGAAAGCGCTCCTCCAACGCGGCGTCACCGCAGTCGCCGAGGGCCTCACGCCGATTGCCGATCCGTTGGCGCTCGGCCTCCGCCACCGCGGCCCGCCCGCCGGGATCGTCAACCAGGGCCTCCAGGCGCTCGCAGAGCCCGATGAGCTCCTGGCGGGTTTGCCATCGCTGCTGCCGGCCTTCCTCGATCTGCTGCAGCCGCTCACGGGCGAGCCTGGCGATTCGGCGATCGAGACCGCGCCCGCGCTCAGCGATATCCCGTAGCAACGACTCGTCCCCCACCCGCTCCAGGGCGTCCTGGCGCAGTCGGGCCACCGGGTCATGGAGGGCCGCCTCCGCCAGCACCCCGGCATCATCGACCCGGGCCAGCGCCGCCCGACGCAGCGACTCCTCGCGCGCGCCACGCGCCACCTGCGCGAGGACCATGGCGTCCTGGCAGGCCTCGATGGCCGCCTCCCGGTCACCGATGGGGAGCTCGTCACCGCCGGTGAGCAGGTGACCGTAGCGGGCGCGTGCACATTCGCGCACCGGCGCCTCGGGATCGTCCTCCAACACCCGGGCCAACAGGCCGAGATCCCACAGGCGGCGAACCGCGGCGACCCGCACCCCGGCGCTGGGATCCTCCCGCGCCAGGCGCTCCAGGGTCGCCGCGTCGGCGCGCGCATCCAGTTTCGCCACGGAACGCCGGCGCACCGCCTCATCGCGGTGCCGCCAGCCGGGTTGCCTGAGCCGTTCGAACAACATGCGCCTCGACCCCCGTTTACTACAGGCCGATGCTGAACATGCTCTCCAGGTCGTGGCGACTCTGGGCCCGGAAGGCGATCAGTGTCTCGGTCTCCTCGATATCGGTCAGTGTCTGCATCCGCTCGGTGACCAACTCGGCCAGGGCCTCGTTACTCGGCACACGGATGATGACCACCAGATCATAACGCCCACCGACCGAATAGACCTCGGATATCCCCTCGATATCGGCCAGCTCGCCGGCGACCTCATTGACCCGCCCGCGGGCCGCGTTGAGCAGTACGATCGCTGTAACCATGACCCGACTCTCCTTTGCCCGTCGTGGGCGCCATGAATGCCGGCATTCTACTGCCCGCCCCAGCCTGGCGCCTACCGTGCGCTACAAAAAAAACCCCGCCGGGGGCGGGGTTTTTTTACCGACCAGCGCCTAGGCCGGTCCCGGTCGTTCGACGCTGCGCCTTAGTCGAGCTCGCCGGTGACCCAATACTCGACTCGGGCCGGATTATCCTCGATGTACTGCGCCACGGCGTCCTCGTAGGAGCCCTCCTGGGCGTTGAACATCGCCGCCTCAAGGTCGGCGAGCGGCAACTGCATGCGGGACAGCGTCATCGCCACCTCCGGGTTCTCCTGGTAGAAGCCCACGTTGGCGAACGCATGGATGCGCTCATAGCTGCCGAGGGTGCCCTCCGGATCCTCCAGATAGCGCAGATCATAGGCACCGAACATCCAGTGCGGGCTCCAGGCGGTGACCACGATCCACTCGTCGCGGTTGATGGCGCGGTCCAAGGCCGCCGTCATGCCGGCACCGCTGGAGGACTGGAGGTCATAGTCCAGGCCATACTCCTCGATGGTTTCATTGGACAGGCGCATCAGGCCGGCGCCCGGGTCGATACCCGTGATGGTGCCGTCGAGGTTCTCGCGAACGCTGTCCTTCTTGAGGTCCTCGATGGAGCTGACCTCCTCCTCGGGGATGTAGTCCGGTACCGCCCAGCCCAGCCGGGCATAGCCGTAGAGCAGCCCCAAGTTGACCGCCTTGACGCCGTCGCTGTTGACCTGATCGAGGTAGTCGGAGTGGGTGCCGGGCTGCCAGGACATGAGCATTACATCGATGTCGCCCTCGGCCACACCCTGGTACTGCGGGGCGATATCCGTCTGCACCAGCTCCACGTCCCGGCCGAGGCGATTCTCGATCACATTGGCGGCGAGCTTGGTGACGAACTCCGCATCGGACCAGGCGGTCCAGCCGATACGCACCGGATCATCGGATTGGGCCTGGGCGCCGGTGGCAAGGCCGAGGCCCAGTACGGTGGTTGCGAGGAACTTCGAGGTCTTACCGAGCATGTTTGCTCTCCTCTTCTGCTGTCATTGTTACTGCGTTGTTTGGCGGGACGGCGCTGCAACGCATTTCCCGCCACGATGGGTGATCATTTCCGGCCCTGACCGAAGCTCTGGGTGATGCGATCGAGCAGGATGGCGAGGATCACTACGCCCAGCCCCCCCTCGAAACCGAGCCCGACGTTCAGTCGCTGGATGCCGGTGAGCACGGTATTGCCGAGCCCCCCTGCACCAATCATGGAGGCGATGACCACCATGGACAAGGCCAGCATGATGGTTTGGTTGATGCCCGCCATGATCGAGGGCTTGGCCAGCGGGATCTGCACCTTCAGGAGCAGCTGTCGATCCGTACAGCCGAAGGCGAGCCCGGCCTCCACCTTCTCCTTGCTGACCTGGCGGATGCCCAGGTTGGTCAGGCGTACCACCGGCGGCATGGCGAAGATCACCGTGGCGATGGTCCCGGGTACCGTGCCGAGGCCGAAGAAGATCGCCGCCGGGATCAGGTAGACAAAGGCCGGCATGGTCTGCATGAAATCGAGCACCGGCCGGATGATCTGCTCGACGATATCGCTCCTCGCCATGGCGATCCCAAGGGGAATCCCGATGACCAGGGCCACCAGGCTTGAGGCCAGCACCAGGGACAGCGTCTGCACGGTCTCGCGCCAGAGATCCATGCCCAGGATGATCAGCATCGCCACAAGGGCGAACACGCCGAAACGCCAGCCCACGCGCCAGAAGGAGAAGGCGACGATGACAAGCGCCAGCAGCTCGGGGGGGACGAACATCAGGATGTCTTCCAAACCGTTGGCCAGGAAGCCGATCACCCCCGCGATGCCGTCCAGCACGCCGGCCAGGTTGTCTTGGATCCAGTCGACGCCCGCCTCGACGTAATCGCCGATCGGCAGGCTGAAGTCTTCCGCAAACAGTGCCATGTCCGTTTACCCCGTCCGGTCGAGGGTTTGCAGGAGGGCGGTCTTGGAGATGCTGCCCACGAACACGCCGTTTTCATCCACCACCGGCACCGGCCAGCGGCTGGCGGCCACCTTGCCGAGCACCTCGTGCAGGGGCGTGTCGTCCCCGACCGCCTCGACCTCCTGCAGGTAGGCATCGGCGTACTTCGGCTCGCCATCGTGCTCGAGCTGGGCCTTGAGGGAGTCCAGGCTGACCGTGCCCTGGTACTTGTGCTCCGGGCTGATCACCACGGCGAACTCCCGCTCGTGCTGGCGGAGCCGATCCAGGGCGGCACGAACGCTCACCCCTGGGCGCTCGAACACCGTCACTTGCTTGCGGGTGGCGATATCGCCGGCGGTAAATACCTGGCTCACGTCGACGCCGTAGAAGAACGAACGCACGTAGTCATTCGCTGGATTGGAGACGATCTCCTCCGGCGTGCCCACCTGCACCACGGCGCCACCCTGCATGATGGCGATACGGTCGCCGATGCGCATGGCCTCGTCCAGGTCGTGGGAGATGAAGACCACCGTCCGCTTGCTGTGCTGCTGCAGCGCCAGCAGCTCGTCCTGCATCTCCGTGCGGATCAGCGGGTCCAACGCCGAGAAGGCCTCGTCCATAAGCATTATGGACCCGCCGATCGCCAGCGCACGCGCCAAGCCGACGCGCTGCTGCATGCCACCGGAGAGCTCATCGGGATAGCTGTTGGCGTTGGCCTTCAGGCCCACCTGCTCGAGCGCCTTCATGGCCTTCTCCTCGCGCTCGGCGCGCTCCACCCCAGCCACCTCCAGGCCGAAGGCGGCGTTCTGGAGCACCGTGCGGTGCGGCATCAGCGCGAAGGACTGGAACACCATGCTCATGTCGTGGCGGCGCAGGTTGATGAGATCCGCCTTCTTCATGGCGGTCACATCTTGGCCGTCGACATAGACCTTACCGGCGGTGGGCTCAATGAGGCGGTTGAGCATCCGGACCATGGTGGACTTGCCGGAACCCGACAGCCCCATGATGACGAAGATCTCGCCCTCCTGGATGGAGAAGCTTGCCTCCTGAACCCCGACGGTATTGCCGGTCTTCTCGAAGATCTCATCCTTGTCGAGGCCCTGGTCCAGCAGGCGTAACCCTTCCTCCGGATCAGGGCCGAAGACCTTGTAGAGATCCTCGACCACTATCTTGTCGGTCATGCGGTCTGTCGCCCTTTGTCTGTCTTCGGATTCATTGTAGGCGAGTCAGCACACAAAGATGCCGGCGGCACTGCACTCCAATCATCCAACATAGCCCCGTCGTTGCGTGCTGCCCCTCAACGCAATAGACGTTATCAATTAAACTATCGCCCAAATTCAGGCTAACCAATTTCCTGCCCTGATGCCAACCACCGGAGGCCGGCGGCGAGCGACGCGACGGGCGTCCCGTGTACCGAGTAGTCGCCCCACGGGCATCCGTCAACCCGCAAAGCCGGGCCCGCCGGTCTCGGAACAGAAGATGCCGCGAATTCGATGACGAAAAGAGATGATATCCCCTTTTTTGCCACTGTTCCCGTCCAACTCGAGGAGTTGCTCACCAGCGAGCTCAGCGCCCTGGGGGCGCACGAGCCACGGCCGACCCGAGCGGGGGTGGCATGGCACGGCGATGCGGAGACGGCGCAGCGGGTACTGCTTTGGTCCCGGCTGGCCTCACGGCTATTGGCGACGATCGGCGAGGGCCCGGCGCCCAACGCCGATGCGCTGTTCGAGTCATTGCGCGCGCTGCCCTGGGAGCGTCACCTGCCCACGGGGATCCCCTTCGCGGTGGATTTCGTCGGCCACAACGCAGTGCTCCGGGACAGCCGCTACAGCGCGCGCCTGAGTAAAGATGCCATTCGCGCGCGGTTCACCGATCTTGGACTACCACCCCCCGAGGCGCGGCCAGCCGAGCCGGAAATCCGCTGCAATATCCGCCTGGCGGCGCAACGGGCCACCGCTTCGGTGGACCTCTCCGGCACCAGCCTGCACCGACGGGGCTACCGAAGCAGTGCCCGGGATGCGCCGCTTAAGGAGAACCTGGCCGCGGCCCTGCTGCTTCGTGCGGGGTGGCCGGCGATCGCGGCGGAGGGTGGCACGTTCCTGGATCCGTTCTGCGGTTCCGGCACACTCGCCATCGAGGCGGCGCTAATGGCAGCCGATATCGCCCCGGGCCTGATTCGACGGGAGGGGCCCGCGCTAAGCCACTGGCTTGGCTTCGACGCGGAGGCACAAGAGCGCCTGTTGACACAGGCGCGGCAACGGGCACGAACGGGCCGGGATTCGGCGCCCCGACTGCTCGCCTCGGATAGCGATCCCGCCGCCGTCGCCATCGCCCGCGCCAATGCGGCCCGTGCCGGGGTCTCCGAGCTCATCGATTTCAGGGTGCAGGCCTGGGAGGGGCGCGACCGACCGCCACCGCAGCCGCCGGGCCTGATGGTGACCAACCCTCCATGGGGGTGGCGGCTCGAGACCAACCGGCCCATCGAAGGCCTGTACATGGACATCGGTGATCGGGCCCGCCGCATCCTGCCCGGATGGCGAGTGGCGGTCTTTACCGGCGACGCCCGGCTGCTGTCCGCGCTCGGGCTCCGCGCGGAGCGGATCTATCGCCTGCACAACGGGCGGCTGCCGGCACGCCTGGGCATCTACGCCATCGCCGCGGACGCCCGCCCGCGCGAAGAGGCGCCCCCCGCGGCACCGCCGCAGGCCTTGGTCAACCGCCTGCACAAGAACCTCCGGCACCGCAGGCGATGGGCGCGGCGGGAGGACCTTGGGGCCTATCGGGTCTATGATGCCGATTTGCCCGAGTACGCCTTCGCCATCGATCTCTACGAAGATAATGAAGACAGCGATCGACGTTACGTCCACATCGCCGAGTATGCACCCCCCGAAGAGATCAATCCGCGCCGTGCGGCGCGCCGTCGCGAGCAGGCACTGGCCGCCGTCCGCGAGGTCTTCGAGGTGCCGGCGGAGGCGGTCATCCTGAAGACCCGTCGCCGCCGGCGCGGTACTAGCCAGTACGGTCGCCAGGGCGCCGAGCCGATCTCGCTGGTGGTCCGTGAAGGCGCGGCCCAGCTGCGCGTAGAGCTCGGTGAGCGCCTGGACACCGGGATATTCCTCGATCACCGGCCCCTGCGCCGGCGGATCGCCGCGGAGGCCGGCGGACGACGCTTCCTCAACCTCTTCTGCTATACCGGCACGGCGACGGTCCACGCTGCGCTGGCGGGGGCGCGCACCACCAGTATTGACCTCTCGCGGCCCTACCTGCGCTGGCTGGCGGATAACCTGCAGCTCAACGGCATCGACCCCGCCGGCCACCGGATCATCCGGGCCGACTGCCGTCAGTGGCTCATCGAGACGCGGCAGAAGGGCCGGCAGTACGATATCGTCCTCTTGGATCCGCCCTCGGTGTCCCGATCCCGGGACGGCGCCGGGGAATTGGACATCCAGCGCGATCATCCGGCACTGATCGATGCCGCCTACCGGCTCCTCGCCCCGGGTGGAGTCCTCTATTTCTCCACCAACCGCCGGCGCTTCCAATTCCATCCGGAACGCCTTGAGGTGCCAGGAGGGCGAATCCGCGAGATCACCGGGCAGACAGTCCCTGCGGACTATCGACGCCAGGTACCCCCGCACCGCTGCTGGCGCATCAGCGCGCCCGCTGCAGCGGAGCGCGAATAGGCCGGTGGCTCACGCCCCCGCCCCGTCCAGCGCACGCAGGGCAGCCATCTCCGCCTCGGTGAAACCGGCGCGGTGGCGGGCGTCCGCATTGAAGGGCCCCTTGATGCGGCCGCTCATGTAACGCCGCAGCAGCTCGGGGAAGACACGGGCGGGTTGCAACCCGCGACGAGCGCAGGCCCAGGCGAACCAGCGCGAGCCGATGGCGACATGGGCCACCTCCTCGTCGAGGATAACCCGCAGCACCCGGACGGAGGCGTCATCCCCGGCCTGTTCCAGCCGTCGAATCATGCCCGGCGTGACATCCAGGCCGCGCGCCTCCAGGACGCGGGGCACCAGGGCCATGCGGACGAGGACGTCGCTCGCGGTCTTCTCCGCCATTTCCCAGAGGCCGTTGTGGGCGGGGAAATCCCCGTAGGCGTAACCCAGCTCCGCGAGGCGGGTGCCGAGCATGCGGAAATGACGGGCCTCATCCTCGGCCACGCGGAGCCAGTCACCGTAGTAGGACATCGGCATGCCCCGGAAACGGTACGCCGCGTCCAAGGCCAGGTTGATGGCGTTGAACTCGATGTGGGCGATGGCGTGGAGCAGTGCCGCGCGGCCCGCCTCGCTGCCCAGCCGCCGCCGCGGTACCCGCGAGGGTGCGACCAGCTCCGGGCGATCGGGGCGACCCGGTGGCCCCACCGGCCGGGGCGGCGGATCCGGCGGCGGCATGGCAAGGGCACCGGCGCACCAGTCCGCCCGCAGGGCCACCGCGCCCTCCGCCTTGAGCTCCGGATCGCACTCGTCCAAGCACGCCTCCAGGCGAGCGAGGATACCCCCGTCAACCATCGCCGCCGCCCCGCCAGCCGATCACCAGATCCATGACGTTGGTCCCCGTGGGCCCGGTACGGAGTAGGTCACCGCTGCGGCCGAGAAAGCGGCCGGCATCGGCCACGGCCAGGGCCGTGGCGGCGTCACCCCCGGCATGGGCGCCGCGGGCCAGTGTGCCCCCGTCGACCACGGCACCGGCCGCCTCCCCCGGCCCATCGGCACCGTCGGTACCCGCGGCCAGCAGCGCCACATCGCCGCGTCCGGACAGTCGGCGGGCGGCGGACAACGCCAGGGCCTGCATGCGCCCACCTTCGCCGGGATACGGCGGCAGCGTCACGGTGGGTTCCCCGCCCCAGACATGAATCCCCGGTGCGGCGTCCATGAGGGTAGCCGCGAGCCGACGTCCCAGGGCCATCGCGTCGCCGGCCAGCGGCTCCGCGTCATGGGCATGGATGGGGAATCCCCTCGCGGCCGCCTCCCCTAACACCGCCCGCCGGGCGTCGGCATTGCACGCCACGATGTGGGTCTCGATCCCCGCAAGGGACGGATCATCGGGGGTCGGCGGCGGCTCCGCCTCCGCGACCAGACCGCGATAGCGCCCCGGCAACGGCCCATCGGCGGTGGCGGGGGCGGCCGCCAGCGGTGCCGATCCGATCACGGCCGGGTCGTCGCCGGGGACATCGGAGATGATCAGCTGACAGGCGCGCCGTCCCCGCAACCGCCGTCCCAGCCGCCCCGCCTTGATACGGGAGACGCGCTTGCGAACCCGATTGACGGCATCGATGGCCAGGCCGTCGGCGAGCAGCCGCCGGTTCAACTCGGCGAGGGCATCGGCGTCGCCGCCAGGCCCCAGGTCCTCCATCAGCGCCGAGGCACCACCGGAGACCAGCACGAGGAAACGCGCGTCGGCAGGGGCGTCGTCGACAAAGCGTATCGCCGCACGGCCCGCCTCCAGGCTGCGCTGGTCGGGATAGGGATGGGAGCCGATCAGACAGTGAAACCCCGGCGCTCGTGCCAGCTGCGGGTCCTCACTGCCGGTGCGGGTAATCACCAGCCCCCCGACGAGGCGCTCCCCGAGCACCGCCCTTGCGCCGCGGGTCATCGCTGGAGCGGCCTTGCCCACCGCCAGCAGCCACCATGACCCGGGCAGGGGGTTCGCCTGCAGCCATCGGCGCACGGCGGCCTCCCCGTCCACGGCGTCCAGGGCCGCCCGGTGGAGGGCCACCAGGGTGTCCCGCGCCTGGTTCATCGGATGGCCAGCGACGACAGCCCCCGGTCCAGGTCCGCCTGGATATCCGCCACATCCTCCAGGCCCACGGAGACCCGGAGCAACCCCTCGCCGATGCCGGCGGCGCGGCGCTGGGCCTCAGTGTTGCGCCCGTGGGTGGTGGTCGCCGGGTGGGTAATGGTGCTCCGCGTATCCCCCAGGTTGGCGGTAATGGACAGGAGCTGCGTGCGGTCCACTACCTCCCAGGCGGCCTCGCGCCCACCGGCGACATCGAAGGAAACAATGCCGCCGAAACCGCTTTGCTGGCGTCGCGCCAGCTCGTGCTGGGGATGGTCCGGGAGCCCCGGGTAATAGACCCACGCCACCGCGGGATGCCCCGCGAGCCATTCCGCCAGCCGCCCGGCCGCCTCACAGTGGCCGCGCATGCGCACCCCCAGCGTCTCCAGCCCCTTGAGGAATACCCAGGCGTTGAAGGGGCTCATGGAGGGCCCGGCGTTGCGCAGGAAGCCGTGCACCCGCCGCCCCACCCGTTCGCCGTCCCCCACCACCGCGCCGCCGACGCAGCGCCCCTGGCCGTCCAGGTACTTGGTGGCCGAATGGACCACCAGGTCCGCCCCCAGGTCCAGGGGCCGTTGCAGTACCGGCGTGCAGAAGCAGTTGTCCACTACCAGCAGGGCCCCGGCGGCACGGGCGATCTCCGCCATCCGGGGGATATCGGCGAGCTCCATGAGGGGATTGGACGGCGTCTCCAGCAGCAGCATACGCGTGTTCGGCCGCACCGCCGCCTGCCACGCCTCATAGTCGGAGAGCCCCACGAAGGTGGTCTCGATGCCGAAGCGGCTCATATGATTGACGAGCAGAGAAACCGTGGAGCCGAACAGGCTCTCCGAGGCGATGATATGGTCACCGCCGTCCAGTAGGGCCATGATGGTCGACAGGATCGCCGACATCCCCGACGCCGTGGCCACGCTGCACTCGCCCCCCTCCATGGCCGCGAGTCGCTGCTCGAAGGTGCGCACGGTGGGGTTGGTGAACCGCGAGTAGATATTGCCGGGCTCGCGCTCGGCGAAACGCGCTGCCGCCTCCGCAGCGCTGGAGAACACGAAGCTGGAGG
Source organism: Arhodomonas sp. SL1 (assembly GCF_052060015.1). Lineage (NCBI taxonomy): Bacteria > Pseudomonadati > Pseudomonadota > Gammaproteobacteria > Chromatiales > Ectothiorhodospiraceae > Arhodomonas > Arhodomonas sp. SL1. The sequence continues at coordinate 387,609 of NZ_JBPODZ010000001.1, read as the reverse complement.
TGGCATAGATTGCCTCCGCGTGCTCCTGCTCCCCACCCCGCGCATGGCCGGCCCGCACGCCCAGGGTGGCCGGGCCCCAGCTGTCGCTGTCGTATCCGCTCATCATCCCCCCTGGCGGCTCAGTCCGCGTTGCCGAACACCCGCTCCAAGTCGGCCGCGCCCCCCGCGCCTTCCGCCTGGGCCTTGGCCTCGTCGGAACGGCTGCGCTCCAGGGACGCCAGATAGTCCTCGGTGACGTCGTCGGTGACGTAGCGACCATCGAAGCAGGAGCAATCGAAATCCGTGAGCCGCGGATTGCCCTCACGCACCGCGGCGACGAGGTCCTCCAGGTCCTGGTAGATCACCCGGTCGGCGCCGATGACCTCCGCGATCTCCGTCGCGTGACGCTCGTGGGCGAGCAGCTCGCTGGCCGCCGGCATGTCGATGCCGTAGACATTGGGATAACGCACCGGTGGCGCGGCCGAGGCGAAGTACACCTTGCGGGCGCCGATCTCCCGGGCCATCTGGATGATCTGTTGGCTCGTGGTACCGCGCACCACTGAGTCGTCGACCAGCAGGACATTCTTGCCGTGGAACTCCAGCTCGATGGGGTTGAGCTTCTGGCGCACCGATTTCTGGCGCACCGCCTGGCCCGGCATGATGAAGGTCCGTCCGATATAGCGGTTCTTGATGAACCCTTCCCGATAGGTCACGCCGAGCTCGTAGGCCATGTCCAGGGCCGCGGTACGGCTGGTATCCGGCACCGGTATGATCACGTCGATATCGTGCTCCGGCCACTCCCGGAGGATCTTCCGAGCTAGCCGCCGGCCCATGCGCAACCGGGACTTGTAGACCGAGACATCGTCGATGATGGAGTCCGGACGCGCGAGATAGACGTATTCGAAGATGCACGGCGAGAGCCTGGGATTGTCCGCACACTGCCGACTGTGCAGCCGCCCCTCCAGGTCGATGAACACCGCCTCGCCCGGTGCCACGTCGCGCACCCGCTCGAAGCCGAGCACGCTGAGGGCCACACTCTCCGAGGCGATCATGTACTCGGTGCCCCCCTCGGTCTCCCGCTGGCCGAAGCAGAGGGGGCGGATGCCGTAGGGGTCGCGAAACCCGAGCACGCCATGCCCGTTGACCATGGCCACCGCGGCGAACCCCCCGCGACAGCGGCGCTGGATCCCGGCCACCGCGTCGAAGAGATCATCGGGCGCGATACGGAGCTTGCGCCGCTCACCGAGCTCGTGGGCGAAGACGTTGAGCAGGATCTCAGAGTCCGAGTTGGTATTGATGTGGCGCAGGTCCTGGAGGTAGAGCTCGCGCTTGATCTCCTCGGCATTGGTCAGGTTGCCGTTGTGCGCCAGACTGATGCCGTAGGGGGAGTTCACGTAAAACGGCTGCGCCTCCGCGGAGCTGGAGCAGCCGGCGGTCGGGTAGCGCACGTGGCCGATGCCCACGTTGCCGGTGAGCTCACGCATGTGCCGGGTCCGGAAGACGTCCCGTACCAGCCCGTTGCTCTTGCGCAGGAACAGCTGACCGCGGTCGTAGGTCATGATGCCCGCAGCATCCTGGCCCCGGTGCTGGAGCACGGTCAGCCCGTCATACAGTGCCTGGTTGACCGGTCCGCAGCCGACCATGCCGATCACGCCGCACATCGTTGCATACCTCCACTAATCGGAAAGCGTCTCCCGGGGATCCCGCTCCGCCGCCGCGGCCCCGCCGGTCTCATCAAAACGACCGCAGAACTCGTCCCAATGGTTGTCGATCCTCCCTGACCCATCGTCGCCGAAGCCGTGGGGAAGATAGCCGCGGAGCGCCACGAGCGGTTCCTCGATACCGGCACCGCAGAGCTGGGGACCCACCCAGGTCGCGACCGCCGAGGACCGCCACCATGACTCCCTCGGCACGGCGGTAAAGGCCGCCGCCACTACCACTGCGACAATGATCAGGCCGCCCCGGGCGGCCCCGAAGAGCATGCCCAGGGCGCGGTCGGTGCCCGTGAGGCCGGTACCGGTAACCAGACGCACCGCCAGGAAACCCACCAACGCACCCACCAGCAGGGTGCCGACGAATAGACCGGCGAATGCCGCCACGAGCCGAGCCGTGGGTGAAGCCACCCAGGGCGCGAGCCACTCCGCCACCACTGCCCCGTAACGGACGGCGATCCAGGCGGCGGCCACCCAGGTAACCACCGACAGGAGCTCCCGGACGAACCCGCGCACCAGACCGATGACGACCGATACCGCCGCCACGGCCAGGAACGCGCCGTCCAGCCAGTTCACCCGCCCCCCTGAACCCCGACCACCAACACCGAGAGGTCGTGCTCGTCGGCGAGCCGCCCCGCCAGTGCCTCCGCGGCCTCGCGGGAGGGCACTGGGCCCACCCGGACCCGGTGCACGGTGCCCGCCTCCGCGTCGGCGGCCTCCACGTAGACCTCCAGCCCGGCCTCACGGAGCCGGTCGCGCAAGGCAACGGCATTGGCGGATTCGCGAAAGCCGCCCACCTGCACCGCGTAGTTATCCCCGCCGTCCACGCCCTCGACCGGGTCCGGTACCGGTGCCGCGCTGCCAGGCTCCGTGGACGGGACATCCCCCGCCTCCTCCGGTTCTCCGGTGCTAGTGCCGCTCTCCGGCTCCGGCTCCGGCACCAGCTCCTCTTCCGCGCCCGGATCCGGCTGCTGCGCAAATCCGGCCTCCGGGGGCTCCACCTCGGCCCGGGGGGCCGGGGACTCCGGCACCTCCATGGGCATGTCGATGCGCCGATCCTCGACGGGACCCTCCAATAACATGGGGAGGAAGATCACCACCAAGGCGACAATAATCGTTGCCCCCGCGAGGCGATGCTTGAGTCGGGTATCCACGCGATCCCCCGCTGTGAAGCCTGCCGGTCTGCCGTCGCCTATGGTAGCAGCCCTGCATGGGCCCGGAGCACCTCTTCCGCCACCCGGAAGGAGCCGAACGCCACCACGCGGTCACCGGCAAGGCTGAGACGGTCCACCTCCTCCATCAGCGTCGAAGCGGGTGCGCAGGCGCCGATACGCGCGCCCGCGGCGCCCAGCAAGGCGCGGAGGTCGTCCACCTGCCGTGCGTCCGGATCATCGAGCTCCAGCAGATGCCAGATGTCCACCACGTCCCGGAGCGCCGCGACGACACCGCCGGCATCCTTGCGCGCCATAATGGCGAAGACGGCATGCACCCGTCCCGGATGCTCTGCAGCGCCCCGCCGTAACCGCTCCGCCAGCATGCGTGCGCTGTCCAGGTTATGGGCGACGTCCACGATCCACGGTACCCGGCGGCCGAGGGACTGGAAGCGCGCCGGGGCCACGGCTCCGTCAAGGGCCCGGGCCACCGCGGCAGCGTCCCCCGGCAGTCCCTGCCCGAGCCGGCGCAGGGCCGCCACCGCCGCCGCGGGATTCGCCAGCAAGGCCGTCGGCAGGTCGGCGGGCGCCGGCAGGGCCGGCAGGCGCACGTCGGCATCCGCGTAAGCCCAGCCGCCGCCCGCTTCCCGCTCTACGCAGAAGGCCTCACCGACGCCGTGGAACGGGCAGGTCAGGGCGTGGGCGGCCTCGCGCACGCTCGCCGGCGGATCCGGATCGGCGCAGACCAGGGGGATCCCGTGACGCAGGATCCCCGCCTTCTCCCGCCCTATGGCCTCGCGGTCCGGGCCCAGCCACTCGGTGTGATCGAGGCCGATGTGGGTGATCACCGCCACGTCCGGCGCCACGACATTGGTCGCGTCCAGCCGCCCGCCGAGGCCCACCTCCAGTACCCAGAGGTCGCAGGCGCTGTGGCGAAAGCACCACAGGGCGGCGAGGGTGCCGAACTCGAAGTAGCTCAGGGTGATACCGCCACGGGCACAATCGATGGCGTCAAAGGCCTCGAGGAGCAGGTCGTCGGATACGGGCTCACCGGCCACCGAGATCCGCTCGTTGTATTCGAGCACATGGGGCGAGGTATAGGCACCCACCCGTAGCCCTGCCGCGTTCGCGAGTGCCACCAGGGCGGCCACGGTGCTGCCCTTTCCGTTGGTCCCCGCCACAGTGATCACCGGGACCTCGGGCCGCTCAAGCTCCATCCTCGCAGCCACCGCAGCGATCCGTTCGAGTCCAGGGTCAATGGCCCGGGGATGCAGGGTCTCCAGCCATGCCAGCCAGTCCTCGACGCGCCAAAAGCGCAAGGCTCAGCTCTCGGTGAGGCGCCGCAACTCCGGCGGCGGCTGGTGGGTCAGCATGGCAATGAGCCCGGCGAGCCGCTCCCGCATCTCCCGCCGGTCGATGAGCATATCCACCGTTCCGTGCTCGAGAAGGAATTCGGAACGCTGAAACCCCTCCGGCAGGGTCTCACGTACTGTCTGCTCGATGACGCGCGGGCCGGCGAAGCCGATCAGGGCGTGGGGCTCGGCGATGTTGATATCGCCGAGCATCGCGAGGCTCGCGGATACCCCGCCGGTGGTCGGGTCGGTGAGCACCGAGAGGAACGGCACTCCCTCCTCGCGCAGGCGTGCCAACGCGGCACTGGTCTTCGCCATCTGCATCAGCGAGAACAGCGCCTCCTGCATCCGCGCACCGCCGCTGGCGGTGAAGCACACCAGGGCGCTGCCCTCGCCACGCGCCACTTCGGCAGCGCGTGCAAAGCGCTCCCCCACCACCGAGCCCATGGACCCGCCCATGAAGGCGAACTCGAAGGCACAGGCCACCACCGGAAGGCCGTGGACCCGGCCGTGCATCGCGACCAGGGCGTCCTTCTCGCCGGTGGATTTCTGGGCCTGCGCCAAGCGATCCTTGTACTTCTTGCTGTCACGGAAACGCAGGATATCGGTGGGCTGCACCTCCGCGGCGATCTCCGCGCCGGTATTGTCGTCGAGGAACCACTCCAGCCGCTGGCGGGCATCGATCCGCATGTGGTGGCCGCACTTGGGACAGACTTCGAGGTTGCGCTCCAGCTCGGGCCGATAGAGGACCGCAGTGCACTCCTCGCACTTGGTCCAGAGCCCTTCGGGCACACTGCGGCTGCGATTGCTCCCGGCCTCCGTGCGGATCCGGGATGGCATCAGCTTCTCAAACCAGCTCATGATCTCCCTCCGCTCACGCCGGGGCGGGCGCCGGCGCATCCAAGGCGCCCCGCATCTCCCGCACCAGCGCCGCCACGGCCTCCCGACCCGCATCCGGGTCGCCGGCGTATTCGCCGATGAGGCCCACCAGGGCGCTGCCTACCACCACGGCGTCCGCCACGGCACCCACGCGGGCCGCGGTGGCGGCGTCACGGATCCCGAAACCCACCCCTACCGGCAGTTCGGTGCGCCCTCGGATGGCCTCCACGTGATGGGCGACGTCAGCGACGTCCAGGCTGCCGGCGCCGGTCACACCCTTGAGGGAGACGTAGTAGACATAGCCCCGCGCCACATCGCAGATGGCGGAAACACGCTCGGGCCGAGTCGTGGGGGCGATCAGCCAGATCGGGTCCAGACCCTCGGCAGTGAGCGCGGAGACCAAGTCATGGCTCTCCTCCGGCGGCAGGTCCACGCACAGGACCCCATCCACCCCCGCGGCCCGCGCCTCAGCGGCGAAGCGCTCGTAGCCGAGCTGCTCGATGGGGTTGAGGTAGCCCATCAACACCACCGGGGTCTCGGCGTCGCCCTCGCGGAACTCCCGCACCATGGCGAGGACGTCCCGGACCGAGGTCCCGTGCACCAGCGCCCGCTCGCAGGCCGCCTGGATGACGGGACCATCAGCCATGGGATCGGAGAACGGCATGCCGATCTCGATGAGGTCCGCGCCGGCCCCGGCGAGCGCGTGCATGGTCGCCGCGGTCTGCGCCGGCGCCGGATCCCCACCGGTGATATAGGGGATGAGCAGCGTCCGCCCCTCACGGCGGGCCTGAGCAAAGCGATCGTCGATACGGTTCATAGCTCCATACCCTGCAGCGCGGCCACGGTGTTGATGTCCTTATCACCACGACCCGAGAGACTGACGACAATGTGGCGGTCCGTGGCCATTCCCGCTGCCATCCGCCGCGCATGGGCGAGTGCGTGGGCGGTCTCTAGGGCAGGCATGATGCCCTCGATGCGGGTAAGCTCGTGAAACGCCTCCAGGGCCTCGTCATCGGTGGCGGCGACGTAATCCACCCGGCCGATATCCCGCAGCCAGGCATGCTCCGGGCCGACACCCGGGTAATCGAGACCCGCCGATACCGAGTGGGTGCCCAGGATCTGCCCTTCCTCGCTCTCCATGAGATAGGTCCGGTTACCATGGAGCACACCCGGCCGGCCCGCCGCCAGCGGTGCCGCGTGGCGGCCGCTGGCGAGCCCCTCCCCGCCGGCCTCCACACCGACGATGCGGACCCCGGAATCGGCGAGGAACGGATGGAACAGGCCGATGGCGTTGGAACCCCCGCCGACGCAGGCCACCAGGGCATCCGGCAGCCGTCCGAGCCGCTCCTGCGCCTGCTCCCGTGCCTCCCGCCCGATCACCGACTGGAAGTCTCGGACGATCAACGGGTAAGGATGCGGTCCGGCCACGGTGCCAATGATGTAGAAGGTATCGTCCACGTTCGCGGCCCAGTCGCGGAAGGCCTCGTTGAGGGCGTCCTTGAGGGTCCGGGATCCGGACTCCACCGGGACCACGCGGGCACCGAGCAGGCGCATGCGATAGACGTTCACCGACTGGCGGCGCACGTCCTCGGCACCCATATAGACCACGCATTCCAATCCCAGGCGGGCCGCCACCGTCGCGGTGGCCACGCCATGCTGTCCCGCCCCCGTCTCGGCGACGATGCGGGTCTTGCCGAGCCGGGCCGCCAGCAGCGCCTGGCCCATGGTGTTGTTGATCTTGTGGGCACCGGTGTGGTTGAGGTCCTCGCGCTTGAGCCAGATCTGGGCACCGCCGATGCCCTCGCTCCAGCGCTGGGCGTGATACAGCGGTGTGGGCCGCCCCACGTAGTCACGCAGATCCTCGGCGAGCTCGCGCTGGAACTGCGGGTCATCCCGGTAACGGGCATAGGCCTCGGCGAGCGCCTCCAGCGGCGCCATGAGCAGCTCCGGGACGAACCGCCCCCCGAAGCGGCCGAAGTGACCGCCCGCATCCGGGAAGCGAGAATAGTCGGTATCGGCCGCGTGGGCCTCAGTGATCTCGGACACGCTCGACCTCTCTGATAAACGTCTCAATACGCCGGGAATCCTTGATACCCGGCGCGCTCTCAACGCCGGAGCTCACATCCACCGCCCACGGTCGGGTACGCCGTACGGCCTCCGCCACATTCCCCGGCGCCAACCCCCCGGCGAGTATCAGCGGCGCGTCCACGTCCCGGGGGAAACGGGCCCAGTCGAAGGCGGCACCCGTGCCGCCCGCCTGCCCCAGGCCGTGGCTGTCGAGCAGGAACCCCGTCGCCCGCGGATGTGCGGAAACCTGTTCCGCCGGAGGCGGCGCGCCCTCGCCCATCGCCAGGACCTTCAGATAACGGCGGCCGAAGGCCTCGCAAAAGGAAGCGGACTCGCGACCGTGGAATTGGAGCACATCCACCGGCACGGCATCCAGCACCGTCCGCACCTCATCGGCATCCGCATCCAGGAACAGCGCCACCACGTCGACGAAGGGGGGTGTCACCGCAGAGATCCGACGAGCCTGCTCCACGCTCACCAGGCGGCGACTGCGGGGATAGAAGACCAGTCCGATGGCATCGCTCCCGGCGTGGGCCGCGGCGCGCGCGTCCACCTCCCGGGTGATGCCGCAAACCTTGATGCGTGTACGCAATGGAATGCCGTAATCCCGCAATCGGATGGAATACCCGTGGAATCCAGAGCACGGGCGAAGGCCCTATCGTACGCCTCGGTGTACGCTCAGGCAAAAACCGGGATGCGGCCATGCTCCGGGAGCCCGTGGGTCGCAGGGTAGCGGACACCCACCAGATAGAGCCCTCCGGCGGGGGCGGTCACGCCGGCCCGGGTACGGTCCCGGCCCTCCAGCACCGCCCCGGCCCACTCCGGGGGACGGTCACCGGCACCGATGGCCATCAGGACCCCGGCGATATTGCGCACCATGTGGTGCAAAAAGGCGTTCGCCTCAATGTCGAGATGGATCCAGGTGCCGTCGCCGCTGACACTGAGCTCGTGGACGGTGCGTATCGGATGCCGGGCCTGGCAGGCGACGGCCCGAAAGGCGGAGAAATCGTGCTCACCGAGCAGATGCGTGGCTGCCGTCTGCATCGGGGCGACAGACAGGGGACGCCAGGTCCAAGCCACGCGATGGCGCTGCAGTACCGGGCGCACCGGATGGGAGTGGATCACATAGCGATAACGCCGGGCCACTGCGGAGAACCGTGCGTGGAAGCCTTCGCCCACCGGGCGCATCCAGCGCACCCCGACGGTTTCCGGAAGGTTGGAATTCACGCCCCGGACCCAGGCCCGCTCCGGACGCCAGCGGGGCACATCCGCATGCACCACCTGCTGGGTCGCATGCACCCCCGCATCCGTGCGCCCCGCCGCCACCACTTCCACGGGTGCATCGGCGATGCGACCCAGTGCCCGCTCGAGGGCTGCCTGCACGGAGGGGGCATGGTGCTGGCGCTGCCAGCCACTGAATGCGCTGCCGTCGTACTCGATACCCAGTGCGATACGCACACGCCCCTCGCTGCCACTGTGGCCGGTTCAGATCAGGAACAGTGCCCCCAGGATCACCGATGGTACCAGCCACTGGCCCGGCCGCGGCGAGCGGGTCCGCGGCATCCGCAGGGAGGGCAGCGGATCGTGCTCGGCGCGGTGAAGGGCATGGTCCAGGGGGGCGGCCACCGCGACGGCGACGCGACGCAGGCGGGATCCCTCAGCGGCGGGCCGGGGTAGACTCCCCAACTCCGAGAGGCAGTCAAAGACCAGCACCAGACGGGTGGCGAACGAGCGTACCGGCAGGCGCAGATGCTGCAACGGGGCGAGCAACCAGAACAGGCCCGCCGCCGCCCGCTCGCGACGCAGGCCACCGAGGAAACGCCGCGCCCCGAGGGCCATGACCATCAGGATCAAGGCACGCCGCGCCCCCTCTCCCAGGCCCTGCAGGTCCGGCCACCATCCGGTGTCGGCCCCGCTGAACCAGCCATAGAAGAACACGATGGAAGCGAGCAGGTAGCGAAGCCGCCAGGCCACGCGAGCCAGGTCGGCCAGCGCCCCGCCGAACCCCGCTGGGGCGAGGCCAAGGCAGAGACCGCTGATCATCACGGCCCCCCAACCACCGCCGGTCATCGCCACCGCCATCACCACCAGCACGACGATGCGAACGGAGGGATGCAGGCGGCGCCGTTGGCGTTCAACCCACCTGAGCGCGTAGGTTCTGCGCCTTGCGACGCTGCTCGTCATCCCCTTCCTCGATGACCTCCTCGAGCAGGGAATGCGCCCCTTCGGGATCCCCCATGTCGACGTAGGCCTGGGCCAGATCGAGTTTGGTCGCCACCGCGTCGTCCGGATCGAACTCGTCCCATTCGCCGCCGGCGCCGGTGGCGCCCTCGAGGGGTGGCATCGCCGTCCCGGCTGATTCGGGTTGCTCCGCGCCGGTGGTATCCGCCGGGGCGGGGAGATCGAAATCCAGTCCCGGCATATCCGGAACCGTGCTCTCCTCGCCCTCTGCCCCCTGCTCGGGTTCGAAGCCGACATCGAACTCCAGCGGCGCGAAGCCTTCCGTCGATGCCGCTTCGGTCTCCACTTCGGCGGACCCGCCTGCCGCCGCGACACGGGTCTGGCCTTCATCGGGCTCGAGCTCGAAGTCGAAATCCGTCAATGGCTCGACACCCTCGCCTGCCGGGGGCGTCGCCGAGGGACCTTCCTCCCGGGCCTCGCCGGTGCCCGCAGGGCTTGCCTCCGGTTCGCTCTCCTCGGCCGGCTCCGAGGCGCCAGCTTGCGGCGTCCCGGACTCCCGCCCCGTTACCTCGAAATCCGGCAGGGACTCGAATTCCCCGGCAGGTTCCCGCTTTTCCTCCTCCTGCGCCCCCTCATCGGTTACGGGCGCAGTCGCGATGGAGCCGGCAGTGGCCGCTTCAGCATCGGACCCTGTCGCCGGCGTCCCCGCGGCGTCGCTAGCGGGAGCTGTGAACAACGGATTGCCCGGCGCGACATCCCGCCCCAGGGCCACGACGCGTTGCCATTCCACATCGTCGGTAGACTCGATCTGGGTGTGGAACACCTGCGCCTCGGACTCGAAGCCCGTGCGATCCCCCCGTCGCGCCAGCACCTCGAGCAGCTTCAATCGCAACCGGCGGTTATCGGGCTGCTCACCAAGGGCGCGGTCCAGCACTTCCTGGGCACGCTCATAGCGGCCGTACGCGAGGAAGAAGTCCGCTTGCTCCGCCGGATCCCCCTCTTCCTCGACCACTTCATCGCTGCGCCCGCCGGCGCTGCTACGCCGGCTGCGCTGGGCCTCGACGGCGGGGTTGGCCGGCACCGGGGCGGCCTCGCTCTCGAGGCGACGGCGACGCATCACCAGCAGCAGGAGCAGCAGGAGCAAGGCCAATCCCCCGGCCCCCGCTATGGGGAGACGGTTGGCACGGACCGTCACGAGCAGGCTATCGAGGATGGCGCCGACCCGGCCGGCAACGCTGGTCGCGGCCTCCCCGGCGCCCGCCGCTGATTCCGCCTCCTCGATCGCGGCACCGGTCTCCTCGGTACCGGCCTCCGAGGCGGCGCCGTCCGTCGTGGTGTCGGCCCCGCCGTCGTCCGCCGCCATGGTCAGGCCGGCGGCGACCTCGAGGTCGATGGCCCGTTCCAGCTCCTCCAGGCGATCGCGCAGCCCCGAGAGCTGATCGCGTAGCTCCGCGTTCTCGGAGCGCAGGCTGGCGTTCTCCTCCTCGCTCGCCGCCAGCGCCATCTGCAAACGCTCCACGTTCTCCTCGGTGGCCTCCAGCGATGCCGCGGAGAGATCGCCCGCCGTGTCACCCCCTGGCTCCAGCTCCGGGGTCACCACCCGCAGCTCACCGCCGGCTTGCCCCGCCGCCTCGGAGGTCTGCTGCGCCGTGTCACCCTCGCCCCCGGCATTACCCTGGGCGTCCCCGGTATCCGCTGCGCCCTCGGCCACCTGCCCGTTGCGCCACTGTTCCATCTGAGCGGCGAAGGCCTCGCGGGCCTCCGCATCGCTCATGCGCGTCGCCGCGGCGGTATCCGGCGCCTCCAGGACGGCCCCGCGGCGCAGGCCGTTCACGTTGCCATCCAGGAAGGCTTCCGGGTTATCGCGCAGCAACGCCATCACTGTCTGGTGCACCGTGGCATCTGGCGGTCGCAGGGTCCCGGCGATCTCCCAAAGGGTATCCCCGGCACCCACCGGCCCGTAACTGTCAGGGGTGTCCCGACCCTCCCGCGGCGAATCCGCCGCCGTTTCGCCCCCTTGTGCGGCCACCGCGCCCGCATCCGACGGCGAGGTCTCATGATCGGAGTACGTCGGCGGGTCCAGCAGGACGGTGAACTGGCGCACCAGCGAGCCCTGGGGCCATTCCATGGAGACGAGGAAATCCAGGAAGGGCTCCTGGATGGGGCGGTCGCTGGAGACATGGATGAACGGCCTGCCGCCGTTTCCCGGCGCCAGGGAGAACTCCAGCTCGGTGAGGTAGAACGGGCGCGGGACCCCACTGCGCTCGAATTGCTCGGGGCTGGCCAGGCCCACCTCGACCCGCTCCAGTGGGACCTCCCCCAGCGAAACCACCGGGATACGCGCCTCCAGCGGCTCGTTCAGAGCGGATTCGGTTTCCAGGTCCCCCAGTCCCACCGCCGCCAGGCTGGTCCAGGCCCCGGCAAGGGTGAGCAGCGTCGCGATCGCGATTGTACGGCGCATAATAATCCTTATTTTGGGCGTACGGCTTCCCGCCAGCGGCCCACGACGTTCTTTGTCGGTAACCTAGCCGCTTACCCGCACAGGCCGCAATATTCCATCGCCGGATTGTGACACCGGACACGCCGTGGGCGGACCTACGGTCCGCCCACGGCATATCAGCGCTCTACTAGGATGCGAAGCATGCGCCGCAGTGGTTCCGCCGCCCCCCACAGCAGCTGGTCGCCCACGGTGAAGGCCGAGAGGTAGCTGTTCCCCATGGCGAGCTTGCGCAGCCGTCCCACCGGCGTCCGCAGCGTGCCCGATACCGCCGCCGGTGTGAGCTCCTGCTTGCTCGCCTCCGGCTCGTTCGGTACCACCGATGCCCATTCGTTCGCCTCAGCGATCATCGCCTCGATCTCATCGAGGGGCACATCCCGTGTGAGCTTAATGGTCAGCGCCTGGGCATGGGAGCGCATGGCGCCGATGCGCACACAGATGCCGTCGATGGGGATGGGATGATCGGAGCGACCCAGGATCTTGTTGGTCTCGACCTGGGCCTTCCACTCCTCCTTGCTCTGGCCCGAAGGCATGGCCTTGTCGATCCAGGGGATCAGGCTGCCGGCCAGCGGCACCCCGAAATGCTCGGCGGGATAGCCGTCTCCGGTCAGTGCCTCGTTGACGCGGCGGTCGATCTCCAGGATGGCACTCGCCGGGTCCGCCAGGACATCGGCCGCGGCGTCACGGAGATACCCCATCTGGGCGACGAGCTCGCGCATGTTCTGGGCGCCCGCGCCGGAGGCGGCCTGGTAGGTCATGGGGCTGATCCACTCGATAACCCCTTCCCGGAACAGCCCCGCGAGCCCCATGAGCATCAGGCTCACGGTGCAGTTGCCACCAACGAAGGTGCGGGTACCACCGCTGAGGCCGTCGCGGATGACATTCATGTTCACCGGGTCCAGGACCACGATACTGTCATCGGCCATGCGCAGCGTGGAGGCGGCATCAATCCAGTAGCCGTCCCAGCCGGCCTCGCGCAGCGGCTCGTAGACAGCATCGGTGAAATCCCCGCCCTGGGTGGTGACGATGACATCCATGGCCTTCAGTGCCTCGATGTCGCGCGCGTCCTGCAGCGGCGCCGCCCCTTTGCCCACGTCCGGGCCCGGCTGCCCGGCCTGTGAGGTCGAGAAGAACACCGGCTCGGGGATGTCGGCGAAATCGCCCTCGGCGCGCATGCGCTGCATGAGCACCGAGCCCACCATGCCACGCCAGCCGACGAATCCGATTCGCTTCATGTCTACCTCTGAGTCAGTAATTGAACCCTACCCTCCATGATACATGCCGCGCCCGCAGGGGTCTCACCCGAGTATCAGCCGGCCTCACCCAGCGCGGCCACCACGGCATCGCCCATGGCGGTCGTGCCTACCTCGCGCATGCCGGGCCGGCGGATATCCGGCGTGCCGAGCCCTTGGTCCAGCACCTTCCCCACCGCGCCCTCGACGCGCTCGGCGAGCACGCCCTCCCCGAGGCTGTAGCGCAGCAGCATTGCCAGCGAAAGGATGGTGGCCAATGGGTTGGCCTTGCCCTGGCCGGCGATATCCGGCGCGGAACCATGGACCGGCTCATACAGACCCTGGGAGGACTCGTTGAGCGAGGCGGATGGCAGCATGCCGATGGAGCCGGTGAGCATGGCGGCGCAGTCGGAGAGGATGTCGCCGAACATGTTCCCGGTGACCACGACGTCGAACTGTTTCGGCGCACGCACCAGCTGCATGGCGGCGTTGTCCACGTACATGTGCTCCAGCGTGATCCCTGGGTAGTCGCCGGCCAGGCGGGTCACCGTCTCCCGCCAGAGCTCGCTGACCTCGAGCACGTTGGCCTTGTCCACCGAGGTCACCCGACCCTGGCGCTTGCCGGCGATGTCGAAGGCCAGGCGGGCGATGCGCTCAACCTCCGGCTCACTGTAGACCAGGGTATTGTAGCCTCGCCGGACACCGTCCACCGTATCGATACCCCGGGGCTCACCGAAGTAGATCCCGCCGGTCAACTCCCGGACGATGAGGATATCCAGCCCGGCCACCACCTCGGGCTTGAGCGCCGAGGCATCGGCGAGCTGGGGGTAGAGAATGGCCGGGCGGAGATTGCCGAACAGCCCCAGCTCGGCGCGAATGGCGAGTAGCCCGCGCTCGGGGCGCAGGTGTCGCTCCAGCGCGTCCCAGCGGGGGCCGCCCACGGCACCGAGGAGGACCGCGTCCGCCTGCCGGGCCAGCGCCAGGGTCTGCTCCGGCAGTGACGTCCCTTCGGCATCAGTGGCCGCCCCGCCGATCAACGCCTGCTCGGTCTCCACATCAAGGCCGAAGTCGGCGCGCAGGGCCTGCAGCACCTTCTCCGCCTCCGCGACGATCTCCGGGCCGATACCATCCCCGGGCAGGATCAGGATCTTCTTCGTCACTGTTCAACACCTTGCGCGAGCCACCGATAAAAGCTGAGCAACCAGCATACCGGCGGATGGACGGGGAACACGCATGAGGCGCTGCCGACGCCGCGCCCCGTGTTCATCTGTGGCTATCCGTGGCCTGCGTCGCTACTAAAGAGCCAGGGCGCTTCGCGGGTACGCCGGGCCTCGTAGGCCCGAATCTCGTCGGCATGCTCCAGGGTCATGCCGATCTCGTCGAGCCCCTGCAGCAGGGCATGCTTGCGGAAGGCGTCGATCTCGAAAGTAAAGCATTCGCCAGAGGGCGTCGTAACGGTCTGCGACGGCAGGTCCACGGTCAAGCGATACCCCTCCTGCGCCTCTGTTTCCTCGAACAGCTTCTGAACGATTTCCTCTGTAAGAACAACGGGAAGGATCCCGTTCTTCGTGCAGTTATTGAAGAAGATATCAGCGAAGCTCGGGGCGATGATCACCCGGAAACCATAGTCCAGCAGCGCCCAGGGGGCGTGTTCCCGGGAGCTGCCGCAGCCGAAGTTGCGCCGGGCCAGCAGGATGCTCGCCCCCTGATACCGGGGCCGGTTGAGCACGAAGTCCGGATTCAGTGGGCGTTGGCTGTTGTCCTGCCCCGGCTCGCCGTGGTCGAGGTAGCGCCACTCGTCGAACAAATTCGGGCCGAAGCCGGTGCGCTTGATGGACTTCAGGAACTGCTTGGGAATGATCGCGTCGGTATCCACGTTGGCCCGGTCCAGGGGCGCGACGATGCCGTCGATACGCTCTAGGGGCTCCATGATCACAGGCTCCTGACGTCGGTGAAATGCCCGGTCACCGCGGCGGCGGCGGCCATCGCCGGACTGACCAGATGGGTGCGGCCGCCCTGGCCCTGGCGACCCTCGAAGTTGCGGTTGGAGGTAGCGGCACAGCGCTCCCCCGGCTCCAGGCGATCCGCGTTCATCGCCAGACACATCGAGCAGCCGGGCTCGCGCCACTCGAACCCGGCCTCGCGAAAGACGCGATCCAGGCCCTCGGCCTCGGCCTGGGCCTTCACCGGCCCGGAACCAGGGACCACCATCGCCAGGCGGATGCCCTCCGCCACCCTGCGGCCCCGAACCACCTCGGCGGCGGCCCGCAGGTCCTCGATCCGCGAGTTGGTGCAGGAACCGATGAACACCTTGTCCGGCCGGATGGACTCGATGGGGATCCCGGGCTCCAAGCCCATGTACTGCAGCGCCCGCGCCACGCCCTCCCGGCGACTGTCGTCGGGCTCGTCCGCCGGATCCGGCACCCGGCCACCCACCGGGGCCACCATCTCCGGCGACGTCCCCCAACTCACCTGGGGCCGGATATCCGCGGCATCGATGGTGACCACCCGGTCGAACTCCGCGTCCGGATCCGAGTGCAGCGTCCGCCACCAGCTCTCCGCCTGCTCCCAGTGCTCACCCCGCGGGGTGAAGGGGCGCCCGCGGAGATAATCGATGGTGGTGTCATCCACCGCCACCATGCCGCAGCGCGCCCCGGCCTCGATGGACATGTTGCACACGGTCATCCGCCCCTCCATGGACAACGCCCGGATCGCCTCGCCACCGAACTCAATGGCGTGCCCGGTACCCCCGGCGGTGCCGATGACCCCGATGACATGGAGGATGATGTCCTTGGCGGTGACCCCTTTACCCACCTCCCCATCCACACGGACCAGCATCCGCCGGCTCTTGGCCTGGATCAGGGTCTGAGTGGCGAGCACGTGCTCCACCTCCGAGGTACCGATGCCGAAGGCGAGCGCGCCGAAGGCACCGTGGGTGGAAGTGTGGGAGTCGCCACAGACCACGGTCATGCCGGGCTGGGTCGCGCCCTGCTCGGGGCCGATGACATGCACGATCCCCTGGCGGGGGTCGTTCATGGGGAACTCGGTGATCCCATACTCCGCGCAGTTGCTGTCCAGCGTCTCCACCTGCAGCCGGGACACCGGGTCGTCGATGCCGGCGCTGCGGTCCGTGGTGGGCACGTTGTGGTCGGCCACGGCCAGGTTGGCATCCGTGCGCCAGGGCCGGCGCCCGGCCAGGCGCAGCCCCTCGAAGGCCTGCGGCGAGGTCACCTCGTGGAGCAGGTGCCGGTCGATATACAGGAGCGCCGTGCCGTCGTCGTTCTCGCGTACGACATGGGCATCCCACAGCTTGTCATAGAGCGTGCGGCCCGCCATCGGAAATCTCTCCGTATCGGTGATGGATTGAGTCTAGGGGCGAACCAAGAATAAAATCAATTCATCCTATTTATCTGATAGATTCCTACCAAGAATACCAATGGATACCCAGAGCCTCGCCGCATTCCTCACCGTCGCCGAGCAGGCATCCTTCTCCCGGGCCGCCGACGCCCTGGAGCTCACCCAGCCGGCGGTGAGCAAGCGCATAGCCAATCTGGAAGGTCGAATCGGCGCCCGCCTGTTCGACCGCATCGGCCGCCGCGTTCGCCTCACCGAAGCCGGAGAGACCCTGTTGCCAAAAGCCCGGCAGCTCCTGGTGCTGATGGACGATACCCGCCGGGCCCTGGCCAATCTGGATCATCGCGTCGGCGGGAACCTGACCCTGGCGACCAGCCACCACGTGGGACTGCACCGCATGCCGTCGGTGCTCCGCGCGTTCACCCACCGCTATCCCGATGTGGCCCTGGATCTGCGCTTCCTGGACTCGGAACAGGCCTACCAGGGGGTGCTCGACGGCGCCCTGGAGCTGGCCGTGGTCACTTTGGCACCGGAACCGGATCCGCAGCTTGCCGTGGTCCGCGTGTGGCGGGACCAACTGCGCTTCGTGTGCGGTCACGACCATCCACTGGCGAGGCGGGAAGGGCTGTCCCTGGCGGAGCTGGCCCGGCACCCGGCGGTGTTGCCCGGCAGCCGCACCTTCACCCGGGGGCTGGTCACCGACCGCTTCGCCCGGCGCGGCCTCCGTCCCAACGTGGGTCTCGCAACCAACTACCTGGAAACGCTGAAGATGATGGCGGCGATCGGCCTCGGCTGGAGCGTGCTTCCGGAGACCCTGGTGGACGGGGAGCTGGTGGTGCTCCGGGTGGACGAGCCCCCCATCGAGCGCCCCCTGGGCTATCTCTTCCACCGGGAGCGTACCCTCTCCAACGCGGCCCAGGCACTGATCGGCGAGCTGGATTCAGCGGCCGATCCCGCCTGAGCGTTAGCGAGGGCCGGCCGTCCCGGGGATGCGTGGCCCTTCCGCGGCGACATCGGCGTTCTGACCACGGTGGCGCAGATAGTGGTCCATCAGGGTGAGTCCCATCATCGCCTCGGCGATGGGCGTCGCCCGGATCCCCACGCAGGGATCATGGCGGCCGGTGGTCACCACTTCTTCGGGCTCGCCGTGGCGATCCACCGAGCGGCCAGGGATGCGGATGCTGGAGGTGGGTTTCAGCGCGATGCGGGCCACCACCGCTTGGCCGGTGGAGATACCGCCAAGCACGCCCCCGGCGCTGTTGGAGAGGAATCCATCCGACGTCATCTCGTCGCGGTGCTCCGAGCCCTTCTGTGTCACCGCGGCGAAGCCGTCGCCGATCTCCACGCCCTTGACCGCATTGATGCCCATCAGCGCACGCGCGAGCTCCGCGTCGAGGCGGTCGAAGACCGGCTCGCCGAGCCCCGCCGGCACGCCCTCGGCGATTACCGTCACCGCAGCGCCCACCGAATCCCCCTCCCGGCGGAGGCGGTCCATGTAGGCCTCCAGCTCCGGGATCCATTCCGGTGCGGCGCAGAAGAACGGGTTGGCCTCCACCGCGGCCCAATCCTCGAGGGGAAGCTCGAAGGGTCCCAGGGCGGAGAGGTAGCCGCGGATACGGATACCCAGGCGTTCGGCGAGGTACTTCCTGGCGATGGACCCCGCCGCCACCCGCATCGCGGTCTCCCGGGCGGAGGCGCGGCCACCACCGCGGTAATCGCGTACCCCGTACTTGCGGTGATAGGTGTAGTCGGCATGGCCCGGGCGGAAGCTATCCTTGATCTTGGAGTAGTCCCGCGAGCGCTGATCGGCGTTCTCGATGACCAGGCCGATGGGGGTACCGGTGGTCACCCCCTCGAAGACCCCGGAGAGGATCCGCACCTCGTCGGGTTCCCGGCGCTGCGAAGTATGGCGGGAACGCCCCGGGGCCCGTCGCTCCAAGTCCCGCTGCAGGTCGCTCTCGGCCAGCGCCAGCCCCGGCGGGCAGCCGTCGACCACCGCCCCCAGGGCAGCCCCGTGCGACTCGCCGAAGGTGGTTACGGTGAAGAGTTTTCCGAAGGTATTCCCGGACATTGGGCCACTGTTCTCCGGTGATTTATAGGACGGGTTGGGCGCCGGGCTCCTCGCCCAACGCCGAACGCAGCGACCCCGCGTCAACGAGAAACACCCCGGTGCCGCCACGTTCCAGCTCCACCCAGGTCAGCGGCAGCTGCGGATAGGCCGCCTCCATCGCCGGCGCGCTATGGCCCACCTCGCAGGCGAGCACCCCATCCGGGGTCAGCCGCAGTACCGCCTCCCGGAGCAGGCGATGGACGAAGGCGAGGCCGTCGTCACCGCCGGCCAGGGCATCGGCCGGCTCGTGATGGTACTCCGGGGGCAGCGCCGACATCCCCTCGGCATCCACATACGGGGGATTCGCGACGATGAGCTGGTAGCGCGGCTCCGCCGGTGTCGCCGCCAGCAGGTCGGAATGCATCGTATGAACCCGGCCGCTGACCCCGTGACGGTCCGTATTGATGCGTGCCACGGCCAATGCGTCGGCGGAGATGTCGAGGGCGTCCACCTCCGCGACCGGGAAGGCCAGGGCGCAGGCGACGGCGATGCAACCGCTGCCGGTGCCGACGTCGGCAACGCGCTCCACCGCGTCCGGATCGAGCCACGGCGTGAAACCCGCTTCGATGAGCTCGGCAAACGGCGAGCGCGGGATCAGCACCCGCTCGTCCACATAGAACGGCAGCCCGGCAAACCACGCGGTGTGGGTGATATAGGGGGCCGGCAGGCGGCGGTCGATGCGGGCACGCAGGTGCGCGAGCACCGCCGTCTTCTCCACCTGGGTGAGACGACAGTGCAGATAGGCATCGTGCAGTCCGGGGCTCAGGTGCAGGGCATCGAGCACCAACGCCGCCGCTTCATCGATGGCATTGTCGGTGCCATGGCCGTAGCACAGGCCCGCGGCCTCGAAACGGCTCGCGCCCCAGCGGATGAAATCGGCTATGGTGACAAGCTCTGCCGGCACACGGCCCGGATCCGTCATGACGCCCTCCTGACAACGCCCGCGATGGTACCCGAAGGCCGACCGCCCTGTCCCCCTCCCGGTGCTTCCCCGAGGCGGCGAATACCGGGATAATGCCGGCCATGATCGCCCCCCGTGCCGCCAGCACTGCAGACCGGCTGAAGTCCCTGCTGCTGTATCCCCTGCCGCACCACGGCCTCTCCCGGCTCGTCGGGCGGATCACCCGGATCCGAACCGGCTGGGTGAAGGGGGCGATGATCCGCGCGTTCGTGCGGATCTTCCGCGTGGACCTCTCCGATGCGGAGGCCCAACGGCCAGGGGACTGGCGGGACTTCAACGGCTTCTTCACCCGCGCGCTGCGGCCCGGGGCCCGTCCCCTCGCGACCGAGCCGGATACGGTGCTGTCCCCGGTGGATGGCACCTTGAGCGCCGCCGCGACGGTGCAGGCCGGCCAGCTCATCCAGGCCAAGGGCCGCCGGTTCAGCCTGATCACGCTGCTCGGCGGGGACCCGTCGCTGGCAGAGACGTTCCGGGATGGCGCCTTCGCCACCCTCTATCTATCCCCGCGGGACTACCACCGGGTTCACATGCCCGAGGCGGGCCGTCCGCTGCGGATGATCCATGTCCCGGGCCGCCTGTTCAGCGTCGCCCCCCATACGGTCCGGGCGGTGCCGGGACTGTTCGCCCGCAACGAGCGCGTGGTCTGCCTGTTTCAGGGACAGCGGGGGCCCTTCGCCATGGTGCTGGTCGGCGCCATCTGCGTCGCCAGCATCGAGACGGTCTGGCACGGGGTGATCACGCCGCCGGCAGGCCGGCGGGTACGTGCCTGGGAGTATCGCGCTGCCACGCCCCTAGCCCGCGGCGCGGAGATGGGCCGGTTCAACATGGGCTCCACGGTGATCCTGCTCTATCCCCGGGGTGGCGCCGCCTGGCGGGGCGATCTGGACAGCGGCGCGCGGCTGCGTATGGGCGAGGCGCTGGGTCGGCGCGGCTGAGTCATTCAGGCCCGCTCCACCGGGAAGGCCATCACCTCATCGATGCGCTCGGCCCCGAGGGCGACCATAAACAGCCGGTCGAGGCCCAGGGCCACCCCGGCACAGTCCGGGAGCCCGGCCTCCAGGGCCGCCAGCAGGCGCTCGTCCACCGCCGGCACAGGGAGCCCCGCGGCGGCGCGACGGGTGCGGTCCTCCTCGAAGCGTGCGCGTTGCTCCGTGGGATCAGCCAGCTCGTGGAAGCCGTTGGCGATCTCCATACCGTCGACGAAGACCTCGAATCGCTCGGCGACCCGGGGATCCTCGGGGGACAGCCGCGCCAGCGCGGCCTGGGAGGCGGGATAGTCCGTCAGGACGGTGATCTCCCCGCGCCCCAGCGCCGGTATCACGCGGATGCCCAGCAGGGCGTCCAGCACCCCGTCGCGGTCCAGGGCAGTGGCGTCCAGGCCGCTGAGCTCCCGCCGCGCGAGGGCACGGAGCTCCGCGGTGTCCGCGCTGAGCGGGTCAACAGCCAGGGCATCCCGGAACGCGTTGGCGTAGGTGTAGCGGCGCACCGGGCGCTGACCGGCGATCTCGGTCACCAGAGCGGTCACCTCGTCCGTAAGTCGGTGGTGATCGAAGCCCGGCCGGTACCACTCCAGCAGCGTGAACTCCGGGTTGTGCAGCCGCCCCCGCTCTGCGGCGCGAAACGCCGGGGTGATGGCGTAGATCGGGCCCATGCCGGCGGCCAGTAAACGCTTCATGGCGTACTCCGGGGAGGTCTGGAGCCACAGGCGGGCCCCATCGGGGGCCCCCGGGACGTCCCCGGATACCGCCAGCCCCTGCAGGGCGGGGTCGGTCACGGTGGCCGCGGAGAGGCAGGGCGGATGCACCTCCTCGACCCCCCGGTCGGCGAAGAACCGGCGCACCGCGGCGGTGAGCCGGGCACGCCGGCGGAGGTTCGCCACCGGCGCGCTGGGGGCCCAGTGGCCGCTCAAGGGCTACTCCTTGGCGCGGGAGATGTAACTGCCGTTGCGGGTATCGACCTTCAACAGCTCGCCTTCCTCGATGAACAGCGGCACCTGGACCACGGCACCGGTCTCCAGAGTGGCCGGCTTGTTGCCGCCGCTGGAGGTGTCCCCGCGCAGGCCGGGGTCGGTCTGCACCACCTTGAGGGTCACGTGGGGCGGCGGCTCCACCGACAGCGGCGCGCCGTTGTACAGCGTGACACTGCAGACGTCCTGCTCCTTCAGCCACTTCGCCGCATCGCCCACCGCGGCCTCGTTGGCCGCCTGCTGCTCGAAGGTCTCCGGGTCCATGAAGTACCAGAACTCGCCGTCGGTGTAGAGGTACTGCATCTCCGTCTCTACGACATCGGCCGCCTCCACGCTGTCGCCGGACTTGAAGGTACGGTCGATGACCTTGCCGGTCTTGAGATTGCGGACCTTGACCCGATTGAAGGCCTGCCCCTTGCCCGGCTTGACGAACTCGTTATCGACGATGACGTAGGGGTCGCCGTCGAGCATGATCTTGAGACCGGACTTGAAATGGTTGGTGGTGTAGCTGGCCATGGCAAACCCCGGATGATTGGCGCCCACTCGTTGCAGGGCGGTGAACCGATACCGCGGGTACGCTACCATTCCCCCGCGACGGACGCCGCGAATGCTAACGGAAAACTCCCTACGATAGAACATGACAGCCCCGCAGAGCAGCACCCCCGTACACCCCGAGACGCCACAATGGCAACGCGCCCTCGCCGAGGCCATTCGCGACCCCCGGGAGCTCCTCGCGGAACTGGATCTGCCGGGGTCGCTGCTCGAGGGCGCGTCCGCGGGTGCGGCCCAGTTCCCGCTGCGCGTGCCCCGTGCCTACCTCCGCCGGATGCGCCGCGGCGACCCGGACGACCCGCTGCTGCGCCAGGTCCTGCCCCTGGCGGCCGAGACGCGGCAAGCCCCCGGCTACGTCGATGACCCGGTGGGCGAACATGCGGCGCTGCGTGCCGGCGGCGTGATCCACAAATACCGGGGCCGGGCGCTGATCGTCACCACCGGCGCCTGTGGGATCCACTGTCGCTACTGCTTCCGCCGCGCCTTCCCCTACACCGATCACCAGGCGGCCCCCGGCGGCTGGCGCGGGGCGCTGGCCACCCTGGACGGCGATCCGAGCATCGAAGAGGTCATCCTGAGCGGCGGCGATCCCCTGAGCCTCGCCGACCGTCGCCTCTCCGCGCTCGTCGAGGGCCTCGCCGGCATCCCCCACCTCCGCCGCCTCCGGATTCACAGCCGGTTGCCGGTGGTGCTACCCGAGCGCATCACCCCCGCGCTGCTGGACTGGCTGGTCGGGACCCGGCTACAGCCGGTGATGGTCATCCACGCCAATCATCCAGCGGAGCTCGAGGACGACGAGGTGGCCAGCGCCGTGGCGATGCTGCGCCGCCATGGCGTCACTGTGCTCAATCAGGCGGTGTTGCTGCGTGGCGTCAATGACGACCCCATCACACTGGCGGGCCTGTCCGAGAAACTCTTTGCCCACGGGGTGCTACCCTACTACCTGCACCTGCTGGACCCGGTACGGGGCGCCGGCCACTTCGACGTTCCCGAGGCGGTCGCGGCCGGGCTGATGCGGGAAGTCAGTGCCCGCCTCCCCGGCTATCTCGTACCGAGGTTGGTGCGGGAGATTCCGGACCGGCCGGCGAAGACATGGCTCGCGTGGGATACCAGCGAGGCCAACTGAAGGACCGCACCAAGACATGCGCACCGAATCGATCCTGCGGCTTCTCATCGCGGAGGCCTCACTCAATGACGCCGAGCGCCTGATCAGCGTCCTGCGTAACGTGGGATACGCCGTGCGGCCTACCCGCGTAGACGGCGTGGAGGCACTGCAGGGCGCCCTCGCCGGCCAGCCCCAGGACCTCCTCGTTTGCGCCCCGGGCCTCGAGGCGCTGCCGATCAACGCCGCTCTTCGTACCATCCACCAGTCAGGGCACGACGTGGGCGTCATCGCCCTCGCGGAGACAGAGGATGCGGAGCTGCGCCGAGAGGTCATGGCCATGGGGATCGCCGACCTGGTCTCCAAGGCCGATGGCGATCACTTCCGTTATGTCGTCGAGCGCGAGCACGCGGCGCTTCAGTCACGGCGCAGTCAACGGCGGCTCGAGGCCGCCCTGCGCGAGAGCGAGCGCCGCTGCGAGGCGCTGTTGGAGAGCTCCCGGGACGCCATCGCCTACATCCACGACGGCATGCACATCTTCGCCAACCGCGCCTATGTCGAACGTTTCGGTCTCTCCGAGCGCGAGGAGATCGAGGGCCTGCCGTTGCTGGACCTCATCGCCCCGGCGGAACAATCCCGATTCCGGGACCTGTTCCGGGACTACTCCCGCAGCGAGGAGCCGTCTGCGGAGCTACGCACCCGTATACGCACCGCCGACGGCACTGAGCAGGAGGTGGTGGTGACCCTAACCGAGGGCAGCTGGGACGGCGAGGCGGCCACCCAGATCCTCATCCGCGAGCATGAGGAAGCGGAGCTTGCCGAGCGCCTGGAATCCCTTAGCCGTCAGGACATGCTCACCGGCCTGCTCAACCGCAACCATTTCCTGGCACGGCTGGGCCAGATCCTCACCACCGGTACGGAGGAGGATGCCGGCGCCCAGCACGCCCTGCTCTACCTCCGCCTGGATCACGTGGAGGCCATTCAACAGAACCTGGGCATTGGCGCCGTGGATCAGGCGGTGGCCGACACCGCCGCGCTGCTCGAGGACCACGTGCCGGCGACGGCACTGTGCGCCCGCTACGGCGATACCACCTTCGTCGCGCTGCTTCCCAGCGCCGACATCCACGGCGTCCTTGCGGTCGCCGAGTCCGTCCGCCATGCCGTGGAGAACGCCCCCTCCCGCAGCGGCGGACATACCCTCGACAAGACGGTCAGCATCGGGGTCGCCATGGTAGGCGATAACGCGGGAACGGCGGAGCACGCCGTCAACCTGGCCGCCGAGGCCAGCGAACAGGCGGCCCGTGCCGGCGGCAATCGCGTTCACCTCCAGCAGGGGCACCCCGACGAGGATGGCGAGGAAGCCGCCATCGACCCGCGCACCCGTATCGGGACGGCCTTGTCCGACGCAATGGTGGAGCGACTCTACCAGCCCATCGTGGCCTTGAGGGACGCCGGCGGACCGGCCTACGAGTTGATCAGCCGGCTGCGCGACGACTACGGCACCCTGGAGGACGATACCTTGCGCCGCCAGGCCCGTCAGGCGGAGCTGCTGCCCGAGCTGGACCGGTATCTGCTCACCGGTGCCCTAACGGACGCGACCGGCGGCGAGCCACCCCGGCTGTTCGTCACCCTTGCGGGCGAAACCCTTGCCGGTAGCAACCCGGCCGAGTGGATTACCCAGGCAATGCAAAGCACCGGGCTACGGTCCGCACCGCTAGTGATCCAGATCCCCGAGTCGGCGGCGGTGACCCAACTGGGACGCATCGAGCAGCTTGCCGCCAAGCTCAGCGGGCTCGGCGCCGCCCTCTGCCTCATCGGCTTCGGGAGCGGCTTGGATTCATTCCGGCTGCTCAATGCGTTGCCCATCGGCTATGTCCGTCTCGACGAGACGCTGCTCAGCGAGCTCGACGCGGACGAGGCCACGGCCCGGCACGTGGGTGAGCTCATCGGCAATGCCCACGAGCATGGCTGCCGGGTAATCGCCGGGGGGCTCGCCGAGGCACGCCAGCTCGCCCGCCTCTGGCGCCTGGACGTCGACCTCGTCCAGGGCAGCTTCCTCCGGGAACCGGCGCCGGAGATGGACTACGACTTCTCCGCCCTGGTCATGTAACCCGTCCCGCCTCCAGCGCGGCGATCCGCTCCTCGATGGGCGGGTGCGACATGAACAGCCGCTTCAGCCCGCCGCTGCGGCGGCCGTTGATGCCGAATGCCTCGAATTGCTCGGGCATCTGCGCCGGCTTGCTCGCCGCCTGCAGCCGGCGCAATGCGGCGATCATCGCGCCGGCTCCGGCGAGGCGGGCACCGCCGGCATCGGCCCGGAATTCCCGCTGCCGCGAGAACCACATTACGATCATCGAGGCGAGCACGCCGAAGATGATCTGAAACACGATGACCGCGATCCAGTAACCCGGACCGTAGCCACGCTCGTTGCGGAACACCACGCGATCCACGAACTGGCCGGCGATACGCGAGAGCACGATGACGAAGGTGTTGAGCACCCCCTGCAGCAGGGTGAGCGTGACCATGTCGCCGTTCGCCACATGGCTGACCTCGTGGCCGAGCACCGCCTCCGCCTCCTCCCGGCGCATGCCGCGAAGCAAGCCGGCGCTTACCGCCACCAAGGCATCATCCCGACGCATGCCCGTGGCAAAGGCGTTGATCTCCGCGCCGTTGTAGATGCCCACCTCGGGCATGCCGATGCCGGCGGCGCGGGCCTGGCGACGCACGGTATCCACCAGCCAGGCCTCCACCTCGTTGCTTGGCTGCTCGATGACCTGCACCCCCATGAAGCGCTTGGCCATCCACTTCGAGCTCGCCAGCGAGACGAAGGCCCCGCCCATGCCGAAGATCGCGGCGATCACCAGCAGCCCGCCGGTGTTGAGCACGATACCCTCGGCGGCGAGCCAGGGCTCGAGCAGATTGAGGATGACCCCCAGCAGCACCAGCACCGCCAGGTTGGTCGCAAGGAACAGTCCGATACGGCCCATGGATCCCGTTACCTCCACGCAAAGGAAGACATACCGCGGTTAGATATAGGGCCGTCGGCGGGCGTTTCCACCCGCCTCACTCGCCGGCGGGGCGCAGGCCCTCCACCCGCTGCAAGCCCCGCGGCAGAGTGCTGCCACGCCGGCCCCGGCTACCCTCATAGCCCTCGAGGTCGGAAGGCCTGAGCGTCAGCGTTCGCTTGCCCGCGACCACCACGAGCCCGCCCCCGTCCGGAACCACCGCCATGGCGGCCACACGCTCGGTGCCGGCAGCCAGACGCTCCCGCGGGATGCCGATGAGCTTGTTGCCCTTGCCCTTGGCGAGCTCCGGGAGCTCCGCAAGGGGGAAGACCAGCAGCCGACCCGCCGTGGTGGCCACGGCGAGGCGATCCACGGCGGGATCGCTCACCGGCGCCGGCGGCAATACCCCGGCACCGCCGGGCACCGTGAGCACTGCCTTGCCGGAGCGATTCTTCGCGTACAGATTGGACATGGCGGTCACGAAACCGTAGCCGTGATCGGTGGCCAGCACCACGCGACACTCCGGGTCCCCGGCAAGCACATAAACGAAACGGGCACCGGAGGGCGG
Organism: Arhodomonas sp. SL1; assembly: GCF_052060015.1. Taxonomy (NCBI): domain Bacteria; kingdom Pseudomonadati; phylum Pseudomonadota; class Gammaproteobacteria; order Chromatiales; family Ectothiorhodospiraceae; genus Arhodomonas; species Arhodomonas sp. SL1. The sequence goes on along the minus strand of NZ_JBPODZ010000001.1, from coordinate 360,941 downwards.
TGAGAGCCGTCCGGTCAGTGGCTCCCCCTGGCCACGGGCCGAGGGCAGCGTGTGGGCCGGCACGGAATAGCTTCGCCCCGTATCGTCGAGGAACACCGCCAACTGGTTGCTGCGACCGGCCGCCGCGTCCTGGAAGCCGTCGCCGGCCTTGTAGGAGAGCCGCTCCGGGTCCACCTCGTGGCCCTTGGCCGAGCGCACCCAGCCCTTCTGCGAGAGCACCACCGTCACCGGCTCGCTGGGCACCAACTCGGTCTCCGAGAGGGCGCGGGCCGAGGCCCGCTCCACCAGCGGCGAGCGGCGCTCATCACCGTATTTTTCCGCGTCCTCTCGGAGCTCGTCCTGGATGAGCGCGGTAAGCCGCTCCGCCGAGCCCAGCGTCGCGTTGAGCTCGTCGCGCTCGCGCTCCAGATCCCCCTGCTCGGCGCGGATCTTCATCTCCTCCAGCCGGGCGAGGTGGCGCAGGCGCAGCTCCAGGATGGCCTCGGCCTGGCGCTCGGAGAGCCCGAAGCGTTCCATGAGCACCGGTTTGGGCTCGTCGACCTCGCGGATAATGGCGATCACCTCGTCGATATTGAGATAGGCGATCAGGTAACCGGCGAGCAGGTGTAGCCGGGCCTCCACCTTTTCGAGTCGCCAGCGCAGTCGCCGGGTAACGGTCTCGCGCCGAAAGGTGAGCCACTCCGAGAGGATCTCGCGGAGGTTGCGCACCCGCGGCCGGCCGTCCAGGCCGATTACATTGAGGTTGACCCGGTAGGTCTTCTCCAGGTCCGTGGTGGCGAACAGATGCTCCATGAGCTCGTCGGCGTCCACCCGTCCCGAACGCGGCGTGATCACCAGCCGGGTGGGATTCTCGTGGTCGGACTCATCCCGCAGGTCCTCCACCATGGGGAGCTTCTTCGCCTGCATCTGGGCGGCGATCTGCTCCAGCACGCGGCTACCCGAGACCTGATAGGGCAACGCGGTGACCACCAGGTCCCGGCCGTCGCGCTCCCAGCGCGCGCGCATCCGCAGGCCCCCGTGTCCGGTCTCGTAGATCCGCCGGATATCCGCCGACGGGGTAACGATCTCCGCCTCCGTGGGCATATCCGGCCCCGGGACGTGATCGCACAGCGCCGCCACCGATGTGTCCGGGTCGTCCAGCAAGTGGATACAGGCGGCAGCCACCTCCCGGAGGTTGTGCGGCGGGATGTCCGTGGCCATACCCACCGCAATACCGGTGCCGCCGTTGAGCAGGACGTTGGGTACCCGCGCCGGCAACACCACGGGTTCGTCCAGGGTGCCGTCGAAGTTGGGCTGCCAGTCCACAGTGCCCTGCCCCAGCTCGGCGAGCAGGAGCTGGGCGTAGGGGGCGAGGCGCGCCTCGGTGTAGCGCATGGCGGCGAAGGACTTGGGGTCGTCCGCGGAACCCCAGTTGCCTTGGCCATCCACCAGCGGGTAGCGGTAGGAGAACGGCTGCGCCATGAGCACCATGGCCTCGTAGCAGGCCGCGTCGCCGTGGGGATGGTACTTGCCGAGCACGTCGCCAACGGTGCGCGCCGACTTCTTGTGCTTCGCCGCCGCTGAGAGCCCGAGCTCGGACATGGCGTAGACGATACGTCGCTGCACCGGCTTCATGCCGTCGCCGACATGGGGCAGGGCGCGGTCGAGGATGACGTACATGGAGTAGTCCAGGTACGCCTTCTCGGTGAACTCCCGCAGCGGGCGGGTCTCGAAGTCGGAGTAGCTCGTCTCGGTGTCGCTCATCAGTGTTCCAGGATCCGATCCGTTACAGGGATTAGGGGACGGGCGGTGCCACGGGGACCGGCAGACCAAGGGCCCAAGGTCCAGGGCCCAGACCCCACGGGGAAAGCCCCAACCCACGACGCCTGCCGGACGCCCGGCACGGCGCCCGGTTGGGCATCATCGGTAGTGGAGCGTGTGCGGCCAGGGACGGCCGCACGCGAGCGTACAGGGATGTATTCACAGCGTCTCCGCTACCGATGATGCCCAACCGGGCGCCCCGGACTCATTCCGCGCCGCCCGAGTACATGCCTCACTCGCCCAATCCCCGCCTCTACCGCAGGATTACACCAGTGGTTCGGCGAGATCGCCCTTTCGCTCCAGCCACTCCCGCCGGGCCGACGCCGCGCGCTTGCCGAGCAGCATGGCCATCAGCCGCTCGGTATCCTCCGGCGAGTCGATAGTCAGCTGCACCAACCGCCGGGTATCCGGGGCCATGGTGGTCTCGCGCAGCTGCATCGGGTTCATCTCGCCGAGGCCCTTAAAGCGGGTGGTGGTCACCTTCCCGCGCTTGCCCTCGGCGGCGATGCGGTCGTAGATGCCCTGACGCTCGGACTCGTCCAGGGCATAGAGGGTCTCCTTACCCACATCCACCCGATACAGCGGCGGCATGGCCATGAACACGTGGCCCGCCCGCACCAGTGCCGGGAAGTGCTTGAGGAACAACGCGCACAGAAGCGTAGCGATATGCGCGCCGTCCGGATCGGCATCGGCGAGCACGCACACCTTACCGTAGCGCAGCCGGGAGAGATCGTCGGAGCCCGGCTCGATGCCGAGCGCCACGGCGATGTCGTGAACCTCCTGGGAGGCCATGACCTCCGCGGGGTCCACCTCCCAGGTGTTGAGGATCTTGCCGCGCAGGGGCATCACCGCCTGATGGTCCCGATCCCGGGCCTGCTTGGCGGAGCCCCCGGCGGAGTCCCCCTCCACCAGGAACAGCTCGCTGCGCGCCGGGTCCTGACTGGCGCAGTCAGCGAGCTTACCGGGCAGCGCCGGCCCACTGGTCACCTTCTTGCGGGTGACCTTGCGCGCCGCGCGCTGGCGGCGCTGGGCGTTGGCGATCACCAACTCGACGATGCCCTCGGCGGCCTGGACGTGCTGGTTGAGCCACAGGCTGAAGGCATCCTTGACCACGCCGGAGACAAAGGTGGCGCACTCCCGCGAGGACAGCCGCTCCTTGGTCTGCCCGGAGAACTGCGGCTCCTCGAGCTTGACCGAGAGCACGAAGGCGAGGCGCTCGAAGATATCCTCCGGGGCAATGCGCACGCCCTTGGGCAGGAGGTTGCGGAACTCGCAGAACTCCCGCACCGCCTCGGTCAGTCCCGTGCGCAGGCCATTGACATGGGTGCCCCCCTGGGCGGTGGGGATGAGGTTGACGTAGCTCTCCTGCACCGGCTCACCACCCTCCGGCAACCAGGCTATGGCCCATTCCGCCGCCTCCCGTTCCCCGGAGATCCGCCCGGTAAAAGGCGGCTCCGGCACGAAGGGGATGTCCTGGAGCGCCCCCCGGAGGTAGTCCAGCAAGCCATCCTCGTAGTACCAGACAGTGACCTCGCCGCTCGCCTCTTCGGTGAAACGCACGGTCAGCCCCGGGCAGAGCACCGCCTTGGCGCGAAGGATGTGCTTCAGCCGCGGCACCGAGAAACGCGGGGAATCGAAGTAGCCCGCGTCCGGCCAAAAGCGTAGCGCCGTGCCGGTATTGCGCCGGCCCACCTCGCCGACCACCTGCAGCTCCTCGACCTTCTCGCCACCCGCGAAGGCCATCCGGTAGCGCTTGCCCGCTCGGCGGATCTCCACCTCCAGGCGCCGGGACAACGCATTCACCACCGACACGCCGACGCCGTGGAGCCCGCCGGAGAACTGGTAGCTCTTGGTGGAGAACTTGCCGCCGGCGTGCAGCTTGCCGAGGATCACCTCGACACCGGGCAACCCCTGCTGCGGATGGATATCCACCGGCATGCCCCGGCCGTCGTCGCGCACCTCCAGGGAACCGTCCCGATACAGGGTGACCTCGATCTCGCTCGCATGGCCGGCAATGGCCTCATCGACACTGTTGTCGATGACCTCCACCGCCAGGTGATTGGGCCGGCTGGTGTCGGTATACATCCCTGGCCGCCGGCGCACCGGGTCCAGGCCGGTGAGTACCTCGATGGAAGCGGCATCGTACGTGCTCGCCATTCGTTCCCGCGTGCCTCGCTGTCGCTGGAGAGTGCGCGGCAGTGTAACCCAATGCGCCGGCGGCGGGCTTGTGCGTTAGACTGTGCGCCATGAGCGACAACCAGAGTGAACCATCCGCGCAGACGCCGGCGCCGGCGGAACCCCCGGATTTCGAGACCGCCCTGGCGGAGCTCGAGCAGCTGGTCGCCCGCATGGAAGGCGGCGAGCTCTCCTTGGAGGAGTCGTTGCGGGCCTTCGAACGCGGCGTCTATCTCACCCGCATCTGTCAGAAGGCCCTGGAGGAGGCGGAGCAGAAGGTGGAGATCCTGCTCGGTGGCGACCAGGAGGGCGCCAGCCTGGCCCCGTTCACCGACGGCGAGGGAGGCGAAGATGGCCCTTGATGAACGCCTCGCCGCCTGCCGCGACCGCGTGGAACGCGCCCTCGATGAGCGCCTGCCCGGCCCGTCCATCGCCCCCGTGCGCCTCCACGAGGCCATGCGCTACGCGGTGCTCGGCAACGGCAAGCGGCTCCGCCCACTACTCGTCTACCTGGCCGGCGAGGCGCTGGAGGCCCCCGGAGAGGCCCTGGATGCTGCCGCCTGCGCCGTCGAGTGCATCCACTGCTACTCCCTGGTCCACGACGACCTCCCGGCCATGGACGACGACGACCTCCGCCGCGGCCGGGCCACTTGCCATCGCGCCTATGACGAGGCCACGGCGATACTGGTTGGTGACGCCCTCCAGGCCCTGGCATTCCGCACGCTGGCCCGAACCCCGGCGGTGGAGGACGGTGCCCGCGTGGCGATGCTCGAGACGTTGGCCACGGCCGCGGGCTCCCGGGGCCTGTGCGGCGGCCAGGCCATGGACCTCGCAGCCGCCGGGATTCCGCTCAGCGAGGCCGAGCTCGAGGCCATGCACATCCGCAAGACCGGGGCGCTGATCCGCGCCAGCATCCGCCTCGGCGGGCTCTGCGCACGGGCCCCGGAAGCAGCGACCCTGGAACGGCTGGACCACTACGGCAAGTGCATCGGCCTCGCCTTCCAGGTCCAGGACGACATCCTCGACGTGGCCGGCGACGATGCGGTACTCGGCAAGTCGAGCGGCGCCGACGCCCGGCTGGAGAAGGCCACCTACCCTGCCTTACTCGGGCTCGAGGAGGCCCGTGCCTTCGCCCGTCGGCTCCGCGACGACGCCCTCGCCAGCCTTGAACCCCTCGGCGAGCGCGGCGAGGGGCTGCGCGAAGTGGCGCGCTACATCATCGAGCGGGACCACTGAGCGGCAAGCGAGGCATGTACGGTCCCTGGGTATTCTTCCGGGAGTTTCTGCACCGGCCGACGGAGGTGGCCTCCCTGGTTCCGAGCTCTCCCTGGCTGACCCGGCGGCTGGTGGAGCAGACCGCGCTCCACCACGCCGATACCGTGGTGGAGCTGGGCCCCGGCAGCGGCGGCACCACCCGCGCCCTGCTGCGGGCCATGGACCGGGAGACCCGTTTGCTGGCCGTGGAGATCAACGGCGGGCTGTTCCGGCTGCTCCAGGGCATCGATGACCCGCGCCTCATCCCCCACCACGGCAGCGCCGCCAACCTGGCGGCCATCCTCGACGAGCAAGGCCTCGAGCGGCCCGAGGTCATTGTCTCCGGGATCCCCTTCTCGAAACTGGACCGGGCCACCGGCGAGGCGGTGGTCGCGGCGGTGGCCGAGGTGCTCAAGCCGAGCGGGCGATTCGTGGCCTATCAACTCAGCCCCCGGGTCGCGGAGCTGACCCGGCCGCTGCTCGGCGAGCCACGACAGGCCTGGGAGGTCCGCAACCTCCCCCCCTTACGGATATACCGCTGGCACAAGCCGGCGTAATCACGGCGCTCCTTCAGGCCCGGAACACCCGATCCCGACCACCACGCTTGGCGGCATAGAGGGCGGAATCCACGCGCTGCATGACCGACTCCAGCGGCTCCTCGGCGCCGCATTCGGCTACACCGATGCTCACGGTCAGGCGCACCCGGCCGCCCGGGACGCTGATCTCCTCGCCGGCAAGCTGCGCCCGCAGGCGTTCGGCGCGCCGCAAGGCATCCTCCAGGTCACAGTCGGCGAGCAGAATCACGAATTCCTCGCCCCCCCAGCGGGCGATGGTGTCCGCTTCCCGGATCTGCCCCCGAATACGCTCGACCAGTGAGCGCAGCGCCACATCACCCGCGTGGTGGCCATAGCGGTCGTTGACGGCCTTGAAGTGATCGACGTCCAGGCTCAGCAGCGACACCGGGCTGTTCCGGCGGCGGGCACCGCGGCGCAGTTGCTCGAAGACGAGCTCAAAGGCCTGCCGGTTCGCCGCCCCTGTGAGCCGGTCCGTGGTGGCCATGGCCTCCAGGCGCCGCTGGTAGCCGCGAACGGTGACGTAGCTCAGGGTGAGCACCAGCACGGTGAATCCCAGGGCGATGGCCAGGTTGACTAAGAGGGTCCTGCGGATGCGCCCCTGGGCGGCGGCGTCATCCTGCTCGACGATGAGATGCCAGTCCAGCGCGGGCACCAGGCGCGTGTTGACGTAGATGGTGTGGCCGTCCGCATCGGTGTAGCGGAACTCACTGCTCGGGTTGGCCAGGATGCGGGTAGCGTGAGGGGCCAGTCCGCGCCGGTCACGGAGATCGCCGGGGGCGTCGAAACCGCTCCCGTGCAGGGCCACCTGCCCCAAGCGGTCGACGAAATAGACCCGTCGGCCGTAGCGGCGCTGATAGGTCTCGATGAGGTCGGTGACGGCACTCACCGCCAACCCCACTCCGATCGCCCCGAGATAGTCCCCCTCGTAATCCAGGACGCGGTAGTTGACGAAGATGGTGAGCCGGGTGCGATCCGCCGTATCCCGGTCGACGTTGATCTCGTAGCGCTCGCGCAGGTTGCGCACCCGAAAGTACCACGCATCCCCCGGCTCGTCCGGCTGAACGGTCTTCAGCACCCCATCGGGATGGTAATAGCGACGCGTCCGCTCGGAGACGAAGAAGGCGGTAACCGTCTCGTATTGCTCCTGAATCGAGGCGAGATAACGGATCATCGCCTCCCGGTCCCGCTCGCCGTTGATGGCCCAGTCACGTACGAAGGTATCCTGGGCCATAAACGAGGAGATCAGCACGGTGCGCAGCAGATCGCGCTGGATCTCCGAGTAGATGTTGTCACTGGTCAGCGGCAGCGTCTCTTCGGCGATGCGCTCGGCGACCGCGTCGTGGGCGACGAAATAGCTGATCAGGCTGGTGGCCATAAACCCGCCAGCGACCAGCGCCCCCAGCGCGAGCGCAAACCAGAGCTTTCTGCGGCCCATGCCGCCCCCCAACACGCCGATCCGGAATTCTTGTTCTGCGCCGCCTCGCGGGCGCCCCCGCGATCATCCTACCCCCGGCGGGCTTCGGCCGCGACGATCAGCCGCTCTCCGAGCCGGCGAACCGGACCACCGCCTCTGCCGAGGCCGGGGACGGACCGTCTTCGATCGCACCCAAGGGATCCGCACCCTCCACGGCGGCGCTGAGCCCCTGGAAATCGAACAGCTCCGTGTCGGCGAGTTGCGAGGGCTGCACGTTCTGCAAGGCGCGCAGGATATTGGTCAGCCGCTTCGGGTCCTCGGCGTCCCACTGCTGCAGCATGCCCTTGATCGCCTGACGCTTGAGATTGCTCTGCGAGCCGCAGAGATCACAGGGGATAATGGGGAACTCCCGGAGCTCGCTATAGCGAGCGGTATACGCCTCGGGCACGTAGGCCAGCGGCCGGATCACCACGTGCTCGCCGTCGCGGCTGCGCAGCTTCGGCGGCATCGCCGCCATGCGCCCGCCGTAGAAGAGATTGAGGAACAGCGTCTCGAGGATATCGTCGCGGTGATGGCCAAGGGCGATCTTTGTGGCCTGCAGCTTTGTTGCAGTACCGTAGAGGATGCCCCGCCGCAGCCGCGAGCACAGGCTGCACATCGTCGCCCCCTCCGGTACCACCCGGCGCACCGTGGAGTAGGTGTCCCGCTCGATGATGCGGTACTCGATCCCTTGGGCGTCGAGGTAGTCGGGCAACACATGCGCCGGGAAGCCCGGCTGCTTCTGGTCCAGATTCACCGCCACCAGCTCGAAGCGCACCGGGGCGCGGCGCTGCAGCAACCGCAACACCTCCAACAGGGTATAGGAATCCTTGCCACCGGAGAGGCAGACCATGATGCGGTCGCCCTCCTCGATCATCCGGTATTCCCGCACCGCCCTGCCGGCCAAGTAGGTCAGGCGTCTCTCCAGGCTCTTGCGATTCATCAGACCATCCCGCTCGGTCCCGGGCGCCGCAGTCTAACACCGCATCAGTGCCGCCAGAACGCCGGAGTGAACAGCACCAGCAGCGTAAACACCTCCAGTCTCCCCAGCAGCATGGCGAATACCCCGAGCCACTTGACCACATCGGGCACGTCCTGGAACGTCGAAGCCACCGCCCCCAGCCCGGGACCCACCAGATTGATGGTGGCCATAACCGCCCCGAAGGCACTCTCCAGGTCCAGTCCCGCCGCCATCATCAGACCGGTCAGGATCAGTGAGGAGAGGACGTAGAGGGTGTAGAAACCCCACACGGAGTTGATCACGTCTTCGTCCACCGGTTTGCCGCCGAGCTTGATCGGCCGCGCCGCCCGAGGATGGATAAGACGGAAGGTCTCCCGGGTGCCCTGGCGGTAGAGCAGGACAATGCGCACCACCTTCATCCCTCCCGCAGTGGAGCCGGCACAGCCGCCGATGAAGCCGATAGCAGCGATCACCAATGGGATATATACCGGCCAGTGGGCGAAGCCGGTCGTGGCATAGCCGGTGGTGGTGATCACCGAGATCACATGGAACACGGCCTGCCGAATCGCCTCCCATTCACTTCCCACCACGTCAGTGAGCACCAGGGTAGCGGCGATAACCAGCGCCGCGGCCGCAATGATGCCGAGATAGGCGCGCGTTTCCGTATCATAAAGGTACCGGCCCGGATCGCGATGGCGCCAAGCGAAGAAATGCAGGGCGAAGTTGATACCGCCCAGGAGCATGAACACATTGGCCACCATTTCCACCGCCAGGCTGTCGTAATGCCCCAAGCTGGCGTCATGGGTGGAGTAGCCCCCGGTGGCGATGGTAGTGAAGGCGTGGGCGATGGCGTCGAAGCCGTTCATGCCGGCCAGCCAGTAGGCCAGTGCGCAAGCCACCGTCAGTAGTAGGTACACATACCACAGGGTCCGCGCGGTCTGACGGATGCGCGGGCTGATCTTCTCCTCCTTCATCGGCCCCGGCGTTTCGGCGCGGTACAGGGCCATACCCCCGACGCCAAGCATGGGGATGATCGCCACCGCAAGGACGATGACCCCCAGGCCACCGAGCCACTGGAGCTGCTGGCGGTAGTAAAGCAGCGACAGGGGCAGGCGATCGAGGCCAGCGATGACCGTGGCACCGGTAGTGGTGAATCCCGAGACCGATTCGAAGACCGCATCGGTGAGATCCAAATGGGGGCCGAGCATAAAGGGCAGCGCCCCGAAGATCCCGAGTACGCTCCAGAACAACGCAACGACCAGAAAGCCGTCCCGGGTGCGCATCTCCCCCAAATCCCCCCGCACGGGCAGCCAAAGCAGGGCACCGCAGATCAGCCCGACGAGGAAGGTGATCAGGAAGATCCCCAACTGGCCGTCACCGATTGCCAGGGATACGAGGGCGGGGGGCAAAGCGCTGGCGCTGAACAGCATCAGCAGCAGGCCGAGTAGCTGTTGTACGGCGCTCCACTTCAACGGCGTGTTCCCGGGTCCGGCTAGGGGAGGCATGGTCCCACTTTCGAGCGGGCGGTACCAGCGCTCACACCGCCCGCCCACCGGGACACCAGTGTCTAGTGACCACCCGTGTCACTGATTGTGGCCGCTCCCGCGGCCTGCCCGACTTATGACCAGGCCCATCCCGCTATGGTATAAACCCGGCTGCAACTCGATGGCAGCCGGAGCGCGCATGCACCAGCAGGTGGGCCACATCCTGGATCAGGCCAACCGCATTATCCTTGGCAAGGAGCACCCCCTCCGGCTGTCGTTGGCCTGCCTGCTCGCAGGGGGCCATCTACTCATCGAGGATCTGCCGGGCGTCGGCAAGACCACCCTGGCTCAGGTGCTCTCGCGGCTGCTCGGCCTGGAGATGCAGCGGGTCCAGTTCACCAGTGACCTGCTCCCCGCCGATATCCTCGGCGCTACGATCTACGAGCGCGACAGCGGCGGTTTCCGCTTTCATCCCGGGCCGGTATTCACCCAGCTGCTGCTCGCCGACGAGGTCAATCGGGCCACCCCGAAGACCCAGAGCGCACTCCTTGAGGCCATGGAAGAGCACCAGGTCACCGTGGACGGGGCGACCCACCCGCTGCCGGAGCCATTCTTCGTGATCGCCACCCAGAACCCGGCGAATCAGACCGGCACCTACCCGCTTCCGGAATCCCAGCTCGACCGGTTCCTCATGAGCATGGCCCTGGGCTATCCGGACCGGGCCGCCGAGCGCGAGTTGCTCCTCGGCGCCGACCGCCGCGAGTTGATCCGGGCGCTCGGGCCGGCGCTCCGCGCCGAGGCCCTGGCGGAGCTCCGCGCGGCGGTACGGGGCGTCCACGTAGCCGGCGCCCTGGTGGATTACGTCCAGGCCCTGCTCGCCGCGAGCCGACGCATGGCCGGCAACGGCCCGGGGCTGTCACCGCGCGCCGGCCTGGCCCTGGTCCATGCGTCCCAGGCGTGGGCCTTCATCGAGGGCCGCTCCGCGGTCCTGCCGGAACACGTCCAGGCCGTGTTCCCGCAGGTCGCCGGCCATCGCCTCCTGGAACCCGGGGATGACCTCGGTTCCGCCCGCGCCGCCGCCGAGCGCCTGCTCACCGAGGTCCCCATCCCCTGATGCCGGAGCCGCACTGGCTGCAGCGCTGGATCCGCCGGCGCCATGGCGACACCGGCGGCCGTACCCGCCTGAGCTACCGTCGGCTCTACATCCTGCCCACAAGGCAGGGTTGGGGCTTTGCCCTTCTGGTGGTGCTGATGTGGTTGGGGGCCACCAACTATCAGCTCAATCTGGGCTTCATTCTCACCTTTCTACTCGCCGGCATCGGCATTGCGGCCATGCACCACTGCTACCGCAACCTATGGGGCCTTACCCTGCTCCCCGCCGCACCGGCACCCACGTTCGCGGGGGAGACTGCGCGTTACCCGGTGGTGCTGGTCAACCCCGCCCCCCGACGGCGCATCGCGGTGGCGCTTGATGCCGGAGACGCGCCCGTGCACTGCGATGTCCCCGATGGCGGTGAGATCAGCGCCCTGGTTCCGTGTCCGGTGGTCCGCCGCGGCTGCTATCGTCCGGGCCGGGTGCGCGTAACCACGGTGCACCCCACCGGGCTCTTTCGGACCTGGAGCTGGATCGAGCCGTCGATCGAGCTGGTGGTCTACCCACGGCCCGAACAGGAGCCGCCGCCCCTGCCCGAGGAGCCTGGCGGCGAGGCCCAGGGGAGCCCCGCGCAGCGCCCCGGCGACGAGGACTTCCATGGCCTGCGCGGTTACCGTCCCGGTGATCCGATCCGGCGCATCGCCTGGAAGTCCAGCGCCGGCTCCGAGACGCTCCAGAGCAAGGTGTTCGCGACATCCGCCGGCCGCGACCGCTGGCTGCGCTGGGAGGATACTCGCCTGCCCGGGGTGGAGGCTCGTCTCAGTCGCCTGGCCGCCTGGATAGAGCTCGCCCACGCCCGCGGCGAGCGCTACGGATTGGAGCTGCCCGGGCAGCGATTTCCCCCCGACCAGGGCAGCGAGCACCGCCACCGCTGCCTCGAGGCCCTGGCGAGGCACCCGGCATGAAGCAGCTGAGCGCCATCGACCAGCGGACCCTGCTGTGGGCGTTGGCCACGCTGACCGGCGTGCTCGCACCACACCTGCTGCGCATGCCCGTGGCCATCTCCATCGGGGTGCTGGCACTCATCGCCTGGCGGCTACACGCCGGCCTGCGCGGGGGACCGCGGCCCGGGCGAGTGGTAAAGATCGGCCTCACCGCCACCGGTGTGGCCCTGGTGGTCGCCCACTACGCCAGCGTCGTCGGCCCGGACGCGGGGGTGGCGCTGCTGGCGATCATGACCGGCCTCAAGTTGCTGGAGCTCACCACCCGTCGCGATCTGCGGGTGGTGGTATTCCTAATGTACTTCCTCATCCTCACCACCTTCCTGTTCACCCAGACGGTGGTGACACTGGCCTATCTGTTCGTCGCGGCCTGGGCCACCACCGTACTCCTGGTGGCCGCAGGCCGGCGCACCGGCAGCGGTGTCGAACGCGGCGACGTCCGCACCGGTGCCGCGCTCATCGCCCAGGCGGTGCCGGTGATGCTGATACTGTTCTTCCTGTTCCCGCGCCTGCCCGGTCCGCTGTGGGCCCTTCCGGACCCGGAGGACACCGCCCGCACCGGTCTCGGCGACGAGATCACCCCCGGCGATGTAAGCCGGCTGAGCCAGTCCGACGACGTTGCCTTCCGGGTACGCTTCGAGGGACCGGAACCGCCGCCCGCCGAACGCTACTGGCGAGGGCCGGTGTTCGCCGCCTACGATGGTGAGACCTGGCGGCGCCGTAGTCCCCCGGAGCAGCGTGCCGAGGCACAGGTGAACGGGCCCGCCCGGGACTACGAGATCACCCTGGAGCCCCACGGCCGCCGCTGGTTGCTCGCACTGGACCTACCGGTACGCTTGCAAGGGACGGGCGCCCGCCGCTCCGCGGCCTTCGAGTACCTCGCCGACGAGCCGGTCACCCGCACGCGGCGTTACCAGGGACGTTCGCATCCGGATTACCGGCTCTCCCCCGCCGCCGGGGCGTCGATTCAGCAACATTACACCCGCTTGCCGGCGGGCCGGCACCCGCGGGCCCGGGAACTCGCCGAGCGCCTGCGCGCCGACAGCGATGACCCGCAAGAGATGGTCGAACGCACCCTGGGCTGGTTCCGCGAGCGGCCGTTCACCTACACCCTGCGCCCCGGCGCGCTCTCCGGCGACCGGGTGGACCGATTCCTCTTCGACAGCCGCCGTGGCTTCTGCGAGCACTTCGCCGGTGCCTTCGCGGTGATCATGCGCGCCGCCGGGGTCCCGGCACGGCTGGTGGGGGGGTACCTCGGCGGCGAGGCCAACCCGGGGACGGATTATCTCATCATCCGCCAGGCCGACGCCCATGCCTGGGTGGAGGTCTGGCTGCCCGACCAGGGCTGGCGACGGGTGGACCCCACCGCCGCGGTCGCCCCCGCCCGGGTCGAGCAGGGGCTCGCCGCGGCGCTCCCCGCCGATGACCCGGTTCCGCTGATGGCCCGCGGCGACGCCGGCGGCGCCCTGCGCCAGCTCCGCTTGCTCTGGGACCGGGTGGATGTGTTCTGGAACGACTGGGTCCTTGCCTACGGGCCCGCGCTGCAGCAGATGCTCTGGGAACGCCTGGGGCTGCGTAGCGGCGCCGCCATCGCCTTGGCCCTGGCGGCGGCGCTGGGCGTCACCGGGGCGCTGCTCGCCCTTTGGGCCATGGCGGGTAGCGGCGCACGGCCCCGGGATCCGGTGCTGCGCGCATGGGGGATGATCGGCCAGCGCCTGGCCCGGGCCGGGGTGCCCGTCTCCGCCACCGACGGCCCGCGGGATCTCGCCGAGCGCGCCGCCGCGCTGCGCCCCGAGCTGGCGGCCGAAATCCGGGCGCTGGCGCGCCAGTATATACGCCTTCGCTACGGGGAGCGGGGCGAGCCGGTCGAGCGCAGGGAGTTCATCCGCCGCGCGCGCCGCTTCCGGCCGCGTCGGCCTGCCAGGCGGCGATAATGTCCGGCTCCCGGGCCAGCTGATCCAGGGTCATGCCGTCGAGCAGCAGGTAGAGCTGGCCGGAGAGCTCCGACCACAGCTCATGGGTGAGGCAGTGCTCCCCGGAGAGATCGGAATCGAGGTCCACGCGGGCGTCCACGGCACTGATGATATCGGCGACGCTGATCTCCGCGGGCGCCCGGGCCAGGCGATAGCCCCCGCCGGGGCCCCGCACGCCGCTAACCAGGCCCGCCCGGCGCAGGGCCGCGAACAGCTGCTCCAAGTAGGACAGCGAGACCCCCTGCTGCTCGCCGAGCTCCGCTAGGGTGACCCGCCCCGACGCCCCGTGCAGGGCGAGGAACACCATCGCAGTCACCGCGTAACGGGCCTTGGAGGTCAGCCGCATCGCCGCCCCTACACGCTCCAGCGCCGCGCCTGGGGCCGGCTCGCCAACGGCTCGCCGAGCACCGGCATGAAGCTGTGCCCTTCACCGAGGCAATAACGCAGCCAGCGGTTGAGGAACCGGTTGACCTCCCAGCGCCAGGCCAGGCTCCCGGTCTCCGGCCCCGGCCGCCGGCGACGGAACCCGTCGAGCCGCGAATCCGGAAGCACCTCGGCAACACGGGCATCGTGATAGACGCGCACCCGCAGGTCCGGGGCCACCTCCTCGGCGTCACCGCCACGGCGGAAATAGTGGGTAAGCAGCACGCTGGTGGTATAGGCACAGCGCTCGAGCACCTGCAGGTGCAGATCCGGCGTCCCCGCCACCCGCGAGACCACGCAGTCCTGCTGGCGGTCCGGATCCGGCAGCAGCCGCCGCATGAAGATATAGTTGCTCTCGTAGAGCTCCATCAGCGCCGCGAAGCTGCGCGTGCTGCCGGTCTCCAGAGGGTTCAGCGGGGTCTCTGCGATCATGGCCGGGATACTATCACAGCGGCGGCGCCACGCTCGCCGCCCCCGGGACCCCGCCCGACGGACTCGTCCGCCTTCGATCAGCGGAGTTGGGGCATCAGTGGAAAACCGTGCGTTTTTTTAATACAGTCGCCGGCGCAGTTGCCGCTCGTGGATGATGGTGGTCGCGATCTCCTCGATGGACATCGCCGTGGTATCGGCAACCGGGATACGCTCGTGCTGGAACATGCCCTCGGCGCGCGCCACCTCATACTGGCACTGGCGCAGCGAGGCGTAACGGCTGTCGGGACGGCGCTCGCCGCGGATCTGGGAGAGCCGTTCCGGGCGTATGGTCAGCGCGTAGAGTTTGCGCCGATGCGGTCGGATGATCGACGGCAGGCGCCCGCCGAGCAGATCCTCCTCGGTGAGTGGATAATTGGCGGCATAGATGCCGAACTGCAACGCCAGGTAGATGCAGGTGGGTGTCTTGCCGGAGCGGGAGACGCCCACGAGGATCACGTCGGCACGGTCATAATGACGCACCACCGCCCCGTCATCGTGGGAGAGGGCATAGTTCATGGCGTCGATGCGCACGTCATAGAGGCGATTGTCCGCGATGCCGTGGGAGCGGCCCACCGTGTGACTGGAGCGCTCGCCGAGCTCGCGCTCCATGGGCGCGATGAAGGTATCG
Source organism: Arhodomonas sp. SL1 (assembly GCF_052060015.1). Lineage (NCBI taxonomy): Bacteria > Pseudomonadati > Pseudomonadota > Gammaproteobacteria > Chromatiales > Ectothiorhodospiraceae > Arhodomonas > Arhodomonas sp. SL1. Next base: position 345,650 of record NZ_JBPODZ010000001.1, on the reverse strand, counting down.
AAGAAATCGAACAACAGGGCGTCGACCTGATGGATCAGCTCACGGAGCTCCGGGTCGATGACGGTGGTGAACACGATCGAGCGCACGCCGTTGCTGCGGTTCGCTTGCTCGATGCGAGCCACCGCCTGATCGGCCCGGTCGACGGTATTGGTAAACGGCAGCGTGACGTGCTCGAACTCGTCGTTGAACTGCGTGAGCAGGCTATGGCCGAGGGTCTCGGCGGTGATGCCGGTACCATCGGAGATGAAAAACACGGCGCGCTTTCCTGCCATCCTCGCCTCGCGGGGTCGGTTGGGGTTGGCCGCCCAATGTAAACGCGCCGCGGCGCCGGCGGAAGCCCGGCGCCCGCCTTGGCGCGCAGTTGGTTTGACCATTCGGGAGGCAGTAAATTGACCGATTATGTCGTCTGGTTCGAGTCCCTCGGCATGCAGGACGTCGCCCACGTCGGCGGCAAGAATGCATCCCTCGGGGAGATGATCAGCCACCTCGCGGCCGCGGGCGTCCAGGTCCCCGGCGGATTCGCCACCACGGCGGACGCCTACTGGAAGTTCCTGGATGACAGCGGCCTGCGCGCGCGCATCAATGCCGAGCTCGAGGGGCTGGACGTGGACGACGTCGAGCGGCTGATGGAGGTCGGCGCGCGCATCCGCAAGATGATCGTCGAGACCCCCTTCCCCACCGAGCTCGAGGAGCAGATCGCCAGCGCCTACCGTCAGCTCGAGGAACGCGTCGGCAAGAGCGATATGGCGGTGGCGGTGCGCTCCTCGGCCACCGCCGAGGATCTGCCCGACGCCTCCTTCGCCGGCCAGCAGGAGACCTTCCTCAACGTCCGGGGCCTCGACAACATCCTGCTCGCCATCAAGGACGTATTCGCCTCGCTGTTCAACGACCGCGCCATCTCCTATCGGGTGCACCACGGCTTTGAGCACGGCCAGGTGGCGCTGTCCGCGGGCATCCAGGAGATGGTGCGCTCCGACATCGGCGCGGCCGGGGTGATGTTCACCATGGACACCGAGTCCGGCTTCCGCGACGTGGTCTTCATCACCGCCTCCTACGGCCTCGGCGAGACGGTGGTGCAGGGCGCGGTGAACCCCGACGAGTTCTACGTGCACAAGTCCACCCTCGAGGCCGGCCGCCCGGCGATCCTGCGCCGCATCCTCGGCAGCAAGGCCATCAAGATGGTCTACAGCGGCGAGACCGGTCACGGCAAGACGGTCCGCACCGTGGAGGTGGACGAGGCCGAACGTAACCGCTACGCGCTCACCGATGCCGATGTCGAGGACCTCGCCCGACAGGCGCTGATCATCGAGAAGCACTACGACCGGCCCATGGACATCGAGTGGGGCAAGGACGGCGAGACCGGCCGGCTCTACATCCTCCAGGCCCGGCCGGAGACGGTAAAGAGCCGAGACGGCGGCCAGGTCCTGCAGCGCTACCAGCTCAAGGAGCGCGGCCGGGTGATGGCCACGGGCCGGGCCATCGGCCAGCGCATCGGCGCCGGCCGCGCCCGGGTGGTGGACAGCATCGACGACATGCACCGCGTCGAGCCCGGCGACGTGCTGGTCACCGACATGACCGACCCGGACTGGGAGCCGATCATGAAGCGCGCCGCGGCGATCGTGACCAATCGCGGCGGCCGCACCTGCCACGCTGCCATTATCGCCCGGGAGCTCGGTATCCCGGCGGTGGTGGGGGCCGGCGACGCCACCGAGCGCGTCCCCGACGGCCCGGGGGTGACCGTCTCCTGCGCCGAGGGCGACACCGGCTACATCTACGAGGGCGAAAAGGAATTCGAGATCAAGGAGATCAGCCTCGAGAACATGCCGGATCTGCCGTTCAAGATCATGATGAACGTCGGCAATCCGGACCGGGCCTTCGATTTCGCCCACCTGCCCAACGCCGGCATCGGCCTCGCGCGGCTGGAATTCATCATCAACCGCATGATCGGCATCCACCCGCGGGCGCTGCTGGAGTTCGACCAGCAGACACCGGACATGCAGGCGGTAATCACCAACCAGATGGCCGGCTACGACGATCCGGTCCAGTTCTACGTGGACAAGCTCGCCGAGGGGATCTCCACGCTGGCCGCCGCGTTCTGGGACAAACCCGTGATCGTGCGCATGTCGGACTTCAAGTCCAACGAGTACGCCAACCTCATCGCCGGCACCCAGTACGAGCCGGATGAGGAGAACCCCATGATCGGGTTCCGCGGGGCGGCGCGCTACATCTCCGAGGCCTTCCGGCCGTGCTTCGAGCTGGAGTGCCGCGCGCTGAAGAAGGTCCGCGACGAGATGGGCCTGACCAACGTCTGGATCATGATCCCCTTCGTGCGGACCCTGAGCGAAGGCCGTCAAGTGGTGGAGTTGCTGGAGGCGAACGGGCTGAAGCGGGGCGACAACGACCTGCACCTGATCATGATGTGCGAGGTCCCCTCCAACGCCGTGCTCGCCGACGAGTTCCTGGAGATCTTCGACGGCTACTCCATCGGCTCCAACGACCTCACCCAGCTCACCTTGGGGCTCGACCGGGACTCCAGCCTGGTCGCGGAGGGCTTCGATGAGCGCGACCCCGCCGTCAAATCCATGCTGCACATGGCCATCCAGGCGGCCCGACGCAAGGGAAAATACGTGGGCATCTGCGGCCAGGGCCCCTCGGACCACCCGGATCTGGCCCGCTGGCTGATGGACGAGGGCATCGAGAGCGTCTCACTGAATCCGGACTCGGTGGTGGAGACCTGGCTGTTCCTCGCCGGCGAGGAGGCTCCCGGCACCTGACGTAGCCGTGACAGCGGGGTCGCGTCGCGGGAACATGGCGGCATGGCCCTGCGGATTCGCCACTTCGTTGCCCTCCTGCTCCTCGCGCCAGTGCTCCCGTGCGGGGCGGTGGAGTCGCTGACCCTGGGCATCGCCGATCTCGAAGGCGAGGGCTGGCGTGCGGAGGGGGTCACGCTGGCGCATCGTCTGGCCGAGGGCGAGAGCGAGCTCCGCGTACGCCGGCTCCACGTGGCGGGCCTCGACGTCCCCGTCGAAGGCCTGCGCCTGCACTGCCCCACCATCGACCTCACCGCCCCGCGGCTCGCCTGCCGGGACGGAAGCCTGGGCGCGCAAGGGGGGCCACTCGGCGCCCTGTCGGCGAGCGCAAACCTCCATCTGGATCGCGGTAGCGCCACCCTGGACCTGGAGCTCGGCGGGCTGCGACTCGCCGACGGCGACTGGCATGTGGCCGCCCATAGCGGCCCGAACGGCTGGCGGATCACCCTGCAGGGTGAGGGGGCGGGCCTAGCGACCCTGGCGGAGTGGCTGCCCGGCGTTGCCGTCGACTGGCGCATCGCCGGCCGCGCGGCCCGGCTGAACGCCACGCTGATGGGCGGTGACGGCGAGCGCCTGCGCAGCGTCGGCGAGCTCCGGCTGCAGGGATTGGGTTGGAGCGACGCCACCGGCCTCCAGGCCGGTGAGTCGCTGACCGGCGAGCTCGGCTGGGCGGGCTATCGCGACGACGAGGGCTGGTACGGACAGGCCCGGGTCTCCCTGGATGGCGGTCAGGTCTATAGCGACCCGGTATTCCTGGACTTCGGCGCGCACCCCTTGCAGGCCCGCGCCGATCTTGAGCTCTCCCCGGGGCGGAAGGCGCTTTCGATTCGTGGCGCCCGGCTGGAGCATTCGGGCCTCGCCGCCGGCCAGGGGGAGCTCCAATGGCGCGCCGGCGAGGGGATTACCGCGGCACGCTTGCAGCCACTGACATTGCTGGAACCCGCCTTCGCCGTCTACCTGCGTCCCTTCCTGGTAGGCACCGCCGCCGGCGGTATCGAGGGCCGGGGCACCGCGGTCGTCCGCGGCCGCATCGCCGAAGGCGCCCCCCGGGAGATCGCCGTGGACCTCTCCGATGCCTCGCTGTCCCGGCCCGGCCTCGCTCTGAACGGCATCAACGGCCGGTTGATCTGGCACGCCGGCGATCACGAGTCACCGCCGGTCACGCGCCTCGGCGCTGCAGACGGCCGTCTCTACGGGGTCTCCCTCGGCGCCTTTGACGCCCGGCTGCGTCTGCACGGCGACGGCCTACGGCTGGAGGCGCCGCTGCGCATACCGGTGCTCGACGGCGCCGTGGAAGTCGACACCCTCGCCCTGCAGGGACTGCGGGGGGCGACGCCCCGGGCCCAGCTGGACGCCCGCATCCGGCCCATCAGCCTGGGCCCGTTGAGCGAGGCCCTCGGCGGGCCGCGGCTCACCGGCAGCCTCAGCGGCACATTGCCCCGCCTGCGTTACCAGGCCGGGGAGGTCAGCGTCGGCGGCGAGCTGCGGCTGGGCGCCTTCGGCGGCGATATCCGCGTCGCCGATCTCCTCCTCGCCGATCCCTTCGGGACCCTGCCCCGACTGAGCGCCGATGTCCTGGTGCGGGGACTGGACCTGGAGGCCCTGACCACCGCCTTCGAGTTCGGGCGCATCACCGGGACCCTGGACGGCGAGGTCTCGGGCCTGCGCCTGCTCGGCTGGCAGCCCGCCGCCTTCCGCGCCTGGTTCCACACGCCACCCGACGACCCCGTCGCCCACCGGATCAGCCAACGCGCCATCGAGGCGCTCTCCGACATCGGCGGCCGCGGCGCCGCCGGGGCCCTGTCGCGGGGGTTCCTCAACGTCTTCGACGAGTTCCGCTTCCGACGGCTCGGTCTCGGCTGCGCCTTGGAAGACGATGTCTGCATCATGCGCGGGGTGGCCCCCGCGGAGACCGGCTATTACATCGTCGAGGGCGCGGGCATCCCCCGGGTGGACGTGATCGGACACGCCCGGCGGGTGAGCTGGTCCACCCTCATCGAGCAGCTCATCCAGGCCACCCGTAGCCAAGGGGCGGTGGTAGAGTAACGCCAAGGCCGACGATATAGGAGCACGATGGTGGCACGAATGAAATCCCTGACCCTTCTCCCCCTGCTCGCCCTGGTCGCCGGCTGCGTGACCATTAACGTCTACTTCCCCGCGGTGGCGGCGGAACGGGCCGCCGATCGGATCATCCAGGATGTCTGGGGCGAGGACGGCGCGCCGCCGGAGGGGCGTGAGGAGACCCCGGAGGGCGAGGACAGCACCAGCAGCGCTGCCGCGCCGCCGGTGGCGTTGCGGCTGCTGGAGGCGGTGATCCCCGCCGCGCATGCCCAGGAGCCGCGGATCGATATCTCCTCGCCGGCGATCAAACGCCTGACCGCCTCCATGGAGCAGCGGCACCGACGCCTGCAACCCCATTACGAGTCCGGGGCCATTGGACTGACCCGCAACGCGCTGATCGAGGTGCGTGATCTCGGCAGCGTCCCCCTGGCCCAGCGCGGGGAGGTGCGCCAGCTGGTGGCAGCCGAGAACGACGACCGCAACGCGCTCTACCGTGAGATCGCCGTCGCCAACGAGCACCCGGAATGGGAGGACCAGATCCGGGACGTCTTCGCCGAGCGCTGGATCGGCAATGCCCGCCCCGGCTGGTACTACCAAAACGAGGCCGGCGAGTGGGTACGCAAGTAGCCCACCGGCCTTGAGCCGCGCCCGGTGCCCCTCCGGCACCGGGCCACCACCGTCCGAACCGCTCCCCTCCCCCCGGGCCGCTGCGGTTTTCCCGCGCCGGCGGGTTCTGCTATCGTGCAGTGGTCAGACCAATGGAGGGCACCCGCCATGGGCGCTTCACAGTTCCGCGAGGAAGACACCCGCTTCCGCGTCGACCGCGAGGGGTTGGTGGAACGGTTGGCACGGATCCTCCCGGAGGAGGGGCTGGTGGTCCACGACGCGGGCCTGCGCGCCTATGAGTGCGACGGCCTCGCGGCCTACCGGCAGTTGCCGTTGGTGGTGGCGATCCCGGAGAGCGTGGCGCAGGTCCAGAAAATCCTCCGCCTGGCCAGCGAGCTGCAAGTGCCCGTGGTGGCCCGCGGCTCAGGGACCAGCCTGTCCGGGGGCTCGCTGCCCCACCCCCAGGGCATTCTCCTGTCACTGGGCAAGTTCAACCGCATCCTCTCCCTGGATCCGGAGCGCCGCATCGCCCGGGTCCAGCCAGGAGTACGGAATCTCGCCATCTCCGAGGCGGCGGCACCCCACGGGCTGTACTACGCCCCGGACCCCTCCTCGCAGATCGCCTGCTCCATCGGCGGCAACGTGGCGGAGAACGCCGGTGGTGTGCATTGCCTAAAGTACGGGCTGACGGTGCACAACGTCCTCGAGGTCACCGCGGTGACCATCGACGGGGAGCTCGTCACCATCGGCTCGGAGGCACCGGACAGCCCCGGCTACGACCTGCTGGCGCTGATGCACGGCTCCGAGGGCATGCTCGCGGTGGTGGTGGAGATCGCGGTCAAGCTCCTGCCCGAACCCCCCACCAAGTCCGTGCTCATGGCATCCTTCGACGACGTGGAGGCCGGTGGCCACGCGGTGGCGGCGCTCATCGCCGCCGGGGTGATGCCGGGGGGTCTGGAAATGATGGACGGCCCCGCGATCCAGGCCGCGGAGGATTTCGTCCACGCCGGCTACGACACCGAGGCGGCGGCCATCCTCATCTGCGAGCTCGACGGCACCGAGGCAGAGGTCGCCGATCAGCTGGAGTCGGTGCAGGCACTACTGCGCAGTCACGGCGCCACCCATATCCAGGTAGCGGCCGATGAGGCCGAAAAGGCCCGCTTCTGGGCGGGGCGCAAGGCCGCCTTCCCGGCGGTGGGCCGGATCTCGCCGGACTACTACTGCATGGACGGCACCATCCCGCGCCATCAGCTCGCCTTCGTGCTGCGACGTATCCGCGAGCTCTCCGAGCACCATGGCCTCGGGGTGGTCAACGTATTCCACGCCGGCGACGGCAACCTCCATCCCCTGATCCTCTTCGACGGCAACAAGCCCGGCGAGCTGGAGACCGCCGAGCGCTTCGGCAGCGAGATCCTGCAGCTGTGTGTCGAGGTGGGCGGCACGGTCACCGGCGAACACGGGGTCGGCGTGGAGAAGATCAACGAGATGTGCGTACAGTTCGCCACCGCGGAGCTCGAGCAGTTCCACGCCGTCAAGCATGCCTTCGACCCGGAGGGCCTGCTCAACCCCGGCAAGGCGATACCGACGCTGGCGCGCTGTGCCGAGTTCGGCGCCATGCACGTGCACAACGGGGAGCTGCCACACCCCGATCTGGAACGATTCTGAGGACCGTCATGGACAGCGGCGCCGACCAGACCCGATACATCAGCGAATGCGTCGCGGAGGCGGCCCGAGCCGGCCGTCCGCTGGAGACCCGCGGCCGCCACAGCAAGGGCTTCTACGGGCGCGCACCCCGGGGTGAGCCCCTGCCCCTGGCAGAGCATCGCGGCATCGTCAACTACGCACCCACCGAGCTCATCCTCACCGCCCGCGCCGGGACCCCACTGGCGGAGGTCGAGTCCACCCTGGCGGAACAGGGGCAGATGCTGGCCTTCGAGCCGCCGCGCTTCGGCGGGGACGGCAGCCTCGGTGGCGCCGTGGCCGCCGGCATCGCCGGACCGCGTCGCCCCTTCGCCGGCGCGGTGCGCGACATGGTGCTGGGCATCCGCCTGGTCAATGGCCGGGGCGAGGTGATGCACTTCGGCGGCGAGGTGATGAAGAACGTCGCCGGCTACGACGTCTCCCGGCTGAACACCGGTGCCCTCGGGACCCTCGGTGTGCTGCTGGAGGTCACCGTCAAGGTCCTGCCCCGGCCGGAGACGGAGGCGAGCCTGCGCCTGCCCCTGGCCGCCGCCGAGCTCCGCCCCGCCGTGGAGCAGTGGCTCCGGCGTGGTGTCCCGATTTCCGCCGCCATCCACGACGGCGAGGCCACGGTGATCCGGCTCTCCGGGACCCATTCTGCGGTTGCCCAGGGCCACGACATACTGGCCGGCGAAGACGTCGCCGACGGCGAGGGCTTCTGGGCGGAGTGGCGGGACCAGCGCCACCCCTTCTTCACCGGCGATGACACGCCCCTTTGGCGGCTCGCCCTGCCCCCGGGCCGTGACCCCGGCGAGCTGCCGGGCCCGGCGGCGACGGACTGGGCGGGCCAGCAGCTGTGGCTGAAGAGCGACGCCCCGGCGGCACGGATCCGGGACCTCGCCACGGCCTGCGGCGGCCATGCAGCGGTATTCACCGGCGGCGACCGGCAGGGTGAGGTGTTTCATCCCCTCGCCCCTGCGCTGATGCGCCTGCATCAACGCATCAAACAGGCCTTCGACCCGGAGGGCATCCTCAATCCCGGCCGCCTGTACCCGGAGTGACCCCCCATGCAGACGCATCTCGCCGACTTCATCCGTGACACCGACGCGGGGCGTGAGGCCGACGCCATCCTGCGCAAGTGCACCCACTGCGGTTTCTGCCTGGCGAACTGCCCCACCTACCGCCTCTGGGGCGACGAGCTGGACAGCCCCCGCGGACGGATCTACCAGGTCAAACAGGTCCTCGAGGGTGCCGAGCCCACGGAGAGCCTGCAGACCCACCTGGACCGTTGCCTCACCTGCCGGGCCTGCGAGACCACCTGCCCCTCGGGGGTGGAATACGGCCGGCTCGCCGATCTGGGGCGCGAGATCGTCGAGCGCGACGTCCCCCGCCGGCCCCGGGCACGGGCAATGCGCTGGGCGCTACGCACCGTGCTGCCCCGGCGGAGGCTGTTCGCTGCCCTGCTCGCGCTCGGCCGCACGGTCCGGCCACTGGTCCCGACGACCCTGCGGGCCAAGATCCCGCCGGCGCGCCGCGCCCCGCCCTGGCCGGGGCAACCCCGGGAAAAGCGCGTCCTGATGCTGGAGGGCTGCGTGCAGCCGGCCCTGGATCCGGTGATCAACCCCGCCACCGCTCGGGTGGCGGACGGTCTGGGCTTCGAGGTCGTCCGTACCCCCGAGGCCGGCTGCTGCGGCGCGGTCAACCAGCACCTGGGCGCAGTGGAGGCGGCACGTGAACAGGCCCGCCGCAACATCGACGCCTGGTGGCCCCACATCGAGGCCGGGGCCAGCGCCATCATCGTCAATGCCAGCGGCTGTGGCGCCCAGGTCAAGGACTACGCCCACCTGCTGGCCGACGACGATGGCTACCGCGCCCGTGCCGAGCGGGTGGCCGCCCTGGCGGTGGACCCGGTGGAGTTCCTCGAGCACTGGCGGGCCCATCTGCGCCCCACCGCGGATGCCCCACGGCGAATCGCCTTCCAGAGCCCCTGCACCCTGCAGCATGCCCAGGGTCTGGGCGGCCGGGTGGAGGCGCTGCTCGGCGGCATGGGCTTCGAGCTGACGCCGGTGGCGGATCCCCAGATCTGCTGCGGCTCCGCCGGCACCTATTCCGTCCTCCAGCCGCAGACGGCGAAGGAGCTCCGCGGGCAGAAGCTCGCCAACCTCAATGCCGGGTCCCCGGAGCTCATTGCCACCGCCAACATCGGCTGCCTGACCCATCTCGCGGAGGCCAGCGAGATCCCCGTGCGCCACTGGCTGGAGCTTGTTACAGTCGACGCTCCAGCGACAGCCGAGGCGTGAGCGATCCATGGCGAACAAGCAACTGCCCCTCCTCGTCGAGCCCCGGACCCTGGCGGAGTCCCTGGATATACCGGGGCTGCTGGTCGTCGACCTCTCGGACCGGGAGCACTACGAGCGGGCCCATATCCCCGGGGCGGTGCACCTTAGCTATGCGGATATCCTGCGCCAGCAAGGAACGGCCAAGGGGCTGCTTCCCGATGCCGACACCCTCTCCCGGGTGCTCTCCGGGATCGGCATGCGCCCCGACCATCACGTCGTCGCCTGCGACAACGAGGGCAACGGCCGCGCCGGGCGCTTCGCCTGGACCCTCGAGGCACTCGGCCACCATGACTACTCCCTGCTGAACGGCGGCATGCGGGCCTGGCTCGCCGAGGGCCTGGCCACCGAGCCCGGGGCGCCGCAGCCGCGGGAAGGCGCCTACCAAGCGCGCATCGCCAATCCGGAGGTGATCGCCGACCGGGACTTCCTCCTTGAGCACCTGGACGATGCCAACACCCTGGTCCTGGATGCCCGCTCCCCGGCGGAGTATACCGGCGACGACGTGCGCGCCGCCCGCGGCGGCCACATCCCGGGCGCGGTCAACCTCAACTGGACCGAGCTGATGGACCCGGAGGCGGATCTCCGGCTACTGCCCCCGGAGACCCTTCGCGAGATGCTCCGCGAGCGCGGGGCGACGCCGGACCGTGAGATCGTCACCCACTGTCAGACCCATCACCGTTCCGGGCTCACCTTCTTCGCGCTGCGCTACCTGGGCTACCCGCGGGTACGCGGCTACGACGGCTCCTGGTCCGAGTGGGGCAACGACCCGGACACGCCGGTGGTCACCGGCCCGCAACCACGATAGGCCGGTACCCGCGTGCGCTCGGTGGCGGACCGCATCCGCCATGCCGTGCTCTTTGAGCTCATCGGCGTGGCCCTCGTCAGCCCGTTGGCCGGCTGGCTGTTCCATGCTCCGGTGCACCGGGTGGGCGTGCTTGCGGTGGCGATCTCGCTGTTCGCCACCGTGTGGAACTACGTCTACAACCTGGCGTTCGACCACGCCCTGCGCCGGCTCACCGGCCGACTCTACAAGACGCCCTCGGAACGGATCGTCCACGCGCTGATCTTCGAGGCGGGGATGCTGGTGTTCACCCTGGCGCCGGTGATGTGGTGGATGGGTTTCGGGCTCGGCGAGGCGCTCACCATGAACGTGGCGCTGATGCTCTTCTATCTCGTCTACACCTACGTCTACAACCTGGCCTACGACCTCGTGTTCCCCATCCCGGCCCATCAGTCCCGGGGCTGAGCATGGACACCACGCCGGATTGCGCTATGCTGTGGGCCGTTTCACGCACCCCAACGGGAGGCCGCCGATGAACCGTGCGCTCATCCTCTCCGAGGACGCCGAGGTCTACCGCCGCCTGCTCGAGGCGGAGGCGTTGCCCGAGCTGGAGATCCGGGTCGCCGAAGACGCAACCCGGGGCCGGGAGCTGGCGCCGGCAAGCAATATCATACTGGGCAAGCCGGCCCTGGTCGCCGAGGTCCTGGATTCGGCGGAGGCGCTGGAGTGGGTGCAGTCCACCTACGCCGGTGTCGACGCGCTACTCCCGAAGGGCCTGCGCCGGGACTACACCCTCACCGGCGTAAAGGACGTGTTCGGCCCGCTGATGAGCGAGTACGTGTTTGGCTGGCTCATCGCCATCGAGCGCCAGTTCTTCGCCCTGCGCGCGCAGCAGCGGGAACACCAGTGGGCGGAGCGCGACTACCGCGGCCTCGCCGGCCGGACCATGGGGATCGCCGGGCTCGGCTCCATAGGCCAGCACATCGCCGCCACCGCCAATCATTTCGGACTGGAGGTGCTCGGCTACAAGCGCAGCCCCGGCGAGGTAGCCGGGGTGAAGCGCGTGTATGCCGGCGACGAGTGGCAGGACTTCCTTGGCGCGCTGGACTACCTGGTCCTGACCCTGCCGGACACCGCCGCAACCCGGCACATGCTCGACAGCACCGCCCTGGCCCGGCTGCCCGACCATACCTGGGTGGTGAACGTGGGCCGCGGCCCGCTCATCGACAGCGATGCCCTGGCGGAGGCGTTACAGGACGGCGGCATCGGCGGCGCCGTGCTCGACGTCTTCGAGGAGGAACCCCTACCAGCGGACAGCCCGCTGTGGGACCTGGAGAACTGCTATGTCACCCCCCACGTGGCGGCAGCCAGCTTCCCCGAGGACATCGTGGGCATCTTCCGTCGCAACTACGAGCACTACCGCCGGGGCGAGGAGTTGGATTATGTCATCGACTTCCAACGGGGGTACTGACCCGATCCGGGTGTTCGGCCGTCAGGCGCTACGTACCCTGCTGGTGCCCGAATGGTTCCACGCCCTCGCCTTGGGGGCGGGGGATATCATCGCCGATCTGGGCTGCGGCGGCGGCTACGTGGCCCTGCGCGCCGCCGAGCGGGTGGGCGAATCCGGTACCGTCTACGCCTATGACCATGACCCGGAGGCCGTGGACCTGCTCCGTCACACCGCGGCCCTGCACCAGGTCCACCATCTCCACGCCGTGGTCGCCGAGATTGAGTCGGTGACAAGCCTGCCGGCCCCCGTGGACGCAGCCGTCCTGAGCATGGTCCTCCACCATGCCCGCGACCCCGTCACCACGCTACGCCACATCCGCGGCCTGCTCCCCGACGATGCGCGGCTGCTGGTGGCGGAATTCGCCCCGGATGGCCCGGGCACTGTGGGTCCGTCGCTGGCCACCCGGCTCGGTCCGGCCCATCTCAACGAGTACGCCACCAACGCCGGCTTCGACATGGACCTGGTGGAGCGCCAGACCAGCGAGCACTGGTTCTGCGTCCTCACTCCCCGCTAGCGCCCCTGGCGAAGGCGACCAGGCCGGCGGTGGAGGGATCCCATCCCTCGGCGCCGGTCTCCAGCGCGCCCTCCAGATCGCCGGCCAGACGTTTCCCCAGCTCCACGCCCCACTGGTCGAAGGGATTGATCCCCCAGATCACCGCCTCCACGAACACGCGGTGCTCATAGAGGGCCAGCAATTGCCCCAGCGCCCGGCCATCGAGGCGCCAGAACAGGAGGGTGTTGGAGGGCCGATTACCCGGATGGGCCCGGTGCGGCGCCAGCGCCGGGTCCCCCTCGAGCTCCTCTGCGTCTACCCCGCGCATCAGGGCCCGTGACTGGGCCAAGCAGTTGACCAACAGCTCCCGGCGGTCGCCGGCGTCTCCGCCCTCCACCGCGCAGAGGAAATCCGCCGGCACCACCCGAGTCCCCTGGTGGAGACACTGGTAGAACGCGTGCTGCCCGTCGATGCCGGAGCGCCCCCATAGCACCGGGCTCGTATCGACGGGCAGGGGATTGCCATCCCGGTCCACGCCCTTGCCGTTGCTCTCCATCACCAGCTGCTGCAGGTACTCCGGCAGCCGCCGCAGGCGCCAGTCGTAGGGCAGAACGGCCTGGCTGCAGGCCCCGAGGGCGGTGCTGTTCCAGACGTTCACCAGCGCCAGCAGCACCGGCAGGTTCTCCGCCAGGGGGGCCTCGCTGAAATGGGCGTCGATGGCAGCACCACCCCCGAGGAAGGCCTCGAAGGCGTCCGGCCCGGCGCCGATCATCACCGCCAGGCTCACCGCCGACCACAGGGAATACCGCCCACCCACCCAGTCCCAGAGGGGGAAGCAACCACCGCAATCCAGGCCGGCGGAGGCGAGCCGCCCGGGATTGGCGGTCACCGCCACGAAATGGCGCTCCAGCACCGCCCGGCGCTCCACACCCTCGCCGAACCAGTCGGCAACCGCCGCGGCATTGCGCAGCGTCTCCCGGGTGCCGCCGCTCTTGGTGACCACGATCACCAGGGTGCGCTCGGGGCACAGCCCGTGCAGCACCGCAGCGCGCTCCTCCGTGTCCACCCCGGAGAGGAAATGCAGGCGTGGGCCGTTGGTCGCCGCCGGGCCGACGACGTCATCGAGCAGGCGCGGGCCGAGGTCGGAGCCGCCGATGCCGATGTGCACCACATCGGTGAACGTCTCCCCGGTTACGCCAGTGACGCGCCCCTGGCGGACATCCTCGGCGTACCGCCGGGCGCGGGTCAGCGCCTCCCCCACAGCCTCGGCGACGCCGGCCCGTCGGGCCATCCTGGCGCTGCGCAAGGCGCTATGTAGCGCAGCGCGCTTCTCGGTAGGATTTACGGCCCCACCATCGAACATCGCGTCGCGCCAGCCCGGCACGTCCCTGGCGGCCGCCAGGGCGAGGAGATCGGCCAGTGCCGGATGATCGATCCGGTTCTTGGAGAAATCCAGCAGCAGGCCGTCGAAACGACGGCTAAAGCCCTGGAAACGCCGTGCATCATCGCCGAATAACCCGGAGATGCTCTGCCCCTTCAGACGGTGACTATGCGCGACGACCCGACCCCAGATCGCTTCCTCCGTCAGCGGCCGCATACGCTTCTCCCTCCTTGTGCTATGCGTTGGCGGACAGCCCGGACCGCCGGCAGGTACCCTGTGTCGACAGCGCCGACACAGGAACCCGCGATGCAGACCCTGCACAACGTCCGCGTCTTCGACGGGGAAACCATACAGCAAGACCGCCGCGTGGGCATCGCTGAGGGCCGGATCACCAGCGTTGGTGCGGACGAGGGCCCCCTCCCCGCGGCGGGAGCGCACCGAGACGGCGGTGGCGGACTACTGGCACCCGGATTCATCGACGTTCAGGTCAACGGCGGTGGCGGCGTACTGCTCAATGACGCCCCCGAGGTGGAGGGCCTCCGTCGCATCGCCGAGACCCACCGGCGTTACGGGACGACCGGCCTCTTTCCCACCCTGATCTCCGATCACCCCGCGGTCACCCGCCGGGCCGTCGATGCCGCCCGGGCGGCCCTGCACGCCGGGGTACCGGGGGTCCTCGGCCTGCACCTGGAGGGCCCGTACCTGAACCCGGAACGCAGCGGCATCCATCCCACGGATCGCCTGCGCCGCCCCGACCCGGCGGACCGGCACTGGCTCCAACAACAGGCGGCAGACCTCCCGTTGATCATGACCCTCGCACCGGAATGCGTGCCGGAGGGATTCATTCGAGGGCTCACCGGCGCGGGCATTCGGGTGAGCGCCGGACACACCGCGGCAGATCATGTCACCCTACGCCGGGCCCTGGACGAGGGGCTGAGCGGTTTCACCCACCTGTTCAATGCCATGTCGCCGCTGACCGCCCGCGAGCCCGGCACCGTGGGCACCGCACTGGCGGACGCGGAGAGCTACTGCGGGCTCATCCTCGATGGTGTCCACGTGCACCCGGAAAGCGCGATGGTGGCACTACGGGCCAAGCGCCCGGGGCGGGTGATGCTGGTCACCGACGCCGTACACCTGGCCGCCACCGAGATGGAGCGTTCGACCCTGCTGGGCCGCCCCATCGTGCGCGCCCAGGGCCGGGTCACCGCCGCAGACGGGACCCTGGCCGGCTCCGATCTCACCATGGACCGGGCCGTGCGCAATGCCGTGGACCTGCTGGGATTGCCGCTCACCGAGGCGCTGCGCATGGCGAGCCTGACCCCCGCCGCGTTCCTCGGACTGGATGATCAGGTGGGGCGGATACGCCCCGGCTACCGGGCCGACCTGGTGCTCCTCGACGACGCGCTACGGGTGCGGCGGACCTGGATCGGCGGCAGCTACCGCGATCACTGACTACCGGCCACCAGCACGTCACAGCCCGCTTGCGAGAGGACGTGGCGGGTGACGCTGCCCACCAGGGCATCCTCCACCGCGCCGCGACCGTGCTTGCCCATAACGACCAGGTCGCATCCCATTGCATTCGCTTGCTCCAGGATCACCCGGGCCGGATAGCCATGGTGGACACTGCGCCGTACCTTACCGCGACCGTCGTCGAGGCCGGCCACGAGCTGCCCGAGCTCCGTGGTGGCCTCGTCCCGGGCCTGCATCCGGTAGCGGTTGATCGTGTCCTCATCGACACCGGCGTACTGGAGCTTCCCCTCGAAGGGCACCTCGAAGGCATGGAGCACCACTACCTCCGCCTCCGGCGCCACTGCGCAGGCCCAATTCAGGGCCACGCGGGAGGCGCGGGAGAAGTCCACGGGCACCAGGATCCGCCGGTACGCCCCCGCTGGCGGGCCCTTGGTCACCAGGACCGGGCGCCGGCATCGACGCAGCACCCGTTCCGCGGTGGAACCCAGCCAGAGCTGGCGCGTCAGCCCCCGGCCACTCGCCCCGAGCACCCCGAGGTCCGCATCGATACGCTCCATGTAGTCCCGGATGGCGTGGGTCACGGCGCCGGTGAGCACCGCCACTTCCGGGGGCTGGCCATGGCGCTGGCCGAGCTCCTCGGCCTCGCTCTCCAGGGCCTCCCGGGTACCGCGGGCAAGACCCTCCTGCAGGGCTTCCGCCTCGCTGCCCATGAGCCGCTGCAGGCGATCGTAGACATCCCCCGCGATTACATGCAGCAACGTGGCGCGGGCGCCGTGGGCGGCCGCGAGCATGGCACCACGTTCAGCGGCCCAGCCCGCGGGCTCGGAGAAGTCCGTCGTAATCAGGATCCGTTCAAGCCGGGGCATCGCTCACCTCCTCACCGCGCAACTCCGTGGCCAGCAGCCGAGCGGCATGCTCGGTGGCATCCTCGAAGACGTTCAGCACCCTGTCGACCCCCGCCCGGTGCAGGGCGTAGCCATGGAGCTCATCGCGCACCGCGCCCGCGGTCTGGCCCGCATAGCCGGCACCGCGGAGCGCGCTCAGCAGGGCGCGGTTGCCCGGCCACTGGGGCAGCGTCGTGATCACCCACTCGGCACCGCGTAGCGGCAGGGACTCCAGGAAGGCCGGGTCCTCGGCGTCACCGAAGCGCGCGCTCAGGCCACGGTCACGCAGGCGCCGGACCACCTCGGGATCGAAATCCACTCCGAGCGCCGGGATCCCCAGGTCGGCGAGCCGCTCCAGCAGCCGCTCCCCATAGCGCCCCAGGCCGAATACGATCACCTCCACCCGTGGGGCACCGTCGTCCCCGGCCTCCACCGCCTGTTCGCGAAACGGCGTAGCCCGCTCGAAGGGCCTCAGCAACGGGCCCACCCACTCGTATAGCGTCTGGGCATAGAGGATCATGTAGGAAGACAGCGCGATGGTCACCAGCCCCACCAGGGTGGTCAGCCCCAGGGTCTGTACCCCGACATGGCCCAGGGAGATGCCCATGGCGACGAACACGATGGAGAACTCGCTGATCTGCGCCACGGTGAGTCCGGCCATGAAGCCGGTCCGCCGGCGGTAGCCCATGAACCCCATGATGGCCATGACGATCAGCGGGTTGCCCACCAGCACGAACACCGAGAACACGGCGGCGTCGTTGAGCTCCGCCCCCAGGGTGGTGAGGTCCAGCTTGGCGCCGAGCTCGATGAAGAAGAACAGCAGCAGGAAATCACGCACCCCGGTCAGCCGCGCGCTCATCGCCTCCCGGTAGTGGGTGGACGCCAGGGAGAACCCCGCCAGGAAGGCGCCGGCCTCCATGGAGAACCCGAGGAGCTCGCCGAGCACCGCAAGCCCCACACCCCAGGCGATGGCGAACAGCAGCAGCAGCTCCTGGGACCGCGCCACGATGCCGACGACATAGGGCAATACGTAACGCATGAGCACGAACATAAGCGCCGCCGCCCCGACGAGTCGGCTGACCACCCCCAGGGTCACCGCCGCCCAGCCGGTCTCGCCGCCACCCATGGAGCCCATGATCATCATGGCGATCACCACGGCGATGTCCTGGACGATGAGAAAGCCCACGGCGATGCGCCCGTGGAGCGTATCCAGCTCGCGCTTGTCGGAGAGTAGCTTGATGATGATGATCGTGCTGGAGAAGGTCAGCGCCACGGCGATGTAGAGCGCCTCCAGCCACTCCCGTCCCAGGCCGAGGGCGATAATGAAGCCGAACACGATCGTGAAGGCGAGCTGGCCGAGCCCGGTGGCGAGCGCCACCGGGCCGATATGTCGAATGTGGTAGAGATCCAGCTTGAGCCCCACCAGGAACAGCAGCACCGCCACCCCGACCTCGGCGAGTAACTCGATATGGCCCTCGGCATGGACGAAGCCCAGCACGGAGGGGCCTACCAGGATGCCCACGGCGATATAGGCGATCAGCACCGGCTGGCGCAGGCGCACCGCGATGGCCCCCGCCACGGTGGTGATGGCCAGCAGCAGGCCGACCTCCGCGAACGGGCTCAAGGACAACGGCATGAGACGGCGGCTCCTGGTTGGTTGCTACAGGCGCGCGGTAAAGCCCATGGGGCGCGTTTGCGCCCCCTTCTCGGCGAGCTCGTCCTCGAGCTCCCGGTACAGCCGCGCCGCATCCACCATGCCGCCGAGCAGCCGCAGGCGCTGGGCCACCGCCTCGAAATCCCCCGGGGTCAGGGCATCAAGCTGGCGGAGGCGATCGGCGTAGCCCCGGGCGTCGCCCTCGCCGCCCAGGGCCTGGAGGGTGGCGTCGAACAGCCGCTGACGCTGCTCCGGGCGTAATGGGTCGAAACGCAGCTTCAGGGCGAAGCGCCGCAGGCTCGCCGCGTCCAGGTTCGCCTTGAGATTGGTGGTGGCGATGAACACCCCCTCGAAGGCCTCCATCTGGGTGAGCAGCTCGTTGACCTGGGTCACTTCCCACTGCTGGTGGGCGCCGCGCCGGTCGCCGAGGAAGCTGTCGGCCTCGTCGAGCACCAGCACCGCGTCGTTGTCCGCCGCCTCGGTGAACATCTCGGCGATGGCACGTTCGGTCTCCCCTACGTAAGAACCCAAGATGGTGGAAGCGCGGCGCACGATCACCTCGCGGCCCATGCAGTCGGCCAGGTGCCGGGCGAAGGCGGTCTTTCCGGTACCCGGCGGGCCGTAAAAGCACAGGCTCCCCACCTGCCGCTCCACCAGGCCGTCGCGCAGGCCGGCCAGGTCGCGGTTGGCATTGAGCAGTCCCATGTCGAAGGGCACGATGGCGCGGCGTTCCCCCCGGGCCGGGCGCCCACCGAGCAACAGCGAGGTTTGACGCAGTACGCTCTCCACCGCGACCGCCTTGGCCTCGGTGCGCCCGGCCACCCGCGCCGCCTTGGCGATGGCGGCCGGCGTGTTGTGCTCATTGGCCACCACCCGGTCGAGCACGGACTTGGGCAGGTCGAGCCCCCCCATGTGGGATTCGGCGATGCGCCGGCGCACCGCCGGCGGCACCGAGCGGAAGAACAGCGGGTAATCGAACCGCCGGAGATGCGCGCCATCCACCCAGCCCAGATCGTTGGCCACCCAGATGCAGGGAATGGTGTTGGACTCCAGCAGCTCGTTGATCCAGGCCTTGCTGCCGGCAGCACTCGTGCCCTCCTCTTCACCACCGTCGACGGCGATCATCGGCGCGGCGGCCAGGGCATCGTCGCAGTCATCGAAGAGGATGGCCACGGACTCGCGGCCGGCGAGCAGGCGCTGGCAGGCCTTGAAGGCCCGCAGCCGCATGCTCGCCTTCAGCGGCGCGCCGGCCCGGTTGGTGGTGGGGACCTCGTAGAGCGTCAAACCCGCCGCGCCGGCCACCACCCGGGCGAACTCGGTCTTGCCGAGCCCCGGTTCGCCGTGGAAGAGCACGTTGCAGCCCGGCGTCGCCTGACTCGCCGACGCCGTGAGGTAGTCGGTGATGATGGCGGCATCCCGGCGCAGGTGGGGAAAGTCGTCCAGCGCGAGGGAGGCCGGCGGGCTGCGCCGGCCGAAGCGGTGGACGATGTCGTCGATGCCGCTGTTGTCCTCGAACAGCCCGTCGGCCAGGCCCTCGATGAGCGAGATCTTCGCCTCCAGGGGGCAGCGCATCCCCTGCAGCCGTACCACGCCGGAGGCGACCAGCGCCGTCTCCCCCTCCACCGTGGCCATGGCGGCGCGCTGGCCGACGCCGCCGAGCTCGCGCAGCAGCCCGGCGAGCTGGCGGTTGTTCACATCCGTGGCCACCATGCCGAAGGTGTCCTCGTAGGCCGGCTCGCACTCGATGAGCGCGCCGAGCACCAGCAGCACCTTGTCGGCGTCGGTGAGCTCCAGGCGCTCATCGAGCAAGGCGATATTACGGAACAGGGCACGATCCCCCGGCAACGCCGCCGTACCGGATTCGTAATGGGCCAGCGCTGCACGCAGGCTGCGCTCGGCCAGCGCCACCCGACGCTCGCCGGCGTCGTCCTTGTCGCCGGCCCACCCCTCGGGGAGATCGAGGTAGCTCTGAAAGGCCTCGGCATCCGCGATGTGCAGGGCACTGGCGTGGCGCAGCGACTGTGGCCAGCCAAAGAACAGGGCCAGGCGTATCAGCCAGCTCGCGCCCAGCACGTGGTAGCTCTGGCTGTCATAGCCCTGGTAGTCATTGACGTCGCCGACCTGGTCGTCGGCACGGCTGCTGAGAAACGGAAGCTCGATCATCGATCCCCTCTGAAGCAACACGGCGATCCGATGGAACGCGGGACGGCCCCATCATGCCATATTCACGGCCCCCACGGCCTGGCTCAGTCCGGGGGGGTGCCCACGTAGTGGGCCAGGGCCGCCGCCAGGCGACCGGCGAGGTCGTCGCGAAGGTGTGGCGGGCCGAGCACCTCCACGCCCGGGCCGAAGCCCAGCAACCACCAACGCAGCTGGGCGGTGTCCTCGACCTCGGCGATCAACTCACGCCAGCCATTTTCGCCGGGCCCCAGCCACTGATCGGGGCTCAACGGTGTCTCGTCGAGATGCCTGGCGATCTCCTCGTCCATCCGCGCATGCAGGCGCAGGCGCCCACCGAGCCGGAAACCGAAAGGGTCGGTGGCGAGCCAGCCATCCAGGTCGAAGCCCGGCGGCGGTGAAGCGGGCGTCTCCCGGGGACTGGCGGCGTACATGCGATGGAGATGGAGCTGCACGGGGTTGTCGTAGTCGAACAGCGTCGCCACCAGGGTGATGACCCCGTCGCGGAGGACGATCCCGAGGGGATCGACCTCGTAGTCCCGGGGTTCGTTCTCATGACGTGGCCGGTAGCGCACCGACAGCCGAACGCCGCTCTGCAATGCCTCATAGACCACGGCCAGGACGTCGCTGTCGATATCCGGGGGGATCAGGCGCTGACCTCGGGAGACGATGCGCACCTTTTCCGGCCAATTGGCCACCGCCTCCGGCGAGGCCCGGAGCACCGCCTCCGCTCGCCGGAAATGGGGGTCCAGCGCCTCCAGGATGGACCGCGGCAGCACCCGCTCCAGGTAGTCCCGGGTCATGCGCAACGCCAGCGCCGCCGCCGGGGACATGGCGGGGATGCTGAGCTCCTCCGCATCCCGCGCCCATTGCCAACCGTAGGGGCGGTTGCGGTCGTCGCAGTAGAGCGGGAACACCGCCGAGAGCGCGTGCAGGTCCCGCTCCACGGTCCGTTTGCTGACGGCGAATCCGTCGTCGGCGAGCCGCGCCGCCATATCCCCCGCTGTGAGCTTCGCGGGGGCGCGCGGTACCAGCGACAGCATCGTCCATTGCCGTAGCAGCGTCTCTCCCATGACATCCGCCCGTTCCGCCAGTCATCCGGGCCGGGACATCCCGCCCCCGAACTTCAGCCTAGCAAAAACCGGTGTGATGAATATCACATTGCAATCTTCCTGCGACGCAGATTGTCGCGCGACGTTCCGTTACGGCGATGCTGGGAAGAAAAGGGCTGGGAAAAGGAAGTGGCGGAGAGGGAGGGATTCGAACCCTCGGTACCCAGGGGGTACACACGCTTTCCAGGCGTGCTCCTTCGACCGCTCGGACACCTCTCCGTTGTGGGGCCCCGCCGGCGCTTCGGCCAGCGAGGCGCTAAATCCTAAACGACGGCGCCGGTGAGATCAATCGTCCTTGCCGGAGCCGCCACGGCCGGGGCCGTACATGGACACCGGGAAGGGGGTGACGTTACCCCCCTGCACGTCGGAGATCTTGGCGTGGCCCTCCTGCTCCACCTCATCGACGCGGATGATGGAGTGCATGGGGATGTAGCTCCGCTTCACGCCCGCAAACTCGCTCTTGAGCTTCTCCTCGGAGGGATCCACCACCACCTGGGTATGCTCGCCGAAAATCAGCTCTTCGATCTGGACGAAGCCGAGGATGCCGCCATCCCCCACGCTACGCGCATAGACCTCATAGACCTTGCCCTGGTTGTGGAAGATGACGCGATAGATGCTCTTGCTCGCCATGATGTCGTCACGCCCGGCTGAGTGCGGCAGATGGCCCGGACGATACCACAACCGCCGCCCCGGCGACCTCCTCCGAGCTGGCTAGGGGGCTCACCCCCAGACAGTGACGAGCAGACGACGCCGGTGCCGCTTCCGGCGGTGCTCCCACAGATAGATGCCCTGCCAGGTCCCCAGCGCGAGCCGCCCACCCCGCACCGGCACAGTGAGACTCGTGTTGGTGAATACGCTGCGCAGGTGGGCGGCC
The DNA here is from genome assembly GCF_052060015.1 of Arhodomonas sp. SL1. Taxonomy (NCBI): domain Bacteria; kingdom Pseudomonadati; phylum Pseudomonadota; class Gammaproteobacteria; order Chromatiales; family Ectothiorhodospiraceae; genus Arhodomonas; species Arhodomonas sp. SL1. The sequence goes on along the minus strand of NZ_JBPODZ010000001.1, from coordinate 323,817 downwards.
ATATCGTCCGGCCCCTCCGTGTCGTGGTAGTAGGCCGGGTCACCGTCGGGAAACAGCCGCGCGGCCATGGTCTCCAGATCGCGCCGCACGGTCGGATCGGCATTCTCGCAGACGATCAGCGACGCGCTGGTGTGGCACACGAATACGTGGCACAGGCCATCGGCAACGGCACTGTCCGCGACCACCCCCGCCACCGCCGCGCTGATCTCCACGGTGCCCCGCCCCGCGGTCTCGACCGAGAGCTCCGTCTGGTGCATCGCTTTCCTCCCGCTTTTCCTTGGACACCAGATGATGTGCCGCACCCCGGCACCACGCAAACCGGCGGCCGCGTAGGCACAACCCCTTACGTAATCAACCGCATGGTCGCCAGGCCTCGGGGCCGCCATCCTGTTTCCAAGCGTTGGGGCGACAAGCCCGGACGCGAGAGCGAAACAGAACCTGCAATCAGAGGAGACATCCTATGTCCGCCAGCAACACCTTCACCGCCCTCGGTCTCGCCGGCGCCTTCGCGGTCGCCGTCAGTGGTGCCGCTTTCTCCGGCGCCGCCGTCGCCGAGGACGATATGGTCAAGTGCTACGGCGTTTCCAAGGCCGGCGAAAACGACTGCAAGGCGGGGCCGGGCACCACCTGTGCCGGCACCTCCACCGTGGATTACCAGGGCAATGCCTGGACCCTGGTCCCGGAGGGCACCTGCGAGTCCATGGACCTGCCCGGCGACCGCACCGGCAGCCTCGAGCCCCTGGACCGGGACCTGCCGCAGCAGGGCTGATGCCCGGCGCAAGGCAGACGACGGAGAAGGCCATGCATGCTGCCACCGGCCCATCCGCCGTAATGCCGCCCCCCCCGATGCCGGCACGCGCCGGCGTCGGGCTCAAGGCCGCGCATTACGCCACCGTCCTCAAGGAGCGCCCGGACATCGGCTTCTTCGAGGTCCATGCCGAGAACTACATGGGCGCGGGCGGACCGCCCCATGCCTGGCTGTCCGCCATCCGCGCGCATTACCCGCTGTCGGTACACGGTGTCGGCCTTTCCATCGGCTCCGAAGGCCCCCTGGACGAGGCCCACCTGGCACGGCTCGCCCGGGTGGTGGCGCGCTATGAGCCGGAGCTCGTCTCCGAGCACCTGGCCTGGTCCAGCCACGGCGGGCGTTACCTCAATGACTTGCTGCCGGTACCTTATACCCGGGCTACCCTGGCGCGGGTCGCGACCCACGTTGACCAGGTCCAGGAGCAGCTAGGCCGGCCCATACTCATCGAGAACCCGTCCACCTATGTGCGTTTCGACGACGACGAGATACCGGAGACCGCATTCCTCACGGAGCTTGCCCGACGCACCGGTTGCGGACTGCTGCTGGACGTGAACAACGTCCTGGTCTCCGCGACCAATCACGATTTCGACCCCTGGGAGTACCTGGCCCGCTTCCCCATGGCCGCCGTGGGCGAGATCCACCTGGCCGGTCACGCCCTGGACCACGACGACCACGGCGCCCCCCTGGCCATCGACACCCACGACCGACCGGTGCCGGAGGCGGTCTGGGCGCTGTACCGCTACGCCCTCTCCCGCCTGGGGCCGACGCCGACGCTGGTGGAATGGGACGGCGACATCCCCGCCTGGCCCGTGCTCGCCGAGCAGGCGCGGCATGCCGAGGCGGCCCTGGGGGCCCATCGCGCGGAGGCACGGGCATGAGCACGGGGCCCGTACGGGAAGGCGCCTTCGTCGGTGCCCTGCAAAGCCCCGGAACACCCCCGCCGTCCGGCGTGCGCGGTCCCGGTGGCGGCCCGGCGCATCGGCGCTTCGATGTCTATCGCAACAATGTATTCGTCAGCCTCGTGGAGGCGCTGGCAGAGGCCTACCCGGTGGTACGGCGCCTGGTGGGGGACGAGTTCTTTCGCGCCATGGCCCGGGCCTTCGTCGGCGATCACCTCCCCGACTCGCCGGTGCTGCTGGAGTATGGGGGCGCCTTTCCCGCCTTCATCGAGGGCTTCCCGCCGGCGGCGGGACTGCCCTACCTGAGCGATGTCGCGCGCCTGGAGCGCGCCCGCCAGGAGGCCTTTCACGCCGCCGATGCCGCACCGCTGGACCCGCGACGCCTCCAGGGGCTGGAACCCGGGACGGTGGAACGGCTAAGGCTGCGGATCCATCCCGCATGCCGACTCGTCACCAGTGACTGGCCGATCCTCGCGATCTGGGAGACAAACACCGAGGACGAGACGGTCCGGCCCGTGGACCTCCACGCCGGCGGCGTCACCGCGATGGTGACCCGCCCGCACCTGCACCTCGCCAATACCGCGCTGCCCGCGGGCGCTGCCCCCTTCGTGGACGCACTGGCCGCCGATCATTGCCTGCCCGTCGCCACGCGGGCGGTCACCGACGCGAACTTCGACTTCGCCACCACCCTGCAAGCGCTGCTTAGCGCGGGGGCGGTTACCGACTTTCGCATTGATCCGGAAACACAGGGAGACAACCCATGAGACAGGCCATACTCCGCATGACCGCCCCGGAAGGGCAGCTGGTCCGCCTCATCGCCATGGCGGTGGGCTGGCTCCGCGCGATCCCCGCGAGCCTGCCCCAGGTGCTGCTGCGAATTACCGTCGCCATCCCCTTCTGGCAATCGGGGCTGACCAAGTTCGACGGCTTCCTGCAGGTCTCGCCCGGGGCGGTGTGGCTGTTCAAGAACGAGTTCCAGCTGCACATCCTCGGTAGCACCTATGACTACCCCTTCCCCACTGCCGTCGCCTTCCTCTCCGGGCTGGGGGAGCTACTCCTGCCGGTGCTGCTGGTGCTCGGCCTGGGCACGCGCTTCGCCGCCCTGGGATTGCTGGGGATGACCCTGATCATCCAGCTCACCGTCCCCGATGGCTGGCAGACCTATCACCTGCCCTGGGCCGCGATGCTGCTGGCCATCCTGGTCCATGGCCCCGGCCGGTTGTCGGTGGACACCCTCATTGCCCGTCACTTCGAGCCCCGGCACTAGGGGAGGGATCGCTCCCCTCCTCGCGCCGACGCCGGGCCGCAAGGAAATGGCCCAGCAACACCAGCAAGAGCGTGGCGAGCCCCGCCGCCTCCACGCGCAGGTCGGGATAGAACACCGCCACCATGCCCATGGCCAGGAAGGCCCGCGCAGGCCAGCCCATGGGGGCGAACAGATAACCCTCCAATGCCGCAGCGAAGGCACCGAGGGCCACCACGGCGATCAGTGCGTTCCAGGCCACCACCGCCCAGGGGCCGCCGGTGATGATCTCGGGATTGAAGACCATGAACAGCGGGATGAGGTACAGCCCCTTCGCGAACTTCCAGGCCTGAATGGCCGCATCCATGGGACGACAGCCGGCAATGGCGGAACCCGCAAAGGCCGCCAGGGCGATGGGCGGGGTGACGTTGGAATCCTGGGAATACCAGAACACCACCAGGTGGGCGATCAGCAGTGGCACGCCGAACTCCTGGGTCAGGGCCGGGCCGACGAGCACCACCAGGACGATGTAGCTCGCGGTCACGGGCAGCCCCATGCCGAGCACCAGGCTGGCCAGTAGCACCAGCACCAGCGCGAGGACGATACTGCCGCCGGAGAAGGCCACCATCAGGGAAGAGAACTTCAGTCCCAGCCCGGTCAATCCCACCGCCGCGACGACGATGCCGGCCACGCCGCAAGCGATACTCACCGCCACCGCGTTGCGTGCCCCGACCTCCAGTGCCTGCACGAAGCGGATCACCGCCAGCCAGGCCGCCTGGCCGAGCAGGGCCGGGCGCCAGGCGCGGGGCTGCTCCGGGTCTTCGGCGAACAGCAGGGTGACCAGCCCCCGGAGTACCGCCATCACCACGATAGTGACGATGGCGTAGAAGCCAACCAGGGTGGGCGACATGGCGCGGACCAGCAGGTAGATCAACACGGCAAGGGGCACCAGGAAGTGCCATCCCTCGCGGAGGACCGAGCGCACCGGCGGTAGCTCGCTCGCCGGGATGCCGCGCATGCCCGCCTTGACGGCGATGAGATGAACGAACAGGTAGACGGTGGTGAAGTACATCAACGCGGGCAGGACACTGACCTTCACCACCTCCAGGTAGGGGAGGTTGGTGTACTCGGCGATCAGGAATGCCCCCGCGCCCATCAACGGCGGCATGATCTGGCCGCCGGTGCTCGCTGCCGCCTCCACCCCCGCGGCCTGGGTGGGACGATAACCCAGGCGCTTCATCAGCGGGATGGTGAAGGCGCCGGTGGTCACCACGTTGGCAATGGCGCTGCCGGAGATCGAGCCCATGGTGGCCGATGCGATGACCGACGCCTTGGCCGGGCCGCCCCGCTGCCGGCCGGTGGCGGCGTAGGCGAGATCAATGAAGAAGTGTCCCGCCCCCGTGACCTCGAGAAAGGCGCCGAAGAGCACGAAGATGAACACGTAGGTGGCCGCGACACCCAGGGGCAGACCGTAGATCCCCTCTTGGCCCAGATACAGCTGGCCGACCAGGCGATCGATGCTGTAGCCGCGATGCCCGAGCACCCCCGGCAGCCACTCCCCGAGCCAGGGTAGCTCCCCGCGCGGTCCCGCCAGGACGTAAGCGATGGCCACCCCCGCGATGACGGTCATACCCAACCCCACCGCCCGCCGCGACGCCTCGAGCAGGGTTAGCGTGGCGATGCAGCCGACAATGATATCGGTGCGGCTCCAGAAGCCAGCGCGGGCGAAAATGGCATCCAGGTTCCAGGACAGGTAAAACCCGGAGAGCATCGCGCCGCAGAGCAACGCGCCATCAACCGCCCATGCGAGCCAACCGCGGCGATGGCGGACACCGCGGCCGGGATAGATCAGGAAGGCGAGCATCATCACCAGCGCAAGGTGGATGCTGCGCTGATAGAACAGGCCCACCGGCTCTATGCCGGCGGTGTAGAGTTGGAACAGGGACAGGCTGACGCCGAGGATGGTAATCACCCAGGCCACCAGCCGCGGCTGCAGCGCCGGGTCCTGACCGGGCAGAGAGAACTCGCCGCGCAGTATGCTCACCGCGCCCCGTCCACCGATGCCTGCCCAGGGTGATGGAGACGGATGATCACCGCCTCGCCGGCCAACCGGTCACTCAAATGAAGCACCTGCGAGCGCAGTCGCAGGCGATGATCCACACGGCGACTCCCCACCCGCAAACGCAGACCCCCGTCGGAAACCGGCTCGTCGATCCCCTCGATCCAATAACCCCCCTCCCCATCCGAGCGGGCCCGGCCGCGGCCGGGAATGGTACCGAGGCCGGCGGCGTAGTCGGGCTGATGACTGCGCTCCAGCCACATCCGCTGGTCGCGGAGCACATAGCAATCCGCCACCGCAAACCCCTGCACGGAATGATTCCAGTGCAGGCACCAGCGCGCCCCCTCGCTGATCGCCATGCGCTCGACGATGCGTCCGTCGACGGTGGCGACCTCGAGCCAGCTCTCCGCATGGGCGCCCGCCGCGGTCAGAAACAGGACCGCGGCGAGCGTGCCTTCCCGGATCCTGCGGAGCGCCACGTCGGCTCAGGGGCGCAGCTCCGCGGGGACCTCGTGGCCAGCCTCCTGGTAATAGCGGACCGCTCCGGGGTGGAAGGGGATGGGCGTAGCACCGAGGCTGAATTCCACCGTGGTGTCGTTGGCCGCCGGGTGGATCTCGATCAGCGCATCGGTGTGCTCGAACAGCACCCGGGTGATCTCGTAGGCGAGATCTTCCGACATCTCCGCGTTCGCCGCGAGGACGTTGGGGACGCTCACCGTGTTCACGGGCTCGGTAATCCCCTCGTAGATCCCCTCCCGCAGGGTATAGGCGGCGAATACCGGCTGGGCCTCCAGGGCGTTGGCGATCTCCTGTTCTGAAAGCCCGAGCAAGCGGATATCCCGGGTGGTCGCCAGGTTGATGATGGAGCTCGTGGGCGGGCCCACGCTCCAGAACCCGGCATCGATGTCACCGTCGCGCAGGGCATCGGCGGTCTCGTTGAAGTTCAGTCGATGCACCTCGAACTCGTCGTAGCTGATGCCGTTGGCCTCGAGGACGGTGCGGGCGTTGACCTCGGTGCCACTGCCCGGGGCACCCACTGAAACCCGGGCGCCGCGTAGGTCATCCAGTGTCTCGATTCCGGAATCCGCGAGGGTGACGATCTGCACCGCGTTGGGATAAATGGAGGCGATCGCCCGTACCTTCGCTACCTGTCGCCCCTCGAAGGGGCCGGTGCCGGCGTGGGCGGCCTGCACGGTGTCCGCGAGGCCGATGGCGAGGTCCGAGTCCCGGCGGTGGATCAAGCCCATGTTCTCCACGGAGGCGCCGGTAACCTCCGCCACCGCCGAGTGTCCCTCGATGTGCTCACCGATCAGCTCGGCAAGCCCCCCGCCATAGGGGTAGTAGGTGCCGCCGGTACCGCCGGTGGCGATGGACAGCCGCTGCTGTGCCACGGCGCTGGATGCCAGCACCGCCAGTCCGAGCACCGCAATGAAACGCCAAACGCGCATTGCTCCTCCTCCGTCAGGCATGATTGTCATCGAATACCCGTACCGGTTGACCCGGTGCACGCCGCTGAGTATAGACGGCCACAACGCCGCATCAATTCAGGGGACAGTGGGCATGCACGGATGGGAAGGCAAAGCGTTCGGCGAGATCGAGGCGCTGACCCGGCGACGGGACCCGGAGCGGTTCCCGGTGATCCTGGTCACCGTCGGCGACGGCGACGAGTCCGTGACGCAGTTCTTCCGCAACGTGCCCGAGCTCCAGCAATACCTGATCCGTATGGAGCCCCAGCGCTGGGGCATCAGCGGCACCGAGCTCCTCGAGCGCAAGCCGGCGCTGGAGGCAGCCCTGACCCCGTTGGCCCTCGGCGGCCCCACCGATGCCATCCGCCAGGCCTACAACGACGTGGTGGCGCCGGTATTCCATATCCGCTGGTGGGGCCGTGTGGACGACCTGGCCGCCGCCGAGGGTCTTCCCGGGCCCGAGGCCCGGGAGGCCGTGCTCCAGCGGCTACGGCAACGGCGGCGCTAGGGTCGCCGCATCAGTCCTGCCGCGGCGTCTGGTAGCGCGCCTTCCACTCCTCATAGGGCATCCCGTAGATGGTCTCGCGGGCCTGCTCGTAGTCCATTTCCACACCACGCTCCTCGGCGGCGGCCAGGTACCACTTCGACAGGCAGTTGCGGCAGAAGCCGGCGAGATCCATGAGATCGATGTTCTGCACATCGGTGCGCTCGCGCAGGTGACCCACCAGGCGACGGAAGGCCGCCGCCTCCAACTCGGTTCGGGTATGCTCGTCCACGGTTCACCTCCCCTTCTCGAATCTGCTTCACCGCCATTGTAGGGGACCGGCGGCGACTACTGTGACGGCTCACACAGGAGACGCTATCATGGCGCGCCGGACCGTAGGGGAAGACCACATGGACCTGCAGCGCTACCTCAAGCTCATGCCCAAGCACGGGGCCTCGGACCTATTCTTCAGCGCCGGCGCCCCCGTGGGGATCCGCATCCACGGCCAAGTACGCGCCATCGAGCCGGACCGGCGCCTGGATGCGGAGACGGTGGAGGGGCTCGCCCTGTCCATACTCGACGAGGCCCAGCGCGCGGAACTGGAGCGGGAGTTGGAGCTCAATCTCGCGATCTCCCCCCACGGCATCGGCCGGTTCCGGGTGAATGTATTCCGCCAGCGCGGGTCGCTGTCCATGGTGGTCCGCCACATCAGCCACGAGATCCCGAGCCTGGAGGCCCTTAACCTGCCCACACGGCTGCGCGATCTGGTCATGGAGCCGCGCGGGCTGGTGCTCATGGTGGGTTCCACCGGATCGGGCAAGTCCACGACCCTGGCCTCGCTGATCGACTACCGAAACAATCACCATTCGGGGCATATCCTTACGGTGGAGAACCCCATCGAGTACCTCCACCAGCACAAGCGCTGCATCGTCGATCAGCGCGAGATCGGCCTGGACACGCACTCCTACGAAAAGGCGCTGACCAACGCCATGCGCGGCTCGCCGGACGTCATCCTGATCGGCGAGGTGCGCGAGCGCGAAACCATGGCGCAGGCGCTCGCCTACGCCGAGACCGGCCACCTGTGCCTGTCGACGCTGCACGCCAACAACGCCAACCAGACCCTGCAGCGGATCCTGAACTTCTTCCCGGAGAACGCCCACCGGCAGCTGCGCATGGACCTCTCCCAGCACCTGCGGGCCATCGTCAGCCAACGGCTGGTGCCAGCAAAGGACGGAGGACGGGTACCGGCGGTTGAGATCCTGACCAATACCCCCTATGTATCCGATCTGCTGGAGCGCGGCGAGGTCGACGGACTGAAGGATGCGATGAAGCAGGGCCGGGAATGGGGCATGCAGACCTTCGACGACTCCCTGTTCGAGCTGTACCAGGCCGGCAAGATCACCGCGGAACAGGCCCTCGAGCATGCCGACTCCCGTAACGATCTCGGCCTGCGCATGCGCTTCGGCGGCGGCACCGGCGCCCCGAGCTCCGCCTGAGGCACCGCAGCGCGCCAACCTTACCAACACCGAAGACCGGGGGAATCGATCCGAGATGAACGACAGCGTCGACAGCCGGGTCCGGAGTCTGTGCGATGCGCAGGCACAGGATCTTCTCCGCGACAGCCGCAAGGGTCTCGAGAAGGAAAGCCTGCGGGTCAGCCGCGACGGCACAATCGCCCAGAGCCCGCACCCGAAGGCCCTGGGCTCGGCGCTGTGCCATCCCTCGATCACCACCGACTACTCCGAGGCGCTGCTGGAGTTCATTACGCCCCCGTACCACTACACCGGGGATGCGGTCTCCTTCCTCACCGATCTCCACCGGTTCACCTACCACAACATCGGTGATGAGCTCCTCTGGGCCACCAGCATGCCCTGCATCGTCGGCGGTGACGCGAGCATCCCCATCGCGGAATACGGCAGCTCCAACGTCGGGCGGATGAAGCACGTCTACCGCCGCGGTCTGGACTGGCGGTATGGGCGCGCCATGCAGGCGATCGCCGGCATCCACTTCAACTACTCGTTCAGCGATGAATTCATGGCGGCGCTGCAGCGGATCGAGGGCGACACCCGCTCGCAGAAGGCGTTCCGCTCGGATGCCTACTTCGGGCTGATCCGCAATTTCCAGCGCTACGGCTGGCTGGTGCCGTATCTCTTCGGCGCCTCCCCGGCGATCTGCCGGTCCTTCACCCACGGTGAGAACCTCTGTTTCCGGGAGTGGGGGCCGCACACCTTCTACGAGCCTTGGGGCACGTCACTGCGGATGAGCGACATCGGCTACAAGAACAACGCCCAGGCAGCGCTCGCGGTCTCCTACAACGATCTGGACAGCTACGTGGACAGCCTCACCGCGGCCATTTCCACGGAAGACCCCGAGTATGCGCGGATCGGCACCCGGGTCGACGGCGAGTGGCGGCAGCTCAACACCAACGTCCTGCAGATCGAGAACGAGTACTACAGCTTCGTCCGCCCCAAGGCCATCGCCGCCTCGGGGGAGCGGCCCACCACGGCATTGCGACGTGCCGGCGTGGAGTATGTCGAGATTCGGGCCCTGGACCTGGACCCCTTCGAGCCGGTGGGCGTGGACGTGACGCAGCTCCAGTTCCTGGAGATCCTGCTGCTGTTCTGCCTGCTTGCGGACAGCCCGCCCATTGATGCCCACGAACAGGGTCACATCAATCACAACCAAGGGCTGGTCGCGCGCCAGGGACGCGATCCCGGCCTGGAGCTCCAGCGCTGTGACGGGAGCGCCGTCACCCTGCCCCAGTGGGCCGGCGAGCTCTTCGATGCCATGGCCGGGCCGGCGGCACTGCTCGATGCCCATACCGACGACGCGCCGTACACCGCGGCATTGCGGGCGTTCCGGGCACGGGTCGAGCACCCGGAGCTCACCCCGTCCGCCCGGGTCCTCGCGGAGATGCGGGAGCATGACGAGGCCTTCGTGGAGTTCGCCATGCGAATCTCCCGGACCCATGAGACCACCTTCAAGGGCGTTCCCCTGGAGCCCGCGCTACGCGAGCGACTCGAGGCGGCAGCGCGGGAGTCGCTGGCCGAGCAGGCCGCCCTCGAGGCCGCCGATGACATGCCCTTCGAGGAGTATGTGGCGCGCTACTTCGGCAACGCCTGCTGAGCACTGTATTTGATCCGGATCATTGCCGGGAGCGGAAAAATCCGGTCCACAGAGCGGATTTGTCGCTCCTGTGTCCGGATATGGCGCTCGTGTCACGTTACCACCCCACCCACGCCGATAACCTGAAGCAACACTGTTGGCGCGCCGGGACAAGCGCGCCCGGGTAACGATCCTGTGCCCGAGTAGATCCTGTGCCGCTACGCCAGCCCGAGGGCTGCACCGCGGACCGCAACGGAGGGGGTTGCCTTGGAGATTCTCGCGTACCTCGCGGACAACCTGGACGTGCTCACCAACCGCACCCTTGAGCACGTGATCCTGGTCGGATTCGCCGTGGGGCTGGCGGTGGTTACCGGCGTACCCATCGGCATCGCCATCACCCAGAACCAACGGGTGGCGGACATGGTGCTGTACGTGGCCTCCATGATTATCACCATCCCGTCCATCGCACTGTTCGGGGTGATGATCCCGATCCTATCGCTGATCGGCCAGGGTATCGGCTACCTACCCGCCATCGTGGCGGTACTGCTCTACTCCCAGCTGCCGATCATCCGCAACACCTACACCGCCATCAACGACGTGGACCCGGCCCTGCGCGAGGCCGCCCGGGGGGTAGGGATGAGCGCGGTGCAGCGGCTGCGCATGGTGGAAATTCCGCTCGCCGTCCCCGTGATCATGGCCGGCGTACGCACCGCCGTGGTGATGAATATCGGCGTCATGGCCATCGCCACCTATATCGGTGCGGGCGGTCTCGGCACCTTCATCAGTCGGGGCATCAGTCAATCGGACCCACGCCAGCTCGTCATCGGCGCCGTCGCTGTGAGCCTGCTCGCCATCGCCGCGGATTTCGGGCTGCTTGGCCTGCAGCGGCGGCTCACGCCACGTGGGCTGCAGCGCACCGGGGGCTAATACAACCACAAGGGGAGCGGAATGATCCGAATCGAGAACCTCACCAAGGTCTTCGAGACACCGGAAGGGCCGGTAACCGCCGCCGATCACATCACCATGGAGGTCCCCGACGGCGAGATCTGCATCCTGCTCGGGCCCTCGGGCTGTGGCAAGACCACCACGCTGAAGATGATCAATCGGATCATCGAGCCCACCTCCGGGCGCGTGGAGATCAACGGCGAGGACACCTCCGGGCTGAACACCGTGGACCTGCGCCGGGGCATCGGGTACGTAATCCAGCAGATCGGTCTGTTCCCCAATATGACCATCGAGGAGAACATCTCGGTGGTACCCCGGCTGCTGGGCTGGGATCGCAAGCGCATCCGCGAGCGCGTGCGCGAGCTGCTGGACATGGTGGCCCTGGATCCCACCGCTTTCATGGACCGCTACCCGGGCGAGCTCTCCGGCGGCCAGCAACAACGCGTCGGCGTGATCCGTGCCCTGGCCGCAGACCCGCCGGTGCTGCTGATGGACGAGCCCTTCGGCGCCATCGACCCGATCAACCGCGCGGTGATCCAGGATGAGTTCCTGCGCATGCAGTCGGAGCTGAAGAAGACCATCCTCTTCGTCAGCCACGACATCGACGAGGCCATCAAGATGGGCGACCGCATCGCCATCTTCCAGGAGGGCCGATTGGTGCAGTACGAGCGGCCGGACGACCTGCTGGCCCACCCGAAGAACGACTTCGTGGAGAGCTTCTTCGGCGAGGACCGGGCGTTGAAACGGATGCAGCTGGTACGGGTGCGCGATGTCATGGAGGAGGACGTCCCCGTGGTCCGCCACGACGACGACCTCCGCCATGCCCTCGAGCTGATGGAGGAGCGCGGTTACCACTACGCCATCACCCTGGTCAACGATCACCAACGGCCCGTAGGGATGGTGCTGCGCTCGACCACCGAGACCCGACGGGGCCGCTGTGGTGAGCACTACTACGGCATCGACGCGGTGGCGCATGTGGACGATGACCTGCGCAAGGTGGCCTCGCTGATGTTCTCCCACGACACCACCTGGCTCGCCTGCGTGGACGACGACGGGCGGCTGGTGGGCACGCTGACCCAGCGCGGCATCACCCGCTACCTCGGCGCCACCTACCGGCCCCAGGAGTAAAGCCATGCCGTTCCAGTCACCGCAGCGATTGTTCTACGGCGCGGCGCTGGTGGCGATGTTCGCCCTCGGTATCTGGACCCAGGGCACCGGCTTCGTCGACGACTTCCTGTTCTACTGGCCGGACATCACCTATCTGCTGCGCCAGCACATCATGCTGATGCTCATCTCCGGCGGCCTCGCCATCGCCTTCGCCGTGCCCGCGGGCGTCGTGCTCACCCGGCCGCGCTTCGCCCGGCTCGCGGAGTCGGCCATGCAGGTGCTCAACGTGGGACAGACCATCCCCACCCTGGCGGTGTTGGCCCTATCCATGACCCTGCTCGGCATCGGCACGGTGCCGGCGATCTTCGCCTTGTTCGTCTACACCATCCTGCCCATCGCCCGGAACACCTATGCGGGCATCAAGTCCGTACCCGATCACATGAAGGAGGCGGCCGCGGGCATGGGCATGAGTCCGATGCAGATGCTCTTCCGGGTGGAGTTGCCCAACGCCCTGTTCGTCATCTTCGCCGGCATCCGCACGGCCCTGGCGGTCAACGTGGGCACCGTGCCGCTGGCCTTTCTCATCGGCGGGGGCGGGCTCGGCGAGCTCATCTTCACCGGCATCGCCATGGACGACACGGTAATGATGCTCGCCGGCGCCATCCCCACCGCGTTGCTCGCGGTAGTGGTGGACATGGTAGTGGCCACCCTCGCCTTTTTGCTCGTCCCCAAGGGGGTCAATCCACTACGCAATCCCGCCTGATAACACGACACAGACGCAACCAGGAGGAATCGACATGATCCGCAAGCTCTTCCCTACCGCCCTCGCCGCCGGCCTGCTGGCCTTCGGTGCCACCGCCTCGGCGGAGATCGTCGTCGGCGGCAAGAACTTCACCGAGCAACTGCTGCTCGCATCCATGACCACGAAGTACCTGGATGCCCACGGCTACGACGTCGACAAGCGCGACGGCATGGGCTCGGTGGTGCTGCGCAAGGCCCAGGTCAACGGCCAGGTGGACCTGTACTGGGAGTACACCGGCACCTCGCTGATCACCTACAACGATGTCGAGGAGCGGCTGGGCCCGGAGGAGACCTACCAGCGGGTCAAGGAGCTGGACGCCGAAAAGGGCCTGGTCTGGTTGGAGCCTTCCGAGGCCAATAACACCTATGCCCTGGCCATGCAGGAGGAAGACGCAGCGGAGCGGGGTATCGAGAGCCTCTCCGATCTCGCCGACGCCATCAACGGCGGCGAGGCGCTTACCGTCGCGGTCAACGCCGAATTCTATGCCCGCCCGGATGGGTTCAAGCCGATGATGCAGGAGTATGGCTTCCGCCTGCCCCGCGGCGATATCAAGCGCATGGACTCCGGGCTGACCTACTCCGCGCTCAAGGAGGGTCAGGTGGACGTGGCCCTGGTCTTTGCCACCGACGGGCGCATCCCCGCCTTCAACTTCCGCGTACTGGACGACGACCGCAACTACTTCCCCTCCTACGCCCTCACCCCGGTCGTGCGCCAGGACACCCTGGACGCCAACCCGGAGCTCGCCGAGCAGATGAACGCCCTGTCGGCGCTGCTCGACGACGACACCATGGCCGCGCTGAACGCCCGCGTGGACGTGGACAAGGAGAGCATCGAGCGAGTGGCTGAGGACTTCCTCAAGGAGCACGACCTGATCTGAGGCCCGTGGCGGCGGCCTGTCGGCCGCCGCCGGCAACCGACCCATGGGGGACCCATGAGCACACCGGCCCGTATCCGCGTCGGGGCCGTTCAATGCAACTGTACCCTGGCCGCCGTCGAAACCAATCTGCAACGCCACGCCGAGTGGATCGCCACGGCACGCAACGCCGGTGTGGAGCTGCTGGTATTCCCCGAGCTCTCCCTGACCGGCTACGCCCTCGGGCGCAACGCCCTGGCGGTGGCCATGCGGCGGGACGATGCGCGGCTCGGCCGCCTTGCCGAGGCGAGCGGTGCCATGACGACCATCGTCGGCTTCGTCGAGGAGGCCGCCCCCGGGGAGCTGTTCAACGCCGCCGCCGTACTCCGTGACGGCCGGGTGATCGCCGTCCACCGCAAGGTCAACCCGCCCACCTACGGCGGGCTCGGCGAGGGCAAGATCTTCGGCCGGGGGACGGCGACCACGGAGGCGGAGTGCGCCCCCGGCTGGCCGGTCGCCTGCCTGATCTGCGCCGATCTCTGGAACCCGGGCCTGGTCCACGCGAGCATGCTCCACCGGCCCACGGTGCTCGCGGCGCCGGCCAACTCGGCGACGGGGATCGTCAGCGAGGAGTTCTCCAACGAGCGCAACTGGCTGACCAACATCGGTTTCTACGCGATGACCTACGGCACGCCCGTGATCTTCGCCAATCGCTACGGGCCGGAGGGGGAAGCGTTCTTCTGGGGCGGCAGCCGGATCCTCGGGCCGAGGGGCGAGACCCTTGCGGTCGCCGGCGACGACGAGCGGCTCGTCACCGCCACCCTGGAGCGGGAGGCGATCGCTGCGGCCCGCTTCGATCTGCCCACGCACCGGGACGCGGACACCCCGCTGGTGCGCCGGCTGCTGGAACCGTGGGAACGCTGAGCGCCGGCCCCCGCCGGGCTCACTGCCACACCGCATCGTCCACCCGACGCACCCCCTCGGTGTCGCCGATAGCCCGGAGTAACTGCTCGGAGAACGCGTCCGCCTCGGCAGAGACGATACCGGGGGCACGATGAAGCTCAATGGCGACCCACGGCAGTTCCGGAAGCCCGTCGGCGGTCCCCAAGACCCGGCAGCCCTCGGGCACCGAGCGCGGCGTCTTCACGGTCACCGCCAGCCCCGCCTGCACCGCGAGGTTGATCCCGGTGGCGCTCTGGCTGATATAGACGACGCGCCACTCCCGACCCGCCTGGCCGAGCGCGGATACGGCCTGCGCGCGGTACAGGCAACCCTCGGGATTGAGCGCCAGCGGGAGCGCCCCCCTGGGGGGCAACGGGAGATCCTCCGCCGCCACCCACACCAGCGGTTCCCTCGCGACCACCTCGCCGGTGGCCGTGCGCCGGTGACGGATGGTCAGTGCCAGGTCGAGGAGCCCCTGGCCCAGGGCATCCACCAGCCGGGTGCTGAGGTCGCAGGTGATCTCCAGATGCACCCCGGGGTGGCTACGCTGGAAGGGCCCGAGGACTTCGGGGAGATAGGCCAGGGCCTGCTCATCGGTGATGCCGAAACGCAGGGCGTTGCCGGTGCCCGCCTCGCCCACCGCGGCCAGCGCCTCCTCCTGCAAGCGCAACAACCGCCGGGCATAGGGGAGCAGGGCCTCGCCGGCGGCGGTCAGCGCCACCGAGCGGCTGGTGCGCGCGAACAGCGCCTCGCCGGTGCGCTCCTCCAGCCGTCGCACCTGCAGGCTCACTGCCGACTGGGTGCGGTTCAGCCCCTTGGCCGCCGCGCTGAAACCGCCGCTGTCGGCCACCGCCACGAACGCCCGGAACAGATCCGTATCCATGCCACCTCAATCAATTAAAGTTCTTCAACGAATCTATTTCACTTAATCGTTTTTGTTATTGATCAATGCATCCTAGCATGAAGACCAGTTCCGGCAACCGAGGAGAATCCAGCATGAGTGCCGTGATCGCAGACAACACCGAAGAACACCCCCTGGCGGGCGTGGTGGACCTGGAGCGCTATCCCATCCACCAGCGGGGCGGCGACGCCCGCGAGGATTTGCTGCGCCGCTGTCGCGCCCAGCTCGACGACGACGGTTGCGTCGTGCTCAAGGGCTTCATCCGCCCGGAGGCGCTGGCCGCGATCCGCGAGGAGACCCGGGAGCTCGCACCGCGAGCCCACTACAACGAGACCCACACCAACCCGTACAACTCCGACGGCGACCCGTCGCTTGCGGACAACCACCCCAAGAACGTCTTCGGCGACCGCACCAACGGCTTCGTGGCCGGCGATCTCATCGCCCAGGACACCGCGGTGCGCCGGATCTACCACAACCCGGACTTCCAGCGCTTCATCGCGGCGGCCATGGAGGAGCCGGAGCTCCACGAGTACGCGGACCCGCTGGCGGGGCTGGTGATCAATGTCCTGCGCGACGGCTGCCAGCACCCCTGGCACTACGACACCAACGAGTTCATCGTCACCATGATGACCCAGAAGCCCGAGCGTGGCGGCGACTTCGAGTACTGCCCGCAGATCCGCAACCCTGAGGACGAGAACTTCCAGGGCGTCCAGCGGGTGCTCGAGGGCGACCGCGAACCGGTCAAGACCCTGTCCCTGGAGCCCGGCGATCTGCAGATCTTCTACGGCCGCTACTCCCTGCACCGGGTCGCCCGGGTCCACGGCGAGACCGAGCGGCATACGGTGATCTTCGGCTACGCCCGCGAGCCCGGCTTCATCGGCCGTGCCGAGCGCGCCCAGCGGATCTTCGGGCGCATGGCCCCGGTCCACGAGCGTCAGCTCGAGGAGGGCCTGGAGCGCAGCGACAACCTCGCGGACTGAAAGCAGGAGACCAGCGTGGACGACTTTACTCACCCGCACGTCGAGCTGCCCGACACCGGCCGGCCGGTCACTCCGTCCGCCCCGGTGGGCAACTATGACAGCGTGCCCATGAGCTTCGACCCCAAGGCGCTACGCGCCGGCCGGCTGCGCCGCCTGCGCGCGATGATGGCCGAGCAGGGCTACGCCGCCGTGGTCCTGTTCGACCCCTACAACCAGCGCTACGCCACCGGCTCGCGCAACATGTTCGGCTATTTCCTGCGTAACTCCACGCGCTATATCTACGTCCCGCAGGAAGGGCCGGTGATCCTGTTCGAGTATCCGGGCAGCGCCCACGTCTCCACCTGGCTGGAGACCATCGACGAGTCGCGCACCTCCAAGGTCGTGTGGTCAGCGGTGAACCAGCGCGATAATCTCAGCGCCGACCCGTTCGCCCGGGAGATCGCGGACCTGGTGCGCGCCCACGGCCGCGGCAACGTCAAGGTGGGCCTCGACCGCTGCTCCCACCTGCTCGCGCTCAACCTCGAGGCCCAGGGCCTGGAGGTTGCGGACTGCATGCAGGACACCCTGCACTGCCGGCGGCTGAAGACCCCCGAGGAGATCGCTTGCCTGGCCCAGTCCATGGCCGCGAGCGAGGCCGCGGTGGCGGCGGTGGAGCGCAGTATCCGCCCCGGCGCCACCGAAACGGACCTGTTCGCCACCATGTACGGCGAGGTGATCCGCGGCGGTGGGGAGTTCATCGAGACCCGGCTGCTGTCTTCGGGGCCGCGGACCAACCCCTGGTTCAACGAGGCCAGCGACCGGGTCATCCGCCCGGGGGAGCTGGTGGCCCTGGACACCGACACCATCGGCTGCAACGGCTACTACTCCGACTTCTCCCGCACCTTCCACGTGGGCCCCGGCCGCCCCAGCGGCTATCAGCAAAGCCTCTACCAGATGGCCTGGGAACAGGTGCACCACAACATCGACATCCTCCGCCCCGGGATGAGCTACCGCGACATCGCCGAGCGCGCCTGGCGCATCCCGGAACGCTTCCTCGACCGACGCTACCCATCGATCATCCACGGCGTCGGCATGCACGGCGAAACGCCGCTGGTCGCCCACTCCGTGGACTTCGAGCGCTTCACCGGCGATGGCGTGCTCGAGCCCGGCATGGTGGTGAGCGTGGAGAGCTACATCGGCGAGGTGGACGGCCCCGAGGGGGTGAAGCTCGAGGAGGAAGTACTAATCACCGACGACGGCGTCGAGATGATCTCGAAGTACCCCTTCGACGAGGCCCTGCTCGGCCGCCACGTCTGAACCGGGGCCGCGGTGCTGGCACAATAGCGGGGCCATGACCGAGCGCATCGACCATGAGCCCGAGCCGGCGGGGAACGAAACGGCGGACCGGCCGCAGCAGCTGGGCTTCGTCCTGCTGCCGCAGTTCTCCATGATCTCACTGGCGGCGGCCATCGACCCGCTGCGCATGGCCAACCGCCTCGCCGGCCGGCGCCTCTACGAATGGCCACTGTACTGCCTCGGCGACGAGGCCGTGACCGCGAGCAATGAAATGGTCTTCCGCCCCACCCGCAGCTTCGGTGACGGCGAGGGGCTATCGGCGCTGTTCGTGGTCGCCGGCTACGATGCCGCGTTGCTCGACTGCGCCACCCTCACCCAGTGGCTGCGCCAACTCGCCCGTACCGGTGTCATTCTCGGGGCCACCTCCACCGGCAGCCTGCTGCTCGCGCGGGCCGGGCTGCTGCAGGACCGCCGCTGTACCATCCATTGGGAGAACGCCGACAGCCTGCGCGAGGAATTCCCGAGGGTGCAGGTGACCAATGAGCTCTACGAGGCCGATCACAACCTGTTGACCTGTTCGGGGGGTGTCGCCGGGCTGGACATGATGCTCGACCTTATCGCCCGGGATCACGGTGAGGCACTGGCCAATGCCGTCGCCGAGCAGGCTATCCACCCGAGCATACGCCCCGCCCACGCCGCCCAGCGGATGTCCCTGGAGCGCAAGCACCGCATCCGCCACCCGAGGCTGCTGCAGGCCGTGGAGGTGATGCGCCAACACCTCGACGAACCGCTGACGACCGCGGAGATAGCCGGGCGGGCCGGGATCTCGGTGCGCCAACTCGAGCGGCTGTTCCGGAGCCATTTCGCGACCACGCCGAGGCGCTTCCACCTAGAGCTGCGCCTGGACCGCGCCCACGACCTGCTGCGCCAGTCCACCCTCAGCATCCTGGAGGTGGCCTCCGCCTGCGGGTTCGCCTCCTCCTCCCATCTGGCACGCCGCTATCGGAGGCGTTTCGGCTGCTCCCCCACCGAGACCCGCGCGGAATCCGGTGGCGACGATCCATAATCAGCAACCGCCATTAGCCGGGTTCTTCACCACCCTCGTGGCGGGCGTAACACACGGGAGAGGCGGGCTCCCCCGCCCCATACCAGGCCTCTAGCTCCTCGGCCAGCACCTCCCGCAGCACCACTGCCTGGTTGTGCTCGCGGTCGCGGGCGTCGAAGAGCAGGGTCACCGGCCCGGCCGCGCAACGCTCTACCAGCCGGCGAAGGGGCTGCGGCACCTCGGCAAGCTCGTGGCGGTACCGCTCGCGGAAGCCCTCCCAGCGCTCCGGCTCATGGGCGAACCACTGCCGGAGCTCCCGCGAGGGAGCGAGTTCCTTCGCCCATTCATCCACGGCCGCCTGCGCCTTGGCCACGCCCCGGGGCCACACCCGATCCACCAGGACCCGGTAGCCATCACCGGCCTCCGCCGGGTCACGGATCCGCTTGAGCCGTATATCGGCACGATACATGAGCACGCCCCCGCGCCCGGCCTACGGGATTTGCAGTATCCCGAATCTACGTTATGCGGGGGCGCCCCGCCAATACCCGGTCATCCGGACAGGCCCAGGAACACAGGGGCGTAGACCACGATCAGCAGCACCACCAACAGCACCGCCAGATAGGGCAGCACCGCCCGGGAAATGCGCTCGAGGGGCTGATCGGTAATCGAGGATGCGACGTACAGGTTGATCGCCACCGGGGGCGTGACCATGCCGATGCCGAGGCCCATGACCATGATCACCCCGAAGTGGATCAGGTCGATGTCCATGGCCCGTACCAGGGGCAGCAGCACTGGGGTGAGGATGATCAGGGCGCTGGCGGTCTCCACGAACACGCCGGTGAGCAGGATCACCGCGGTGATCAGCAGCAATATCACCAGGGGTTCGCCGGACAGGGAGAGCACCGACTCGGCCACCGCCGTGGGGATGTTCCAGTTCGCCAGGGTCCACGAGAGGACGGCAGAGGTGGCGATGACGAACATGATCACCCCGGTGGTGAGCACCGAGCGGATCATCAGGGCATAGATCTCGCGCAGCGAGAGGTCGCGGTAAACGAACAGCGAGACCAGCAGGGCGTAGTTCACGGCCACCACCGCCGCCTCGCTGGGCGTGAACACCCCCGAGAAGATACCCCCGAGGATGATCACCGGCGTGAGCAGCCCCCAAAAGGCGTCCCGGAGGGTGCGCAAGATATGCCCCAGGGACAGGGCGCTGCCCCGCGGGTAGTTGCGGTCATGGGCCTGTACCAGGGCGATGGCCATCAACCCCAGGCCCATGATGATCCCGGGGATGAAGCCGTTGAGGAACAGCCGTGCCACCGACTGATCCGCGAGCACCGCGTAGATAATCATTGGCACCGACGGCGGGATCACCACACCGATGGTGCCGCTGGCGGCGATCAAGCTGGCGGCGGGGGCCTCGTCGTAGCCCTTGCGCTTGAGCTCCGGGATCAGGGTGGAGCCCACCGCCGCGGTGGTGGCGGCCCCGGAGCCGGAGATCGCGGCGAAGAACATCCCCGCGAGCACCGAGACGATGGACAACCCGCCCTTGAGGAAGCCGAACAGGGCATCGGCAAAGTCCACCAGCTTCTTACTAACCTGACCCGAGGCCATGAGATCGCCGGCGAGGATGAAGAAGGGCACCGCGATGAGTGCGAACGAGTCGGTGCCCGCGAACATCCGCTGCACCACCACCATCAGCGGCACCCCGTCCGCACTCAGCGCGGCGACGGCGGCCAGACCGATGGCCACCGCCACCGGTACCCCAAGCAGCAACAGCGCGAAGAAGGCGACGAACAGCAGGCCGCTCATCCGTTGCCGGTCTCCGGGGTCGCACTCCCCGCCGGGCGTTCCCTGCCGAGCAACGATTCCAGCAGGTCCGCGAGGGCATACAGGGCCATCACCGCGGCGGAGCCGGGGATCACCGCATAGACCCAGGGCATGGGCACACGCAGGGAGGCAGAGACCTGGAAGCCCTGCAGGGCCATATACCGCCAGCCCGCCACGATCACCACGGCGAAGAACACCAGCGAGGCGCCGTGGGCCAGCACCCGTGCCACCCGACGCAGGGGGCCGGGCAGCGCGTCCACGACCACCGTCACCGCGATATGTCGGCCCCGCTGATAGGCCAGGGTCGCCCCAAGGAAGGTGGTCCAGACCAGCAGATACCGGGCGAGCTCCTCGGACCAGCTGATCGCGTCAAACGCGACCCGGAAGACAATCTGCAACGTCGTTACCACGATCATACCGGCCAGGGCCACGAAGGCCACGGGCCGGATCACCGCGTCCAAGCCGCGCTCGATGGCCTGCAGGATGGTCAACATCGGCCTGCCCCGCGCGCCGGGCCCGGGCGGCCCGGCGCGGTTACTGGATGAGCGTGCTACTGCAGCTGCTCGCGGATACGCTCCAGGTAGGCCCCGAAGCGCTCACCATAGTCCTCGTAGACCGGCTGCACCGCCTCTTGGAACGCGGCCACGTCCGGCTCCATCACCAGCTCCATGCCAGCATCCCGCAGCGCCTGCAGCTGTTCTTCCTCCATCTCCGCGTTGACCCGACGCTCGTGCTCCGCGGCCTCCTGGGCGGAACGCTCGAGAATGTCCTGGGCCTCTGCGGGGAGGCCGTTCCACACGCTCGCGCTCATCACGAACAGCGCCGGCGCATAGGTGTGGCGGGTCATGGACATGTGCTGCTGTGCTTCGTAGAGCTTGAACGAATGGATGACGTTGACCGGGTTCTCCTGGCCGTCGATGGTGCCCTGCTGCATGGCCGTCAGGGCCTCGGTCCAGGCCATGGGGACGGCGTTGGCGCCCAGGGCCCGGAAGGTGTCGATGTAGACCGGATTCTCCATGACCCGGATCTTCAGCCCCTCCACGTCCTCCGGTGCATGGACCGGGCGCACGTCGTTGGTGAGATTGCGGAAGCCCCGCTCCGCATAGGCCAGGCCCTTGAGGTTGACCGTCTCGAGCTCGTCGAGCAGGTCCTGACCCACCGGCCCGTCCAGCACCTTATAGGCCGCCTCGCGGGAGGGGAAGAGGAACGGCAGCTCGAAGACCGCGATCTCCTCGACGAAGTTGGCGACCGGGCCATTGGTGATCACCCCCATGTCCACGGTGCCGATCTGCATCCCCTCGAGCAGGGTGCGCTCGTCGCCGAGCTGGGCATTGGGATAGATCTCGATGTCGATGGCGCCATCACTGCGCTCCGCGACCAGCTCGGCGAAGCGCTCGGCGGCGATATGGAAACCGTCCTGCTCATTGACGACGTGGGCGAGCCTGAGGCTCACCGGATCCATGTCGGCAACCCCCTCCTGCGCGGACAGCGGGGCCGCCACCATGCTGCCGGCCAATGCGGCGGCGACGGAAATCTGCTTGAACGTTGGGATCATGCCTGCCTCCGGGAATCTTGTTGGTCTGACCTTTTTTCAGCGCCGATAACACTAGGCCAGCGGCCCCCGGGGGTCAAACGATGTCGGCAGGCGGCGGGGAGGAAAGACGGCCGGCCCCGAGGGGGCCGGCAACTGTCGCTGATACGACCCCGGGACAGGCGCCCCGGGGCGGGGGACGGAACAGGAAGGTTGGAAGTCAGAGGGACTTCTTGGAGAAGTACCAGTCGGTGACCTCGTAGTCCTTGTTCTGCAGCCGCTCCTCGGCATCCTTCACCGTGGCCGGCGGCGGCACGATGACCTTATCGCCGGGCTGCCAGCCCTCGGGGGTGGCCACGCCGTACTGCTCGGAGGTCTGCAGGGACTGCAGCAGGCGCAGGAACTCCGGAATGGAGCGACCATTGGTCATCGGGTAGTACACCATCGCCTTGAGGATGCCCTCGGGATCGATGATGAACGTCGCCCGCACCGCCGAGGTATCGGAGGCCCCCTCGTGGATCATGCCGTAGGCCTTGGCCACCTCCATCTTGAGATCGGCGATGATGGGGAAGCGGATATCGACGCCGAAGTTCTCCTTGATGGAACGGATCCACGCGATGTGGGAGTGGGTGCTGTCGATGGACAGGCCGAGGAGCTGCGCGTTCAGCTTCTCGAAGTCATCCTGGGCCTTGGCGAAGGCCATGAACTCGGTGGTGCATACCGGCGTGAAGTCCGCCGGATGGGAGAACAGCACCAACCACTTGCCGCGGAAGTCCGACAGCGAGAGCTCACCGGCGGTGGTGGGGGCCCGGAAGTCCGGTGCCGGCTCGTTGATCCGGGGGATGCCCGGGGTCTGGCTCTGGGTCATCTCTTGCTCCATGGTAAAGCCTCCTCTCTGGATCGGCTGGTTGATAACTTTCCGTTGTATGCTTATAACCTAATTGCGATTACCCCGGTATTCCAATTGAATGTCTACACCCTAACGATAGGCGGGACCTATGTGCGGTCCCCGCCGCGGTTTAGCACACGAGTATAGTCTCGCCATACCCGCGCTGCAGGCCGCCCACCATGGCATTATGTAGTATGCTACGTACCGATTACGGGCAATCCCGGAACGGCGCCGAGCATGCACCTTACCCGTTATACGGACCACGCCCTACGGGTCCTGATCTATCTGGCCCTGACCCGGGACCGGCGCGTGACCATCGACGCGATCGCCGGCCATTACGGCATCTCCCGAAACCATGTGGCGAAGGTGGTCCGCGAGCTCGGCCAGCTCGGCTATATACGCACCATTCCGGGCAAAAACGGCGGCGTCCACCTCGCGCTCCCGCCCGAGGCGATCAACGTGGGTACGCTGATCCGACAGACCGAGAAGAACCGCGAGCTCGTGGAGTGCTTCGGCGATAGCAACCGCTGTCGCATCACCCCGGCCTGCGTGCTCGCCAACGGCCTCTCCCGGGCCCTCGATAGCTTCCTCGATGTGCTCGACCGGCACAGCCTCGCCGACGTGTTGCCCGCGCAATCGCCATGAGTGTGACGGCACACGCTGGCCGGCAGCGTTCGGCCCAGGGTCTGTTCTTCCCGCTGGCCGCCGCCTATGCGGCGGTGGTCAACCCCCTTTCCGTGTACGCGCTGACCCGAGGTACCCCCCTGTTTCCGGGGCTGACGGGACCCTCCGGCCACGCCCACGAGATGCTCTTCGGTTTAGCACTCGCGGTGGTAGCGGGCTTCACCATCAACCGCGCCCCCGCCCGTACCCTGGCTCTGCTGGTGGGGCTCTGGGCCGGCGCACGGCTCGCCTTCCTGCTGGCCCCGGGGGGATGGATCGCGATCACGGCCAATGCCGGCTTCGCGGCCCTGCTGGCCGGGCAGGCCGCGCCACAGTTCCTGCGTGGGGCAAAGAAGTGGCGCAACCGCGCCATCGCGCCGATCCTGCTGATGGCAACCGCCACCGCTCTCGCCTTCCAGTTGGGCGACCTCGTGACCTGGCCGACACTGCGTCGGCTGGCGTTGCTCGAGGCCGTGCTGATTCTGGCGGCATTGATGCTGTTCATGGGCGGCCGGCTCATCGCGCCGGCGGCGGCCGGTCACCTGCGGGGCAAGGGGATCACCCTGGAGGCACGGGTCCAGCCACGGTTGGAGGGGGCCTTGCTGCTTTGCGCGGGTGTGGCAGTGGTGTCCTTCCCCCTGCCGGGGGGCGAACCGGTGGCCGGCCTTGCCGCGAGCGGCGCCGCTGCCATCGCTGCCCTGCGCCTGGCCCGCTGGCAACTGTGGCGCTGCATGGGGCGCCATGATCTCCTACTGCTGGGCGTCGGCTACGCCTGGCTGGTGGCGGGGCTGGCGCTGCTCGGCGGCACCTGGCTCACCGGCCATCCTCCACCCACCACCGCGCTCCACGGCATCACCGTGGGCGCCCTCGGGACCCTCACCATCACTGTGATGGCGCGTACCCGCCGGGTCACTGGCAAGCTCCCGGCCCACCACTTGCCGGATATCATCGCGGCGGTGGCGGCGGTGAGCGCCGCGGCGTTGCTGCGCATCACCACCCCGGATTGGTGGCTCGTGGCCTCGCTGCTGTGGTCGCTGGCCTACGCGCTGTTGTTGGTGCACCTGCTGAGACTCCGGCGGTCACGCCGGCCCCGCTAGTCCGACACCGCTCCCTCCAGCTCCCCCTCGAGCTCGTCGAGCCAGCGAAGGTTGGCCTCCGCGCTGTGAATGCCGCGGCGCAGGGCCCGGTACTAAAGCCGGTAATGCCGGGGCATGCGTTCCGGCTCCTGGAAGTAGGCGCCTTCCAGGCGCCGGTAGGCACGCATCCGGCCCTGCCAATGCTCGCGCAGCGTGGCGATCTCCGAGCGCAACGTGGCATCGTCCAGGAGATCGCCGGCGAACAGCTTGACCAGGAAGGGATCCCGCGGCGCCGGCGGCGGCTGGGGCTGGCGCAACCACTGCACCAGGGCCTCCTCCCCGGCGGCGGTGACCCGGTAGCGACGGGCATCGGGCCGCTGTTCCTGGGGTATCTCCTCGCCGGCAATCCAACCCTGCTCCTGGAGACGTCCCAGCTCCCGGTAGATTTGCTGATGACTCGCCTGCCAAACATGGGCGAGGCGCTCGCGGAAGCGCCGGTTCAGTTGATAGCCGGTGGCCGGCTCTGGACGGTCTTGATGGCACTGACCGCCCGCAGCTCCCTGTTCATCCATCACATCCAGCTATGGGGCCCCTGGAGCCCCATCCATCTGCTCTCGGTAGCAACGCTGGCAAGCTTGGTAACCGGGATCCGGGCCGCTCGCAAGGGCCGCATTCGCGAGCACCGCGCCACCATGATCTCCCTGGTGGCCTTCGCGCTGGTGGGCGCCGGGATTTTCACGTTGCTGCCCGGCCGGATCATGAACGCGGTGCTATTCGGTTAGGGTACGTCCCCTGCCACGGCTGCCCCCGGATCGATTAGGTCCAGGGTCTCCCCGAAACGCATGGACCGGGCCATGGTCCGCGAACGCAGGGCCGCCACCAGGGCATCCTGGGCGGCGGGCTCGCCGTGGACCACAGCCACCGGCGGCGGTGCACCGCGAAAACCGTCGTACCAGTCCAGCAACCCTTGCTGATCGGCATGGGCGGAGAGACCGCCCACGGTGTGCACCTTGGCCTGCACGCGCACCGTCTCCCCCCACAGCCGGATGTGATGGGCCCCGTCCACCAGGGCCCTTCCCAGGGTCCCCGCCGCCTGGAAGCCGGTGATCACCAGCTGGGTCTCCGGGCGCCAGACATTGTGCTTGAGGTGGTGTTTGATCCGCCCGCCGGTGCACATGCCGCTACCGGCGATGATGATGGCGCCGGCACGGATGCTGTTCAGCCCCATGGAGGCCTCGGTGGTCTCGGTGAAATGCAGGTTCGGCAGGTCGAAGAGGTCGCCGTGGGTCGCCTCGAAGGCCGCCGCATGGGTATCATAGAGCGCCCCGTGGCGGGCATACACGCGGGTCGCCTTGATGGCCATGGGGCTGTCCAGGAAGATCTGCCAGTTGCCCAACCCCCAGTCGTCGAAGTAGCGGTTGAAGGTGTAGAGCAGCATCTGGGTACGGTCCACAGCGAAGGTGGGCACCAGCACGTTGCCGCCGGCCTCCCGGGCCTCCCGGAAGATCCCTCCGAGCTCCTCCCAAGTGTCGCTCCAGGGGCGATGGCAGCGATCCCCGTAGGTGCTCTCCATGACCACCAGGTCGGCCTCGGCGACGGGCTCGGGGTTCCGCAGGATCGGTGTACCCCGGTGCCCCAGATCTCCGGTGAACACCACCCGCCGGTGCTCGCCGCCCTCATCGAGTCCCAGCTCCACCACCGCGGAGCCCAGGATGTGGCCGGCATCGTGGAGGGTGAGGCTCATCCCCGGGACGGGCTCGGCGGTCTCGTGGTAATCGAGCCCGTGGAACTGGCGTGCCGACAGCCGCCCCTCGTTGCGCGTGTACAGCGGCTCCACGGGTTCCAGACCCTTGCGCTCACGCTTGCGGTTCTGCCACTCCGCCTCCTTCTCGTGGAGATAGCCGGCGTCCTCGAGCATGATCCGGCACAGGTCGATGCTCGCGTGGTGGGTGTAAATACGGCCCTTGAAGCCGCGCTTGATCAGCAGCGGCAGCCTTCCGGAGTGGTCCAGGTGGGCATGGCTGAGCACCACCGCGTCCACTCCCGCTGGGTCGAAAAGGAAGGGATCGTGGTTGTGGCGTTCGTGGGCCGGGCTACCCTGGATCAGTCCGCAGTCCACCAAGATCCGGCGCTCGCCCACCTCTATCAGGAAGCACGAGCCCGTCACTTCCCGGGTGGCACCGTAAAACGTGATACGCATCGGCCTATCTCCCTGCCTGCCTGTCCTCACCATAGACCATGGCCAGCCCGCCGGGACAGCGACGGTACTGGCCAGGACCCGAGCCCTCGGGAGAGAATCTGCGGCATGCCGCAAACCGACCTCGAGACCCAGCGGGCGGGCCAGCGGCGGCTGGTCAGCGCCCTCGCCCGCCGCCCCTCCCCCTTGGAACAGCCGGTGGAGATCACCGAGACCCATCTGTCCTGGGTCCTGCTCACGCCGAGCTGGGTATTCAAGCTCAAGAAGGCGCTACGCTACGACTACTTGGACTACGGCAGCCTGGAGGCGAGGCAGCACCAGTGCGAGGAAGAGGTACGACTGAACCGCCGGCTGGCACCCCAGTGCTATCGAGGGGTGCGGGCGGTCACCGGCACCCTGGAGGCCGGCCTGGAGCTGGACGGCAATGCCCGGGCGCTGGATTACCTGGTGCACATGAGGCGCCTGCCACGGCAGGCGAACCTGGAGCAGCGCCTCCGCGCGGGGCGGGTCGACAACGCGGACATCGACGCCCTGGCCAGGGTTCTGAGCGATTTCTACCAGGGCCTACCCGGCGAGCCCCTGGCCCCGCAAGCCTATATCGCCGATCTGCGCGCGGACGTGGACCGTGACGCCGAACACCTTCTCACCGGTGACTACGCCCTGGAACGCGGCCACCTGCGGGGACTTCGCCGTGACCTGCTCGGACTGATCGACGACCAGGCATCGATACTGTCACAACGGGTGCGGCAGGGCTTCGTGGTGGAGGGCCACGGCGACCTCCGGCCCGAGCATGTGTACCTGCTGCCGCGGCCGGTGGCCATCGACTGCTTGGAGTTCAACCGACGGATGCGGCTGCTGGACGTGGCCGACGAGCTGGGCTTCCTCGCCATGGAGTGCGCGCGCCTCGGCGCCGCCTGGGCGGGCGAGCGCCTGCGCCGGTGCTACGCCGATCGTAGCGGCGACGAAGCGCCGGAGGTCCTGTACCGGTTGTTCATGGCACGGCGCGCGCTACTCTGGGCCAAGCTCGCGGTCTGGCACCTCGACCGCGATCCAGCCGCGGATCGAGACAAATGGACCGGACGGGCCCGCGGGTACGTGGAACTCGCGGGGGGCTACCTGGCCTGATCATCCTCGCGGGCACCTTGCAGCGCCCCCAGCGAGCTCCCCTCGTGGAGTCGGCGGATGGCCTCCGCCACGAAGGGCGCTGTCTCCACCACCGTGACCAGTCGCTCCCGCACACGGGCGCTCAAGCGGAACGG
Organism: Arhodomonas sp. SL1; assembly: GCF_052060015.1. Classification (NCBI taxonomy): domain Bacteria; kingdom Pseudomonadati; phylum Pseudomonadota; class Gammaproteobacteria; order Chromatiales; family Ectothiorhodospiraceae; genus Arhodomonas; species Arhodomonas sp. SL1. Next base: position 295,461 of record NZ_JBPODZ010000001.1, on the reverse strand, counting down.
TGGAATGGTGTCCGCCACCAGGAAGCGATCGAAACCGGCCTCCGTCAGCACCCCGTCCGCGTCCCCGGTGAACAGGCCGTGAGTGGCCACCGCGGAGACGGAGGCCGCGCCGGCGGCACGGCAGGCATCGGCGGCGCGGCGGAGGGTACCGCCGCTGCTCACCAGATCGTCGACGATTAGCGCGTGCCGCCCGGCGATCTCCCCGACGATGGCCTCGCCGGAGACCACGCCGGCGCTGCGCTTCTTCTCCACGAAGGCCATGGGCGAGCGCCCACCCAGACGGGCGTCCAGGCGCTCGCGGAAGGCCTCGGCCCGCTTATAGCCGCCGGTATCCGGCGAGACCACCACGGCCTCACCGCTGAGGCCACCCTCGGCCAGCGCATCGACGAACAGCGGCGCCGCCTCCAGATGCACCGCCGGGACGCGGAAGGCGTTCTCGTAGGCAGCGGGATTGTGCACGTCCATTACCACCACCCGATCGACACCGCTCGCCTCGATCAGCTGGGCGAGATAGCGGGTCGCCACCGGATCGCGGGCCTTGGTACGCCGGTCCTTGCGGGCATAGGCGAGATAGGGGATCACCGCGGTGAGCCGGACGGCGCCGGCGTCACGCAGGGCACCGAGCAGGAAGAGCAGGCGCACCAGCCGGTCGTTGACGCCGAGCCCCTGGTCGCTGTAGAGCGACTGCACTACGTAGCAGTCGCGCCCGCCCACCTCGGCAAGTGGCCGGATCTTGTGCTCGCCGTCCTCGAAATCCCGCTCCTCGTGGGGGGTCAATCCCGTGCCCAGGACGGTGGCCACCGTCTCCGCGTAGGCGCGGTCCGCGTCCAGGCTGAACAGCGCGGGCGGTCCGGTTTCCATAGCGTCCCTCCCCGGGTGTCGGTGAGCGTGTCGATGACGGGCCAGGCGGCTTCGGAATCACGATATTGCCGCCGCCGCGGCCGGCCTAGATTCGATGGGAATGGTACCGGAAGCCGGTGGTGGCGACGAGCCGGTGGCGAGGGGCTATCATCCCGGCGAGGGATTAAGGAGAAGGGCTGTCATGAGCGAGGAGGAACGCCGGCGTTATCCGCCGCGTGCAACCGCAGTGCACCCGGGGGCGCCCGGATCATGAGGCTGCTGCGGCGGATGATGGAGATCCAGTCCCGGGAGGGCGCGGTGACCGACGCGGCCCTGGAGGGACTGTCGCGGGAGCTCGCGGTGCCGCTGTACCGGCTCGAGGGCCTGCGCAGCTTCTATCCCGTGTTTACCGACACGCCGGCGGCCCGGCCCCGGGTGCAGGTTTGCCGCGACATCGTCTGCCGAATGCGCGGCGGCGCGGACCACTGCCAGCGGGTGCGCGAGGCCCTGGCCGACGTCGACGGGGCACAGGTCGAGGAGGTCTCCTGCATCGGCCGCTGCGATCAGGCGCCGGCGGCCCTGGTCGATGAAACGCCCGTCTCCGGCGTCCCCGAGGCGCTCCGCGAATACGCCACCGGCGGCGCCTCCCCGCCCACCCATGGGTCAGTAACCGCCGATGGTCCCTGGCCCACCGACCCCTACCCGGAGGCGGACCGCCACTACGCCACCCTCGCCCGGTACCTGCGCCGCGACGACCCCAAGACCGCCCGCGACGAGGTCGTCACCGCCCTCAAGGACTCCGGCCTGCGCGGCCTCGGCGGCGCCGCCTTCCCCACCGGCGCCAAGTGGGACTTCACCCGCCGGGCGGCCGGCGAGCCGAAGTACGTGGTCTGCAACGCCGACGAGAGCGAGCCCGGCACCTTCAAGGACCGCGACCTGCTCAGCGCCCTCCCCCACCTGCTCATCGAGGCCATGGTCCTCGGCGGCTGGGTGATCGGTGCCCACCACGGCATCATCTACCTGCGCCACGAATACCATCCGGAAGGGGAGGTCCTGCAGCAGGCCATCGATGCGGCCTACCGCCGTGGTGTCCTCGGCGACGATTGCCTCGGCTCCGGCTTCGCCTTCGAACTGGAGATCTTCCTCTCCCCCGGGGGCTATATCCTCGGCGAGGAGACGGCCCTGCTGGAGGCCCTGGAGGACCGCCGCGGCGAGCCCCGCAACAAGCCGCCGTTCCCCACCAACGTCGGCCTGTGGGACCGGCCCACGCTGATGAACAACGTGGAGACCTTCACCGCAGTGCCGACGATCCTGGCCCGGGGGACGCAGTGGTGGGCCGCCGAGGGGCGCGGTGAGCACAAGGGGCTCAAGTACGTCTGCGTCTCCGGGGACGTGGCCCGTCCGGGGGTCTACTGCATCCCCTGGGGCAGCAGCGTCGCCGAGGTGCTCGAGCGTGCCGGCGGCATGGCCGACGGCCGGGCGCTCAAGGCCTTCTCCCCGGGCGGGGCCTCCACCAACTTCCTGCCGGCCCGCCTCGCCGAGACCCCGGTGGACTTCGACGCCCTCGCCGAGGCCGGCAGCGCCATGGGCACCGCGGCCCTGGTGCTCATCGGCGAGGGGCGGGACATGCTGGAACTCGGCCTCAGCCAGGCACGGTTCTTCCGCAACGAGTCCTGCGGCAAGTGCGTGCCCTGTCGCATTGGTACCGAGAAGGCCGTGGAGATCGTCGAGCAGGGCGGCAACGGGGGCGATACCCAGGCACTGCTCCAGCGCCTGGACCGGACCCTGGCCAAGACCTCCATCTGCGGGCTCGGCCAGGTGGCCCTGGGGCCGCTGATGAGCGTGTTCCGCCAGTTCCCGGATGAGCCGGCGGTGCGGGCATTAAACGGCGAGACGGAGGCAGATCATGAGTGAGGCGAGCACCACGGTGACGCTCACCATCGACGGGCAGTCGCTCAGCGTGCCCGCCGGCACCACCATCTGGGAGGCGGCGCGGCAGGCGGGGGTCGACATCCCCGTGCTCTGCCACAGCACCCGAATGCGCCCGGTGGGCGTATGCCGGATGTGCGTGGTGGACACCGGCGCCCGAACCCTGGCCGCGTCCTGCGTACGCGAATGCGAGGACGACATGACCGTGCAGACCGCCACGCCGGAGGTGATCGAGCATCGGCGCACGCTCACCGAGCTGCTGCTCTGCGAGCAGCCCGACGAGAGCGCCCGGGAGGCGAGCACCGGCGACGACGAGCTCCTCGCCCTGGCCCGGGCACTCGGCATCCGGGAGGTCCCCTTCCCGGACGGGGGCGCGGGCCATCCGCGGGGCGGCGACGACTCCTCGCCGGTGATCGCCGTCGACCACCAGGCCTGCATCCTCTGCGACCGCTGCGTGCGCGCCTGCGACGAGCTCCAGCACAACGACGTCATCACCCGCACCGGCAAGGGCTACGCCACCCGCATCGCCTTCGACCTGGACGCGCCCATGGGCGCGAGCACTTGCGTCTCCTGCGGCGAGTGCATGGCCGTCTGCCCCACCGGGGCGCTGACCAACAAGGCCGTGGCCGGTCTGCGGGTGACGGAGGCCGCGGAATCATGAAGACACTACCAGCCAGGGACACCGACGGGGGCCGCACCCCGACACCGGTACGCGAGGTGGACTCCATCTGCCCCTACTGCGGGGTCGGCTGCGCGCTGACCTACTTGGTCGACCAGGCCGATGAGGGCATCCTCTACACCCGGGGCCGGCCCGGTTCCGCCAATGACGGTCGGCTTTGCGTAAAGGGCCGATACGGCTTCGACTACGCCATGCACCCCCAGCGGCTCACCCGCCCACTGATCCGCCGCGAGGGGAGCTACCCCAAGGGGCCGCTGTCCGGCTTCTCCCGCGCCGGCAGCAGCGGCCCACGCAAGCCCGGCGGCATCGTCGACTACGACGAGGTCCTGCCCCACTTCCGGGAGGCGAGCTGGGAGGAGGCCCTGGAGCGGGTGGCCGAGGGGCTCGGCGCCATCCGTGATCGCCACGGCGGCGATGCGCTCTGCGGCTTCGGCTCCGCCAAGGGCTCCAACGAGGAGGCCTACCTGGTGCAGAAGCTGGTGCGGGCGGTGTTCGGCACCAACAACGTGGATCACTGCACCCGCCTGTGCCATGCCTCGAGTGTCGCCGCGCTGATCGAGGGGATCGGCTCCGGGGCGGTGACCAACGTCGTCCGCGACATCGAGAATGCATCGGCGGCGCTGATCGTTGGCTGCAATCCCACGGCCAATCATCCGGTGGCGGCGACCTTCATGAAGGAGGCCGCCACCAACGGCACCCGCTTACTGGTGGCCAACGTCCGCCGCCCGGACATCGCCGACTATGCCGAGCAGTACCTCCAGATCAAGCCCGGCAGCGACGTGGCGCTGTTCAACGGCATGATGCACGTCCTCATCGAGGAGGGCCTGGTCGACCGGGACTACATCGATCAGCGCACCGAGGGCTTCGATGCCCTGCGCGAGACCGTCGCCCATTACCCCCCGGAGGTGGCGGCGCGCTACACCGGGGTCCCCGCCGAGGAGATCGTGCGCTTCGCCCGCAGCTTCGGCGGCGCCGACGCCGCCATGATCTTCTGGGGCATGGGCATCTCCCAGCACACCTTCGGCACGGACAACTCCCGCTGCCTCATCGCCCTGGCCCTGCTCACCGGTAACGTCGGCCGCACCGGCACCGGTTTGCATCCCCTGCGCGGGCAGAACAACGTCCAGGGCGCCTCCGACGTGGGCCTCATCCCCATGTTCTACCCGGACTACAAGCCGGTGGGTGATGAGCAGGCGGCGGCGCGCTTCGAGCGCCTCTGGGGCGTGCCGCTGTCGCGCAAGCCCGGGCTCACCGTGGTGGAGATCACCCACGCCGCCCTGGAGGGCGAGATCAAGGGCATGTACTGCATGGGGGAAAACCCCTTCCTCTCCGACCCGGACACGGACAAGGTCCGGGAGGCGCTGTCGCGACTGGAGTTCCTCGCGGTGCAGGACATCTTCCTCACCGAGACGGCGGAGTTCGCCGATGTGATCCTGCCGGCGAGCTCGTTCATGGAGAAGACCGGCACCTACACCAACACCGACCGGCGGGTGCAGATCGGCCGCGCCGCGCGCTCCCTGCCCGGCGGGGCGCGCCAGGACTGGGAGATCGTCTGCGAGATCGCCACCCGCATGGGCTATCCCATGGGCTACGATTCCCCGGCGGAGATCTTCGACGAGATCGTCGCCTGCTCGCCCTCCTACACCAACCTCTCCTACCAGGTGCTCGGCGACTACGGCCGGTGGTACCCCTGCCCGGACCCGGCCGGCGAGGGCACGCGGGTGATGTTCGCCGAGACCTTCCCGCGGGGCCGGGCCCGGTTCGTGCCGGCGGAGGTCAGCGACCCGGTGGACCGGGTCAGTGACGAGTATCCGGTGGTGCTCAACTCCGGGCGGTTGCTCGAGCACTGGCACACCGGGGTGATGACCCGGCGCTCCAAGGCCCTGGACGAGATCGCCCCGGAGGCCTTCGTGGAGGTCCACCCGGACGACGCCGGCGCCTGGGGGCTCACCGACGGCGGCTATGCCCGGGTCATCTCGCGCCGGGGGTCCATCATGCTCCGCGTCCGAGTCGCCGACCGAGTGGCGCCGGGTTCAGTGTTCATCCCCATGCACTTCCGCGAGGCCGGGGTGAACACGTTGACCGGCGCCGCCCTGGACCCCTACGGCAAGATCCCCGCCTTCAAGTACTCGGCGGTGCGCCTGGAGCCCACCGAGGAACAGGACACCGCAGGCACGGGGACCGGCTGAGCCGGCCCCTCAGGCCCCCAGGTCGCGGGCGGCCTCGCTGATCGCTGCCCGCACCGCCTCGCCGTCGCCCACCCGGTGAGCCAGGGCCAGGGCGAGCTTGGCGAGGAACAGCCGCTCCCGCTCCTCGGGCAGGGCATCAATGGTCTCGGCGATCCGCTCGTAGGCGGTCTCCAGCTCGTCAAAGGGCAACGCCCCCGTCTCCTGCTGTGCCATCACTGTCCTCCCCCTCCGGCCGTATCCAGGGCCTCGCGCAGAGCGGCGGAATCCAGCCGGCGCCAACGCGAGGCCACATGCCGGTCCGGCCGCACCAAGTAGAAACTCCCGTCGGTGGCGCCGTAGGCGTCCCGCACCACGCCGTCGGGGTCGTCGAGGACCGTCCCCGGCGGCTCGCCGGCCACCGGCGCAGCGGCGATGACCAGGCAATGCACCGGCATGGGCCCCGCTGCCAGCCCCGCCAGGGCCTCACGATGGGCCTCCGGGACGGAGCCGTCGCCGGTGAAATACAGGCCGTTGAAGCCCGTCCCCAGGTGATCGAGCAGGTAATCCCCCTCGCCGAGGCGGCGGTTGAACAGCGGCGCCCCGGGGATGGGCCCGGCGGCGAACTCGTCGTCGTCCGACTGACGGGTGGTCAGCGGGCTCTCCGCGTAGGTGTAGGGCGTGACCTGGCGCGGGTTGGCGAAGCCGCTGGCGTAGTCGCAACGCAGGGACAACGACAGCGCGGCATCCCGCATCAATCGGTAGCCCCGGCTCGGCGGGGTCATGAAACGGGTGCTCTTGCCGGCGTTGCGGAACACGTCCAGGGTCGCGCCGCGGCGCTCGGGGGTGTAGCTGTCCAGCAGGGCGTCCCCCGCCCAGCCGTGGAGCACCCAGGCCAGCTTCCAACCGGCGTCCATGGCGTCGGCGAAGCCGTTGTTCAGCCCCCGCACCCCGAAGATGGGCACCAGATGGGCCGCGTCGCCGAGGAACAGCACCCGGCCGTGGCGGTAATCGTCCAGGGCCAGGGTGTAGGCCTTGTACAGGCTCCACCACTCCAGCTCCCAATCGCTGGCCTCCCCGAGCATGTCGATGATCGCCCCGACGCGGGCGCGGATATTGTCCTCACGCACGGCCTCGTCCGGGTCCTCGCCGGGTCGGAGCTGGTAGTCGATGCGCCAGATGCTGTCCGGCTGTTTGTGCACCAGCACGGTGGAATCCGGCAGCGCCGGTGGGCTGAAGAACGCACGGCGCTCGGTGGGGAAGTCGGAGTCCATCTGCACGTCGGCGATCACGTAGCGCCCCTCATAGGCCTCACCGTGGAGACTCAGGCCCAAGGCGCGACGCACCACGCTGCGGGCACCGTCCGCGGCGAGCAGGTAGCCGGCTTCCAGGCGGTACGGTCCTTGGGGGGTGTCGACATCCAGGGCCACCCCATCGTCCCGGCCCTCCACGTCGGTGACCCGGCTCTGCCAACGCATCTCCACCCGCCCCGTCTCCTGCGCGCGCTCGATGAGGAAGCGCTCGATATACTGCTGCTGGAGGTTGTACATGGGCAGGAAGCGCTCGTGCTCACTATGAGGCATCTCCAGGCGGAAGATCTGCTGATCGCCGAAATACGTCCGCCCATAGCGCCAACCCAGGGCCTTTTCGGTGAAGCGCTCGGAAACCCCCAACTGCTGGAGGATCTCGAGGCTGTGCCGGGAGATACAGATGGCCCGGGAACCGTCGTTGACGGTGTCCTTGTCGTCGAGGACGACGCTGGGAATGCCCTGGCGGGCGAGCTCCAGCGCCGCAGTCACCCCCACCGGCCCGGCACCAACGATGGCCACTGCGTGGCGTGGGCGCTCGCCGTCGAGCTCCGGCGGGCGCACGAACGGGTAGGTAGGATAATCGAAATACAGCGACTCGTAATCGCCACGTCCGACCGGTCGCATGGCGCTCCTCCCCTGGGTGTGGTGTTCCGCTGATATCCTAAGGGCATCCTCGCCGTGCTGGCTGTCCCGTAAAATGCATGACACTGACTTGGACAACCCCGTTCTCGATCAGGCCGGCGCCTGCGTCGACGTGCTAGGCCGGCCCGCCTTCGACGAGCAGCTGTTCACCCTCCTGCAGAAGGAGCTGGGCATCGAGCAGTGCATGGTCTTCGCCTACCGCGACGGCGAGCGCATGGACTGCCTGCTCTACGCCAATCCACGCCTACCGGAGACGGCGCGACACTTGGCCGACCGCTACGTCCGCGGCCAATTCCGCAACGACCCGAACTATCCGCGCGTTCAGGCCCTGCTCGCCGGCGACGCCGCCACCGCGCGCCCGGAACCCATGCCCGCCGAGGCGATGCCCGCGGCGTACAGGGAGGCATTCTTCGCCCGCCCGGCCTTGGTGGACAAGCTATCCGTACGCTTCGCCGGCGATGGGGTGGGCTACTACGTCAACCTCTATCGCGGTCGCGAGGCCGGGGTTTTCACGGACTCGGAGGTGGCGCGAGTGTCCACCCTGGCCCCGCTGCTAGCCAGCCTGATACGCCGTCACCATAGCCTGCGCGACGAACGGGGCCGGGCGGCGAGGGACGAAACCCATCTTGCCGTCCTCTCTCCCCGGGAACACGAGCTCTGCCGTCTGCTGCTGCAGGGCCACACCCTGAAGAGCGCGGCGGCTGAGGCCACCATGAGCCCGGCTACCGCCGATACCCTTCGCCGTCGCGCCTATCGCAAGCTAGCGGTACGCAGCCGCGCCGAGCTCGCCCGGCGCTATCACGGCGTCGGCCGTTGAGAAAGGCCACGTTCACGGATGCGAACCCCCACCGATCGGGGTGGTGACGGGCCCTTAAGGGCAATGCGGTGCCCGTCGATGGCGTCCAACGTTGACCTTCTCGCTACTGCCGTCGAGCGCAGGCCTCCTGCCGCTTGACCCCTACGCCTGGGCTCGCCAGACTCCAAAGTCATAATAACGAATCTGAGATTCGGACCGCTGGACGGCCTGGCGCCGGAATCGGCGCCCTTGCCGGGGCACCTATGCCCCCGCCGCCTCACCGTCGCGCTTCGCAAGACCCGTGCGGGCGTCCACGTCGGAGCGGATCGCCGCATCGGCTCGGTATGTACGACCCGGCGGTCGCGGTGGCGAGAATGGCCACGATCAGACACCGGCCGGTAATCGATGGATCGTTGAGGGAGCTTTATTGTGGAACAAGTCGGACCCGTTATCAGTCGTTACGGCCTCGAGGAACAGGGTTTCAAGAACCTCGACATGGTGCGCTGGAATTACGCCGCGCCGCATTTGGTCGAAGAGGCGATTCGCCGCCACGAAGCCCACCTCTGCGCAGATGGTGCACTGATTGCGCGCACCGGCCACCACACCGGCCGGTCCCCGAACGACAAGTTCATCGTCGATGACGAGCTCTCTCACGACACCGTTGCCTGGGGCGATGTCAACAGGCCGATCGCTGAGGCACAGTTCGATGCCGTGCACCAGCGGCTGCTCAACCACCTGCAAGAGCGCGAGGTCTACGTCCAGGATTGCCACGCCGGCGCCGATCGGGAGCTGCGCCTGCCGGTACGGGTGATCACGGAGAACGCCTGGCACAGCCTATTCGCCCGCAACATGTTCATTCAGCCCAACCCCCAAGAGCTACGCGACTTCCAGCCCGGCTTTACCGTAATCCATGCCCCACGGTTTCACGCCGACCCCGAGCGCGAAGGCACCAACTCGGAGGTGTGCATACTGATCAGCTTCAAGAAGAAGCTGGTGCTGATCGGCGGCACCTCCTACGCCGGCGAGATCAAGAAATCGATCTTCTCGGTGCTCAACTACGTGCTCCCCGGCCATGATGTCCTGCCGATGCACTGCTCGGTGAATGTCGGCCCCGCGGGCGATAGCGCGGTGTTCTTCGGCCTGTCCGGCACCGGCAAGACGACCCTGTCGGCGGATGCCCGGCGCACCCTGGTCGGCGATGACGAGCACGGCTGGGGCGCCAACGGGCTGTTCAATTTCGAGGGCGGCTGCTACGCCAAGGTCATCAAGCTCTCCGCCGAGGCCGAGCCGGAGATCTACGCCACCACCCAGCGGTTCGGCACCATCATGGAGAACGTCATGATGGACATGGACAGCCGCGCCGTGGATCTCGACGATGGCTCGCTGACCGAGAACACCCGGGCGTCGTATCCGCTGGATTTCATTCCCAACGCCTCGGAGAGCGGCACCGCGCCCCATCCCAACAACATCATTATGCTCACTTGCGACGCGTTCGGCGTGCTGCCTCCGGTGGCAAGGCTCACCCCCGAACAGGCGATGTACCATTTCTTATCGGGTTACACCGCCCGCGTGGCCGGCACCGAAAGGGGCGTCAAAGAGCCGCAAGCGACCTTCTCCACCTGCTTCGGCGCGCCGTTCATGCCACGCCACCCCACGGTGTATGCCAACCTGTTGCGCGAGCAGATGAACCAACACGCCGCCAGTTGCTGGCTCGTCAATACCGGCTGGTCGGGCGGCCCTTACGGCACCGGCGAGCGCATGCCCATCAAGCATACCCGCGCCATGATTCACGCCATCCTGGACGGCAGCCTGGACCAGGGAGAATTCATCCCCGACCCGTTTTTCGGCCTACAGGTGCCGCTCACCTGCAATGGCGTCCCCGACGACGTGCTCATCCCGCGCAATGCCTGGCAGGACGGCACCGCCTACGATGCCAAGGCACGGGAGTTGGCAAGCATGTTCGAGGCCAACTTCGCGCAGTACGCGGACTTCGTCGACGACACGGTTCGCCGGATTGCGATCCGCCCGTAATTCTGCAGGCGCGGATCTCGGCGGCACCGGCGTATACTCAGTGTAGATTAAGGGATAGTCAGGAGGCTCGGCCATGCGTCCCGTTGTCGGTGTCACCGCTTGCTACAAGACCGTCGCCGGCGTCGGCAGTCACTGCGTGGCCCACAAGTACGTCGAGGCCGTGGCGCAGGCGGCGGACTGCGTGCCGGTCACCATCCCCGCGCTCGGTGGCGAGCTCGACATCCACGCCCTGCTTGCCAGGCTCGACGGTATCGTCGCCACGGGCAGCCCCACCGGGGTGGAGCCCGTGCACTACGAGGGCGAGTCGAGCCGGCAGGTGCCGGAAGGACTGGATCCCTACCGGGACGCGACGACGCTACCCCTGTTGCGGGCGGCGGTGGCGCTCGGCGTGCCTGTGCTCGCGATCTGCCGGGGTCATCAAGAGCTCAACGTGGCACTGGGCGGCAGCCTGCATCAATTCGTCCACGAGCTCCCCGATAAAACCGACCATCGTGAGGATACCTCCCTGCCGGAGGAGGAGCGATACGGAGCGGCCCACACCGTCCACCTGGCGCCGGGTGGTTTCCTTGCGAGCCTCTTCGGCTGTGAGCGGTTGTCCGTCAATTCGCTACATTGGCAGGGGATCGATCGGCTCGCTCCCCGGCTGGTCGCAGAGGCCTGGGCCGAGGACGGGTTGATCGAGGGCGCACGCGTCGCCGACGCACCCGCGTTCGCAGTTAGCGTGCAGTGGCATCCCGAGTGGCGGGCCGCGGAGGACCCCTACTCCAGGAAGCTCTTTGAAGCCTTTGCCGAGGCGTGCCGCCAGCGATCCACGTTGCACGCGCCGCGGTCGGCTACCGCGTGAGCCCGGATCGGGCGCGGGCCGCCTCGATGATGGATTCGAGCATCTGCGGATAACTGCGGCCCTGGTAGCCCGTCATGGTGGCCAGCATCCCCCCCTCGCCCCACATGGGATGGGCGTTGACGTCGATGAGCCGCGGCACGCCGGCCGCGTCCGCACGGAAGTCCATACGCGCATAATCGCGACACCCCAGCCGCTCGAACAGGCGGGTAGCAGCATCGGTCATTCGCCGCCGCGCATCCTCGGATTCGGTTGGCTGAAAGCGGACCTTCTGCCAGTACGGCGAGTCCGGATTCACCTTGGAGTCGTAGGTCATGATCGGGGGTAGGTCGCTCGCGAGGGCCGAGAAATCGATCTGCAAAGGAGGTAGCGCGGTGAACCCCGCCTGTGCGTTACCGAATACCCCGATGCTGTATTCCGGGCCCGGCAGGTAGTCCTGGATCAACGCGAACTGGCCGGGCAGCAACGCGTGCAACTCGCTCAGACAGCGCCTGGTTTCCTCCGGACCGTGGACCACGGAGTTCGGCCCGATCCCGATGCTGCCATCGCCGCCGTTCGCCTTGATGAAGACCGGGTAGTCCTCCGGCAAGGGGCCATCCGCATCCCCGCTGTCCACCAGCATCTGTCGCGGTACCGGAACGCCCAGGTCGGCGGCCAGGGTACTCACCAGGAACTTGTGATGGCACAGCACCATGGTCTCCGGCGCGGCACCGGCATAGGGCAGCTCGAGCATCTCCAGCATGGAAGCGATATGGTGCTGATGGCTGGGCTTATTGCGATAGCCGGTGTTGCAGAAATTGAGCACCAGCGCCGGATGCCCCTCATCAAGGCTCTCCCAGAGGCGGGAGTGATCTTCGAGAAACCGGAAACGGTGCTCGCCGAGCGTGGACAGTGCCTCCTTCAGCCGCCGCACGGCGAGATGATCCTGGGGCTCGAAGCGATTGCTCGGGTTGTAGCTGTAGGGCAGATCCGGATCACCCAAAACGACCGTGATGTCGATGACTGCATCTCCGTGTTGCGGTGGGAGCACCGATTGGTAGGCCATCGGTTTTCCCTATCCCAGGCGGAGAGCGGATCGCCGACTTACCGGTAAAGGTAGCTCAGGAACGGAATCAAGGTCACCAATCCCGCCCAGGACGGCCACTATCGTACCCTAGGTGCCTGCGGAACGACCCGCCCGCTCCGCTTACCGGTTGCAATCATCCCCGTGCAACGATGCGGCGGGTACCGAGCCCGGGGTGCCGTCGGCCACCAGGGCATTGGTGCGCAAGGGCTGAAGCTCCAGACCCATCTGCTCCACCGCCCGCTGATACTTCTCCAGAAGCTCCTGTTCATCGCCAGCGCCAACGGTGATGTTGGCGATCTCGAAGCTGTAGCTGTCCTGATCGGGGAGCTCCGACAGGGTCTGCCCCTCCGTGACGTGAAGCTCAACCGTCACACCGGGGATATCCTCGCTGATGCGATGTAGCTCATCTGCACCCGGCACACGCTGCACCCGGCTGTCCTCGAACGCCCGTAGGTGGCAGTTCGCGGCCAGCCGATACGCTCCCTGCGCCGGCAACGGCTGTGGCCGGCGGCCGAGGGCGATATCCACCATGTGGGCCAGATGGGGCACGCCGTGGACCAGCTCGAATATCTCCCCATGGGACTGGGAGAGGCGCGGGTTGATCTCCAGCAGCCAGATCTTGTCCGTGGCCTGATCCCAGAAGAACTCGACATCAAAACACGCGTTGTTGAGGCCGATCCGCTGAATGACCCGCCGGGCCACATCCGCCATCCGGTGCTGCACCGTTTGCGGCAACGCCGAGGGGTACTGGTAACGACTGAAAGACGAGCGGTTGTTCGAGCGCACCGAATCGACGATCCCGTAGGCGACCACTTCCCCCTGGAATACATACCCCTCGAGCGTGCACTGGGCGCCGCCGATCAGGTTCTCCGCCAGACACGTCTCCCGCATATCGACGATCTCACCCGGCATTGCGTGGGCGCGCATCATCTCCCGGAACGGTGCCACCACGTAGTCGATTTCCCTACAGATGCGCTCACTGCAGAAACGGAACTCTCGTTGATCATTGATCAGAAAACCGAGGTGCGAGCGGAAGGACTTTACCGGCTTAATCCAAAACGGCGGCGGCAGCGGCATATCCCGCGACTCCGTCTCGGCGCAGGGATCGAAGGCCCGAAACGGCGGGACGTGATCGGCGGCAACCTCCCGTTGCTCCAGACGACTCCAGTACTTGTGCTCGCACTTGAGCACACTCTCCAGACTGGGCCCGGGCAGCCCGTTGCGTGCCGCGATGACCGGCAAGATGGTGGAGGCAGGAAAGTCGAAGAAGGCGACGACACCGTCCACCGAACCTTCGTACTCCGTGATCCGGCGCGCGACCCGCTCCGTGAGGGTGGCAACGTCAAAGGTCTCCACCCCACGGATCTCGTGCAGATCCAGCGCCGAGACAAAATCACATCCCGCGCCCTGCGGCAGCCGCCGCAAACGTTCCAGGTTCGGCTCATCGGCCCCGATCACGAATACGGTCTTTCGGGCCATGAAGCGCCTCGATGGGGATGGCCGCTCAGCGCGGGCGTTACCGTTACGCCAAACTATGGGCCGCAGAGACGAAGCAAGCAACCCGGACGGATTGCGCGGGATGGGCCATGCGAGTCGAGGAGGCGAAAAGAAGGGGCTCCCATCGCTGGAAGCCCCGTCATCTGGCGCGCCCGGGAGGATTCGAACCCCCAACCTCCTGATCCGTAGTCAGGTGCTCTATCCAGTTGAGCTACAGGCGCTATGTCGTGAGGCGCGTATTCTGCGCCCGGTTCCGGCCAGGCGTCAACCCCCGACGCCGTCCGCAGCGGGTTCCCCCACCTCGCCCCGCCACGCATCGGCGAGGACCTCGAAGGCGCGGAGCCGGTCCTCCAGGGCAAAAGTATCGCAGTTCACGATGAGCTCGTCGGCACCGGTCTCGTCGATCAGCGCCTGCAGGCGATCACGCACCGTCTCCCCATCGCCGATGGCCGAGGCGCTTAGCTGGGCACGGACCATCGCCGCCTCTCGGCGGTCCCAGAGCACGTCCATGGACTCCACCGGCGGGTCCAGTGGTCCGCGGCGATTACGGATCATCCGCAGGAAACGCTGCTGCAGCGAGGTGGCCAGGTACTCGGCACGTTCCTGGCTATCCGCGGCGACGACATTCACGCCCACCATCGCATACGGCCGCTCCAGCCACCTCGAGGGCCGGAAGTGATGCCGGTACAGGGCCAGCGCATCGTGCAGGTTCTGCGGCGCGAAATGGCTGGCGAAGGCGAAGGGCAGCCCCAGATGGGCGGCGAGCTGGGCACTGTAATGCCCCGAGCCCAGCAACCACAGGGGCACCTCGCTACCCGCCCCCGGCACCGCCCGCACCCGCTGGCCCGGCTCCGCCGGCGCCAGGTAGTATCGAAGCTCTTCGAGGAGCGCGTCGAACTCCGGCTCATGGGGACCAAAGCGTGCCCGCAGGGCCCGGGCGGTTTCGCCGTCCGTACCCGGTGCGCGCCCCAGCCCAAGATCGATGCGCCCGGGATACAGGGCCTCCAGGGTACCGAACTGCTCGGCCACCGCCAGCGGCGCATGGTTGGGCAGCATGATGCCACCGGCGCCCACCCGGATCCGCTCGGTGTTACCGGCCACGTGGCCGATGAGCACCGCGGTGGCCGCGCTGGCGATGCCGTCTAGGTTGTGGTGCTCGGCGATCCAGAAGCGCTGGAAGCCCAATCCCTCCACCCGGCGGGCCACGGCCGCGCTGCGCCGGAAGGCCTCGGCCGGAGCCGACCCCTGGGGCACCGTTGCCAGGTCCAGCACCGACAGCGGGACCTCCGCCAGGGCCTTGCGTGTGGAGTCACTCATCAGTCGCGCTCCTCCGGCGGCGTGGGCCGCACCAGGATCTCGTTGACATCCACATGCCGGGGCTGGCGCAGGGCGTAGACCACCGCGCCGGCCACGTCCGTCGACGCAAGGGCCTGCTCCGGGGGCTCGTCGAAGAACTCCGTGTCCACCATGCCGGGCTCGATGAGGGTCACCCGGACGCCGCTGCCCCGGAGCTCCTCGCGCACCCCGTAGCCGATGGCGCTCACCGCCCACTTGCTGGCGCTGTACATGGAACCGGGGATGGTCGCCCGACCGGCCGCCGAGCCGGTGATGAGCAAGTGGCCCCGGCTTTCGCGCAGCGCGGCGAGGGTATGTCGCAGGGTCAGCCCCACGCCGTAGACATTGGTGAGGATCATCTCCCGCCAGACACTGGTGTCAGCGCCGCTGAAGCCTCCGGGGCTGCCCTTCATCCCGGCGTTGGCGAAGACCGCGTCGATGCGCCCGAACCGCTCCATGGCCGCGGCAACCATGGCCTGCTGATCGGACTCGTCGGTGACGTCACAGCGCACCGTGTGCACCCGCTCCGGCCCGCCGAGCTCCTCGGCGAGTGCCTCCAGGCGCTCACGTCGACGCGCGGCCAGTACCAGACGGTAGCCATCCGCGACGGCTTGCCGCGCCGTCTCGGCGCCGATGCCGCTGGATGCGCCAGTAATCAGGAGAACCGGTTCCGCCATGGGACCTCCCGGGTTTCGTTCTGCTTCGGACAATCCCCGGAGGTAAGGGCGCCGGCCGTCCTTTGCAACCCCTCAGCCGGTTCCCAGCACCTCGGTGACGGCCTCGCGGACGTTCGCCACCAGGCGGTCGATGTCGGCGTCCTCGGTGATGATGGGCGGTGCGAGGCAGAGGACGTCGCCACGCACGCGGGTGAACACGCCGCGCTCCATCAGCGCCTTGAGCACCTGCGGGCCGACCTTCTCCGAGGCGTCGAACTCCGCCTTGGTGGCCCGGTCACGGACCATCTCCACCGCCGCCATCATACCCAGGCCGCGGACGTCGCCGACATTGGGATGACCGCCCACTGCCTCGCGCAGGCCCTCGAGCAGGCGCTGGCCCTTGCGCGCCGCCTGGCCGGGGAAATCCTCCGTCTCAATGACATCCAGCATCGCCAGGGCCACGGCACAGCCGACGGGGTGGCCGCTGTAGGTATACGCATGCATCCAGGGCGTTTCCGCCTGATCGAGGGTCGCGGCAATCTCGTCGCTGATGCCGATACCGCCCAGTGGGAAATACCCCGAGGTGATGGCCTTAGCGAACTGGATCAGATCGGGCTTCACCCCCCAATGCTCCAGGCCGAACATCCGCCCGGTACGACCGAATCCGGTGATCACCTCGTCGGCGACCAGCAGGACGTCGTACTTGTCGCAGATCTCGCGGATCCGCGGGAAGTAGTCATCCGGCGGCACGATCACGCCGCCAGCGCCCTGCACCGGCTCGGCGATGAACATGGCCACCGTCTCCGGCCCCTCGCGCAGGATGGCCTCCTCCAGCTCATTGGCCGCGGCGATGCCGGGGGAGCCCCCCGCCGGGGCCTCGTAGCGATAGGGGTACGGTGAGGGGATGTGGACGAACCCCGGCACTCGGGGCTCGAACAGTGGCCAGTACGGCGCCATGCCGGTGGCGGACATGGCCGCCAGGGTCACCCCGTGATACCCCCATTGGCGCGCGATCACCTTGGTCTTGCCCGGATGACCCTTGAGCTTCCAGTAGGAGCGGGCCATCTTGAAGTTGCTGTCACTGGCCTCGCCGCCGCCGGAGGTGAAGAAGAAGCGGTTGATTCCCTCGGGGGTGATGCCCGCCAGCCGCTCTGCGAGCTCGATGGCACGCTCGTTGGTGCTGCCGGAGTAGCCAGAGGCATAGGCCAGCTGACCCATCTGTGCGGCCGCAGCATCCACCAGCTCCCTCCGGCCGTGACCGGCGTTTACGTTCCAGAGCCCGGAGAGGCCATCGAAGAACCGGTTGCCGTCGGCATCCTCCAGCCACGGCCCCTCGCCACGCACCCACACGCGACCACCGGAATGCCCGGCGCGGCTCTGCAATGGATGGACCAAGTGCTCCAGATCACGGGCGATGAGCGCCGCGTTCGCATCGTTAGCCATGCAATACCTCGTCAGTAACCTATATCGATCCGCAACACCCTGCATGGTAGCGGGCATCGGCAGGGATGACACCTCCAGGAACCAATCGCCGGGTGCACCAGTCAGCCTACATGCTGAACCGATCTTTCCATCAACCACGAGAGGGTTGTCCATGAAACCACTGAAAACGCTGCTAACGACCCTGGCAGTCGGGCTCACCTTCGCCACCGCGCAACCGGCGCTGAGCGCCCTGCCGGACGCCGGCGACGACAACGGGATGCCCTCGCTGGCACCACTGGTCGAAGAGGTCTCCCCGGCGGTGGTGAACATCTCCACCCGAGGCACCGTGGAGGCCCAGCAGAACCCGCTCATGGAGCACCCGTTCTTCAAGCGCTTCTTCGACGAGGACATGATGCCGCGCCGCGAGCGCGAGGTGCGTTCCCTGGGCTCCGGTGTGATCGTCGACGCCGATGAGGGCTACATCCTCACCAACCACCACGTCATCGATAAGGCCGATGAGATCACCGTCGGCACCAACGACAACCGCCAGTTCACCGCAGAGGTCATCGGCTCGGACCCGGAGACCGACATCGCCGTGATCCAGATCGAGGCGGATAACCTCACCCAGGTCACCATCGGGGACTCCTCTACCCTGCGGCCGGGGGACTACGTGGTGGCCGTGGGCAATCCCTTCGGCCTTGAGCACACGGTGACCAGCGGCATCGTCAGCGGCCTCGGTCGCAGTCTCTCCGGACAGGCCGCCCGGGCCCGGATCCAGGACTTCATCCAGACCGACGCCTCCATCAACCCGGGCAACTCCGGCGGCGCCCTCGTGAACCTTCGTGGTGAGCTGGTGGGTATCAACACGGCCATCCTGTCGCGCAGCGGCGGGAACATCGGTATCGGCTTCGCCGTACCCGTTAACATGGCCAAACAGATCATGGACCAGCTCATCGAGCATGGCGAGGTGCGCCGCGGGGTGCTCGGCGTGCGCGTCCAGGACCTCACCCCGGAGATCGCCGAGGCCATGGGCATGGACGATCGCCAGGGTGCCCTGATCGCCCAGGTCCAGCCCGATTCCGCCGCCGAGGAGGCCGGCCTCCAGGAGGGGGACGTGGTCACCGCTGTGGACGGCGAGGCCATCGACGGGGCCGCCGAGCTCGCGAAGGTCATCGGGTTGCATCAAATCGGCGACACGGTGGAGCTGACCATCGTCCGCGACGGGGAGGAACGCACCATCGAGGCCCGCGTGGGTGAACGCAGCGAAGAGACCGCCGCCACCGGCGGGCTCTCCGAGGGGCCCCTCGCCGGTGTGGAGCTCGCCGAGCTCGATGAGCGCTCCCCCCTCCACGGCGAGGTGGAAGGCGTCCTGGTCACTGGTGTGAGCCCGGACTCCCCGGCCGCGCGGGGGCTCCGTGAGGGTGATGTAATCACCTCGGTGAACCGCCGGCCGGTACGCTCGGTCGCCGACCTCGAGGGCATCGCCCAGGGGCAGAGCCAGTTGCTACTCCGGGTCCGCCGGGGCGACAGCGCCCTGTTCATGGTGCTTCGGGACTAATCCTCCTCTCCCGCAGGGCCATCCGCTTGGGTGGCCCTGCGTTCCTTTCGCGCCGCGAGCATCCGTAGCACGCCGATCACCACCACCACTGCCATCATGCCCGCCAGGGCCCAGGCCACGGTATCCAGGCTCTCCGCAGTCAGGAGTGTGGCGAGCTGACTGCCCAGCACCGTCATCGCCAGCAATCCCGGGAGGATGCCGATCAGCGTGCCCAGCATGTAGTCCCGAAAACGCAGGTGAAAGGCCCCGGCCACCAGATTGGTCACGGTGAACGGCGCCAGCGGCAGCAGCGAGACCACGATCATCGTCCGCACCCCCCGCGCCGACAGGGCCCGGGCGAGGGTATTCAACCGCCTGCCCCCGTGGCGGACCACCGCCTCCCGGCCGATCAGCCGGCCCAGCCAATAGGTGACCGCCGCCGCGAGCAAGGTCCCGACCAGGGCGTAGAGCGAGCCGCTGACGCTGCCGTAAAGCAAACCGGTAACGGCCACCAGGATGCTTAACGGGAACACCACCAGGGAGGCCAGCACATAGGCCGCCATCAGCACCACCGGCATCCATTCCCATTCGCCCAGGGCCGCGACCCGCATCACCCACTCCCGGATCATGGCGGTGGTGATCCAGTCATTGAGCGCCAGGTATTGCCAGAGCGCGGCCAGACCGAGCACCGTTACCAGGAATACCAAGACCAGCCATAACCGACGGGGCACGCCCTTCCTCCCTGTTCCGGTTGAATCCTCGCCTGCACGGGCCGACACCCGCTGCGACACGCCCGTCGTCACCGTGTTCCACGGCACGGATGGACACTTGCGCGTCACCCCACGGTGCCCTATCTGTTCGATGACGGGCACAGGGAGGATACTGCATGAGGGAGCGCTTCGAGCTCGCCGCCGCCTGGATCGGCGCCGACGGTCCGACCATCGTGCCGCGGGAGCGGGACGCCATTCGGGGGGTACTACACCTCAAGATCGAGGGGGAGATGGTCGCATGAGAATCGCCCGGGAGCTGCCCTGCCGCGTGCAGCGCCACGAAACGCTCTGGATCCCCATGGGCGACGGCGCCCGGCTCGCCGCCCGGCTATGGCTGCCGGAGGGTGCGGAACGGGCCCCGGTGCCGGCCATCCTGGAATACATTCCCTATCGCCGGCGTGACGCCAAACGCGAGCGCGACGAGCGCATGCACGGCTACTTCGCCGCCCACGGCTACGCCTGCCTGCGGGTGGACATGCGTGGCAGCGGCGACTCCGATGGCGTGCTCCGCGATGAATACCTGGAGCAGGAGCTCATAGACGGAGGGGACATCCTCGCCTGGATCGCCGATCAACCCTGGTGTGACGGTCGAGTGGGCATGATCGGCATCTCCTGGGGCGGCTTCAACGGCCTCCAACTCGCCGCCCGCCGACCGCCCCAGCTCGGGGCGGTGATCGCCGTCTGCGCCAGTGACGACCGCTACGCCGACGACGTCCACTACATGGGCGGCTGCCTGCTCAACGACAACCTCTCCTGGGCCGCCACCATGTTCGCCTACAACAGCATGCCCCCGGATCCGGCGGTGGTGGGCGATCGCTGGCGGGAGATGTGGCATCAACGCCTGGAGGGCAGTGGCCTGTGGGTGGCGGAGTGGATGCGCCACCCCCACCGGGACGACTACTGGCGCCACGCCTCGGTCTGCGAGGACTACGGCGCGATCCAGGTCCCGGTGCTCAGCGTCAGCGGCTGGGCGGACGGCTACTCGAACCCGGTCTTCCGACTGGTGGAGAACCTGCGGGCCCCGGTGAAGGGACTGATCGGCCCGTGGAGCCATATGTACCCCCACGAGGGGCGCCCTGGCCCGGAGATCGGCTTCCTCCAGGAGTGCCTGCGCTGGTGGGACCACTGGCTCAAGGGCGAGGACACCGGCGCGGACCGGGAGCCGGCCCTGCGGGTATGGATGCAGTCCGGCGTGGAACCGCGCCCCGGCTACGACCACCGCCCCGGCCGCTGGGTGGCAGAGGCCGAATGGCCCTCGCCCAACGTCACCCGGCGCCCGTGGCGGCTGTCACCGGCCAAGGCCCTGATCGCCCCCCACGAGGAGATGGATGAGCGCTGCCACGAGGGGGATCCGGTGACCATTCAGTCACCCCTGCGGGTAGGCCTTTTCGGCGGCAAGTGGTGCTCCTACGGCGCGGCCCCGGACCACCCCTACGACCAGCGCGAGGAGGATGGCGGCTCCCTGGTCTTCGACACCCAACCGATAGAGTCGACCCTGGAAATCCTCGGCGCCCCCGAGGTGGAGCTGGAACTCGCCAGCGACCGGCCGGTGGCCATGGTAGCCCTGCGGCTCTCCGACATCGCCCCGGACGACAAGGCCACGCGGGTGACCTACGGGCTGCTGAACCTCTGCCACCGGGACAGCCACAGCCATCCGGAGCCCCTGGAGCCCGGGCGCCGCTACCGGGTTCGGATATCACTGAACGGCTGCGCCCACCGCTTCGCCCGCGGCCACCGCCTGCGCCTGGCCCTGTCCACCTCCTACTGGCCCCTGGCCTGGGCGCCGCCGGAGCCGGTGCACCTCAGCGTTTGGGCCATCCGCAGCCGGCTACTGTTGCCCGTGCATGAGCCCGCCCCCGACGTGGCGCCCCATGACGTGAACTTCCATGAGGCCGAGGCGGCGGAACCGCCGCATCTGGTGACCCTGGACAGCGGCGAGGACAACTGGTTCGTCAATCACGACCTCAAGCGCGAGGAGTCCACCCTCCACGTCATCGCCGACGAGGGTCGGAAGTACCTCAGCGACATCGATTTAACGCTCACAAAGCACGCCGAGGAGTGGTACCGCACCCGCGGCCACGATTTCACCTCACCGGACGGGGAGGTGGTGACGGTCCGCAGCCTCGCGCGTGGCGACTGGCAGGTCCGCACCGAGACCCGGACCCTGCTCAGCTGCGATGCCGAGAACTTCTACGTCCACGCCACCCTGGACGCCTGGGAGGGCCGGCGGCGGGTGTTCAACCGGATCTGGAACGAAACCATCCCGCGGGGGCTACTGTAGGGCCCCCGCACCATCACCGCTGCTGTCCTGGGATCGGGCGGCGCCCCTGGGCTGAAGCAAGAAACTGCGCAGGGCCCGCTCGCCGGCATAGCGCCCATACGCCGCGATATGCCCGGCCTCGCTGATCGCCACCGCCGAGAACAGCCGCAGTGGGTCCTGCCCGTCGTCTACCGGCTCCACCAGGGCCTCCAGGGGGCGGATTCCCCTCGCCTCGGTCCACACGAAGGCGGTCATCCCCTCTCTACCGACGGCCCGGCCGACGATCACGCCGTCGCCGTTGATATCCCGGGCCTCGGAGAATCCCGCCCCGGCCACGAGCTGCCCGAGGCCACGGACACCGGTGCTGGGATCCCACCGCATTGCCTCCCGATGGCCATCCGCGATGATCGCCCCCACCACCCGCCCGGAGGGGCCGATACCGTAGGCCACGCTCTCGCCGTCCGGGGCAAACCGCGCCCCCGCCGTATCGGTCCACACGAAGGCCCGGGACCGGGTGTCACCGTGTACCGTCCCGGCCACCGTCCCCGCATCGTTGATGGCGAAGGCCCGGCCGGGCATGCCGTCGACACCGTCGCCCAGACCGCCCAGCCCTTCGCTGGGGGACCATCGGAAGGCCCGCTCGCCGTCTTCGGCGTAGTAGCTGCCCACCACCATGCCGTGATTGTTGATATCCCGGGCCCGGGAGAAGCCGGACTCCCGGGGCAGCAGACCACTGAGGCCGCTCATGCCCTCGGCCTGAGTCCACAGGAAGGCGTGATCCGGATCGAAGGCCCGGCCGAAACGGCTGCCGCCCACCACGGACGCGGCATTATTCAGGCCCTGGGCGGTGCTGGTCGGGGTTCGTTCGTCCCCGATGCCGACCCAGCCATTGTCCGGATCCCAGAGAAAGCCTCGATCCCCGAGACGGGCACGGATATCCCCCACCACCTGGCCGTGGTCATTGACGTCCCGCGCCACCACCGAACGGCTCAGCCCGCCGATGCCGCCCAGCTCCGTGACGGAATACGATGGCCCGGCTCCTCCAGCGGGGGAGGTCAACAGGGCCGCCAGAGCAAACCCCAGGATCCAGCGCATATTCCCTCTCCCCGCACCTTGGTCGCCCACCGGATCTTGAATCAGCGCACCCGGAAAAGGAAATAGATGATGCCGATGTCGTCGGCGTAGTCCGGATGCCCCGGCAGATAGGGCTGGGGATCCGTGACCTCCACTTTCTCCCAGAGGCCCTTTTCCACCAGGTCCTCGGTCAGCGTGAAGAAGTCCTGCTCGGCCACCAGATCGTCACGATGGGTGAAGAGCACGTAACCGCCCGGGCGCGTAACACGGCAGAACTCGGACAGCAGGCCTGTCAGATCCTGGATATATGTCAGGACCCCGATGGATAGGGTCGCATCATAGAGATCGCTGGCCACGGGCAATGGGTGCCTATCCAGATCTATGACCTCTACGGTGTCGTAGATTTCGCGCTTTCTGGCCAACTCGACGGACTCGGGCGAGAGGTCGCTGCCGTCGATGCGTCCGCTGTAGCCCGCGTCGCGCAAGGCCTGGCCACTCAGGCCGGTGCCACACCCCGCATCGAACATCGTGGCTTCGCCTGGGATAAGGGGTCTCAGCATCGACGCCGCCTGCTTCGGTGCCTGGTAGTCCCAGGACTGCAGGGTTTTGTCATAGGACTCGGCCCACTGGTCGTAGTAGGCGCGCAGCTCCTCGCGGCCCATCTTGCGGATATCCTTCAGCGCGGAATGGTCTTTGTTTTCAGACACTGGATTCGCGTCTCCCTTGTTTGTTTCAAAACGGTCATTCTCTCATCTGCGGCAGCCGGCCTTGCGAGGAAGGGGGCCACATGCCGGACATTCAGCGGCCTTCCTCCGCGGCAGGGGCGCCCTTGCCCTATCGGCCAAGGGCGCGCACGACCGCCCCTATGACCGCAAGGGCATCGCGGGTGCCATCATCGATGCCCTTCTCGAAATCCCCCTCGTCCTGCCCCATCTGGTTGGTGACCTGCGCGAGGCAGACCACACGTCGCTCGCGCGAGCGAGCGAAGGCATACAGCGCCGCCGCCTCCATCTCCACCGCGAGGATGCCTTCCTCCTGCATGACGGCCACCGCCTCGGCGGTCTCCCGATAGGGGGCGTCGGTGGTCCAGCTCGCCCCGCGGACAACGGGAACGGGGGCATCGTCCAGACCCCTCGAGAGAACGGACAGGACATCCTCCGGGGCTTCACTCCAGCGCCCCGATGGCAGGTAGTGATAGCTCGTCCCCTCATCACGCAGGGCCCGTTCGATCAACACGAAGTATGGCGGCTCGCACACAGCGCTGATCTGGCCGGCGGAGGTGACGCTGATCAGCAGGCTGCAGCCGGAGACGAAGAGTTGCTCGGCGACTACCACCGCGAAGGGAGCACCAACGGCACACGCCACCACACCCAGGCGCAGGCCCTCGACCTCCATCACCCACAGCTCCGTGTGGTAGCAGGCCCAGCCGGGGTGGCGCTCCGCGTGCCCCTCGGCACGGGCCCGGCGGACGATGTCGCCGTCCGGGTCGAGCACGCAGACCGCGGGCACGGGATCATCGCTGCGCCCCAACTGGCGCCGGCTCTCCCGCAACATGCTCTCGGGCAGGAACACCGAAGGCTGATCGTAATGCTTGTGTTCAAGAATGGGCGGCTTCGACTCGTTATCCATTCTGCTCCTCGTCGGTGGTTTCAGCGTCGGCACCCCGCGGCGTGGATCCCCTACTCTGCCGCCCGGAAGCGGCAATAGAGAAAGCGCTGCAACGCGCCGCCCGGCGTGTAGTGATCCTCCAGCTCGTGATGCTCCAACCGGAATGCAGCGCCGAGCGTGCGCTCCAGCGACTCGGGGCTGTAGCGTACCACCGGCAGCCCGCTGCACCGGTCGGGCCCCTCCTCGGCGAAGGTCGCGATAATGGCTCGCCCGCCCGGCCGCAGCCCCCGTGCCAGATTCTCGAGATAGGCCGCACGATCCGCGGCATCAGTGAGGAAATGGAATACCGCGCGATCATGCCAGACGACCCATGCCTTCTCCGGCAGGGTAGCGGTGGTCACATCCGCTTCCAGCCACTGCACCGCATCGGCAGGCGCACCCAGGCGTTGCCGCGCCGCCTCCAGGGCACCCGCGGCAATATCCAGCACCGTCACGGCCTCGTATCCCGCCTCCAACAGGCAATCCACGAGCCGGGAGGCACCACCGCCGACGTCGATGACCGGTTCCGTGGGAAGGACGCCACTGTCCTGAATCAGCCGCAGGGAGCGTTCCGGGCGGGCCTGGAACCAGCTCACCGCCTCCAGGCTCCGCTGCTCGTATACCGATTCCCAGTGTCCCTTCAAGGTATTGGCCTCATCCTCTTTCATAGCCGTCTCCGCTGGTATTGGTCCCCTCAGCGCCATCGCCGTATGATTAAACGATCCTCAGGAACAGGTGGAGGTCAGCGCCTTGATCGCAACCCCGCGAACCCGAAGGCGACCGGCGACAGGAACGCCCTGAGCCGTGGGGGGTCTGCGCCGGCCCGGCCCGGCGACCCTGGGAGCGCTGTTGGCCACCGTCCTCATCGTCGCCGGTGCCTTCGCGCTGATGCACCTCTCCTCCCGCGACGAGCCGCCATCCGGGCCGTCACCGCTGATGCGGGCCGCCGAGGCAGGAAACCTGGAACGGGTCCAGGAGCTGGTAACCCTTGGACTAGCGGTCGACGACTGTGACGCCTGCGGCTGGACGCCGATGATGCGGGCGGCCACCATGGGTCATCACGATGTGGTCGCCTATCTCCTCGGCGCCGGCGCCGACCTCCGTGCCCGGGATGATAGCGGCTACACCGCCCTGCTCGCCGCCGCCGTCAATGGCCGCCCCCGGGTCTCCTCATTGCTCCTCGAGCGTGGCGCCGACGCGAACGCCCGCGAGCACGAGCAGGGCCGCACGGCACTGATGTGGGCCGCCCGAGAGGGGCATACCGGTGTGGTGCGCGTGTTGCTGGAGCACGGGGCCGACCCCGCGCTCGAGGACGACGCCGGCCGCACCGCGCTGGCTCACGCCCGGAAGCACGGGCGCAGCGAGGCCGCGGCCCTGCTCGCCGAATCCGGCGGCAGCGGACCCGGCTGACACGAATCGGAGACATACGGCGGGCGGCACGGTTAGCAGCCAAGATGAAGAGAAGACTGCAACCCTTTGATATAAAAGAAAATCTGGCGGAGAGGGAGGGATTCGAACCCCCGGACCCCGTAAAGGGTCACCGCATTTCGAGTGCGGCGCTTTCGACCACTCAGCCACCTCTCCGGGGCACCGGCGTGTGCCGCCGACGCGGGGCGTAGTCTACAATACCCGCCTGTCCGGCGAACACCCCCATCCCCATGTCCCGAACCGCCCTCCACCTGAGCATTGCCGCCACGCTGGCAGTGCTCCTGCTGCTCACGGCCCTGGGGGGATTGCGGCCTCCGTCGCAGTTGCAGGCGATGCGCGACCGGGGGGTGCTCCATGTGGCGATGACCGTGGGGCCGGCGTCCTACTTTCCCGCCGAGGGTGCCGAGCCCCGGGGCTTCGAGTATGAACTGGTCGCCGGCTTCGCCGCCGCCGAGGGCGTGACCGCGCGAATCCACCGGGTCACCGGCCCGAAGGAGGCGACCACGCTGCTGGAAAACGGCGAGGTGGACCTGGTTGCCGCCACCCTGAGCCCCACCCGCGCGCGGCGGGCGCGTTTCCTATTCACGCAACCCTACCTCCAGACGCAACCCCGGCTCATCCACCATCGGGACCTACCGGCACCGCAGAGCGCCGAAGACCTAACCGGTCATACCGTGGAGGCAGTAGCGCTCAGCCTCTCTGCCGAGCGCCTTGGCGAGCTGGCGGCCGGCCATCCGGGCATTGGCGTGCGTACCGGCGAGGCCGGTACGGCGCGGGAGCTGCTCTACCGGGCCTGGCGGGGACACACGGACTACGCCATAAGCGACGAGCTGCACCTGGCGTTGAACCGCCCCTTCTATCCGGAGCTGGAGGCCAGCATGGCCGTGGGCGGGCCGCGGGATATCCGTTGGATGCTGCGCGACCGTGCTCGGGCGCTGCGCGGCGCCGCCAACGACTACCTGCAGGACCTGCGCGCCAGCGGCGAGCTCGCCCTGCTCCGCGACGAATACTTCGGACACCTCGCGGAGTTCGACTATGTCGGCACCCGAACCTTTCTCCGCCATATCACCGAACGGCTGCCGCCGTTGCGGGATGCCTTCCACACCGCCGCCGAACGCCACGGCACGGACTGGCGGCTGCTCGCCGCCATCGCCTACCAGGAATCCCACTGGGACCCGGACGCGGTCTCCCCCACCGGCGTGCGTGGCCTCATGATGCTCACCCAGAACACCGCGGACTTCGTGGACATCGCCGACCGTACCGACCCCGCCCAGAGCATCCGCGGCGGCGCCGAGTACCTGGAATCCCTACTCCAGCGCTTGCCCGAGGATATCGAGCCGCCCCATGACACCTGGTTCGCCCTGGCCGCCTATAACGTCGGGCTGGGTCACCTCCACGACGCCCGACGCATCACCGAGATGCGCGGCGGCGATCCGAATCAGTGGCCGGATGTGCGCGAGAGCCTGCCGCTGCTCGCCGACGAGCAGTGGCATAGCCGTGTGCGCCACGGCTATGCCCGGGGCTGGGAACCAGTACGCTATGTGGCCAATATACGCCGCTACTACGACCTGCTCCGTCGGGTCACCGAGCCGGATCGGCCGCGCACCGAGCCGCGGGAGCCGGAGAGCCTGTTGCCGACCCCCCTGCGCATCCCCGAACCGCTGGAGTCGGTACTCTAGCGCACCCCCGAACCCCCCGGCCCGTGGCGCCCCTGCAATGGCCCCCTGCCTAGCGGCATCCGCTCACACGGGCTGGCAAAGTCTGGCGTGCTCGATTTTCAGGCAGCGATCCATGACCACCGTCATGCCCGCCTCCCGGGCCCGCTGCGCCGCCGCCTCGTGAACCACGCCGAGTTGCAGCCACAGCGCCGGGGCGCCGACGGCGATGGCATCCTCCACCACCGCCGGCACCTGCTCCGGCCGGCGGAAGACATCCACCAGGTCCACGGGCTCCGGCACCTCGCGCAGGGAGGGATAG
Source organism: Arhodomonas sp. SL1 (assembly GCF_052060015.1). Classification (NCBI taxonomy): domain Bacteria; kingdom Pseudomonadati; phylum Pseudomonadota; class Gammaproteobacteria; order Chromatiales; family Ectothiorhodospiraceae; genus Arhodomonas; species Arhodomonas sp. SL1. The sequence continues at coordinate 267,559 of NZ_JBPODZ010000001.1, read as the reverse complement.
CAGCACTCGCCGAGGAGCTCGTCGTGTCCCGGGTTGACCGGGATGATGCGATAGCCCTGGCGCTGCATATAACGGGCCACGTCGTGACTCGGGCGCTCCGGCTTGGGGGATAGCCCCACCACCGCAATGGTACGGGCGGATTCGATGAGCTCGCGGATGAGGTCTTCGTCGGGGTTCATAAGCACTCCATATCGGACCCGTCCAGGGCGGACAGGGATGGCGGGATACGATAGATTAGCCGCCCGCCCCGGGACCAGGCTTGCAGGCAATGGAAAGCACCAGCATCGACGACTCCGCCCTCCGTGTACTCCGCGAGACCTTCGGCTACGAGGCCTTCCGCGGCCGCCAGCGGGAGATCATCGACGCGGTCAGCGCCGGGCGCTCGGCATTGGCGCTGATGCCCACCGGCGGCGGCAAGTCCCTGTGCTACCAGATCCCCGCCCTCCTGCGAGCCGGTGTCGCAGTGGTGGTCTCGCCGTTGATCGCGCTAATGCAGGATCAGGTGGAGGCCCTGCGCCACTATGGGATACGCGCCGCCTGCCTGCACTCCGGGTTACCCGCCGAGGAGCGCCGCGATGTGCTCGCCGCGCTGGATGACGGTGCCCTGGACCTCCTTTACGCCGCCCCGGAGCGTCTGCTCGGTGGCGGCCTGCTGGAGCGTCTGTCACCCGAGCAGGTAGCGCTGTTCGCCATCGACGAGGCCCACTGCATCTCCCAGTGGGGCCATGACTTCCGGCCCGAATACCTCCAGCTCGGCCGCCTCGCCGAGGGCTTCCCCGGCGTGCCCCTGGTGGCGCTGACCGCAACCGCCGACGCCCGCACCCGCGCCGAGATCCAACGTCGCCTGCTGCCGGCGGACGCCGAGACCTTCATCGCCAGCTTCGACCGGCCCAACATCCGCTACCGGGTACGCATCAAGGAACGGCCCCGGGCCCAGATCCTGGAGCTCATCCGCGACGGCCACGCCGGCGAATCCGGCATCGTCTACTGCATGAGCCGCCGTGCCACCGAGGACGTAGCGGCGTGGCTCGCGGAGCGGGGCATCAACGCCCTGCCCTACCACGCCGGGCTCTCCGCGACGCTGCGTGCCCACAACCAGGATCGGTTCCTCCGTGAGGACGGCGTCGTGATGGTGGCCACCATCGCCTTCGGCATGGGCATCGACAAGCCGGACGTGCGCTTCGTCTTCCACATGGACCTGCCCAAGAGCCTGGAGGCCTATTACCAGGAGACCGGCCGCGCCGGCCGCGACGGCCTGCCCGCCGAGGCCGTGCTGCTCTACGGCACCCGGGACGTCTACCGCCTCCGCGCCATGCTCGAGGGCTCGGAGGCCAACGCACGCCACAAGCAACTGGAGCGTCAGCGCCTGGACGCCCTGCTCGGATTCTGCGAGCAGACCACCTGCCGGCGCCAGGCGTTGCTGGGCTGGTTCGGCGAGGACCATCCCGGCGACTGCGGCAACTGCGACAACTGTCTAGAACCACCGCGGACCTGGGACGCCACGGAGGCGGCGCAGAAGCTGCTCTCCGCGATCTACCGCACCGGTCAGCGCTTCGGCGCCAATCACGTCATCGAGGTGCTCACCGGCGGTAGCGCCGCGCGCCTCCGGGAGCTCGGCCACGACCGACTGTCGGTCTACGGCATCGGGCGGGACCACCCGCGGCTCATCTGGCAGTCGCTGACCCGTCAGCTCCTCGCCCAGGGGCTGGTGCAGCCGGACCCGGAGGGCCATGGCGGCCTCCGCCTCACCGAGGCCTGCCGGGCCGTACTCCGTGGCGAACGGCGGTTGGTACTGCGTGCCGATACCCGCCCAACGACGCCGGACCGGAGCCGCGGCAGCAGTATCCGCGTCGCCCCCGCCGAGCGCGGGCGCTGGGAGGCCCTGCGCCACTGCCGGCGCAGCATCGCCGAGGCGGAGGGAGTGCCGCCCTACGTGGTCTTCCACGACGCGACGCTCCTGGAGATGTTGCGCTGCATGCCGGCCAGCCTCGAGGAGCTGGGTCACGTCAGCGGTGTGGGCCGGCATAAGCTGGAGAAATACGGCGAGGCCTTCTTAGAGGCCCTCGCCGCCGCGGAGTGATTACGCCGGCGGCGGGCCGGCGGCCGGCGCCCACTCCCGCAACGCCCCGAGGCAGCCCTCCAAGGCGGGCTCCAGGGCGGCCGCCCTAGCCTCCGCCCGCAGCAGGCCGCCGCCCCGCCACTCCAGACGCACCCGGCAGATGACCTCCGAGCCCGCGGCGACCGGCTCCACCAAGACGCGGCCCGGCCAGACCCGTTCGCTCACCCAGGCCTTTACCCGCCGACGGCAGTAACGGAAGCTCTCCCGGGTAAGCGGATACCCACCCGCGTGTACCAGAATCCGCATGGCCACACTCCCTTTCCCGCGGCAACCGCGATGGAGTGTGCCCGCTACGGGTTACACCGTAGTGACGACGCCTCAGCCACTCTCCGCCTGACGGATAGCGGCGACCAGGGCGCGGGCCGCATCCGCCGAGGACGGGGGGTTCTGGCCGGTGATCAACCGTCCGTCGCGCACCACATGGGCCACGAAGGGTTCACTGGAACGGGTGTGACGGCCGCCGCGTTCCTGTAGGCGCTCATCGAGGAGGAAGGGCACCACCGCGTCGAGGCGCACCGCCTGCTCCTCTTCGGTGGTGAAGCCCGCGACGTCACGGTCGGCCACCAGATAGCGGCCATCGGACAGGCGCACGTTCACCAGCGCCGACGGGCCGTGGCAGACCGCACCCACCGCGCCACCGCTCTCGTAGATCCGCGCGGTGAGCCGCTGCAGGGCCTCACTGTCGGGGAAGTCCCACATGGTGCCGTGGCCCCCCACGAAGAAGATCCCGGCGTAGTCGTCGGGATTCACACTGCCAGCGGCGAGGGTATGAGCGAGGCGCTCGCGGATGGCCGGGTCATCGTGGAAACGCCGGGCGACCTCGTCCATCTTCTCCGTGCTGATGGGATCGAACTGCACCGGTCCGCCGGCGGGGCTGGCGAAGTCCACCACAAAGCCCGCCTCGGTGACCACCTGGTAAGGATGGGCCGCCTCGGCCAGGAACACGCCGGTGGGCCGCCCGGTATCGCCGAGCTCCGTGGTGTTGGTAAGCACGAACAGGATGCGGTTGCTTGAATCGGCCATGGTCGGTCTCCAGATTCCCGGGTGAACACCAACGAAGTGGCGTGCCGACGAACGGTTTTCAACCACGGGGCTTTGCCCGACGCCGGCAGCTCGATATCCTTGAACTATGAGTCGCTATCACCGCACCGACATCCCCTTCGCCCGAGTCATTCGCGCACTCGCCGAGGCCTACCAGGCCTTCGAGCAGTACTCCGGGGCGCATATCCGCACCACCGGCCTGAGTGCACCCCAGTTCGACGTAATCTGCACCCTCGGCAACACCGAGGGCATGACCTTCTCCGAGCTCGGCCAGCGGACATTGATCTACAAGACGACCCTAACCGGCGTGGTCGACCGCCTCGAGCAGAAGGGCCTGGTGGATCGCGTCCCCTGCGAGGAGGACCGCCGCTGCGTCTATGTCCGCCTCACCGGGGACGGCGAGGCGCTGTTCGGGGAGATCTTCCCCTCCCATATGGCCCATCTCGCCGAACGGCTGGAGGAGCTCAGCCCCGCCGAGCTCGACGCCGCCGAACAGAGCCTGCAGCGCCTCGCCGAGGCGCTCAACGACGAGGCCCCCCGCGGCGAGGAGGCCGAGGCCAGGGCAACCACCCGCGCCGCCCAACGCTAAACGCGCGCCTTACCCCTGCGCGTCCTCCGGCACGAATTCGCGGGGGCGCCGGTATGGGTCAGCCGCTGTCATCGGCGGATCTCAGTGACGACAGGGCGCGGGGCTGTACCGCCGCAAGGGCGGGAGCGCGATCAGCCCCGTTCCGCGAGGATCCAGGCGGCGGCCTTCTCGGCGATCATCAGCGTCGGCGAGTTGGTATTGCCGCTGGTGATGGTGGGCATCACGCCGGCGTCCACCACGCGCAGGCCCTCCACACCGCGGACCCGCAGGTGCGGGTCCACCACCGCCATGGGGTCGTCTTCCCGGCCCATGCTCGTAGTACCCACGGGATGGAAGATGGTGGTGCCGATATCCCCGGCCCGCCGGGCCAGCTCCTCGTCGCTTTGATACTCCGGCCCCGGCTTGATCTCCACCGGCCGGTACTTCGCCAGGGCCGACTGGGAGACGATCTCGCGGGTGACCCGCAGGGATTGCGCCGCCACCTTGCGGTCCTCCGGGGTGCTGAGGTAGTTGGGCGCGATGGCTGGGGCCTGGCGCGGGTCACGGCTGGTGATCCGCACCGAACCACGGCTGGTGGGATTGACGTTGCACACGCTGGCCGTGATCCCGGGGAAGTCATGCAGGGGCTGGCCGAAGGCCTCCAGGCTCAGCGGCTGGACGTGATACTCGATATTGGGGTGTTCCTGCTCGTCGCTGCTGCGGGTGAAGGCGCAGAGCTGGGACGGGGCCATACTCATCGGCCCCGTGCGTTTGAGGAGATACTCCAGGGCGATGCGCGCCTTGCCCGTCAGCGATGCCGTCAGGGTATTCAGGGTCTGTGCCCCCTCTACCCGGTAGATCGAGCGGATCTGGAGGTGGTCCTGGAGGTTCTTCCCGACGCCGGGCAATTCCGCCACCACGGGGATATCGTGCGCGCGCAGCAGCTCCGCGGGCCCGAGACCCGAGAGTTGCAACAGCTGCGGCGAGCCGATGGAGCCGGCGGCGAGCACCACCTCCCGGCCCGCCCTGGCGATCACCTCGCCATCGCCCTGGTCCCGCGCCAACCGGACCCCCGTGCAGCGCGGCCCGCGTCCGCCGGAGCCATCCAGCTCCAGGCCCAGCACGTGGGTGGAATGCCAGACGGTGAGATTGCTGCGGTCCCTGACGTCGCGGAGGAACGCCTTGGAGGTGTTCCAGCGCCAGCCCGAACGCTGATTGACCTCGAAGTAATCCACCCCCTCGTTGTCCCCGCGGTTGAAGTCCCGCGTGCGGGGGATGCCCGCCTCGACGGCTGCGGTGGCGAAGTCGTCGAGCACCTCCCAGCCCAGGCGCTGGCGCTCCACTCGCCACTCGCCCCCGTGGCCGTGGTAGCGCTGGTGGTCGGGGTCGGCGTCGCCACCGGGGTCCAGGGCGTGGTGATTCTCGTGGCGGGTGAAGTCCGCCAGGCAGGGCTCCCACCCCCACGCCGGCTCGCCGGTCACCTCCGCCCAGTGCTCGTAGTCCCGCGCCTGACCGCGGATGTAGAGCATGCCGTTGATGCTGGAGGAGCCGCCGAGGGTCTTGCCCCGGGGATAGACCAGCGACCGCCCGTTGAGCCCGGGGTCGGGCTCGGTGCGAAAACGCCAGTCCGTACGCGGGTTGTCGATACAGTAGAGGTAGCCCACCGGGATGTGGATCCAGTGGTAGTTATCCCGACCCCCCGCCTCGATGAGCAGGACCCGGTTCGCCGGGTCGGCGCTCAGTCGGTTGGCCAGCAGGCAACCGGCGGTGCCCGCCCCCACCACGATGTAATCAAACTCTTGCTCCGCCATTGCAGCTCCCCAGCGGCTGTACACCGCCTCACCTTCCCGCTACCGGACCGTGGGCATCACGAAATCGGCCCCGGCATCGATGGACTCCGACCAGCGCTGCATGATCGACTTCTGCCGAGTGTAGAACTTGACCCCCTCCTCGCCGTAGGCGTGGGTATCACCGAACAGGGAGCGCTTCCAGCCACCGAAGCCATGCCAGGCCATGGGCACCGGGATCGGGACGTTGATCCCCACCATGCCCACCTCGATGCGACGGCTGAACTCCCGGGCCACGGCCCCGCGCTCGGTGAAACAACTCACACCATTGCCGAACTCATGCTCGTTGATCAAGCGGACGGCGCTGGCAACGTCGGGCACCCGCACGCAGACCAACACCGGCCCGAAGATCTCCTCGCGGTAGATGGTCATCTCCGGGGTGACATGATCGAACAGCGTGCCGCCCATCCAGAAGCCCCCGGCACAAGCCTCGCCGGCCGATGCCGGATCGAACTGGCGGCCGTCGACGACGAGCTCGGCCCCCTCGGCGACGCCCTTGTCAATATAGCCAGTGATCCGCTGGTGCGCCTCGGCGGTGACGATGGGGCCCATCTCCGCCTCCGGGTCCATACCGTCGCGCACCTTGAGCGCATGCGCCCGCTCGGCGAGGCGCGGCACGATCTCGTCGCCTACCTCACCGACCAGGACCGCCACGCTGATGGCCATGCAGCGCTCACCGGCGGAGCCGTAGGCAGCGCCGATCAGGGCATCCACCGCCTTGTCCTGGTCCGCATCCGGCATCACTACCATGTGGTTCTTCGCCCCACCGAGGGCCTGCACCCGCTTGCCGTGACGGGCCCCGTTTTCGTAGATGCTATTGGCGATGGGCGTGGAACCGACGAAGGAGAGCGCCTTGACCTCGGGGTGCTCGATCAGTCCCTCGACGGCCTCCTTGCCCCCTTGGAGCACATTGAACACACCCTCCGGCAGCCCGGCCTCCCGCAGGAGGTCGGCGATGAGCAGCGAGGCACTGGGATCCAGCGGGCTCGGCTTGAGCACGAAGGTGTTGCCGGCGGCGATGGCCAACGGGAACATCCACATGGGCACCATCACCGGGAAGTTGAAGGGGGTGACACCGGCGACCACACCGAGGGGCTGGCGCAGGGTCCAGTTGTCGATTCCGGTGCTGACCTGTTCGGTGTAGTCACCCTTGAGCAGCTGCGGGATACCGCAGGCGAACTCCACCACGTCGATCCCGCGGGCCACCTCCCCCTGGGCGTCGCTGAAGACCTTCCCATGCTCCGCGGTGATGGCGCGGGCCAAATCGTCCTTGTGGGCGTTGAGCAGCTCGAGGAAGCGGAACATCACCCGGGCCCGGCGGATGGGCGGGGTCTCCGCCCAGGCCGGGAAGGCGGCCTGCGCCGCGGCCACCGCGGTGTCGACCTCACCACGGCCCGCCATGACTACCCGGCCGGTAACGGCGCCGGTGGCTGGATTGGAGACGGCCTGCCGGCTCTCGTCCTCTCCGGCCATACGCTCCCCATTGATATAATGGTTAATCAATTCTTCGGTCATGAAACTCACCGCTCGCTGTGACCCTATCGGGATGAAATCGGCTATTACCCGCCATAATAGGGGACCAATCGGCGGCGGCAATTGAAGAATCCAAAATCTTGTTATAATTTCTAATTATTTCTTGGCTGACTATGCCCACCATGCAGGACTTCCAGAGCCTCCGCGCCTTCGTCACCGTCGCCCGGGAAGGCAGCGTCTCCCGGGCCGCGGAGCGACTCCATCTCACCCAGCCCGCGGTGAGCCTGCGGCTGAAGCAGCTCGGGGCGGACGTCGGCTTGACGTTGTTCCGCCGCCAGCCCCACGGCCTGGAGCTCACCGCCGACGGGCAAGCGCTGCTGCCCGCCGCGCAAAAGGCCCTGGCGGCCATAGAGGCCTTCGACCGCAATGCCCGGGCCATGCACGCCACGGTACGCGGTCGGTTGAGGATCGGCACCATCGTGGACCCGGAGTTCATCCGCCTCGGGGCCTTCCTCCACCATTTCGTGGAGCGTGCCCCGCAGGTGGAGACGGAGCTCCACCAGGGCATGAGCGGAACGGTGCTCGAGCGGGTATCCCAGGGGGAGCTGGACGCCGGGTTCTTCCTGGGCCCTCCGGGCCGCGGCCCCGTGGATCCGTCCTTACTACCCGCCGCCGACGCCTCCCGAGTGGCCTACCGCGAGCTCACCGTTTTCGACTATCTGGTGCTTGCCCCCGCAGGCTGGGAGGCACGTCTCGGCCAGGGACACTGGCCGGCACTCGCCGCGCTGCCCTGGGTGGTGACCCCGCCCGAGTCGGTGCACCATCGGCTGCTCCGGGATGCGCTCACCCCCCAGGGGCTTGCGCCTAACGGGGTCGCCCGGGTGGACCAGGAAGCCTGCATGCTCGCGCTGGTGCGGGCGGGGGTGGGGCTAAGCCTCGCCCGGGACGCCGTGGCCATGGCCGAGCGCCAGGAGAGCGGGTTGGTGATCGCGCCGGGTGTATCGCTGCCCTGCGCCCTGAGCTTCATCTGGAGGCGCGACCGGGCCGGGGAACCGGTGATCGCCACCGCGCGGGAAACCCTCGCGACCGTATGGGGGTTGGCGCCGGACGACGAAGACTCGGACCGCCACGGGAGGTGACGCCGACGGCGGCGGCCACCAGGGAGACCTTGCAACCCCCATCGCCTGTGCCAAATTGAAGGGGATGGAGGCCCAGCACCCCAACAGCACGTATCGCATTCTGGTGGTGTCCGCGCTCGGGGTGAGTATCGGCACGGCGGCGTCCCTGAGCGCCATCGGCTTCGTGGAGGCGATCCTCTGGCTGAACGAGCGCCTGTTGGTCTCGCCGTATGCACGCATCCAGTACGAGGAGTATCCGGCCCTGGTCACGGCCGCCACGGTGCTCGTTCCCGCGATCGGGGGGCTGCTGGTCGGGCTGCTGGTGCGTGGGGCGGTCCGCGAGCGTCGCGCCCTGGGCCCGCCGGACGCGATCATGGCGGTACAGACCCGCCGCCCGCCACCCACCCCGGCGAGCGGCGCGGGGTCGACGCTAGCGGCGCTGCTGTCCCTCGGCTGCGGCGCCTCCGTGGGGCAGTACGGGCCGCTGGTCTACCTAGGCACCCTCTTCGGCGCGCTGGCCGCCAGGCTGCCGCTGCGGATCCAGGATCTGCAGGCCATCGCCATCGGTTGCGGCGTGGCGGCGGCGATCTCCACGGCCTTCAACGCGCCCCTAGCCGGTGTCGTCTTCGCCCACGAGGTCGTGCTGCGCCACTACTCGTTGCGCGCCTTCGCCCCCGTTACCGTGGCCTCAGCCACGGGCTACGTCTTCGCCAACGTGATATTCGATCGGGCCCCGTTGTTTCTGGTGAGCTTCGAGGGCGTGGCGCATAGCTACGAGTTCCCGCTGTTCGCCCTGGAGGGGGTACTCGCCGCCGGCCTGGCGGTGGGCTTCATGAAGCTCGTGCTGCTGAGCGCCCGTATGGCCCAAAACAGCCCTATCCCCCAAAGCCTGCGACCGATGGTCGCCGGGGTCGTACTCGGCGTCGTAGCGCTAGGGGTCCCCGAGGTGTTGGGGATCGGTAAAGAGACGCTGCGCTTCGCCACCATCGAGGGCGCGTTCACCCTGGATGAGTTGACGCTGATCCTCGTCGTAAAGCTGGCGATGACCGCTTTGTGCGTCGGCTTCGGCTTCGTCGGTGGGGTGTTCAGCCCGGCCTTGTTGATCGGCATCCTCGCCGGTGCGCTCTACAGCATGGTGTTGGGGGTCGTGCTGCCGGTGCCGCAGTCCGCGCTGGTGGTCTACGCGATCTGCGGGATGATGGCGGTCACCAGCCCGGTGATCGGGGCGCCGTTGACGACGATCTTGATCGTCTTCGAGCTGACCAGAAACTACGACCTGACCATCGCCGCGATGGTGGCCGTGGTGTTCTCCAATCTGGTCGCCTACCGGCTGTTCGGCCGCTCGCTGTTCGACGTACAGCTCGCCGGGCGCGGCTTCGATCTCTCCACCGGCCGGGACCGGGCCATCCTCGATACAATGCCGGTACGCGAGCGCATGACCGCCTTCTGTACGCGGGTGCCGCCCGGTGCCAGCGTCGGCGAGGTCATCTCCCGGCTCACCGCCGATGGGCGTTCCGAGGCCAGCGTGGTCGATGACGAGGGCCGATACCGAGGCATCGTCCGACTACAGACCATTCAGCAGCTGAGACCCGACATCCGCATCGGCACCGTCGCCGATACCGGGCAAATCACCTTCGACGAGCACACCACGGTGTGGACGGCCATGGAGACCATGACGGATTTCGTCGGTGAGGCCGTGCCGTTGGTGGCCCGCGACGGCATATTCCAGGGCGTGGTGCCGGAGGGTGCGGTCATCGACGCCTATCTCGAGGCCATCCATGACCTGCGACGCGAAGAGAATGCGGGCAGCTAAGCCCCTCGTCCGCGTGGTGGCGCTCGCCGCCGGTCTGCAGGCCGGCGTGGCGGCCGCCGGCGAGGAGGCGCCGCAGGCGTTGACCATCGTCTCCTGGGGCGGCAGTTACGAGGCCAGCCAGCGGGCCGCCTACTTCCGCCCCTTCACCGAAGAGACCGGCATCCCCATAGAGGTGGTGCGCTATGACGGGGACCTGTCCGCCCTGCGCGAGCACGTCACGACCCATCAGCCACCCGAGTGGGATGTGATCGACCTGCTGATGGCCGATGCCCGCTCCGCCTGCGACGAGGGACTCCTGGAGCCCTTCGACCCATCCATCCTCGCCCCTGCGCCGGACGGCACCCCGGCCCGGGAGGACTTCACCGAGGGGAGCATCCTGGAGTGCGCCGTCGCCCAGCTCGCGTTCTCCACCGTCATCGCCTACGATGATCGCGCCTTCCCCGGCGAGAAACCGCTCAGCGTTGCGGATTTCTTCGACCTGGAACGATTCCCCGGCGGGCGCGCCCTGCGCAAGGCACCGGTGGGGATGTTCGAGTGGGCGTTGCGGGCCTATGGCGTGCCGCGTCGCCAGATCTATGACCTGCTGAGCACCGAGCGCGGCCTGTCGTTGGCCCTGCGCAAGCTCGACGAGATCCGGCCGGCGCTCACCTGGTGGCACTCCGGGGCCGATCCCGTGCGCATGCTCAAACAGGGGCAGGTGGCGATGGCCTCGGTGTACAACGGCCGTGCCTTTCATGCCCAGGCGGAGGAGGATGCCCCCATATCGGTGATCTGGGATAGCCAGCTGCTGGACTACACGAGCTGGGCGATCCCCAAGGGCGCCCCGCAGAAGGAGGCCGCGGAGCGCTTCATCCGCTTCGCCACCCGCGCCGAGCACCTGGGCCACCAGGCCAATCGGATCTCCTATGGCCCGACCCGCGCCTCCGCGCGCCGCCGGATCGGACGACACGTGGAGACAGGCGTCCCCATGCGCCCGCACATGCCCACCGCGCCGCGGCATCTGCAACAGGCCATCCGCCAGGATCACCAGTGGTACACCCAGACCCGGAACCTGCGCTGGCGCCGATTCCGCGAATGGCTCGAGGCCCCGGGTTCCGCCGACACCGACCCCAGCCCCCCTGGCCCGGACACCGCCGACCCCGGTGGCTGAACGGCAAGGGTCGATCATCCAATCGGCGTGGCGCGGCTGAATCCCCGGCCGGTGATCGCACTACAACCAAACGCGGGGCGGGCCCACCCATGGGCTTGCCCCGCGCCCATCGTCACGGTGCCGGCGGTGTCTCCTCGCGCCGCTTCGCGGGAGCCCCGGACTGACCGTCCGCAACATCCGCGAGCTGGATATTCAGGGCGTCCACGGAGATCTGGATCTCGCGCACCGAGACCCCCAACGAGAGCATCATCAGCACCAGGCTCGCCGCGAAGAGCCACTGCCCCATCACCATCCAACCCAGCATGAGCACCAGCATGCACAACACGCAGACGAACAGGCTGCTCACCCCGAGGACTTGCATATTGCGGATGAGCACCACGCGTCGGCGGAGGTTTTCGATCTGGCGATAGAGTCGCCGCTCTTGGGTGTCCTGGTAGCGCGCCTGCAGGTCACGGATAAGCGCCGCGAGGGCGAGAAAGCGATTGGTGTAGGCGAGCAGGAGCAATGAGATGGCGGGGAATAATAGCGCCGGTGTCGCCAGGTCCGGAGTCATCGCAGTGCTCCCTAGTACCGCATTCCTTTGCTACAGGAGGTCACGCATGGCGCAGTGGGTCCTGGCGGCTGAAGCGCTCGTCCAAGAAGCGGCCGTGGGCGGCGAGCTCGGCGGCGTTACCACGGTGGACCTCCTCGGCGATGGCCTCCAGCTCCCCGGCGAGTACCGAGAGCTGCTCGACGGCGAGGTCCCGGGCCGTCTTACCGTCGCGGACGGCCTTCCGGGTGGCGAAACGGCGGGGCAGCCGCAGGTAACGCTCGAGGGTATCCGGGACGTACTCGGTAACCGTGGCGCGCAGGGTATACGCCGCCTCCCGGCCGGCCGCCGAGCCGCCACCGGCGGCCAGCACCGCCTCCACCGCCTCGACGATGCGGTCGAGCTGCTGTTGCAACGGCTCGCTCACGCGCGGGCGGGCGGCGTCCACGGTGAAGTGCAACGCCTCGCGCAGGGAGTCCGGGTCGTCATCGGCCAGGCTCGGCCGCAGCGGCACCTCCAGGCCGAGCCAGCGCTCGAGCACCCCCGGACGCGTCGACCAGGCCAGGCGAATCCCGGCGTAGAGGAGCAGCGCCACCACCACGGCAAGGGCGGTATCCACCACGCCCCGCCAACCCCAGTGGGGAAAGGTCAGGAGGTAATGGGCCGCCAGGAAGATACCGGCGCCGGCCAGGCCCGCAACCAGCTCCCGTGCCAGCTCGAAGGGCCGGAGCGCGGTCAACGACTCACTCCCCCTCCAGCCAGTAGCGCACCCGTTCGCTGTTGGCATTGAGCCAATCCCGGATCGCTCGACGATGGCCCTTCTCCCGGGCCTCGGCCATCAGCGCCTCGAGCTCGGAGAGCTCGAAATGCATGCGCTGCAGAAATTCCGCCACCTGCGGCTGCTCCTCGGCGAATCCTTCGCGGGCCATGGCATGGACAGACTCCTCGCCCTCGAAGATGCCCTCGGGATCCTCCAGGTAGCGCAGCTCGTAGGCGGCCCACTTCCAGTGCGGCCGCCACGCCGTCACCACCACCGGCCGCCGCTCGGCCACCGCCTCGCCGAGACGTTTCGCCATCGCGGGGCCGCTGCCGGTATTCAGCCGATAATCCTCCAGCCCATAGGCGGCGATCGCCTCGTCGGCGCGGTCCATGATCCCGGCCCCCTCACCGATGCCCTCGATCACCCCACCGAAGGCCTCAACATGGTCGGCGAGATCGCCGATGGCCCGCACCTCCTCATCCACATAGCCCGGCACCGCCAGGCCCAGGTCGGCGCCCTCGTACAGCGGCCCCAGGTCCTCCAGCCGATCCCCGTATTCCCGGAGGTAGCCGGCATGGGTCTGCGGCTGCCAGGACATGAGCATGACGTCGAGGTTGCCCTCGGCAAGCGCACGATACTGGACGTCCACGTCGGCGAGGGTGAGCTCCACGTCCAGGCCCACCCGGGAGAGCACGAGGGTCGCCATCTTGCTCACCACCTCCGCATCGGACCAGGCGGTCCAGCCGATGCGCACGTCGGGCCCCGCGGCGGCGGCCGGGCCAGGCAGGGCCACGGCCAGGGTCAACGCCACCGCGGCAGCCAGGGTCCGCAGCGGCGCGGGCAGGCGCTTGCGCTTACTGCTCATCGAAATCCTCCGCAGGCTGAAAGCTCGTGGATTCGGCCAGCACGCTCGACAGCCCCTGGGAGAGCTGCTCCGGGTCGTTGGCGGAGCGGTAGTGCACCAACCCGGGCTGGCGCAGGGCACTGTCGTCGATGCAGAAGCCGATGGTGTGGATCTCCACGGGGTTCGCGGGATTGCGCAGGATCTCCTCCACCACGGGCAGCGGGTTCTCGCCCTGGGAATGCCGGCCGTCGGTGATCATCACGATCTGGTAGCGCCCGTAACCGAGTTGGTAGCGCGCGCGCTCGGTGAGCAGCTCATGGGCGCGTGCCATCGCCGAGCGCAGCGGCGTGCCACCACCCGGTCGGACCTGTCGGGCCGCCTCCACGAACTCGGCACGATTGTCCGTGCCCAGGGGCACCAGGGTCCGGAGGCGATTGCCGGCGAAGGCGATCAGGGCGACGTTCACCTCCCGCGGCACTGCCTCCACCCAGCGGCCCAGGGCGGCCCGGGCGGCGGCCGCCTTGGAGGGGTGGCTGCCCGCGCAGCCGGCCTCATCCATCGAACCGGACATATCGAGCACCACCACGATGTTGGTGCGCTGGGGGTCGGTGTCCAGGGTAGCGTCCTCGGGCACCCCGCCCTCCGGCCAGCGCTGCTCGGTGATGGCGGACCAGTCGTCCACCGCCACGACGGGGCGGTTGCCCTCGCCGGAGAATGCATACCAGCCGCCTGCGGCGGCGGCAAACAGCGCCACCAGGACCAGCACCCGGGTCACGGCATTGCCTCGTGCCATTGGCCGTCCCTTCCCTACCACGAGTTCGGCGGCGTGAAGGTGGCGCTCTCCGCCTCCACCTGGACCGCGCGGAAGACCACGCGCATGTTCGACAGCCACTGCTCTTCGGTCTTCGGCGGGCACGGATCGCCGCCGCAGATCCCGGTCTTGGGGTCCGAGAGCCCGAGGCCATCAGTGACGAACTGGGAGCGGTCCATGCTCACCCCGCGGGACTCGGCGAACTCGATGACCGCGTCCCGCACCGAGACGGCACGGCTGCGGCTGAGGTTGCGCGCGGCCTGGCGGATCGAGCGCAGGGTGCTGAGGTCCGCCCCCTGCTTCTTCTTCTTGAGATAGGCCAACGGGTCCGCATGCCCCTCCACGGTGAAGATGGCGCCGCCGTAGCTCGAGGCCGCCTCGACGATGGTCTCGAACTCCTGCTGGTACTCGGAGGCCGAGAAGCTCGCCTGATTGGGCCGGAACTGGATCTCGAACTCGGCGATGGTCCGGCGCTCGAGCTCGCCGGATTCGCGCTGCTCGCTGACCATGCGCGCGGCCTCGTCGCGATCGAAGGAAGGCAGCTCCACCCGGCGCTTGTCGAATACCCCCTCGGCGAGGGCCGCATAGTCGTAGCCGGCCATGCGGATCTCCCGCTCGCCGGCGAGCACCCCGAGGGGCGCTAGGGCGTTGGCCAGCGAGGCGTTGATTCGCGCGAACGAGCGCGGGTGCTCCGGGTCCGCCCAATCCACGTTGCCCTGCATGCCCGAGGTTTCCACCGTGGACCAGAGCGTCCGGGCCGCCTCGGTGGCCGAGGGGTCGCCGAGCAGGTGCCGGGCGGTGGCCTCCCAGTCCACGATCAGCTTCTTGACGTCCTCGCGCACCTGCTCCTCGGCGCGGAACAACGCAGAGACGAAGCGCTTGACCTGCTCGCGGTTGGCCTCGAGGTAGTCGGCGCGCACGGCGTAGACCTCGGAGGTCACGCGGCTGGCGGCCCGGGTGGAGAACAGGATCTCCGCCCCCTGCACCGACCCCTCGGCGCCGGTGCCCACCTCGCCACCGCTGGTGAGGACATCGGCATCCGGGCGGAAGACCAGTGCCGCATCGATGGCATCATCCTCGTAGAACAACCCGCCCGGCGTATCATTGCCGAAACCGATCTGTTTCTCGGTATAGACCAGCTCCGGCGACTGCCAACCCCCGTCGCCCTCATCCCACTGCTTCTTCGCGGCGTCAATGACGCTGGCCAGCAGATCCGTCTGCGGTCCGTGGGCACTGAGGGCGATGGTGGCCCCGGACAGATCCGCCAGGGTCTCGACCCCCTCCCGCACGACCAGGGCGTCGGCACCGCTGGACCAGCCGTGCTGGTAGATGGTCACCGGCTCGCTGCGGGGGTCCGCGCCGGCGATACCCGCCGCCATCTGCAGCTGGGCCTGGGTGACCCGCAGGACCGGGCTCTCGCAACGCAGGTAGGCCTCGAGCTGGGCGGCCAGGTCGTTCTCCCGCCAAAGCTCGATATCCAAGTCCTGTTCGTCGAACGGGCTGCCCGAGGCGGTCTCCAGGCCATAGCCGTTACCGTAGAGGGGCACCAGGTCGACCCCGGAGCTGCGCAGCGGCACGCGAAGGGTGTCGCTGGCACGGCAGGCCCGCACGCTCGCATCGACGCGCTCCTCCAACGGCGGCTGCGACGCCGCCAGGGCGGGGGCCGCGATCAGCGTCGCGAGCAACGACAGCATCAGGCGTAGGGGCATGCGCAACTCCTGTGATCTCAATGGGATTACGGCGTGAGCCGGACCTCGGCCCGGGCGAGGCGCGCCTGGTAGCCGCGTTCCCCCTCGTCGGGACGCCGCTCGAGGGGCTCGCTGCCGCCGACGCCGTGGGTGGCGATGCGCTCACCGGCGATCCCCGCCTCGCGCAGGCGCTCGGCGACGGCGGCCGCCCGCTCCCGGCTCAATGCCTGGTTCGCCGCCGGGTCGCCGCGGGTGCCGGTATGCCCGACCACCACCGCCCGGTAGCGCGGCTGGCGGGCCATGGTGGCCGCGATTCGCTCCACCTGGCGCCCCCCGGCCTCGGAGAGGGTCGTGCCGCGGACGAAGTCCACCGCATAGGTGCGGGGCTGGTGATCCCTGCCAATGTAATCCAGCCCGACGGCCGCCACCACCGCCAACACGATCAGCGCCAACCCGAAATAGCGTCTCGGCTCCATCAGGCGGCTAGGTGGTCAGACTTCCAGGGCATTGCCCGCGCCCTCGCCGCTACCCACGGCCTCCCGCGCCTCTTCCTGCTGCACCCGATCCAGGCGTTCCCTTGCCTTGCCGATCTCGCCTTCCAGGGCATCCACGGTTTCCTTCATGCTGTCCAGGGCCTTGACCTTGTACTCGGACATCTCGTCCATGGTCGCGTAGATATTGGTGAACGCGCTCTGCAGCTTCTCCAGGTCCACCCCCGAGCTGGCGGCCTGCTCGTGGATGCGCCCCGACTGCTCGCGCATCAGCTCGCTGGTGCCCTGGATCACATCGCCGGTGGTCTCGTTCAGCGCCTCGATCTGCTCGAGGACCAGGCGCTGGTTGGTCAGCGCCTGGGCGACGATGGTCGCCGTGCGCAGCGCCGAGATGGTCACGCTGGTGGCACGCTCCACGCCCTTGATCAGCTCGAGATTGTTCTTGCGGATCATGTCCAGGGCCATATAGCCCTGCACCGCCACCGCGAGCTGGCTCTGCAGGTCCTGCACCTTCTGCCGGGTGTAGAACAACAGCTCCTCGCGCACCGCCCGCGCCTTGTGCTCGTTTTGCTGCTCGATCTCGCTGATACGCGTCTCCAGGGCCTCGTCGATGCGCCGGCCAAGGTAGACGTACTCCTCGAGCTTGTGCATCACCTCCCAGAGGTGGCGCTTTTCCTCCTCGATGGAGGCGTTATCGCGCTGGAGCTCGTCGCGCCCCCGATACAGCGATTGGATGATGGCATCGATATGGGACTGGGCGGACTGGTACTCGCGGAAGTAGTCCCGGAGCTTGTTGCCCCAGGGGATGAAGCCGAACAGCTTTTTGGGCTCGAAGAGATCACCGCGGCGGGACGGGTCGAGGGACTCCACCGTACTGCGCAGCTCGATCAGCGAGCGGGAGACGTCGCTGTCGCCGGACAGCGCCCCCTGGTCCATGGCCTTGACCGGTTTGTCGAGCAGCCGGTTGGAGACATTGGCCGCCTCGCGGATATACTGATTGCCCATCTGATGGGCGCTACGCACCGCCTCCTTGAACGCCTCGCTCTCGGGCTCGGCCTCCACCACACCGGCGACGAAGGACTCCGCGCGCTCGGCGAGCGCCTGCCGGCGCTCCTCGGCCAGCGGCACCTTGCGCTCCGCCTCGTCGGGTTCCATTTTCGGCGCAGGCGCCGGGGGCTGCAGCGTATCGCCGCCGTTCTCTGCTGTGGCACTCATGGGGGTACGGTTCTCCAAGCATCGTCACGGGGCAAGTCCGTCGGGCAGTATGCCCCCCGCCATTGATACCCATCAACCGGCGCGGGAAACGGGGCCACTGCGTGGTTCGCGTCTACACCGGGAGAAGGGGCACTGGGGGGGCGTTCAGGATGAGCGACCGGGATCGCGATAGCGGTATCCCACCCCGGTGACCGTCTGGATGCAACCCGCCCAGGGACCCAGTTTCCGGCGGAGGGCGGCGACCACGGCATCGACCTTGTTGCTCCACCCGGCGTAACTACTGCCCCAGACCTCGCGGAGGAGGGTCTCCCGGGAAACGGCCCGACCCGCATGGTCACGCAGGTAAGCCAGCAGGCCGAACTCCAGCGGTGTCAGCGGGATCCGCTGCCCGTCCACCACCAGCTCCCGGCCCTCCCGGTCGACGATCTCCGGCGGCCGCTCGAGACCGAGCTCGCCTGCCGCCAGCCCCGCCAACCAGCCGTCGACGGAGTCCGGCCCGAAATCCAGGACGGCGGTGTGGTACGTCCGTCCGTCCAGGTTCACGGCCGGTTCCGGGAGCACACGGAAACCGAGCTGCGCCGCCACGCCGGCGTACGGCACCAAATCATTCAAGGTCAGGTAGACCCGGCGCAGCCCCGGACGCATCTCCATATAGGTCCGCTTGAGATCCAGCCAGGCCGCGGCCTGCACCTCACCGGGGCGTTCCCCCTGCCGCGCGTCGAGCCAGCGACGGACGAACAGCGCGGTGGCCCCGGCGGGGATGGGATTGCTGCGGAGATGCTCCTGCCAGGCGGACGCCACCGGGTCGTCGGCCAGTACTGCCGGATCCACCTCGGACGCGACGAAGCGGCAACAAAACCCCTCGCAGGCCTGCTGCCAGCCGCGAACGACCATGAAGGCATCCGGGTGCCGGCCGAGCCACCGCTCCAGGCTCTGTGCACCGTCCCTGCCCTCCTGGGAGCGTATAATCGCCCGCACGGCCGCGTGGTCGTCGCGTTGGGCATGTTCCACGGACAGCCGGGTGGCCCCCGACGGAAAGAACGCCTCCCGGCACACCGGGTTCTCGATGAGGTAGAGCATGTCCGCGGTATAGCGCCAGAGATCCCGCCGGCCGGCCCCCGCCGCCTGCTCCGCCAGGGCGCCCCAGGCGCGTTGGCGGTACTCCAGATAGCGCGGCGGGTCCCGTGCCCGCAGCGCCTGGGCCAGGGCGTCGCGAACGGCCTCGTGGACGCGCAGGCCATCACCGGCCGTTTCGGTGAACGGGAGATCCCGGAGACCGTCATAGGCCGCCTCTGCGTCGACATCGGGGAACATGGCGGCGAGTAATGGCACGGTAACGCGCCGGATCACCGCCGCCCCATCGATCACCCGACGCAGCACCGGCTCACGCACCTCCTCCAGGTAGATCCCCGTGAGCATATCCATTACCTGCTGCAAAGGCGCCTCCCCGAGCTCGGGGCCACGCAGGCCTTCCAGGGTATGGGCGGCGAGCCGTAGGGCCAGGGGATGGCCGTGTAACCCCGCAGCCAGGTCAGGACACCGCGCCGGCGGGACGCCATCACGGCCCAGCAGCGCGACCGCATCCGCGGGGGCCAGGGGCCCGAGGGACAGCTCGAGGGTGAGCTCCTCCCAGCCGCCGGAGAGCCAGCCGGGGGCCAGGGGATACCGACCCGCCAGGACCACCCGGGCGTTGTCATGGAGGTAGGGGATGAAGCGCATCCGCAGCCAGGCGTCGAGCAGGCGGAACACCTCGAACCCGTCCAGCGCCAACAGCACGGGGACTCCAGCGGCGGACAGCCCCGCGGCCATGCGCTCGGGGGCGCCGGGCGAAAGCCCTGCCACTTCACCAAGCGCCTCCAGGAAGCAATCGGGGGTAGGCTCGATACCGCGGCAGTCCAGGGGAACGATGGCGAGGCCGCGCCGGCGCGCATCCGCCAGGAGGCACCGCAGCAGCGTCGACTTCCCGATACCCGGCAGGCCATGGATATGGGCGATCCGCGGGCCGTCCCCCCGATACAGGGCGCGCAACCGACCGAGCTCGATCTCACGCCCGACGGCATCGGCAGCGGAGCGGTCCGCCAGCAACTCCCCGACTTGCATGGGCCGATTCCCCCGATTGCCCTCTCCTGTTAAGCGTAATCGTCGCGCGACGCCCTGCCAGGCGTTCCTCATGAAATCCTCATCCGCCGGTCACCCCCTCACCGCCCCCACGGGCTATACCTGTGGTGCGCGGAAACACAACGGAGGAGACGATCATGGCTTCCGACTGGCACATCGAGGGCACCTACTTCGAGGCCTGCACCTGCAAGGGCGCCTGCCCCTGCCTCTACGGGGGCGAGCCCACGGAGGGCACCTGCGACGCACTGGTGGCCTGGCACATCGAGCACGGCAGATTCGGGGAGGTACGCCTTGACGGCCTCAATCTGGCGATGGCGCTGCACACCCCCGGCAACATGACCGATGGCGACTGGAAGGTGGTGGTCTATGTGGACGACGACGCCGACGGCGATCAGCACGAAGCGCTGGTGCGGATCTACGGCGGCGAGGCCGGGGGCCACCCGGCCGTACTGGCGTCCTTCGTGGGCGAGATCCTCGGCGTGGAGCGCGCGCCGATGACGTTCAGCGCCGACGGGCGGCGGCTGGGTGTGCGCATCGGCGAGCACGGCACCGCGGATATCGAGGCCATCGAAGGGCAGGCAGGCGACGAGGTGCGGATCAGCGGCCATCCGGTGGCCGTGTCCCCCGGCAATGACCTGACCGTGGCCCGCTCCCGGGCAGTCCGCCACGAGGGGCACGGCATCCGGCTCGATCTGGACGGCCGCACCGCCTATTACGCCCCGTTCCAGTACCAGGCGGGCTGAAGCGGCCCGCCCGGGGAGGTTTGCGCAATGAGTACCTTTACGGCCTCGGCGCGTTTTCGCCAGCAGTGGCTCCTGCTCGGCAGTATGGCCATCCTGGCCGCCGTATCCTGGATCCACATGACCCGGATGGCCGGCATGATGCCGGCCATGCCGGCGCGGGACATCCCCTTCGGCCCCACCTTTACCATGTGGTCCGTAATGATGGTGGCGATGATGCTACCGGGGGTACTGCCAAACCTCTCCGCATTCGCCGCCTATGAACGAAAGCGGCTCGGCGGTGGGTCTGCCAGCCCCTATCTCTACGCCGCCGGCTACCTGCTCGCCTGGGTCGGTTACGCCGCCGCCGCGACCTTGGCCCAACAAGGCCTGCACGCCCTGTCGTTGCTCTCGGCGTCCAAGCACCTGGACAGCCCCCTGCTAGGGGGCGCCGTCCTGCTGGCCGCCGGCGCCTTCCAGTGGAGCCCCTGGAAGGCATCCTGCCTGCGCTACTGCCGCAGCCCCTTCGGCCTCCTCGCCGGCGGCTGGCCGCCCGGCTCGTCGGCCGCGCTCCGCCTGGGGCTCCGACAGGGGCTTTACTGTATCGGCTGTTGCTGGGCGCTGATGCTGGTGATGTTCGTCTTCGGGGTGATGAACATCCTCTGGATGGCGCTGCTGACCCTGCTCATCCTGGCCGAGAAGGTGGTGGGCGCCCCGCGGCGCCTGGCACAGGCCACGGGGCTCGCCCTGGCCGCCGGCGGCCTATGGCTCATGATCGGGGCGTAACCCCCTATCTCAGCGCTTGAGGAAGCGATCGATCCCGTTCTGCGCGTCCGGCTCCATCATGTTCCGGGCCATGGTCCGGCTGGCCTCGGCATAGGCCTCCGGGAGGACCATGCCCAGCTGGCGGTAGAACAGCTGCTTGCCGAGGCGCAGCGCCGCCGGGCTCTTGGAGGCGATGGTCGAGGCGAGGCGCTGGACCTCCGCGGCGAGCTCATCGTCGGGGACGGCACGGTTGATGAGCCCGATCTCCGCGGCGGTGCCCGCGTCGATGAACTCCCCGGTAAGCAGCATCTCCATGGCCCGCTTGGCCGAGACATTCCGGCTCACCGCCACCGATGGGGTCCCGCAGAACAGCCCCAGGTTGATCCCCGAGGTGGCGAGCCGGGCGGACTCGCCGGCGATGGCGAGGTCGCAGGCGGCCACCAGCTGGCAGCCGGCGCCGGTGGCAATGCCCTGCACCTGGGCGATCACCGGCTGGGGCAGGCGGTTGATGGCCAGCATCATGTCACTGCAGGCCTGGAACAGCGCATGGTGATCGTCCTCGCTCTCGCCGCTGCGCACCTCGGCGAGGTCATGACCGGCGGAAAACGCCTTGCCCTCGGCGGCGATGACCACCACGCGCACCGACTCGTCCGTCGCCGTTTCCTCGAGGATGCCGCGAAGCTCATCGAGGAGGCTACGGGTCAGCGGATTGTAGCGCTCCGGCCGGCAGAGCGTGAGGGTGAGCACCCCTTCGTCGTTCCGGGAGCGCGTCAGCTCCTGTTCCATTACGGCGGCCATGTCGTTTCCTCCCCCGTTCATCGGTGTTCTCACAGCTCCCCCGTCACGGTGGCGGTGGGGACGCCCGCGACCACACTACCTGGTGTACGCGCCGCGCGGCCATAGGCGGCAGCCCGGGGCAGCAGGTGGGCGGCGTAGAAGCGCGCGACCTCCAGTCGGGCCTGGTGGAAGGCATCACCACCCTCCGCCCGGTCGGCGGAGATCCGGGCGCAGCGCGCCAGCAACCAGCCGCCGGCGGTAAATCCGGCCTGCATCAGCAACGGGAAGGCCGCACCCCCAGCGGTGGCCGGATCCCCGCCCTCCCGCAACGCCCAGTCGGTGCTGCGGCGCAGATCGGATACGGCCGCCACCACCGCACTGCCCACCTCGGAGAGTGCCTCCGAGGCGTAGTCACCGAGACCCTCCACGTCCGCGGCCATCTCGTCGAGCAGGGCGTGCATGGCCGCGCCACCGTCGCGCAGCAGCTTGCGGCCCATGAAGTCATTGGCCTGGACACCGTTGGTGCCCTCGTAGATGGCGGCGATGCGCACGTCGCGCAGGTACTGGGCGGCACCGGTCTCCTCGATATAGCCCATGCCGCCGTGGACCTGGATCCCGGTGGAGGCCACCTCGATGCCCATCTCCGTGGACCAGGCCTTCACCACCGGGATGAGCAAATCCGCCCGCGCCTGTTGGCGGCGGCGTTCGTGGCCGTCCGTAGAACGGCGGGCCCGGTCCATGGCGGCGGCGCCGGCATAGGCCAGCGCCCGCATGGCCTCGTTGGCGGCCTTCATGGTGAGCAGCATCCGGCGCACATCCGGATGGCCGACGATGCCCGCCTCGCCGGTGACGGTACGCCCCTGCACCCGCTCCGCCGCGTACGCCGCCGCCTGCTGGTAGGCCCGCTCGCCGATGGCCAGCCCCTGCAGGCCGACCTTGTGGCGGGCCTCGTTCATCATGGTGAACATGTACTCGAGGCCACGCCCCTCCTCGCCCACCAGATAACCCACGGCCCCAGCGCCCTCGCCGAAGACCATGGTGCAGGTGGGGCTCGCGTGGATGCCGAGCTTCTCCTCCAGGCCCACGCATTGGAGGTCGTTGCGGGCGCCCGGGCTGCCGTCCGACTCCGGCAGGTACTTGGGCACGATGAACATGGAGATACCCTTCACCCCCTCCGGCGCATCGGGGGTACGGGCGAGCACCAGATGGATGATGTTCTCCGCCATCTCGTGCTCGCCCCAGGTGATGTAGATCTTCTGGCCGAACAGGCGGTAGGCATCGCCGTCGCGTTCGGCGCGGGTGCGGATGGCACCGAGATCGGTGCCCGCCTGGGGCTCGGTGAGGACCATGGTGCCGGTCCACTCGCCGCTCACCAGCCGGCTAAGGTAGAGCGCCTTCTGATCCTCGCTGCCATGGCGTGTCAGCGCCTCGATGGCCCCGGCGGTGAGCATGGGGCATAGGGAAAGTGCCAGGTTGGCGGACTGCCACATCTCCTGGGTGGCGGTAGCGACCAGGTTGGGCAGGCCCATGCCCCCGTGGTCCGGGTCGCAGGCGATACCGTTCCAGCCCGCCTCGACATAGGCCCGATAGGCCTCGGCGAAGCCTTCCGGGACGGTGACGCGGCCATCGGCCAGCCGGGCGCCTGCGCGGTCCCCTGGAGCGTTCAGGGGGGCCAACTCGCCGGCGGCGAAGCGGGCCGCCTCCTCGAGTACCGTGGTGACCGTATCCGGGGTGGCCTCCTCGTAACCGGGGAGGGCGGCGATGCCCTCCAGCCCCAGCACCTCGTCGATGAGATAGCGCATGTGGCGCGTCGGCGCGGTGTAACTCATGGCTCGCTCCCTCAGCTCCCCGGCATCGGCGGCACCAGCGACGACGGGTCCACCCGGCGGTCGAACCAGTTCATCCGCCAGTCGAGATGTGCCCCGGTGACCCGGCCGGTGGCCCCCACCTCGGCAATGGTCTCCCCCTGGCGTACCCGCTCGCCCTCGGCAACGTGGATGGCCGAGAGATGGAGGAAGGCCGAAGAGACGCCGTGGCCATGGTCCAGCAGCAGGGTGCCACCGGAGAAGAACATGTCCTCGTGGACCAGGGTGACGACCCCGTCCGCCGGCGCCACCACCGGCGTGCCGCTGGGCGCGGCGATATCGATCCCGTAGTGGGGCCGGCGCGGCTCGCCGTTCAGGATGCGCTGGCTGCCATACACGCCCGTAATGGTCCCGTGCAACGGCCAACGCCACTCGCCGGTGAAATCGGTGCGCGGGTCGTCACGCCGGCGCGCCTCGCGCACCATCGCCGCCTCACGGCGGATGCGCTGCAGATCCTCCTCGCTGGGCGTGACCTTGCTCGGCGGCAGCCCGTCGATGCGCTGGATCTCGTAGTCGCGGGAGGCCACGTCCAGCGCCCGGCGGAGGCGCTCGCCATCCGGCCATTCCGCCACCAGCTCGGTGCGCTCGTCGGCATCCCGGTCCAGGCCGAATACGAAGCGTCCATCGCCGGCGATCTGGACCGGCCGGCCATCCACCTCCAGCGCGCCATTCCCGGGGGTCAGGGTACCGGTGACCAACGCACCCTGCACCGGTTCCCCGTCCAGGGTGATCTCGCCTGCCGCCACCGGCAACGCCGTCAACAGCCCTGCCAGCATCACCGCCATGGCACTCCGCCTCATGGGCCCTCTCCTGCCTACCTTCCGTTGGCCTGACTATACGGCAGTGCCCTCGCGAACGACTATGGCCCGGTGGGCGTTTCGTCGGGTCTCCGCCGGCGCAGGAGCCGCCGGCACACACCCCGTGCCAGCACAGAGACCGCAAACAGGACGCACAGGGTGAGCACGATGGTCGCGCCCACCGGCCAGTCCGGACCCCAGGCCACGGTCAACCCGAGGTAGCTGCCGAACGCCGCGAGCGCCCCGGCCAGCCCCATCATCGCCCCCAGCGAGCGCACCCACTGACCGGCGATGGCGGCCGGGAGGCTGAGGAGCGCGATGAGCAGTATCAATCCCGAGACCTGCACCAGGATGACCACCGTCACCGCCACCAGGCACAGGAGCAGGATGTGAAAGAACCCCGCGGGGACGCCGCGAAGCCGGGCGAACTCCGGGTCGAAGCACACCGCCACGAACTGGCGGTAGAACACCACCAGCACCACCAGCATGGCGACGTCCAGGGCCGCCATCAGCCAAAGCACGCCGGGATCGGCCAACAGGATATTGCCAAAGAGATAGCCGAAGAGATCGGTGCGGTAGCCCTCGGTCTGGGCGATGAACAGGATACCCACCGCCATGCCACCCGCCCACAGCGCGCCGATGAGCATGTCCTCATCGGCGTGCAGCCGAAGGTTTACCCAGCCGATCACCAATGCGGCGAGCAATGCCGCTACCAGCGCCCCCGCCAGCGGGTCGGCACCGAGATACCAGGCGACGCCCATCCCGCCGAGCACCGAGTGGGCGATGCCGCCGGCGAGGTAGCCGATACGCCGCACCACCACGAACGGACCGATAAGCCCGGAGGCCACCGAGGCCAGCAGGATGCCCAGTGCGGCCTGCTGCAGGAAGGGCTGGGTGAGCAGCGCCTCAATGAACCCCATGGCCACCCCCGTGCCGATGGTCCACGTGGGCATGGTCGACCATGCGCACCGGGTGCCCGTAGAGGCGCTCGAGCATATCCGGCGCCAGCGGCTCGGCGGTGTGGCAGACCAGCTCGCGGTTCAGGCAGGCCACGTGGGTGACGTACTCGCTGACGAAGCCGATATCGTGGCTGACCACCACGATGGTCATGCGCTCATTGAGCCGCTTGAGCAGGCCGAAGAACGCCCGTTCGGCCCGGGGGTCAATGCTCGCGGTGGGCTCGTCGAGGAGCAGGATGCGCGGGCCCACCGCCAGGGCCCTGGCGATGAGCACGCGCTGGAGCTGCCCCCCGGAGAGCGCCCCGATGCTGCGATCCGCCAGATCGCCGACCTCCGCCTCTTCCATGGCGGCCTCGGCCTTCGCCCGCCGGGCGTCGCCATAGCGGGGCCCGAGCTGCCAGGGACCGAGGGTGCCGGAGAGCACCACATCGCGGACACTGATGGGAAAGCCTCGGGAAAAGCCGGCGTACTGTGGGACGTAACCCAGCGAGCGCTTGGCCCGACGGGGGGAGACACCGAGCACCCGGACGCGCCCGCGGCTCGGCCGCATCAGCCCGAGGATCACCTTCAGCAGCGTGCTCTTGCCGCTACCGTTCGGGCCGACGATACCCAGGAACTCCCGGTCACCGACCTCCAGGGAGACATCGTCCAGGGCCACCACATCCTCGTCATAGGCCGCCGTGACCCCCTCCAGCTCGATCACCGCGGTCACTCCAGGGCCTCCGCCATCCGCCGGCTCACCCGTTCCATGTTGTCGATATAGTCCTCGGCCAGTGGATCGATGCCCACCACCGCGCCCCCGATGGCCTCCGCCACCGTCTGCGCGCTGCGTTGGCTGAACTGGTCCTGGACGAAGACCACGCGCACCCCCATCTCGCGAAGCTCGCCGATGAGGTCACTGAGCCCCGCCGGGCCGGGCTCCTTGCCCTCCACCTCGATGGCCCGCTGCGTCAGACCGTAGCGGTCGGCGAAGTAGCCCCAGGAGGGGTGGAACACCGCGAAGCTCCGGCCCTCATAGGGGGCTAGGCGTTCGGCGATGCGGCCATCCAGGGCCTGCAGGCGCTCGGTATACGCCACGGCATTGGCCCTGTAGGCCTCGGCCCCTTCCGGATCCGCCGCGCTCAGCGCCGCGCGGATGCGCTCCACCAGGGCGACGACGTTGCGCGGCGAGGTCCAGATGTGTGGGTCGGCACCCTCCGGGTCCACTCCGCCACCCGCGTGGTCGCCGACTTCCTCGTGCTCCTCGTGATCATGGCCGTGTCCGTCGCCCTCGTGCCCATGCGCGTCAATGGCGCGGAGCGCCACCACCTCACGGAGATCGACCACCGCCATCTCCGACGCGTTCGCCGTCAGCCGGGGCATCCAGGAGCGCTCGAAAGGTACCCCCACGCGAAAGAACAGCTGCGCGTCCACCATGGCGGCCAGGCGACGCGGGCTCGGATCAAAGGTGGCCGGGCTCTCCCCTTGCCGGACCAGCGAGGTGATCTCCACGCGCTCGCCGCCTACGGCTTTCACAAAGGTCTTGACCGGCAGGACGCTGGTATAGACCACCAGCGGCGGTGCCGCCGTCAGTGGCGCCGCGAACACGGCGGAGAGGACAAAAACGGCGCGGTGCAGCCACTGCCTGGACATGATTGACTCCCTAAAAAACATAAGAAAAGGCCGGGTCAGTGGCAGGCGGGGCACAGCCCCGCCAGCTCCACCGTCTGGTGCTGCAGGCGGAAACCCTGATGGGCGGCATGGGCCTCCAGGAGGCCATCCACGTCGGGCTCCTCCATCTCGGCCACCCGCTCGCAGGCAGTGCAGATGAGGAAATGCCCGGCGTGCGGATGCTCCGGGGCGCCACAACCGATGAAGGCGTTCAGCGAGGTGAGCCGGTGCACCAGCCCCAGCTCCATGAGGAAATCGAGGGCCCGGTAGACGGTGGGCGGCGCCACGGGGCGTTCCCCCTCGGCCAGGGCGCGCATCAGATCATACGCCTTGGCCGGCCGGTGGTTGCGCCAGACCAGCTCCAGCACCCGCCGGCGCTGGGCGGTCAGCCGCGCGCCCCGCTCCCGGCAGAGGCCTTCGGCCCGCTCCAGGGCGTCCGCCACGCACGCTTCGTGGTCGTGACCCTCCCTCGGAAAGGGCGTGAGCACCGTCTCCGACATCCGCAACACCTCCTTGAATAAGGCCCAGGGGCCTGTGCTCTGGGCCCTTTCCACTAATCGTTATGCTATTACATAATCATGTTACTGTCATCCACCGTCCTCCTCGAGCTGCTGGCGCGCCCGTTCCACCGTCTCGGCCAGGCCCTGCTCCCGGTCGGTTCGGGTGTTGAGCTTCAGGGTGCTGGTGATCCGCACCGCCCCCATCGCGTGCACCGTCTCATGACAGCGCCTTACCGCCGCAGTCACGGCATCCCACTCGCCGGCGATGTTGGTGCCGTTGGCATGGAGCTCGATCTCCAGGCCGGCCTCCTCGAACACCCGCTGGCAGGCAGCGATATAGGGGGACAGCGAAACCCCGGCCCCGATGGGAATAAGGCTCAACTCGGCGTTGACCTGCATGGCGGCCTCCACTGTTCAGCGTTGGTTCAGCCCGTGGCCTCGACAATAGCACCACGGTCCCAGTCAGGAGGTAAACGACCATGCGCAAGCGCCTAATCGCCCTGTCCCTCAGCCTTGCCGCCACCCCGGCACTGGCCGCCGGCGGCACCGAGTACGCGAAGGTGACCCGGGTGGAGCCGATCACCCGGACGGTGGAGATCAACGAGCCCCGCGAGGAATGCTGGTACGAGACTGTCCGTTATCGCGACCGCAGCGACGGTAACGGCACGGCCGGCCTCGTCCTCGGCGGCATCGCCGGCGGTGTCCTCGGCAACCAGGTGGGCGGCGGCAATGGCCGCAAGGTCGCCACGGTGGCCGGCACCATCCTTGGCGCCGGTGTCGGCCAGGAGTTCGCCCGACGGGGACGCGACCGCGGCCCGGAGTACCGCCGGGAACGCCGCTGCGAGACCGTCCACGAGACCCGCTACGAGCAACGCAACGTCGGCTATGACGTGCATTACCGCTATCATGGCAGTGAATACGTGACCCGGATGGACCGTCACCCCGGTGATCGCATCCGGGTGCGGGTCGACGTCACGCCCCTGGAGTAGTCATGGGCAAACGCCTCTGCATCGCCGTGTTCCTGCTGGCCGCCGCCCCGGTGCTCCTCGCCCGGGGCGGCGATCTGGACCGTGCGGTGCGCGAGGCGGAAGAGCGCACCGGCGGTGAGGTGATCGCCGCCGAGACCGTTACCCGTGGCGACGGCCGCCAGGTCCACCGGCTGCGGGTCCTGATCGGCGAGGGGCGCGTCCGGGTTCTGGAGATCCCCGCCAGGGACGACCGCTGAAGATGCGGGTTCTGATCATCGAGGACGAGCCGGCCCTGCGCGGCGAGCTCCGCGAGGCACTGAGCACGCAGGGGTTCGTGGTGGACGAGGCCGCCGACGGGAATGAGGGTGCCTACATGGCCCGGGAATACCCGATCGACCTGGCGGTGGTGGATCTGGGCCTGCCGGGAACCGACGGGCTCACCCTCATCCGGGCGCTGCGCACGGCCGGTCGTGACTATCCGGTGCTCATACTCACCGCGCGCAGCCGCTGGCAGGAGAAGGTGGCCGGGCTGGAGGCAGGGGCCGATGACTACCTGGTCAAGCCCTTCGCCATGCCGGAGCTGCTCGCCCGGCTGCAGGCCCTACTCCGGCGCGTCGGTGGCTGGGCCGAAGCGGTGCTCCGCCACGGCCCGATCAGCCTCGATACCCGCACCGAGGCCGTGACCTTGGGCGGCGAGCCGGTGACCCTCACCGCCTACGAGCATCGCCTGCTGGCCTACCTCCTCCACCAGCGCGGGCGCGTCCTCTCCAAGGGCGAGCTCATGGAGCACCTCTACGCCGACGACGACCAGCGCGACAGTAACGTCCTGGAGGTATTCATCCGACGGCTGCGGCGCAAGCTCACCACCGCGGAGGGCTGGCAGCCCATCGAGACCCTGCGCGGCCGCGGCTACCGCGTGGCACCGCCGCCGTGACCGCCTCCCTGCACCGGCGGCTGTTGGTGACCGCCGCCGCCGTCACCCTCACCTTCGGTATCGTCACCGCCCTCGGCCTGGAGGCCGCATTCCGCGAAAGCGCCCTCGCCGCCCAGCGTGACCGCCTCCGCGCTAGCGTTCACACCCTGTTGGCCGGGGCGGAGATCGAACCCGACGACATCCGGCTGCGCGGGGAGATCGCCGCCCCCCGCCTGACCCAACCCGGCAGCGGGCTCTACGCCTGGGTGGTCACACCGGATAACGAGATCGCCTGGCGCTCCCCCTCGGCAGTCGGGCGGACCCTATCCCCGCCGACCAGCCATGCCCCGGGCACCATCGAGCTGTCGCGGGGGGACGGCCACTTCCGCATGGACTACGGTGTGGAATGGGAGCCCGTCACGGGCCCGACCCGCCGCTTCACCATCACCGTAATGGAGTCGGAGAAGGCCTTCCTCAGCCAGATCCGGGCCTTCCGTCAAACCCTGGGGGCCTGGCTGGGCCTCGGCGCCGCGGGCCTTCTCGGCGCCCTCTGGCTTGCACTGCGGTGGGGACTGACACCCTTGCGCCGGGTCGCCGCGGAGGTGGAGGCGATGCAGGCCGGCCGCGCGGCGTCCATCGGCGGGCACTACCCCCGGGAGATCGCCCAGCTCACCGAGCGCATCAATGCCCTGGCCCGCGCCGAGCGCGAGCGAAGCCGCCGCTACCGCGAGACCCTGGACAACCTCGCCCACAGCCTGAAGACCCCGTTGGCGGTGCTTCGGGGGGCCCTTTCGCGCCGTACAGCGGAGGATCTGGACGCCGCCGGCGAGCAGCTGGCGCGCATCGACCGCCAGATCGAGTACCACGTGCGCCGCAGCGGCGCGGGACAACTCGCCGGCGGGGGTCACACCGTGGTCGAGCCCGTGGTACGGCGGCTACTGCGGGCGCTGCGCCACGCCCACCCGGACCGGCCCCGGCGCGCCGAGCTCGATTGCCCGCCCGGGCTGTGGTACGCGGGCAGCGAGGATGACCTCATGGAGCTGCTGGGCAATCTCCTGGACAACGCCTGGCGCCATGCCCGCGGCGAGGTCCGCATCAGCGGCGGTCGTTGCACCGACTGCCAGTGGAGGACCCCCATGATCGTGCTCTGCATCGACGATGACGGCCCGGGCATCCCCGAGGCCGTTCGTGAGGGGGTGCTCGCGCGGGGGGCGCGGCTGGACCAGCGGGACCCCGGCGAGGGGATCGGGCTGGCGGTGGTCGGTGAGCTGGTGGCCCAGGTGGATGGCGGCGTCACCATCGACACCGCCCCGGGCCTCGGCGGCACCCGTGTGACCCTGACCCTGCCGGGAGGGTCGGATTGAACGCCTTGGCACGGTAGAATGCAGCAATGGGTACCGATCATGATCGCCTGGACCTGGACGCCCTCCGCGCGCGGCTCGTCGAGCGGCACGAAGCCCTGCTCGCCGGCGATGCCACCCGCCGCGAGGCCGCCGACACCGTGGAGCTCGATCAGCAGCGCAACGGGCGTCTGACCCGTATGGACGCGCTGCAGGGGCAGGCCATGGCCCGGGCGCGTAACGAGCGGGCCCGCAACGAGATTACCCGTATCGAGGCGGCGCTGAAGCGCCTGGACGCCGGGACGTACGGCGATTGCCTGCGCTGTGCGGAACCCATCGACCCGCGGCGCCTGAACGCCGACCCCGCGGCGGTGCTGTGCATCGACTGCGCCGAGGCCTCGTCCGGGTCGCGTTGAGCCCGCCGCTACCCGCCGGTTCGCCCGCCGCGCGGGACATAGCAACGCAGCGGGCATAGAATACCCGCCCTCCTCGTCTTCACCATCTTACGGAACCATGTCGTTCAACCGAATCCTTGTCCATTACGCCGAGGTTGCCCTCAAGGGCAAGAACCGCCGCGACTTTGAGAGCCGGCTGCGGCGCAACATCCGAATCCGTCTGCAGCGGGAGGGACTGGACTGGGCGGTGCGCCGCGGCCGCGACCGCATCGTCGTCCACCCCGAGCGCGGGGATGAGCCTGGAATGGAACGGGCGCTGGCGGCCCTCGGTGAGATCGCCGGCATCGCAACCTACGCGCCGACGGTGTTCATTGACCAGGGAAGGCTACGGGCCGGCGGCGAGCCCGACCCGGAGATCGTGGCCAGCGAGGTGTTGGCCCTCGCCGGCGCCGAGCCTGCCGAGGGTCGCAGCTTCGCCGTGCGCGTGCGTCGCGCCGACAAGGGCTTTCCCCTGCGCTCCGACGAGCTCGCCCGACACCTGGGGACGAGGATCATCGGCGAGACTGACTGGCAGCGGGTGGACCTGACCTCGCCCGGCCGCAGCTTCCACGTGGACATCTACCCCGAGGGGGTGTACGTCTACCGGGACCGGTTCCGCGGCCCCGGCGGGCTTCCGGTGTTCTCCGGCGGCCACGTGCTCTCGTTGCTCTCCGGGGGGCTGGACTCCCCGGTGGCGGCCTGGCTGATGGCCAAGCGCGGCTGCCGGGTGGACTTCCTGCACATGACCGCTGCCCATGTCCACCCCGGTGATGCGGCCGATAACCTGGTCGCCCGGATCGCCCGGCACCTCAGCCGTCGCACCCTGCGCTCGCGGCTGATGCTGGTGCCTTATATCCACTTCGACATGGCACTCATGGGCCACGAGACCCGGGGCTACGAGATGATCCTGTTCCGGCGGTTCATGACCCGGCTCGCCGAGCGCGTCGCCGGCCAGTGGCACGCGGCCGCGCTGGTCAGCGGCGACAGCCTCGGCCAGGTGGCCTCCCAGACCCTGGCCAACATGGTCAGCAACTCCCAGGCGACGACGCTACCCATCCTCCGGCCACTGGTGGGCCTGGACAAGCACGAGATCGTGGAGCGGGCCCGCGCCCTGGGCACCTTCGAGCTCAGCACGGAGAGCTACAAGGACTGCTGCGCGCTGCTCAGCCGTCGGCCCCAGACCAACTCCCGCCACGGGCGCCTGGAGGCGATGGAGCAGCAGCTCATCGCTGACTACGACGCACTCATCGAGGCGAGCCTCGCCGACGCGTTGGTGCTGCACTTCACCACCGGCGAGCTCACCAGCGTAGAGCCGGCGCTGTCACCCGGCGAGCAGGCGGGGTAACCTCGACCCCAGCGCTGCCGCAGGCAGGGCGCAGGCAACGCACAGGAGCGCCAATTGACGGCACGGATCCGCAACTACTTTCTAGCGGGTGTGCTCACGGTGATCCCGATATGGATCACCTGGGTGGTCTTCCGCTTCGTCGCCCAGCGGCTCTCCGACGTGGGCCAACCCTGGGTGGCCACCGTCGCCGGGCTGGTCCGCCCCTATGCGCCGTGGCTCGCCGATCTCATGGCCACGCCGACCTTTGCCAACGTCCTCGGGCTGCTACTGACGGTCTTCGGGCTGGTACTGCTGGGTTGGGCCAGCAGCCGGGTGGTGGGCCGGCGGATCATGGAGGGGGTGGATGGCCTGATCGGCCGAATCCCCTTCGTCGAGAAGATCTACGGTGCAACCAAGGCGCTGCTCGGCGCGCTGCAGCAGCAGCCCGGTGACGTCCAGCGGGTTGTGCTCATCGCCTTTCCCCATCAAGGGATGAAGACGGTGGGCTTCGTCACCCGAGTGGTCACCGACCGCAGCACCGGGCAGCGCATTGCCGCCGTCTACGTGCCCACCACCCCCAATCCTACCTCCGGCTACCTGGAGCTGGTGCCGGTCGATGACCTCACCGCCACCGACTGGACCATGGATCAAGCCATGAGCTTCGTGATCTCCGGCGGTACCGTCGCCCCGGAACAGATCGACTACCACGAGGGCGTGGAGCCGCCGGAGGAGATCGATGCGGGCCGCGCCCGCACGGACGCGGCGACGCCGGGTGAGTCCGGCCCGCGCCGGTGACCCCGGGCGGCTGCGTGCCAGGCTCAGGCCCGCAGCGCATGCACCGCGAGCAGCCCCCAGCCGATCACCCATAGCACGCCCCCCACCGGGGTAACGGCGCCAAAGACGCCGATGTCTGTGAGGCACAGCAGGTAGAGGCTTCCGGGGAAGATCACCAGCCCCGTCGTATGACACACCGCTGTGGCGCGCAGCCAGGGCGAACTTTCACGTACCGCCAGCACCCCGACCAGGAGCATCCCGAGGGCGTGCGCCATCTGATAGCGCACTGCCGTCTCCCACACCGCCAACCGCTCCGGGCTCAGCACCCCCTCCAGGGCATGGGCACCAAAGGCGCCCAGGGCCACGCCCAGCATCGCCGCCAGCGAGCCAATGGCCAGGCTGCCCCGGCCACTAGTCGTTCCCTGCGTCATAGAATGCACCCTCGATTTGCGTGACGGATCGTAATACGCAAAAATAACAACTATCCACCCATTCGATCCGGAGTCGACCCGTGGACGAGAGCAACACCCGCAGCGACGGCGATGCCCTTTCCCCCCACATCCATCTCAACCTCAACGTACGCGGCCTCGGTCCCTCCGCGACACTGGCCATCAACGAGCGCTCCGCGGCGTTGCAGCGACAGGGGCGCGAGGTCTACCGGCTGGGACTCGGCCAATCCCCGTTCCCCGTCCCGGACCACGTGGTCGCCGCCCTGCGCGAGCACGCCCACGAGAAGGACTACCTCCCGGTGAAGGGGCTCGCCCCCCTGCGCGAAGCCGTCGCCGGCTACTTCCAGCGCACCGAGGGCCTGGACTACGCACCGGAGAACATCCTCGTGGGGCCGGGCACCAAGGAGCTGATGTTCATCGTCCAGCTGGTCTACTATGGTGATCTGGTGATCCCCACACCAAGCTGGGTCTCCTACGCCCCTCAGGCCCATATCCTCGGCCGCCAGATCCGCTGGCTGCCCACCGATCCCGCCACCGGTATGGGCGTGACCGCCGACGCCCTGGAGGCCCTGTGCCGCACCGACCCGGAGCGCCCCAGGCTGCTGATCTTGAACTACCCGGGCAATCCCACCGGCATCGCCTACTCCCCGGAGCAGCTACAGGCCATCGCGGAGGTGGCCCGGCGATACCGAGTCCTGGTGCTCTCCGACGAGATCTACAGCGGCACGCGGTTCGACGGCGAGCATATCTCGCTGGCCCGCTATTACCCCGAGGGCACGGTGATCAGCAACGGCCTGTCCAAGTGGTGCGGTGCCGGGGGGTGGCGGCTCGGGGCCTTCGCCTTCCCGAGCCAGCTCCGCTGGCTCCTCGACGGCATGGCCGCGGTGGCCAGCGAGACCTTCACCTCCACCAGCGCGCCGATCCAGCACGCCGCCATTGCCGGTTTCAGCGGTGGGCCTGCTATGGACCGCTACCTCGCCGACAGCCGGCGCATCCTGCAGGCGCTGGCGGGCTTCTTCCACGATACCCTCACCGCGGCCGGGGCCCGCTGCCGGCCCGCCCAGGGCGGCTTCTACCTGTTCCCGAGCTTCGAGCCCCTGCGCGAACGCCTCGAGGCCCGCGGCATTGGCGATAGCGTAACCCTCTGCGAGCGCCTGCTCGAGGAGACCGGCGTCGCGGTGCTGCCCGGCAGCAACTTCGGCCGTCCCTCCTCGGAGCTGTCGGTGCGCCTCGCCTATGTCGACTTCGACGGCAGACCCGCGCTGGAGGCGGCCGCCGGCGAGACGGTGGATGAGGCGTTCCTGCGCCGCCACTGCGCCCGCGTGGTCACTGCCGCCGAGCGCATGGCGGCCTGGGTGAGCCGGGACGGCGACTGACGGGGACGGTGCCTTGGAAACGGCGGCCCGCGCCTTCAGTTAGATAGGCGTAATGGCGCAAAAGGAGGAAACATGGAGCTTCAGGTCAATCCGGCGGAGGGTATCGAGACCTCCGCGGCCCTCGAGGACCACATCCGTGCCAAGCTCGCCGGCGTGGAGCGGCGCTTCGGCGACCGCATCACCCGCGTGGAGGCCTATCTCAAGGACGTCAACGCCGGCAAGGGGGGCGTGGACACCGCCTGCACCCTGGAGGCCCACCCCGCCGGGCTCCAACCGGTAGTAGTGGAGGCCGACGCCACCGACGCCTACACCGCCAGCCATGAGGCGGCGCGCAAGCTGGAGAAGGCCCTCGCCCACCGCTTCGCCAAGGCCGACGGGCCACGTCGCTGAGCGTTTTGCTACCGGCGGCAGGCCCCTGCCGCCGGAATGACCCGTGGCCCTGGCGCTGTCATCGTTTTTTCACAGAAGCTGTGGATAACTCTGTGAACAAACCGTAGAGACCCTTCCCGGGACCTTGCCAGCGCTGGCCTAACGCTGAATTGGCCAAGTTTTCGGCGCCTCCACGAAAGCCTGCAAATTCATCCGCTTATAATATTCTCGCGTTGTTTTCTTGACGCGGCGGCAACGCCTTGTCCCGCAATCTGGGGAGAGGCCATGGCTGTGTACAAATCCCCGAACAGCCCCTTGACAGGCAGTCTGTCAAGGGCGGCACGGGCCGATCAACGGACCGCCAGGGGACCACGTCGCGCTCATCCGGCGGCGGGGGGCCGGCGGAACCCCCTCGGGTAGTTAGCCAAGGGGTGGGAGACGGCGAAGCCTAGTCGGCCTCTTCCTCAATCGCCTCTCCCGCGTCCTGCATGTCCTCTCCTACCCCCTCCATGGTGTTACAGCCGGCGAGTACCAACAGCAGGATGAAGGCGAGCATCGGGCGGAGGGCGCGAAGCAACCAGAACATGAGCGTCTCCTTATGGTCCATCGTGGTTTTTCCCAGCATAGCACTCCCGGCTCGCCAGGCCCGCTGCCATGTGGATTATCCACGAGGGCTGTGGCCACAGTTGTGGAAAAACCGTAGAAACAAACTACAAGCTCATATTTTTGCACCAATTCCCCGAACCTGATCAAACACTGACCATCCAACCCTGTGACAGGCGCGAACGCCGCAGCGGTGGTATCCTGCCGCGACCTTTCGGCAAGGGAGCGAGATGACCCCCGAGGAACTCCATCGCACCGGCCTCGCCCGCGGCCTGTTCCAGATGACCTGGCCCATGCTCTTCGGGGTGGTCTCCCTGCTCGGCTTCCAGCTGGTGGACAGCGCGTTCATCGGCCAGCTCGGCGCCCGTCCGCTGGCCGCCCTGGGATTCACCATCCCCTTCATGCAGCTGGTCATCGGTACCCAGGTGGGCATCGGAATCGCCACCACGGCCCTGGTCTCACGCGCCCTCGGCGGCGGCGAGGGCAACCGCGCCCGCCGGCTCTGCGGGCTGGTGGTGATCACCGGCGCCGGCATCGTGCTGGCGCTGGTGCTCGCCCTATGGCTGGTGCGCGAACAAGCGGTGACACTGCTCGGCGCGGAACCCGAGCTGCTCCCCCTGATTCGGGCCTACTGGGCACCCTGGTTGGCCAGCGCATGGATGGGCGCGTTCCTCTATTTCGGCTACAGCGTGCTGCGCGCCCACGGCAACACCCGCATCCCCGGCCTCTGGATGGTGCTCACCAGCCTCCTCAACCTGGTACTGGATCCGCTCTACATCTTCGTCTTCGGGTGGGGCCTGCCCGGTGCCGCCTGGGCGACACTGACGGCTTTCACCCTCGGTACGCTGGCCGTCTATCCGGCGCTTTATCGCCGCGGCTGCATCCGGTTGGATGTCCGCGCCTTGGGCGTGCTGCGAGCCCTGGCGGGCATTGCCGGGATCAGCGGGCCGGCAATGATCAGCCAGCTCATGCCACCGATATCCGCGATGCTGGCCACCCGCATCGTGGCGGACTTCGGCCCGCAAGCCGTCGGCGCCTGGGGGCTCGGCACCCGTATGGAGTTCTTCTCCATTGTCGTCGTGCTCGCCCTGACCATGTCCCTGCCACCGCTGGTAGGGCGTCTCCGTGGCGCCGGCGACGTCGAAACCATCCGCCGCCTGGTGCGGCTGGCGACCACCTTCGTGATCGCCTGGCAGCTCGTCATCGCCGTTCTCTGGTTCGCCCTCAGCGCCCCCCTCGCGGGCCTGCTCAGTGCCGACACGGCGGTGGCCACCCGGCTCGCCGACTATCTCCGCCTGGTCCCCTGGAGCTTCGGTGGTCTGGGCCTGACCATGATCATGGTCTCGGTCAACAACGCCCTGGGCCTGCCGCTTCGGGCCATGGTCACCTCGGCATTGCGGCTGTTCGCCTGCTACCTCCCCGCGCTCTGGCTGGGCGCGCAGCTGATCGGTCTCACGGGGGTGTTCGCCGGCGCGCTGGCCGGAAACCTGGCCGCCGGGGCCGTGGCCTGGAGCCTCTACCGCGCCGGCATCCGCCGTATCCGCGAACCCGGTGGGGAGGCAACGCGATGACCGGGGAAATCACCACGCCGGCGGTGACCCGCGCCGCCGCGCTGCGCGGCGCGGCGCTGGTGGCCACCGCCGCCGGGCTGTGGAGCACCACCAGCATCGTCGCTCGTGTTGCCTTCACCGAGCACGCCCTGCCGCCACTGGTACTGGCCGCCCTGCGGCTGCTGCTCGCCGCACCCCTGTTCCTGGCCGCCGCCGCATGGATGCTGGGACGCCAACGGCTGCTACCATCCCGGGGCGCCTGGGCGTTCATCGCCGCCCTCGGTATTGCCCAGGCCGCCTACCAGGGCCTCTACCTCGGCGCGGTCCATTGGGTGGGCGCCGGTCTGGCTACCCTGGTTACGCTTTGCTCGGCCCCGGTGATCACCGCCGCCCTATCCGGGGCCCTAGTCGGTGAGCCGTTGACCCGACGCACGGCCGAGGGAATGGCCGGGGCGATCACGGGGACGGTCCTGGTGGTGGCCTTCGGCGAGACCCTCGTAACCGGGGCCACCCTGTGGCGGGGGATTGCCGCGGCCCTCGCCGCCGGCTTCGTCTACGCCGGCTTCACCCTCCTCTCCCGGCGGGTGGGCCATTACTGCCACCCCATGCAGAGTGCGGGCTTCGGGTTCGCCATCGGGGGCATCGCGCTCCTGCCGGCGGCGCTCTGGACGCTCTCCGAGGCAACGGTAGGACTGGGGACGCCTGCGCTGATCGCGGTCGGCTATATCACCCTGGTGCCGACCTTCCTCGGCTATATCGCCTTCTTCCAGGGCATGCGGGTCACCCCGGCCACCGCCTCCACCATCATCGTCACCCTCGAGCCGCTGGCGGTGGCCTTGCTGGCCTGGGTGCTCCTCGGCGAGTCCCTTGGCCCGTGGGGCATGGCGGGGGCGCTGCTGCTCATCGCCGCGGTGCTGCGGGTCACGGTCCTCGGTCCCCGGCCGGGCCGGCAAGGGGCGTGACAGAGATCACGCGAATCCCCGCCCCCTCGCCGCACCAGCGCACGTTGTAACCCGCCACGCTCATACCGTGACTACGGCCGGACTCGCCCCGGCGATACGCCGGACGGGGGTCCAGGGCGAGGGTCTCCAGGATCACGCGGCGCACAGTGGCCCCCGCGCGGTCCAGCGCCTGCTCCGCCTGGGGGCTCAGTACCACCGTCACCGGCTGCGGCGGCGCCTCGAAGCCGGACGGCGGCCGGGCATCGACGATGGCGTCGCTGTAGGGGATGTAGGGCTTGATGTCGTAGACCGGCGTCCCGTCCACCAGATCGTGACCGGAGAGTCGGAGCCCGCGCTGGCCCGCGCCGTCCAGCAGCCCCTCGAGGCGCACCGCCGAGAGACCCAGACCGTTCGGCCGAAACGGCGAGCGCGTGGCGAACACCCCCAGCCGGCGATTGCCCCCCAGGCGCGGGGGCCGCACCGTCGGCGTCCACCCCCCCTCCGGGTTCTCGTGGAAACCGAAGATCAGCCATACGTGGCTGCAGCCCTCGAGCCCACGCAAGGTGGCCGGGTCATCGAAGGGCGGCTCGAGCAGCAAGGCCGCCGTGGCCGCCGGCGCCAGCCCCGGCTGGCGCGGGGTCCCGAACTTCTCCGGAAAGCAGCCCTGAATGTGGCCGACCGGGGTCAGCTCCACGGGTTCAGCCGCCGCGGCCGATCTCCTCGGCGAGGAAGCCGAGGAAGCGATCCCAAGACTGGAGATCCGCCTCCGGGTGATAACGCTCACCGGACCATTCGGTGAACGCGTGGCGAGCCCCCCCGTAGATCTCCATGCGATGGCGCACGCCGGCACCGTCCAGGGCCTCGGCGAGCTCGGCGACGGCGCTCATCGGCACCGACTGGTCCGACGAGCCGTGGAGGACGAGAACGGGCGCGTCCACCCCCGAGTAGTCCTGACCCTCGGGTGTCGACAGTCCCCCATGGAAGGTGACGAACCCGGCCATGTCCCGACCGCTGCGCGCGAGCTCCAGCACGGCCGCGCCGCCGAAGCAGTAACCGGCGGCCACCGCCCGCTCCGGGTCCACCCCCTCGAGCTCGCCGAGCTGATCCACCGCGGCGTGGAGTCGCTCGCGCATCAGGGCCCGGTCCTCGTAGAGTGCGCCGCTCTGCTCCCGGGCGCCCTCCACCGTTTCCGGGCGCACCCCGGCACCGTAGAGATCGGCGGCGAAGGCGGCATAGCCGGCGCGGGCCAGCATCCGCGTCCGGGTGCGCTCGTATTCGGTGAGCCCATCCCAGTCATGGACGATGAGGACCACCGGTTGGGGGCCGGGAATCGCGGTGTTGCGGGCGAAATAGCCCTCGAAGCGCTGGTCGCCGATACGATAGTCGATGTCTTCGGCAAGGATCTCGGCCGCCGCCGTAGCCGGCAGGCCGAGCAACAGGACCATCAGCCAGGGGAAGAGTTGCCGAACGGCCATGGGCGCCTCCTAATCGTGGCAAAGGGATGCGGACAGCGACCGCGGGCTTGGACCGCCGCCCCGCAGGCTGACAGTATAGTAGCCAACCTGCAATGCGGAGCCCGCTATGCCGCGCCTGCACCGCCTTCTCGCCTGGCTGTTCGCCAGCCCGCATCTCAACCGCATGCCGCCGCCGACGGACCATGAATCCCTCCAGCAACGACGGCGGTGGTGCCGCGACCACTGCGGGGATTTCGCCGGTCGTTGGTTCGGTATAGGCGCCGCGTTGTGGCTGTTCTATGTCTTCCCGCTGCGGCCGGTGCTGCCGCTCGAGGGGGCCTCCGGCTGGCCGGGGATCGCCGCGCTGGTGGCCTTCGCCATGGGGGTGTGGTACATCGCCCGCCAGATCTACGCCCAGTCCAAGGTGGGCCCGCCCCGTATCGACCCGCCGGTGGACATCCACGACGACGATGACGGCCCCTACTCGGACTGATGCTGGCGCAGCTCCAGATAGCCGGAGAGCACGTCGAGCAGCCGCAGGGCCTCCTCGATATCCTCCCGCTGGCCCTCCTCCAGGGCCTTCTCGAGCCGGGTACGGATGAAGCGCGCATAATCCACCGCTTCGTCCAGGGTCGCAGGGCCCTCCTCCCAAGCCCCCGTCTTCCTCGGGTCGCTCATCTCGCTCCCCCACAATGGCACACGGTATTCCGCCATTGTAGCCGTTGGCGATCCCTTGACGAGATCCCCGCCGACCCCAAGAGGATAGCGGAGGGAAGGATATAGGAGAGGGCAGTGGTCGCGGCCATATGCCACGCCCCGTGGGTCCTGATCTCGGCCCGGGTAATACTTGGCCGCCGCGTCACCGGCTTCTGGTCCATACGCGATGACTTGATCAACGCCGGCGCAGACTATCAGGACAACCCGGTGGTCATGGACGGGAACCTTGTCACCTCCCGCCATCCACCGGACCTGGGGTCATTCTGCCGCGCCGTCATCGACCTGGCCGCCGGGCGCTGACCCGGCGGAGGCCTAGAGCCGCTCCCGGGCCGCGCTGACCCAGCCGCTGACCCGCTCCCGGGAGATCACGATTTGGCGCGCCTTGAGCTGCTCGGTGAGCCGATCCGCGTCGGTCTCGGCGAGCTCCCGGAACGAGCGGATCCCGAGCTCCGCGAGCCGCTCCTGCATGGTCGCGCCGATCCCCTTGATGGCGGTGAGGTCATCCACCACCACGGCGTCCGGCGAGGCCTCGGGCGCCTGCTCCCGCGCACGCTGCGGCGGCTCGGCGGCCGGTCCCGCCTCCTCGTCAGCGGTACCCGAGGCGGCGGCGGGGCTCGCGGCAGCGGCCGGTCCACTCGGTCGCCCGGACCCAGACGCGGCGTCGTTCGCGGCCTCGCCGCCGGCCGAGCCTGGGGATGTGGACGAGCGCGTAGCGCTATCCCTACCCGCGGTGGTGCCGCCCCGTTCCGGGCGCTGCTCCTGCGGCAGCCACCAGAACACCATCTCCATCCAGCGCTTCAGCCATTCCGTCCACATGGCAACCTCCTGCGTCATGGCTCCCCTTGGGGCCACAATCTACCGGTTACGCTGCACTGCAGCAATCCCTTTCGCGACACGGCGGGCCCTGATTACACCGCCCGCCGATTGACGTATCCTCGCATCATGTCACGGCTGCTGCTCAACCTCCGCAACGTCCCCGACGACGAAATCCTCGAGGTCCGCAACCTGCTCGAGGAGCACCGCATCGACTACTTTGAGACCGAACCCAGCCGCTGGGGCATCTCCATGGGGGCCATTTGGCTCACCGACGCCGATGACTACCCGCGCGCCCGCGCCCTGCTGGACGACTACCAAGCACAACGCCGCGAGCGCATGCGCGCCGAATATCGGGAGCGACGGCGTCGCGGCGAGGCGGAGGGCCTGTGGCAACGCCTGCGTCGGCGCCCGCTGGAGATGCTCGTCTACCTCGGCGTGATCGCGTTGGTGCTGTATCTCTCCACCAAACCCTTCCTGGACCTCGCCGGCGACGGCTGAATCGTCAGCTGCCGCAGACCTCGGCGAGGGCGCGCTCATGGATCTCGCGGACCCGTTCATCGGTGAGCACCATCCGAATGCAGCGCACATGATGCAGACCCGCAGCCAGCTCGCACAGCGTGGACATGGCGACATCCGCGGCGGCCGCCATCGGGTAACCGAAGGCGCCGGTGGACAGCGCCGGGAAGGCCACGGTGCCCAGCTGGTGGTCGTCGGCGAGGCGCAAGGCATTGCGGTAACACTCGGCAAGGAACCTGTCCGCGGGTTCGTCGTGCCCAT
This sequence comes from Arhodomonas sp. SL1, assembly GCF_052060015.1. Lineage (NCBI taxonomy): Bacteria > Pseudomonadati > Pseudomonadota > Gammaproteobacteria > Chromatiales > Ectothiorhodospiraceae > Arhodomonas > Arhodomonas sp. SL1. Next base: position 225,137 of record NZ_JBPODZ010000001.1, on the reverse strand, counting down.
ACACGGGACCGAGGCAGTGGATGACATAGGGGTTCGGCAGACCGTGGCCGCCGGTGAGCACCGCCTCACCAGGGCGTATCGGCGCCAGCGGGGCACATTCCTCGGCGAGGCCCGGACCGGCGACGCGATGGATAGCGCCGGCGACACCGCCACCCGGCATCAACTGGGCATTGGCCGCATTGACCACCGCATCGGCATCGTCCTGGCGGGTGATATCGCCGACAACACACTCGATGGTGGTCTGACCTCTGGTGACGGACATGGCACTCCTCCTCTCCCTCACCTACTCCCACCATGTATCCGGCCCCGGCCAAGGTCAACCGGAATCCACCACCTGTGCCAGGCTTAACGCAATAACGTCCGGGGGAGCCCCATATGGCCGTCAACAGCAATCGCTGGAACCGCATTCGCTACACTGCCTATACTCCTTTCTACGACCTGGTGGCCGGGGGTTTTCGCCGCCAGCGACGGCGTGCCATCGACCTCGCGGAGCTGCGCCGCGGGGAGCGCGTACTCATCCCCGGGGCCGGCAGTGGCCTGGACCTCGCCCGGATCCCCCGCGACAACCCGGTGACGGCGGTGGACATCACGCCGGCGATGATCCGGCGCTTGGAGCAACGTGCGCGCCGCCTCGGCCGCGTGGTCAACGCCCGGGTGATGGATGCCGCCTCCCTGGACTTCCCGGAGCGGGAATTCGACGTGGTGCTACTCCACCTCATCCTGGCCGTGATACCCGACCCGGAGGGCTGCATTCGGGAGGCGGCGCGGGTGCTGCGCCCGGGTGGACGCGTGGTGATCTTCGACAAGTTCCTCGCCGACGGGACACGACCATCGCTGGCCCGGCGCCTGCTCGACGCCCCGGCCACCGCCGTGGCCACCAGCATCAACCGCCGACTCGGTCCCCTGCTCGACACCGCCGGCCTGGAACGAATTCACGAGGAGCCCGCGGGTTTCGGCGGGCTTTTCCGGATCGCCATCGCCCGGCACGCCGGTTAGCACTGCGCCAGCGCCGCCGGGTCGACGATACGGACCCAACCACGGTGGCGCTCGATCCAACCCGCCCGCTCGAACTCCCCGAGCAAGCGGGTCACCACCTCACGCGCGGTGCCCAGCTCGGTGGCGAGCTGCTGATGGGTAGCATGGACCGCGCCCTCGTGGTCGGCGCGTTGGATCAGCAGCTCCGCGAGCCGGGCATCCACCCGGCGGAACGCCAGCTCCTCGACCAGCAGCATCAACGACTGCAGCCGTGCCCCATAGCCGCGTAGCACCGCCCGCCGGAACGCCGCGGAGTCCGCCATCAGGTCATCGAAGGCCCGGGGGGGAACCAGCAATGCCTCGCTCTCCTGCTCGGCCACCGCGTTGGCGTGGTAGAGCCCCTCGTCGAGCAGGCAGGCAATGGAGAGGGTGCACATCTGTCCTGGCTCAATGCGGTACAGCACGATCTCACTGCCGGCGGCGGAGAGCATCTCGACGCGGATACAGCCGCTGTGCAGGATGGGCAGCCCCTGGCAACGCTCCCCGAGGCCGAAGACCCGCTGACCGGGATGGAAGACGAGCTCCGCGCCGTCTGTGATCAGCCGCTGTCGAGCCCGCTTATCCATGCCGGGGAGCCAGTCGATGCCCCTGGTTACCGTCACGCGCGCATCCTTCCGGTTAGGGTGACAATGTCACTGAGAGCGGGGATATTCTCACCGATGATGAGCATGGGCAAAACGGAGTGGAAACACCATGTCCAAGAACGTCGGTACCATCGACCGCATCATCCGCGCCATTGTAGGCATTGTCCTGATCGCATTGGTGTTCATCGGCCCGCAGACGCCGTGGGGCTGGATCGGGCTGATCCCGCTCGCCACCGCTGTGGTCAGCTTCTGCCCGGCGTACCGCCTGCTGGGGATGAACACCTGCCAGAGCCGGTAATCGGGGCCGCGGGCCACCGCTCGGGGGCGCCTGCCCCCGCGGGGGCGGGGATTGTTACCCTACGGCTGTGAACGTACCCGCGGATCTACTACCGACGGGCTGGCTGTGGCTGGCCAATGCCGCTCTGGCGCTGCTGCTTGGCCGGGCGCTGTGGCGCGCGCCCTGGTCGCGGCTCCGGGCCTCGGAGCAGCAGCATGTGTTCTACGCCAGCGCGGTATTGGTCATGCTGCTGTGGCAGATGCGGGCGGGCATCCACCCTGCCTTGGAGCTGCACTTCCTCGGTATGACCAGCCTCACCCTGATGTTCGGATGGCGGCTGGCGCTACTGGCCGGCAGCCTCGCCTCGGCGCTGTCCATCGCCGTGGCGGGGGGTGCCTGGACCACACTCGGGGCCACGGCACTACTGGGCGCGGCCATTCCGGTCGCGGTCACCCAGGGTTTCGCCAACGTGGTCGCCCGGGTGCTGCCGTGGCATTTCTTCATCTACGTCTGGCTGAACGCCTTCTTCGGCGCCATCCTGGCAGCGGGCGCCGCCTATCTGGCGCTCATCGCGCTGGCGTCCGCCGCCGCCCCCGAGGCCGCGGCGGCGGCGTCGGATTACCTGCCGATACTGCCGCTGCTGATGTTCCCGGAGGGCTTCATCAATGGCACGGTGATCACCATGCTGGTGGTCTACCGGCCGCAGTGGGTGTGGAGCTTCGACGACGAGCGCTATCTCAACCGGTGAGCTCGTCCATGTGCTCGTCGAGCCAGAGCACCTGGTCGGAGCGTGCCTGCAGCTCGGCGGAGACACCGGCGGAGAACACCGCCAACTCGATACCCTTGCCGGATTCCGAGAGGTGCTCCACCGCGTCGATGAGGTCGCCGTCGCCGGAGGAGAGCACCAGCGTGTCGTAGCGTTCCTTGTGCACCAGCGCCAGCGTGGCGAGCCCGACATCGACCCCCATCTGGCGCTGGTTCACCAGGGTATGGGCATCCCCACCCCGGGGGCAGGTCACATCCACCTTACCGCCGCAATCCTGGCAGTAGGCGTTTCGCACGCGCTCGCTCTTGAGCCCATAGAGGCGGACGATGAGGTTCGGCCCCACCGGCGCAGCGCTCTGTAGCCAGCCGTGGAAGCGATCCCGCGCCTCGTGCGTCTCGTTTTGTATCCCGTTGAGGTAATAGCCACGCCACAGCGGGCCGAAGCGGGACTCTATGAGGCCGCGCAGTCGCAGATAATCCACCCGCTGATTCGGTCCGAAGAGCTGGAGGTTGACGGCGTGGATGTAGCTCGCGTCGATCAGCCAGAGGCGCTTCAAGGGCGTTGTCCCGCTACTCGTCGATTCGGTGGGCGGTGCGATTGATCTGCACCGACCAACTCCAGTGGGCCAGTATCGCCCCCACCCCGAAGGCGAGCAGCGGCGCCATCCCCGAGCCACCGGCGCCCTCCTGTCCGAGGCCGCCGCGCAGGAGCCACAGGCCGAGGATGCCCACCACCACGGTGACGACGGTCACCAACGCACGGCTTGTGCCCGGGCGCTCGGGCAGCGGGAGCGGTCCGGCCACCATGATGAACGCCGCTAGCGTGCCCACCCAGACCCCTGCCACGAAATCGCCGGGCAGGGTGCCGGCGGTGAACCACATCACCGGCGCCACCACCGCCGCGCCGATGAGGGTGCCGGATGCCAGGCGTATGCGCAGCGCCCGCGCATTGGCGTTGTTCTCGTCGTCGGTGCTCATGGCCACAGGTTACCACGGTTACCGGCTGATGGCCTCCAGCCAGCGGCCCTGCGGGCCATGTGCCGGATGCTCGCCGGTGAGCACGTAGTGCAGGGTATCCTGATCGTTGACCGTCCGCCGTACCCGGGCGCGGCTGTCGGCGCGCCCACACAGCAGCAGCTGGTCACCGGCCTCCAGGGTCGCAGAGTGCGGTGGCAGCAGCCACGGCTCGCCGTCACGCAGTATCATCAACACCTCCGCGGGGAGCTGCATCCGCCGGTCCCGGGCGTCCCGCAGCAGATCCTGAACACGCACCGTACGCCCTTCCCGCTGGGCGTGGCGCAGCTCGGGGGTGTCGCCATCGGAGACCGTCATAGCCCACAGCAGAGGTGTGGCCTCGCCGATACGTGCCTGCCAGCGCTCCACCAGCGTCCCCAGCCACTGCTCGTGGCGGCCGCGGATCAGGTGGAGGAACTGCGGGAGCATCGGGGTGGCGAGCAGCCGCAGCATGCGCAGGGCGATCACCCGGCTCGACTCCATGACCATGTCCACCTTCGCCGCCGCGAAGATGTGACGATTGGTGGCATGGTTCTGGCGCGCCACCACGTAGAGGGTGGGCACCAGCTCGCGGGCCGTCACCGCGATGGAGAGGTTGTCGGTGTCATCATCCGTGGCAGCGATCACCCCCGCGACGCCGTCCCCGGCGATACCGGCCTGCTGCAGGGTAGCCGCCTCCGTGCCCTTGCCGGCGACGAAGGACTGGGAGGCCGGTAGCCCCCGAGGCTCCTCGGGATCCACGATGACGGTGCGCAGGCCGGATTCGCTGAAGCGCTCGTACATGGCACGCCCCAGGGCAGAGAAGCCGCAGATGATCCAGCACCCTTGCCGGGGTAGGCGCTCGCTGCCCTCGGGCAACTCCCGGCGACTGCTCATCCAGGCATAGAGCCGATGGGCATTGGGCGCCCCGATGGCCAGCAGGAAACCACCGGCGAACGTCTCATAGGGGTTGATGATGTAATCCGTGCCGAAGGAGGCCATGTTGCCCCGGGTCTCCTCGTTTTCGGCCCGGGCGATCACCATGACCCCGGGATTGAGCAACTTGGCCGTCACGGCGATGTGCAGATTGGTGTGATCGGCGTCGGTGACGGCGAGCACGGCACGGCAGCCCGGGTGGGTCAACCCCGCGGCGAGCAGGTTGTCGGTGAGATTGGCGTCGCCACAAAGGCTCGGGATATAGGAGCGGTGCCCCTCCGTGCTCAGGCCGTCCAGCTTGCGCTCGTCCCAGTCGACCACCACCGCACGCTGCAACCCCTCGGTGACCTCCCAGGCGAGCAGGGTGCCGGTATCGCCGTAGCCGCAGATGAGCACGAACGGCTCATCGAGACGGCTGACGTTGTAGCGGAAACGGTTCCACACCACCACCCGCTGGAATACCGGGTCGCGGACCAGCGCCACGATGGTACCGATGGCGTAGAACCAGCTGACCACCAGCACATAGATGCTCGCCGTTACCCACATCCGCTGGGCGTCGTTAAACGCATGGGGGATCTCGCCGAAACCGATGGTGGAGGCGGTATAGCTGACGAAGTAGAACGCGTGGAAAAAGCTCATGTGCACCGGTCCACCGTCGCCATCGACACCGGGGATGAGCACCAGACCGAGAACGGCCACCGCATAGGCGCTGATCAGGGTGAGCAACGGCGGTCGCATGCGCCGCAGTACCAAAGGCACGATGCGGTGGCGGGGGACGTCGACCAGCTCCGCCATGGCGGGCTCAGCGCTGCATGTTGACCGTCTCGATGATGAGTATGGTCACCGAGGCGAGATTGGCGAGCAGCGCGCCGCCGGACAGCGAGACGATGCTGGCCATCACCGCCGGGGTCAGGCCCACGCCCGTGACGTGCTCGGCGGCCGCCCAGACCACTGCGGCGGTGATCAGCTGCAGGTCCGCCACCAGGCTGGAGGCCAGTAGGATCGCCCCGATCTGGGTGCGCTCCCCGAACTTGAGCACCGTGGCGATCAGCGACACCACCAACGCGGCATAGAGCTCGAATACATTGTGGTGAGCGGGCTCGTCAAAGTCGCCCAGGAAGAACCCAAAGTTCAGGGTCAGTGCCAACAGGATAAAGAAGCCGAACAGCACCCTTTCCAGATTCATTCCCTGAAACACCCCCGCTGGAATAACGGCCCATCCTACGTCCTTGTGAGCGCCGGTGCATCCCGCTAGCGCTCCGGTGCCTCGTCGAGCTCCATGCGATCCGAGGCGCTCAACGAGACGTAACGCCCGTCCACGGTGCGGAAGGAGCGCCCGCCCACGTCCTTTTTGTAGACCAGGTATTCCTGTTGGTCACCGCTCTCCGTGTCGACCACCCGCACCGTGACCACCCGGTGCTGCTCCGCCCACTGCAAATAGACCACCGTGCTCACGGCAACGATCAACAGGGCAACCAGGGCATAGCCGGCCATCGCGCGTCGGCTCGGGGGCCAGTGCCGTGTCTGGCGCCGCGGCACACGCTTCGCCGCTGCGCCGGCCCCGCGAAAGCGAAGCACGATCACCACTACCGCGATTACCGCGATGGTCAACAAGAACTGGTTCAACACCCTCGCCCCTTGCCTTCTCCGACTCCGGCCCCACGAGGGTACGCAACCAGCGCGCCCCGGGCGAGTATGCCCTCCCATAGCCCTTGACTATTGGCATGATCAGCGGGTTTGAATTCCAATGCGAAGACGCCATGGTTATGGTAAGCGTCCACGCCAGGCCGTGAGGGAGGAGAAGGGGTCATGCAGGAAACCGAGGCCGAGGCCAGAGAGCAGACCGCACAGCGGCGGACACGCTCCGGGCAGGGCTCGCGAGGTCTGGCCGAGGAGCTCCTCGCGCAGGCCGATGTCCGCATCAACGGTGATCGCCCCTGGGACCTCCAGGTCCACGACGAGCGGGTCTTCGACCGCGCCCTCGCCTACGGCAACCTGGGCCTGGGTGAGGCCTACATGGATGGCTGGTGGGACTGCGGGCGCCTCGACGAGTTCTTCCATCGAATCCTCGCGAGCGGCATCGAGGAACAGGTTCGGCCGATGCGCCTGGCCCTGCACGCGCTGCGCGCGCGTTTGCTCAACCTTCAGACGGCGCGCAAGGCCTGGGAGGTGGGCGAGGCCCACTACGACCTGGGCAATGACTTCTACGCCGCCATGCTCGACCGCCGCATGACCTATACCTGTGGCTACTGGCGCTACGCCGACAACCTGGACCAGGCCCAGGAGGACAAACTGGAGCTGCTGTGCCGGAAGCTACAACTGGAGCCCGGCATGCGGGTACTGGACATAGGCTGCGGCTGGGGCAGCCTGATGAAGTACGCCGCCGAACGCTACGGCGTGGAATGCGTGGGCCTGACGGTCTCCGACGAGCAGGTGCAGAAGGGACGCGCGGACTGTGAAGGCCTGCCGGTGGAGTTCCGCCATCAGGACTATCGGGACCTCGACGAGACCTTCGAGCGCATCGTCAGCGTCGGCATGTTCGAGCACGTCGGCCGCAAGAACCACGATACCTTCATGGACGTGGTCGAGCGCAATCTCAGTGACGACGGGGTATTCGTGCTACACACCATCGGCAAGAACCGCACGGATACCACCCCGGACCCCTGGATCGACAAGTACATCTTCCCCAATGGCGACCTGCCCTCGCTGGTGCAGATCCACAACACCACCGAAGGGCGCTTCGTCACCGAGGACCTGCACAATTTCGGGGCCGACTACGACCGCACGCTGATGGCCTGGCACGCCAATTTCGAGGCCGCCTGGCCGCGCTTCCGCGACACCTACGGCGAGCGGTTCTATCGCATGTGGCGGTACTATCTGCTCTCCTGCGCAGGGGCCTTCCGGGCGCGCGACATCCAGCTCTGGCAATTCGTGTTCTCGCGCAACGGCATCCCCGGAGGCTATCAGCGGCCGCACTACTGACCGGGCTCAGCCGCGACGCACCAACGCCGCCTCGGCACGATCCAGCGCGGCCGGCGTGCCGGCTAGGGTGAGGGTATCCTCGGCGTGGACCACGTCCCCCGCATCGGGGGTTTCCTCGTCGCCACCCTCGCGCCGCAATCCGGCGACTTGGACGCCCAGGGCCTCCAGTCCCAGGTCGGCGATACGCCGCCCCACCGCCCGCGCGTGCCGGTCCAGATGGACGGCGCGCAACTGCTGCGCCTGCGGCTCGGCATCGGCCGCGCCGGGGAACAGCGCCCGCAACAGTCGATAGCGGTCGCTGCGCAGGGCGCCGATGCGCGCGCTCACCGCCTCCGCGGTTTCCCCGAGGAGCAGGAGGACGTGGGAGCTCACCATCAGCCCGGCCTCCAGGGTTTCCGGCACCACCTCCGTGGCCCCGGCGGCCTGGAGCTCAGCGAGCCAGGCGTCATCGCGGGAACGCACCAGCAACGGCAGCGACGGCTGCTCGGCACGCAACGCGTCCACGGTGGACACCAACGCCTCCGGCGCCTCCAGGGTGAAGACCACCGCCCGGGCCCGTTCCACCCCTGCGGCCCGGAGCACCTCGAGCCGGGTCCCATCGCCGTGGGCCACCGGCGCCCCCGCAGATCGGGCGTTTTCCACTCGTATCGGGTCGGCATCCAGGGCGCTCCAGGGGTAGCCCGCTTCATCGAGCACCCGGGCGATGTGCTGCCCCACCCGGCCGAAGCCCACCAGCAGGACCCGCCCCTCCCCGGCGGGCAGGGTGTGCGCATCACCGGGCCCCTCGGCCTGCTCCGGGGCCTGTCGCAGCATCCACTCCGCGAGCACGCCATTGAAGCGCAACGCCAGCGGCGCCACCGCCATGGACAACAGCAGCGCCGCCAGCACCACCTGGCCATAGGCCGGCGGCAGCATCTGGTGGCTGAGCCCCAGACTCAGCAGGGCAAAGCCGAACTCGCCGCCGTGGGCGAGGCACAGCCCCGTGCGTACCGCCGTCACCGCCGGCATCCGCGCCACCAACCCGAGACCGGCCACCAGCACGAACTTGAACACCACCAGGGCGGCGAACAACAGCAGGATCCAGGGCCAGCCCTGCGGTAGGACAGTAAGGTCCAGGAGCATGCCGATACTGACGAAGAACAACGCCAGCAGCACGTCCCGGAAGGGCCGGATCTCGGCCTCCAGGGTATGCCGGAAGGCACTCTCGCCGAGCATCATGCCGGCGACGAAGGCGCCGAGGGCCGGCGAGAGCCCGAGGAAGGCGGTCCACCAGGATGCGCCCAGGGCGACCGTCAAGGCGGCAAGAGTGAACAGCTCCCCGGAGTACAGCGCCGCCAGCTGGTTGAGGGCACGCTGCAGCACGAACCGCCCCACCAGCAGGATCACCGCCACGGCGAAGATCCCCTTGCCCAGCGCCAGGGCGAGCGCCCCGCCGATCCCCCCATCGGTGGGCGCCGCCAGCCCGGAGATCACCACCAGGAACGGCACCACCGCCAGGTCCTGGAACAGCAGGATGCCCAAGGCCCCGCGGCCATGGCGGGCATTGAGCTCCAGCTGATCGGCGAGCTGCTTGGTGACCAGCGCGGTCGACGACATCGCCACGACACCGGCGATCACCAGCGCCCCGTCGACGCCGATGGCCGGGGCGTCGGGGACCAGCACATCCAGGGACAGCGCCACGGCAAAGGCACCCGCCCCGGCAATGGCCACCTCGCCACCGCCGAGCCCCAGCAGGGCCCCCCGCATCCGGGCCAGGTCCGGCAGCGAGAACTCGAGGCCGATGGTGAACAGCAGCAGCACCACACCGAGCTCGGCGAGGGCGGAGATGGTCTCCACATCCTCAACGACCCCCAGCGCGGTGGGGCCGACGAGCACGCCCACGGCCAGATAACCGAGCACGGCGGGGAGGCGTATGCGCAGGAAGGCCGCGGCCGCCGCGACGGCAATCAGCAGGATCAGCAGCAGCTCGGCGAATCCCTCCGGTGTGTGCATGCGCTCGTCTCCCTGGGTGCGAACCCGGGCATGCTACCCGATCCGGAACGCGCGCTGAAAAGAACGTCCCCCGCCGAGGTCAGCCCCTGCCGTTCCCCGCTGGGAGGAGGCGACCATCACGGAGCTCGTGGACGTAGTCCACCGACGGAAGCGCCGCCACCGAATGGGCCAGCAGCAGTGCCGTACGCCCGGCGAGCCACTGATCCAGGCGTTCCGCCACATCGGCGGCGGTAGCGGCGTCCAGGCCGGTGAACGGCTCGTCCAGCAGCACTACGGGGGCATCCCGCAACACCACCCGGGCCAGGGCCAGGCGCCGCCCCTGCCCACCGGATAGACGGCGGCCGCTCTCGCCCACCCAGGTATCCAGGCCCGCCGGGAGGTCCGCGACAAACGACGCCAGCCCTGCGACCTCCAGTGCCCGCCACAGCGCCGGTTCACCGGCTCCGGGCTGGGCGATGCGGAGATTGCCGGCGATGGTATCGTCGAAGAGCTCGCCGCGCTGGGTGAGATAGGCCAAACGCCGGTGCAGGAACGACGGCTCGAGCCGCCGCAGGTCCGTGCCCCCGAGGCGCACGGTACCGCTGGTGGGGTCGATCAGCCGTACGCACAGATCGGCAATGCTGCTCTTGCCACTACCCGACGGGCCGACCACCGCCAGCCGAGAACCCGCCGGGATCCGGAGATCCACCTCCGCGAGGACCGGGGGCATCCAGGGCGCATGGCGCAAGGTGACGTCCTCCAGGGAGAGGTCATCGGCCACCGGCGCCGGGGCCGGACGTGCTGGCGGGGCCACCGCGGTGGTGCGGCCGATCTCGGTGCTCACCCGCCGGGCCGCCGTGCGGACGCGACCGAGGTCCACGAAGGCCGACGGCAGGGTGGCGAAGAGCTCGCCGACGCCGAGCACCGCCAGCACCAATAGCGCCACTACCGCCGCGGACAACTCGCCCGGCGGGTACGCCCAGACACCGAGGGCAAGGACCAGCACACTCGTGCCCTGAACCCCGCCATGCATCAGGGCCTCCCCCAGGCCGGAGCGGCGGGCGAGGCGACGGTGACAGGCCGCCCGCGACCGGTCGGTCTCCAGTAGCCGACGGCGATGACCCGCCACAGTGCCGAAGGCGAGGAGCTCGGCGAGCCCGTCCACCTGCTCCACCACCCCCACCCGCAGCGCCTCCGTGGCATCGGCCAGCCGACGGTTCACCGCAGTACTGCCCCACCCCGCCAGGGTGTTGACACCGAGCCAGAGGGCGAGGAGGACGAGGCTCACCGACAAGGCGATCAGGGGGGCGAACACCGCCATCAGCAAGCCGAGCAGCGCCACGGCCGCCAGGGCCACCAACGGCGGCGCGAGGATGCGCAGATACAGCGCGTCCAGGGCATCCACATCGGCAGTGAGGCGGTTCAACAGGGTCGCGGTGCGAAACCGCGCCAGTGTGGCGGGATCTAACCGGCTCAGTCGCGCGAATACGGCCGTCCGCAACTCGGCGAGCAGCCGCAGCACGGTGTCGTGGTTGTACAACCGCTCCAGATAGCGGGCCACCGTGCGGGTCAGCGCGAAGGTTCGGATCCCCGCCCCCGGGACGTAGATATCGAGGGAGGCCGCAGCGCCGGCGGCCCAGAGGGCCGCGGTGACGGCGGTGGCAGTAATGAACCAGCCGGACAGGGCCAGCAGGCCGGTACCGGCGAGCGTGGTGACCAGCAGGAGCACACCGCCGAGCAGCAGGCGGCCACGGTGGCCGCCGAGGAGGCGCAGATACGGGCGCAGGTCATGCCACATGGAGACCCCCCTGCGCCAGCGCGATATGGCGGTCCGCGAGCGGGACCAGGGCCTGGTCATGGCTGGCGATGACGAGGGTACGCCCCTGCTCGCGCAGGCGCTGTATGCCCGCCACGACGTGCTCCCGGGAGGTCCCGTCCAGGCCACTGGTGGGCTCATCGAGCAGCACCAGGGGGGCCTCGGAGACGAACACCCGGGCCAAGGCGAGCCGGCGCCCCTGGCCCCCGGAGAGGCCGTAACCCCGCTCCCCGACCGGGGTATCCATCCCGTCGGGCAACGCCGCGGCAAACGCCGACACCCCCGCGGCATCGGCCGCCGCCTGTAACTCCGCCTCCGGAATCTCGCCGGGGCGCCCCAGGCGGATATTACCGGCAACGCTGTCCCGAACGAGCAACGGGTGCTGACCGAGCCAGGCGAAGGCCCCGTCGCCGCCGACCCGCACCGCCCCGACCGAGGGCTCGAGGAAGCCGGCGAGCAGCCGCAGCAGCATGGTCTTGCCCGCCCCGGTGGACCCGGTGAGCACCAGACACTCCCCCGGCGCCACCGTCAGCGATAGCGGTCCGAACAGCCGGCCGCGCTCTTGGTCGTCGACGCAGACACCGTCCACGGCGACGGCCCCTGCAGCCATCCCCGGATCGCGGGTATGCGCTGCCGGCGCCCGCCGCTCCAGCAGCCCCAGCACCTCGGCAGCGGCGCCCACGGCCGCGGCCCGATCGTGGTAATGCTGGGCGAGATTCCGCAGGGGTTGGAAGAATTCGGGGGAAAGCAGGAGGATGAACAAGCCGGAGAACAGGGTCATCTCCTGGGCGGGACCGAACTCGATATAGCCGAGCAGGGCGAAGCCGGTATAGATGGCGACCACGGCGATGGCGACCGAGGCGAAGAACTCCAGCACCGCCGAGGACAGAAAGGCCACCCGAAGGGTCCGCATGCTGCGCCGCCGATAACCCTCGGCGGCCGCGGCCACCTCTTCTATGCTGCGCTCACCGTGATCGAACAGCGTAATCGTGGGCAGCCCCCGGACCCGATCCAGGAAGCGCCCGGATAGGCGGGAGAGCTCACGGAACTGGGCCTGGTTGAGACGTTCCGCGCCCATGCCTACCAAGGCCATGAACAGGGGAATCAGCGGCGCGGCCAGCAACAGGAACACCGCCGCCAGCCAATCCAGCGCCGCCACCACCGCCAGCATCATGACGGGCACCACCACCGCCAACGCCGACTGGGGGAGAAAGCGGGCGAAGTAGCCGTCCAGCGCGTCCACCTGCTCTACCGCCCGGCTCGCCACCCCCGCCGCGTGCTGATCCGCGAAACCGCTGGGTCCGAGACGGGCGAGCTGGCGCAGCAGCCGTTCGCGAACCGCTGCACACACCCGCAACCCGGCCTCCACCCCCGCCCGGCGCTGACAATACAGCGTGCCGGCACGCACCGCCACGGCGCCCGCCAGGGCGGCAAGGATCGCGCCCGAAGGGCGGTCGCCGCCAGCAAGGCGGGCGATCACCCAAGCCACCAGCCCCGCCTGGGCGACGGTGGCCAGACCGTGGATGATCCCCGCCGCCGCCGCCGCCGCGAGCTGCGGCCGGACCGCCCGTGCCTCGGTGGCCAGCCAGCGTTGCGGGCTCAGCCCCGCCCCCGCTGGTCAGTGATAGCCCACGTCGGCACTGACCTTGCCCCGGAAGACCCAGTAGGTCCAGGCGGTGTAGGCCAGCACGATCGGCGTGACGAACAGCACCCCGATGAGCAGGAACAGCTGCGAGCCAGGGGCCGAGGCGGCATCCCAAAGGGTGTACTCCGGGGGTACCACGTAGGGCCACTTGCTCACCAGCAGACTGAGATAGGTGCATACGAACAGCGCCATGGTGGCCACGAAGGGGATGCCCTCCTGGCGCCGCTGCACGGCGCGGTAGAGCACCAGTGCGGCCAGCAGGGTCAGCAGCGGCAGCACCCAGATGGTGGTGAGATTCCCGAACCAGCGCTCGCGGACGAACTCATCCACCAACGGCGTCCAGACGCCGATAACGGCAAAGACCACCAGCACCGCTGCCAGCAGTGGGAGGCTGACGCGGTAGGCCCATTGCTGGAGCTCGCCCTCGGTCTTGAGGATCAGCCAGGTGCTGCCGAGCAGGGCGTAGCCGAGCAACAGCCCCACCCCGGTGAGCACGGTGAAGGGGGTCAGCCAGTCCAGGGCGGTGCCGACATAGACGCCATCGACGGTATTGAAGCCCTGGATATACGCGCCCACCACCGCCCCCTGGGCGAAGGCGGCCACCGTGGAACCGCCGGCGAAGGCCCAGTTCCAGAGGTAGCGGGACTTTTTTGCCTTGAACCGGAATTCAAAGGCCACGCCGCGGAAGATCAGCCCCGCGAGCAGCAGGAACACCCCGATGTAGAGCGCCGGCAGCAATACCGTGTACACCAGCGGGAAGGCGCCGAGCAACCCGGCGCCACCGAGGATCAGCCAGGTCTCGTTGCCGTCCCATACCGGGGCGACGGAGTTCATCATCAGATCGCGGCTGGAATCATCCGGGGCGAAGGGGAAGAGGATCCCCACGCCCAGATCGAAGCCATCCATGAGCACGTACATCACCACACCGAAGGCGATGATGACGGCCCAGATCAGGGTCAGATCAATATGCTCCATGGCCAATCACCTCCCACTCGGCGCCGGGCCGTTCTCATCAAAGGCGGTATGCACCGCGGACAGCGGCCGCTTGGGGCGATCCGAGCCCTGCTCGGTCTCCGGCGCCCCCTCCATGCCCTCGCGGACCACGCGGGTGAGGTAGTAGACGCCACTGGTGAAGACCACCGCATACACCGCCACGTAGCCGATGAGGGTGAACAGCGCCATGCCCCCGGTCAGCGACGGTGTCAGGCCGGCAGCCTGATCCATGAGGCCGTGGACCAACCACGGGGCCCGGCCGATCTCGGTGACGAACCAGCCGGCCAACACCGCCACGAACGGGGACACCGCCATGAGCCGCAACCCCTGCAGGAACGGTCGGCAGTCATAGAGCCGACCCTTCCAGCGCAGCCACGCGCCCCAAACGGCAAAGGCGATCATCAGCAGACCAAGGCCCACCATCACCCGGAACGACCAGAACACGATGGCCACGGGGGGCTGCTCGTCCCGGGGCACCTCGCTGATCCCGGGCACCTCGCCGTCGAGGTGGTGCTTGAGGATCAGGCTGGCCCCGCCGGGGATGCCGATCTCGAAGTGGTTGGCCTGGGCGTCCTGGTCGGGGATGGCGAACAGCAGCAGCGGCGCATAGCCCTGGCGCTCCCAGTTCCCCTCCATGGCCGCCACCTTGGTGGGCTGGTGCTCCAGGGTGTTCAACCCGTGCATGTCCCCAAGCACCAGCTGCCCCGGGGCGATGATCAGCAGCAACCACAGGGTCATGGACAGGGCCTTGCGGTTGGCGTCCACCGCGTGACCGCGGATCAGGTAATAGGCACTGACGCCGGCGACCACGAATCCGCCGGTCAGGAAGGAGGCCAGGGCCATGTGGAAGAAGCGGTACCAGAACGACGGGCTGAAGATCGCCTCGCCCCAGGCGGTGATGTGGAACATCCCGTCGCGGAGCTCCGCGCCGGCCGGGGTATGCATCCAACTGTTGGCGGAGAGGATCCAGAACGAGGAGATGAAGGTGCCGGCCGCCACCATCACGGCGGCGAATAGGTGCGCGCCCGGTGGCACCTTGTTGCGGCCGAACAGCAACACCCCCAGGAAGGCCGCCTCCAGGAAGAAGGCGGTCACCACCTCGTAGGAGAGCACCGGCCCCAGGAAGTTGGCGGTGGCCTGGGAGAAGTTGCTCCAGTTGGTACCGAACTGGAACGACATCACGATCCCGGATACCACGCCCATGCCGAAAACTACGGCAAAGACCTTGGTCCAAAACTCCGAGAGCCGGGACCACACCGGGTCCTCCGTGCGGTAAAACAGCCCCTCGAGCACCGCGATATAGGAAGCGAGCCCGATGGTGAACACCGGGAATATGGCGTGGAAGGAGACAACGAACGCGAACTGTATTCGCGACAGGAGCAATGGGTCCAGGTCCATGACGACCCTCCCGTTGGCAGCTTGAAATCCGGCTTCTGCGCGCTCCCCTCCTGTCCCTGCATTCCATCGCCCCGGCCTACTCAAAGGCCATTACGGCATATCCTTATTCTAATAACTTATTTATACCCCTCGCCACGCCGCACGACCGTGACTTTGTCACCGGGCAACACATCGCTGTTGACCGCGCACGCGTTACTCACTACAAGTCAAGGCATCCATCCTACGGAACGGGCGGCAGCGCCATGCTCAAGCATATATTCGTCATCGGCCTCGATGACTTCAATCTCCGAGAGCTCGAGACGGTCCGCGACTCCCACCAGTACAGCTTCCATGGGCTGGTGGACTACGACGCCATCGTAAACCCGAAGCACTACCCCATGCCGGAGATCATGGCCGAGGCCCGCCAGACCCTGGCCGAGGCCGAAGCGGTGG
Source organism: Arhodomonas sp. SL1 (assembly GCF_052060015.1). Lineage (NCBI taxonomy): Bacteria > Pseudomonadati > Pseudomonadota > Gammaproteobacteria > Chromatiales > Ectothiorhodospiraceae > Arhodomonas > Arhodomonas sp. SL1. The sequence continues at coordinate 209,310 of NZ_JBPODZ010000001.1, read as the reverse complement.
ACGCGATAATCGGGCACTGGGACTTCCCCACCACCTCCATGCTCCCGGTGCTGCGCCGTGAGCACGGGTTGCCAACGCCCACGCTGGAGAGCGTGCTCTACTGCGAGAGCAAGTACTGGGGGCGAATCGCGCAGCAGGCGGTGATCCCGGAATGCACCCCGCCGTTCCAAGGGCTGGATCCCTACAGCGACGACCCGGTGGCGGATCTGCAGCTGGACTACCCCTTCTGGCTCAAGCCCACCACCGCCTTCTCCTCGTACCTGGGGTTTCGCATCGACAACGAGGAGCAGTTCCGCCAGGCCATGGCCACCATCCGGGAGAATATCCAGCTCTTTGCCGAGCCGTTCCAGTACTTCATCGACCAGTGCGAACACCGCGAGTTCCTGCCCGCAGAGGGCGACGGCGCCACCTGTTTGGCCGAGGGGCTCATCGGCGGCAGCCTCTGCACCCTGGAAGGCTATGTCTTCAACGGCGAGGTGGTGGTTTACGGTGTGCTCGACTCCCTGCGCGGCTCCAACCAGGTCAGCTTCCTCAGCTACGAATACCCATCGCAGCTGCCGCCTGGTGTGCAGAACCGCATGGCCGAACACACCCACAAGTTGCTGGAACACATAGGCCTCGACAACACGCCGTTCAATATCGAGTACTTTTGGGACCCGCAGACCGACCGTATCTGGCTGCTGGAGATCAACCCGAGGATCTCCAAGTCCCACTGCCCGATCTTCCAGATGGCCACCGGCCACTCCCACCACGAGGTGGCCATCGACGTGGCACTGGACCGCCGGCCGGAGTTCCCGCGGCCGGACGGGCGCTTCCCGGTGGCCGCGAAGTTCATGCCCCGGGTCTACGGTGACGCCACGGTCACCCGCGCCCCCTCCGAGAGCGAGCTCGAGGCACTGATGCGCCTGCATCCGGAGCTGGTGGTGCATTCCCATGTCGAGGAGGACATGCAGCTCTCCGAGCTCCGCGGCCAGGACAGCTACAGCTTCGAGATCGCGGACGTGTTCATCGGTGCCCAGAGCCACGAGGAGTTACACAGCAAGTTCCGCGACATCATGCAGGTCCTCGACTACCGCTTCTCCGAGGTGGTGGCCACCAACTACGGCTGAGCCCGCGATCGCGGGGCGTGACAATGCCGGCGACCGCTGCGCCGGCCGGAGGAAACACCCGCCATGGTGCGAAGAACCGCCTTCGTCGATGCCGATCACATCCGAGAGCGCCTGGTCTCGCTGATCCGCGTCCCCTCCGTCACCGGCGAGGAGGATGCCGCCGTCGCCCAGATCGCCAACTGGCTGCAGCAGGTGGACGCGGAGATCGACTACTGGAACGACGGCATCGCCGCCCTCCAGCGCGATCCCCGCTACCCCGGCCATGAGGTGGATCGCGCCTGGGCACCGGTGGTGGTCGGGGTGCTCCGCGGTGAGCAGCCCGGGCCGAGCGTCCTGCTGACCGGCCACGTCGACGTGGTACCCCCCGGGGAGTACAGCCACTGGCGTGAGGAGCCGTTCTCCGGGCTCACCCGCGGTGACCGGGTCTTCGGATGCGGTGCCTCGGACATGAAGTCCGGGCTCATCGCCGCGATGGCCGCCTTCGAGGCCTTCGCCGAGAGTGGGCGCAACTTCCCCGGTCGGATCATCTTCGCCGCCGTCCCCGCCGAGGAGGACAGCGGCCTCGGCACCCTGGCGGCGATCCGCGGCGGCTGGCATGCGGATGCGGCGATCATCCCCGAACCCACCGTGACCTCGGACATGCCCGAGCTGGTCATTGCCCACGCCGGTGCCATGTCCCTGCGCGTGGCCGTCCCCGGCAAGGCCGCCCACGCGAGCCGGCGCCTGGACGGCGAGAGCGCCCTGGATCACTTCCTCACCGTCTACCGCGCCATGCGCGAGCACGAGAAGGCGGTCAACGCCGTCGAAGACCACCCGTTGATGCGCTTGCATGGCCTCCCCTACGCCATCAATGTCGGCACCATCCACGGCGGACAGTGGTCATCCAGCGTGATGGACAGCATCGAGGCCCAGGTGCGGGTGGGGGTTAGCCTCCACGAGACCATCGACGAGGCCGAGGCCCGCTTCCGTGAGGCCATCCTCACCGGCATCGCCGACGACCCCTGGCTCCATGATCACCCACCGGTGATCCAACGGCTGGCCTCGGGCTTTGGCTCGGCGGAGACACCCCGGGATCACCCCCTGGTGCAGGCGCTGGCCGAGTCCGCCGAGGAGGAGCTCCGACGGCCCCCGGTGATCGCCGCCGCTCCCTATGGCTGCGACATGTCCGCATGGGTGCGGCTCGCCGGCGTCCCCACCGTGCTTTACGGCCCCGGCGAGATCGGCTGCGCCCACGCACCCAATGAATCGGTCTCCCTGGAGGCCACCTATCACGTGGCCCGGACCCTGGTACGCACCATCGAGCGGCTGCTCGAGCAGGACCCCGCCACCCTGCGCGGCAACGCTACGCCCGGCACGCCGGCTCACATGTCATAATCCAGACGAGTTGCATCACAGCAAGGGAGACCGCTGAGCCGTGACGGAATACACCCCGCGCGACGATGCCGTTCGCGTCATCGAGCACACCACGATCCCCCTGTCCGATGGCACCCGCCTGGCCGCGCGCATCTGGCTGCCGGCGGACGCGGAAGCAAGGCCGGTACCCGCGATCCTGGAGTACATCCCCTACCGCAAGCGCGATCTTACCCGCGGCCGGGACGAAACGATGCATCCGGTGTTCGCCGCCAACGGCTATGCCGGGGTGCGGGTGGACTTGCGCGGCAGCGGCGACTCCGGGGGCGTGCTCACCGATGAATACCTGCAGCAGGAGCTCGACGACGGTGTGGAGGTGATCCGCTGGCTCGCCGAGCAGCCCTGGTGCGATGGCAACGTGGGCATGATCGGCATCTCCTGGGGCGGCTTCAATGGCCTGCAGATCGCCGCCCTGCAGCCGCCCGAGCTCAAAGCCGTGGTCACCGTCTGCTCCACCGACGACCGCTACGCCGACGACGTCCATTACATGGGCGGCTGCCTGCTCGGCGACAATCTTTCCTGGGCCTCGGTGATGTTCGCCTTCAACGCCCTCCCCCCGGATCCGGCCCTGGTGGGCGAGGACTGGCGCTCGATGTGGATGCAACGCCTCAAGGACAGCGGACTATGGCTGGAGACCTGGCTGACGCACCAGCACCGCGACGACTACTGGCGCCATGGCTCCATCTGCGAGGACTTCTCCGCGGTGCAATGCCCCGTGATGGCGGTCAGCGGCTGGGCGGACGGCTACACCAACTCGGTATTCCGGCTACTGGAGAACCTGGAAGTACCGCGCCAGGGGCTGGTGGGTCCGTGGAGCCACAAATACCCCCATCAGGGCATCCCCGGTCCGGCCATCGGCTTCCAGCAGGAGGTACTGCGCTGGTGGGACCAGTGGCTGAAGGGCCAGGACACCGGGATCACGGACGAACCCATGCTGCGCGCCTGGATCCAGGACAGCGCGGCCCCGGCGCCCCAGTATGAGCGCCGGCCGGGCCGCTGGGTGGGCGAACCCACCTGGCCGTCACCGCGGCTGCGCACCGAGGTCCGCTACCTCGGCGCGGGCAATGACCTCACCGAGACGCCGCAGGAGGAGGCGGCGCTTTCGGTACAATCGCCACTCAGCGTGGGCTTCTTCGCCGGCAAGTGGTGCTCGTATTCCGTCGGCCCGGACCTGCCCCACGACCAACGGGAAGAGGACGGTGGTGCCCTGGTCTTCGACAGTCCACGGCTGGAGGAGCCCCTGGAGCTGCTCGGCGCGCCCGAGCTGGAGCTGGAGCTGCGCGTCAATCGCCCGGTGGCCATGGTGGCGGTGCGGCTCTCCGACGTGGCCCGCGACGACAAGGCCACCCGGGTCACCTATGGGCTTCTCAACCTCACCCATCGTGACGGCCACGAGCACCCGCAGCCCCTGGAGCCGGGGCAGCGCTACCGGGTGCGAGTGCGCCTCAATGACCTCGGCCACGTCTTCCCCACCGGGCACCGGCTGCGCCTGTCCATCTCCACCTCCTACTGGCCGCTCGCCTGGCCGCCGCCGGAACCGGCGCGGATCACCGTCAACACCCGGGGCAGCCGGCTGCTGCTGCCGGTACGCGAGGAGCACCCGGAGGACCGGCCGCTACGCCTACCGGCGCCGGATTTCCCGGCGCCGTCGGGGGTGACACGGATCCGGCCAGTGGACCACCGCTGGATCGTGCACCGGGATCTGGAGCAGGACTACGCCACCCTGGAGGTGATCAAGGACGAGGGGGTCTATCGCATCGAGGAGGCGGACCTGGAGATCACCGACGATACCCGGGAGTATTACAGCTTCACCGGCGACGACTTCACGTCCGCCACCGGCGAGGTGATCAGCCACCACCGGCTCCGCCGGGCCGGCTGGGACGTGGAGACCCGCACGCGGACCGTGCTCACCGCGGACACCGAGTCCTTCCACATCCACGCCGAGCTGGACGCCTTCGAGGACGGCAAGCGGCTCTACTCCCGCAACTGGAACCGCAGCGTCCCCCGAAAGCTGGTGTGAGCCGGCCGCCGGCCGTTACGGCCGGCTGTCCTGCTCACGGTCGCGCTGGCGCTCCACCACCGCGGCGAGGTCCTCGAGGATCTCGCCGAGCAGGCCGACGATGTCGTCGACGGTGATGATCCCGACCAGGGTATTGTCCTCGGCCACCACCGGCAGGCGGCGCACGCCGCGCCCGCGCATCACCTCCAAGGCATCGAAGAGGCTATCCCCCTCGTGGACGAAGTAGGCGGGGTGGGTGACGATATCCCGCACCGCCAACGCCTCGGTCTCGAGCTCCGCGGCGAGGACCTCCACCACCAGGTCGCGGTCGGTGACCACCGCTACCGGCGCCTCGCCGTCGGCGCGATCCTCGACCACCACCAGATCACCGACATGATGCGCTCGCATCAGACGCGCGGCGGCCTGGACCGACTCGTCACCGCGGATGGTGACCACGTTGCGATTGCAGTATTCCCCTACCGTCATTGCCAAGTCCTCCCAGACCCGCCCGCTACAAGGTAAACCCGGACGGCGCACGATACACTAGGTAAAAGGCCGAACCCTAACGCTGTACACGGAGGATGGCCATGTTCCGGGACCGCATAGACGCCGCCGAGCGGCTCGCCGAACAGCTCTCCGAGCTCAAGGGCCAACAACCACTGGTGCTCGGCATCCCCCGCGGGGGGGTGCCGATGGCCGCTCACGTGGCCGATGCCCTCGATGGAGAGCTCGACGTGGTCCTCGTCCACAAGATCGGCGCCCCGGGCAACCCGGAATACGCCATCGGCGCCGTGGGCGAAGACGGCCAGATCGACGTCTCCCCCGCCCAGCGCCGCATGGCCGGGGAGGATCATATCCGCGCCGAGGCGGAACGCCAGCTCGACACCCTGCGGGAGCGACGCCGGCGCTACACACCGGTACGCCCGCCCATCGACCCGAGGGACCGGGTGGTGGTGGTGGTGGACGACGGCAGCGCCACCGGCGCCACCATGGCCGCGGCGCTGCGTGGCCTGCGCAACCGCGGCCCGCGGGAACTGATAGCGGCCATGGGGGTGGCCCCGCCGGAGACCGCCGAGCACCTGCAGGGCCTCGCCGATCGCGTGGTCTGCGGGGCCACCCCCGGCGACTTCATGGCGGTAGGCCAGTTCTTCGGCGACTTTCGCCAGGTTACCGACGACGAGGTCATGCGTCTGCTCGCCGACCGGGCCTGACGGGCCGCCGTGGCGGCCGGATCACATCCGACCGCTCACCCAGTAGTCCACCAGCTCCGGGTTGGACTCCACATAGTCCCGTGCGGCCTCCGGATACGAGCTCTCCTCCGCCTGGTACATCCCGGCCTGCACATCATCGATGGGGATCTGGATCCGCGAGAGCATGCCGTAGACCTCCGGATGGTCCCGGTAGAAGCCGCGGCGTGCGAGCAGGTCCGCGCGCTCGAGCCCGCCTAGCACGCCCTTGGGATCATCGATGTAGCGCAGGTCCCAGCGGCCGAACTTCCAGTGCGGGCTCCAGCCGGTGACCACGATCCACTCCTCACGGTCGATGGCACGGCGCAACGCCGCGGTCATGCCCGCCCCGGAGGAAATCTGCAGCTCGTAGCCGGCGTCGTCCAGGCCATACTCCTCGATGGCCTCCTTGGACAACCGCGTCAGCCCAGCGCCCGGGTCGATGCCGACAATCTGGCCGCCGAGGCGCTCGCGCACCTCCTCGGACTTCAGATCCTCGATGGAGCTGATCGCATCCTCGGGCACGTAGCTCGGCACGATCCAGCCCAACCGGGCATCGGTGTAGATCGGCCCGAGGCTGACGGTGCGGTCCATCACCTGATCGTAGTAGTCCGCATGGGTATCGGGAAGCCAGGAGTCGGTGTGGAAATCGAGATCCCCGGAGGCGACGCCTTGGTAGACCGCGGCCGGATCGGCCTTGGTCAGTTCCACCTGGTAATCCATCTCCTCCTCAAGGATGTACTTCACCACGTTGGTGGTGAACATCGCGTCCGACCAGTTGAAATAGCCGATGTGAACGCTGCGCTCCTGCGCCTCGGCGGTGGCGAGCGTCAGCCCGAGGGTGAGCGTCACGCCCAGTGCCGCAATGCGTTTCATGTCGATGCTCCCTTGGTTCTTCTCTTTGATGCCGCCGCCACTTCGCGGCGGCGGCACGGGTCCCCGGGCGGGCCCGCAACCCTCACCTTAGGCATCCTGTGGCCGAATGCAACTCGCCCGCCAGGCGATATCGCACGCTGCGCCGGGCTCCCGTGGCTCAGTCGCCGAGATCCTCGAAGCGCGGCACGCCGATGTTCCACGGTTCGACACCCTCGCCCTTCTCCCCCCAGCTGGCGTGATCGCCGAGACGGTGGCCGTCGTGCTCGCGCACCAATCCATAGCTCGAGTGCTTGTGGAAGGTGGGCCCGAACTTGCGCCGGGTCTCCGTCACGTCGCCGGTATAGCGCGGATCCTGCGGCCGCTCCTGCCGGGTGATGAAATAGGCCACGTCCCAGGCCTCCTGATCGGAGAGCGACAACGGCTGGCCGAGCGGCATGTTGTTCTTGATGAACCCCGCGGCGGTGTGGGTGCGTACAATGCCGGCCCCCCAGTTGTTGGAACCCGACCCCCACGGCGGCGGGAACACGTACTCGCCATCCTGATAGAGCCCCGAGCCATCGTCACCATGGCAGATGGCGCACTGCTGCTGATAGACCGCCTCTCCGCGTGCGTAGCTGAGCTCGGCGGGCCGCTCCGGCGCCGGGAAGCCCCGCCCGTAGATGGAGCGATCGGGGTACATGGGTGCCCCGCGGGCGAGCCACTTGTGGTAGGCCACCAGCGCCACCATGTCGTCGCTGCCGTAGGCCGGCGGTACGCCGTTCATGGAGTACGCGAAGCAGCCGGCGATACGCTCCTCCAGGCTGTTGACATGCTGGTTCTTGCCACGGAAATCGGGCAGTGTCACCGCCGCCGGCCACACCGGGGCGCTGAAGGGCTGGCGGCCCTCGCCGAGATGGCAGCTCGAGCAGTTCATGTCGTTGAAGACATGCTCGCCGCGCAGCTCCTGGGTGTCGGTGAAGAGTTCATAGCCGCGGCGGATGACCTGCTTCAGCTCCGGATGGATGGTGGCGGCCTCCAGGTCCGCCATGGTCGGCGGCACATGGACCAGTTCGTCTTCGCCGGGGGCCGGGTAGCCCATCTCCGCCAGGGCCTCGTAGGGGCGGCCTTCGGACGGCGCCCCGGCGGCCAGGCTGACGATAGTGGCCAGGGCCGCTCCGGCGGCCCATGCCGGTGCCTTGCTGAAAGTCGTCATGATTGCGCCCCTCTCACTCGTCCGCCGGCGGCTGTCCGGCCAACCAGGCCGCCACGGCGCGGATGTCTTCGTCGCTCATGCGCCGGGCGATCGCCCCCATGAGGTCCTGCGGATCATTGTCGCGCTCACCGTCCTTCCAGGCCTGCAACTGGTTTCGAATATAGGCCGCGTGCTGTCCGGCAATCCCCGGGAAGGTCCCGCTGGCGCCCTGATTTCGGGGCCCGTGACAGCTCTGGCAGGAGACAATGTAGGCGTCCCAGTCGCCGCGCCGCGCGAGCTGCTCGCCACGCGCCCGCAGTGGCTCGCCGACGTCGCCGCCCCCGCCCTCGGTGGCCGGAAGCTGGCTGTAATACGCCGCCACGTCGGCCACCTGCCGGTCGTCGAGCATATTGGCAAAGGGTTCCATAGTGGCGTTTTGCCGGCGGCCCTGGCGGAAATCCCGCAACTGCTTGGCGAGATATTCGGCGCTAAGCCCGGCAAGGCGCGGCCACGACTCCCCGCCCGGCGCATTGCGGCCACTGCCGTCGGCCTGATGGCAGGCAACGCAGGTCGCCGCCGCCTCCTTGCCCCGCGCGGCGTCGCCCTCGAGCGCACCCGCCGGCCCCGCGGCCAAGCCCGCACCCAGTAGGACGCCAAGCCCACAAGCCATCCGTTTCCTGATCATCACTACTCCCCCGCTGGTGTCACGGCGATCGCGTCATCATCGAACATCCGGTTCGATACATACGCACCCAGCCTAACCGTGGGGCAGAGCCAGGCCAATCGGGAGGGAAGCGGCCCGCTGACGGGCGCCGTCGGGGCTGCACTGGCAGTGGGTGTGGCAACGGCAGGGAATGGAGCGGAAATGGCGTCCCCAACGGGATTCGAACCCGTGTCGCCACCTTGAAAGGGTGGTGTCCTAGGCCGGCTAGACGATGGGGACGCTGCCGTGAAAGCGCACGCAATCCTAAGCGCGGCTCCCATAGCTGTCAAGCTAGGCCAAACTTTGTGGCCTGCGCCCCATGAGCGGGCCCAGTGGCCTGGTACACTCCGGCGCGGCGCACGGGTAAAGGGAACAACCATGCACGACCCCGAGGAGCTGCTCACGGAGAACAGTGAGGTGGCCGCCCGCCTGGATCTGGCCGGGTACCTGCTCCGGTGCACCAGCAATGTCGTGATCATCACCGCCGACGGCGGATTGACCGCGGCGGCAGTAGCGCGACACCTCGCTCTCGCCCTTGCCGGCAGCGCGGAGATCGCGGGGGCTATCATTGACGCGGCCACTGCGCACAACCGCGATCGCCTCGCCGAACGGCTCCTGCTGGACGAAGGGACGGAGCCGGGCACGGCGGCAGTCGCCGAGCAGCTCGCCGGCCGGCTACAGGCCCGGCGGCTGGGACTCGCGGTGATCATCGAGGACGCCCATGGTTTGCCGCCGGCACTGCTCAAGGAACTCATCGACCTGAGCCGGCAGGTCAGTCAGCGCGACGCCACCATGCCGGTGGCCCTGATCTGCCCGGAGGCCGAGGCCCACTACCTGGCGGGGATCGCCCAGGAAGCCGGGCGTGCCACCGAGCAGATCCAGCGGGTCACCCTTATTCCCACCGCCGAGCAGCCGCCTCGGCGACGCCGATGGGCGGGGACCGCCGTCTGGCTGGCCGTGCCCGCACTGGCCGCCGTGGGGGGAATCCTCGCACTGCCCTGGATCGGCTCGCCCTGGAACCCCGATTCCGACCCCACCGCCACCGAGGCTCGGGCCACCGACCCGGAACCCGCCGGCGCCGCGGCGGGCGCCGCGAGTGCAGACAGGGATGTCACCCGTTCACGGACCGACCGGCCCGCGGTGTCGCTGCCGCCGGAAATCGCCGCCGCGTCCGTGTTCGCGACCGCCACCATACCGACGCTCCCCCAACCGCTCCGCACTGCTGGCGCGCCAACCCCGGCCGGACCTACAGCACGAGGCGATGACAATGCCCAGGCCTCCACCGAGGGGCACACCTCGGCGGCCCCGCCGGAGGCGGGTGATATCGTCGTGGAAGGCGCACAATCGGACGGGCAAACGGAACTGGATGACACGGCTGGGGCCGTGGCCGGCGAAGCGGACATACCGGAGACGGTGCCGGTCGGCGCACCGCAGAGCAGCGACGAACCAGCCGTCCATGCCGACGAAGGACCGGCGGAACGGACAGGGCCCGATCTTGCGGCAACCAGGGACCCAGGGGCCAACGCAACCAACGCCGCGGACCCCGCCACCGGGGCCGATGAAACGCCCGCCGGCGGATCCCCCCATGGCGACGGGGACCCGGAGGCCGGGGTTAGTGATCGGCAATGGCTGGCGACACGGACGGCCGGGCACTATACGGTGCAGATGATCGCGGGGCGCCAGCAGGACACGACCAGGCGTTTCATAGACGCCCACCCCGGCGTGCGCGACCGCGTTCGCGTGGTGACGGTGGATGGAGACGACGGGATCTGGCACCTGGTGCTGTTCGGCGAGTTCGCGTCCCGCGCGGAGGCCATGCGAAACCTCCCCAAGGGCTTTGCGCCGGGGGACGTCTACGCCCGCCGATTCGGCTCGATCCGCGGCGAGTGACCACGCTGGCCCACGTTCCTTTCCGGGCCCGGGATCGCCACGAAAAAAGGGCGCCCTTGTGAGGCGCCCTTTCGGTGTTGGTGGAGCCAGGCGGGATCGAACCGCCGACCTCCTGCATGCCATGCAGGCGCTCTCCCGGCTGAGCTATGGCCCCTTGCGATGAGGTGCGTATCCTAAAGAGCCCGCCGACGGCCGTCAACCCTCTCCCGACGCCTCCACGACATTCTCGTCGATCCACCGCTGCGCGGCCTCGATCCGGCCCAGGCTCGCCTCCCGGCCGAGCAGCGCCAGGGTCTGGTCGATAGGCGGCGAGACGGGACCACCGGAGACCGCAACGCGCAACGGCTGCGCGACCTTGCCGAGCTTCAGCCCCTGCTCCTCCGCCACGGCATTCACCGCCGCGTGAATCGGCTCCGCCTCCCAGGCCTCCAGCGCGGCGAGGCGCTCACGCAGGGCCGCCAGCACCGGGGCCGCCCCGGCCTTGAGGTTCTTGCGCGCCGCCTTTTCGTCGTAGTCCGCCGGCTCGCGGTAGAAGAACAGGCTGTTCTCGGCCATCTCCCGCAGGGTCTTGGTCCGCTCCGCCTGGGCGGCCACGATGGCCTCCAGCGGCGGGCCGTCGGCCGGGTCCACCCCCAACTCGCCGAGGTGCCAGGCGAGATGCCGGGCCACGTGTGCCGGCTCACTGCTCCGCATATAGTGCTGGTTCAGCCACTGCAACTTGGAACCGTTCAGGCTCGAGGCGGAGTGGTTGATGTCGTCGATATCGAAGAGCTGGATGAGCTCCTCCAGGGAGAAGATCTCCTGATCCCCGTGGGACCAGCCCAGGCGCACCAAATAGTTGAGCACCGCCTCCGGGAGATAGCCCTGGTCACGGTAGTCCATCACGCTGGCCGCGCCGGTACGCTTGGACAGCTTCTTGCCATCCTCGTCCAGGATCATCGGCACGTGGGCGTAGGCCGGCGGCTTCACCCCCAGGGCCTCGAGGATGTTGACCTGGCGCGCGGTGTTATTGACGTGGTCGTCGCCGCGGATGATGTGGGTGATGCCCATGTCCATGTCGTCCACGACCACTACGAAGTTATAGGTGGGCGAGCCGTCGGCACGGGCGATGATGAGGTCATCGAGCTCCCGGTTGTGGAACACGATCCGCCCCTTGACCCGGTCGTTGACCACCGTCTCGCCCTCCAACGGGCTTCGAAAACGGATGACGGGGCGATCCGTGGCGTCCGCCGGCGGCCCGTGCAGCTCCCGACAGCGCCCGTCATAGCGGGGCTTCTCCTTGCGCGCCATCTGCTGCTCGCGCAGCGCCTCGAGGCGCTCCTTCGAGCAGTAGCAGCGGTACGCCTTGCCCTGCTCCAGGAGCCGGTCAATGACCTCCGCGTAGCGGTCAAAGCGTTCGGTCTGGTAGAACGGGCCCTCGTCATAGTCCAGCCCCAGCCAGGCCATGCCCTCGAGGATGGCGTTGATCGCCTCCGGCGTGGAGCGCTCGCGGTCGGTGTCCTCGATGCGCAGCACAAAGTGGCCACCGTGACGGCGGGCATACAGCCAGGAAAACAGCGCCGTACGCGCGCCGCCGATGTGGAGATAGCCGGTGGGGCTGGGGGCGAAGCGGGTCTTGACGGTCATGGGCCTCTTACCGAGCGTGGATCGCGGATGAAAGGGCGGTATGGTAGCAATTCGCCCGCCGCAGGCGAAGCTGCCAGCCCCTGAGCCGTTGACGAGTTCCGCCGGCGGCAGTACCATTCCCCGCGTTGTCTGGGCGGTTAGCTCAGCGGGAGAGCACTGCCTTCACACGGCAGGGGTCGCTGGTTCGAACCCAGCACCGCCCACCAGAACGACACCAGGGCCCGGGATGCGACATCCCGGGCCTTTTTCGTTGCGCCGTTTCGGGCGAAACCCGGCGGGCGACCAGGCCGCCATTCAACCGTCCTGGTGCTCAGGCCTCGCCGCCAACCATCCGCTGACCGCCGCTGGCGGGATCGATGGCCACGTACGGCAGCCCCGCCTGCTTCCAAGCCGCGAATCCGCCCTCCAGGTGGGCCACGCGCCCGAAACCGGCGGCGAGGCAGGCCTCCGCCACCCGCCGCGAACGGACTCCCGAGCCGCAGTGAAACACCAACCGTTTGCCCTCCTGGCTGGGCAGGGCGGAGGGCTCGAAACTCGCGAGCGGATCCAGCAACGCGCCGCGGATGTGCTCGAAGGCGAACTCCTGTGGCGTGCGCACGTCGATGATCGCCGCCTCCCCCTTGCGAAACGCCTCATGGAGCTCTTCGGGACCCCATTGCTCCAGCACTCCGCCGTCCACTTCCACGGTATCCACCATATCCCTGTCTCCGTCCGGCATGGATGATCAGCACGATCTATGACGATAACATGGCGCCAGCGTCAGCCGCGGCGGCGCCGCAGCACCAGCTTGCGCAGCTCCTCGAGGAGCAACACCGTGGCCGCCACCGCGCCGGCCAGTCCCCACTGACCGGCGCTGAGCGCCGTGGTGCCGAACACCGCCTGCGCCGGCGGCCACTGCACCACGATCAGCTGCAGCGCCAACACCCCGGCCAGCGCCCCCCAGAGCCGTATGTTGGTGACCAGATACCGCGAGAACGCCGTGCCGATACCGGTGCCGGCGCGTGCGTTCACGGCGTTGAACAGCTGGAACAGCACGAAGGTAGTAAACGCCAGGGTCAGCGCCTGCGCCTCGGGCAGCACGCCGTGGTGCGCGTGCAGGATGCCCAGGGTACCGACGGTCATGATGCTGCCGTAGAACAGCAGCAATCCGAGTCGGCGCAGGGTGAGGATACGCTCCCGCGGGTCCCTGGGCGGCTCTTCCATGATCCCCGGACGCGGCGCGTCCACCCCCAGGGCCATCGCCGGGGGCCCGTCCATGATGATGTTCACCCAGAGGATCTGCACCGCGTTGAACGGCAGCGGCAGACCGAGCAGGGGGGCCATGGCCACGGTCAGGATGGCACCGATATTGGTGGAGAGCTGGAAGCGCACGAACTTCAGGATATTGTCGTAGATGGTGCGCCCCTCCTCCACCGCGCGGACGATGGTGGCGAAGTTGTCATCGGTCAGTACCATGGCCGCCGCCTCCCGGGTGACATCGGTGCCCGCGCGGCCCATGGCCACGCCGATATCGGCCCCGCGCAGGGCCGGGGCATCATTGACGCCATCCCCGGTCATCGCCACCACCTCGCCGCCGGCCTTCAGCGCCGCGACGATGCGCACCTTGTGCTCCGGCGCCACCCGTGCGAAGACCGCGATCTCCCGGATGCGTGCGGCGAGGGTGTCATCGTCCATCCGGTCGAGCTCGGCGCCGCTGACCGTTTCCCCCTCGATGCCGAGGCGCCGGGCAATGGCGGTGGCGGTGACCGCATGGTCGCCGGTGATCATCCGCACCCCCACGCCGGCGCGCCGGCAACGGGCAACCGCGTCCCGGGCCTCCCGCCGCGGTGGGTCGAGCATGCCCACCAGACCAAGCACCTCGAGGCCCTTCAGGTACCCGGCGGGGTCGGCGCCCTCGTCATATCCTTCAGCGGGTAGCCTACGCTCAGCCACCGCCAGGACCCGCAGGCCATCCCGGGCCATGGCCTCGCCCTCCTCCGCCAGCCGCTCCCGCTCCCCGGGGGCGAGATGGCAATGGCCGAGCACCGCCTCCGGTGCGCCCTTGACCACCACCCGCACGCCCTCGCCGTCCTGGTGGAAGGTGGCCATGAGCTTGCGCCCGGAATCGAAGGGCAACTCGTTGAGCCGGGGCAACCGTGACTCCAGCGCCTCCCGGCGAACCCGCCCCTTGGCGGCCAGCACCAGCAACCCGCCCTCGGTGGGGTCGCCGATCACCCGGCCGTCGTCCAGGCGGCTGTCGTTGCACAGGGCCACCGCCTCCAGCAGTCGCTCGGAAACCGGCGCGCCGCCGTCGTCGGCGCGGATGTCCCCATCGAGGGCATACCCCTCGCCGCTGACCGAGAAGCGCCGGCCACCGCTATAGACCCGCTGCACGGTCATCTGATTGAGGGTCAGGGTCCCGGTCTTGTCCGAGCAGATCACCGAGGTGCTGCCCAGGGTCTCCACCGCCGCCAGCCGCTTGACGATGGCGTGGCGCCGGGCCATGCGGCGCATCCCCAACGCCAGGGTCAGTGTGACCACCGCCGGCAGGCCCTCGGGAATGGCGGCCACCGCCAGGGCCACCGAGGTGAGCACCAGCTCCACCAGGGGCTGGCCGCGGAGCAGGCCGGCGACAAAGATCAGCGCAACCACCGCCACAGCCACCGCGGCCAATCGCCGCGCCAAGGCCCCGAGCTGCACCTGCAGCGGGGTGGGTTCCGCCTCGCTGGCGGCCAGCAAGCCGGCGATGCGTCCGGTCTCCGTGGCCATGCCGGTGGCGGTGATCACCAGCTCGCCACGTCCCCGGGTCATGACCGTATTCGAGTACCCCATGCTGGCCCGCTCGGCCAGGGGCACCTCCTCGCCGTCCACCGGCTCGATCTGCTTGTCCACCGGCGTGGACTCCCCGGTGAGCGCGGACTCGTCCACCTGCACCCCGTGGGCGGCGATGAAGCGCCCGTCTGCCGGGATGCGGTCGCCGGCCTGCACCCGGACAATGTCCCCCGGAACCAGGGACTCCGCGGCCACCGCCCGGCGCTCGCCGCCGCGCAAGACCTCCGCCCGCGGCGCGAGCATCCCCTGCAGGGCGGCCATGGCCCGCTCCGCCTGGTATTCCTGGCGGAAGCCGAGGATGGCGTTGATCACCACCACCACCAGGATCACCGCCGCGTCGGTGAAATGGCCCACCGAAGCCGCCACCACGGCGGCCACCGCCAGCATCAAAATCAGCAGGTTGCGGAACTGATCGAGGAACACCCGCCAGGGGCCGCGCCGGGGCGCCTCGCGCAGTCGGTTGGGGCCGTGACGGCGGAGCCGCTCACCGACCTCCCCCTCGCTGAGCCCCTGGGCCGGCGCAACCGACAGCGCGGCGAGGACGGCCTCCACCGAGCGGCGATGCCAGGGTCCCTCCCCGTCCGGGCGCGCGGCCTCTTCGTCGTCCGGGGCCCGGTTCCATGCCACGGCTCGTCTCCCTTCCGCGCCAGCCGGGGCCGGCGGTACACGCTGCCTGCATTCTCATCCGCCGCGAGGGCGCGGACAAGCGTGCCACCCGGAGCGATGTGGACCGCCGCGGCCCCGGTGCGCTACGTTTTCGGGGACGCCTTCGGGATCCACACTGCTGTCAGGGATGCACCATGATGCGTACGAAAAAAACCACCCGGCTCTCCCTTGCCCTCACCGGCGCCCTGGCCCTGGGCGGGCTCCTCGCCACCGGCCCCGGAATCGCCCACTCCCAGGAGCAGAGCGGCGGTGAGGTGGAGGCCGCCATCAAGTACCGCCAGAGCGTGATGAGTGTGCTCGGCGGGGTCATGGGGACCACCGTCGGCCAGCTCCGCGACGGCATCGCATACGGCCCTGAGCTCCAACCCATGGCGGAGGCCCTGGCGGCGGCGTCCGGCGACATCCCCGCGCTGTTTCCCGAGGGTACCGGCGAGGGCGAGACGGACGCCCTGCCAGCGGTCTGGGAGGAGCGGGAGGCCTTCGAGGAGGCCGCGGCCACCTTCGATGAACAGGCCCGGGCCTTCGCGGAGGCGGTGGCCGGCGGCGAGCGGGCCGAGATCTTCCAGTCCTTCCGCGATCTGGGCGAGGCCTGCAAGTCCTGCCACGAGGACTTCCGCGACTGACGCGCACGCGCCATGGGGCAACGACCGTCATGGGTGTGGCCGGCGGCCGTGCCGGCCGCCATCGCTCTACTGGGGCCCGCACCGGCGCCAGCGGCGGACGGACCGGTGGAGCGCGGCGAGTACCTGTTCCGGGCTGCGCTCTGCGCGGTCTGCCACACCGCGGAGGAGGGCGAGTTCCTCGCCGGCGGCCGGCCGCTGCCCTCGCCCTTCGGCACCTTCTACACGCCCAATATCACCCCCCACGAGGAACACGGCATCGGCGCCTGGTCCGATGAGGACTTCGTCCGTGCCCTCCGCGAGGGGGTTTCCCCGGCGGGCGAGCACTACTACCCCTCGTTCCCCTACACCAGCTACACCCGGCTGCGCCGCGAGGACATGATCGCCATCAAGCGCTACCTGGACACGGTGGAGCCGGTGGCGCAGCCGAGCCGGGAGCATGAGCTCAGCTGGTACGCCGGCTGGCGTCTGCCGCTGGCGGGCTGGAAGTGGTGGTACCTCGAGCCCGGCCCCTTCGAGCCGGACCCGGATCGCGACGAGCAATGGAATCGCGGCGCCTACCTGGCGGAGGCGGCCGGCCACTGCGCCGAGTGCCACTCGCCACGGGGCTGGTTCGGCGCCGTCCGCGAGGAGCGCCGCTATGCCGGCGCCGCCGAAGGACCGGAGGGCGAGCCCACCCCCAACATCACCCCCCACCCGGAGGACGGGATCGGTGACTGGACGGTGAAGATGCTGAGCTTCTACCTGGAGGTGGGGATGGACCCGGACGGCGACTTCGCCGGCAGCCTCATGGCGCCGGTGATCGACGACGGCACCGCCCACCTCAGCGCCGAGGACCGGGAGGCCCTGGCCACCTATATCCTCTCACTGCCGCCCCGCGAAGGGCCCTGAGCCCGGCCCGGCAGTCGGCGAAGGCCGGGCCACGATGCAGCGGCCGGGCATAGCAGACGCCGCTGCCGATACCGGCGGCCGTCAGGGCCTCGCGGAGGCGCGCGCCTCCACCGGGGCGGTGGCGCGAATGGACGTTCCCACCGGCCCCCTCCCCGCGACCTGGATGAAGCCTGGCCAGGGGGATAGCCGCAAACAAGCGCCGGACCACCACTCCGGCACGGGGACAGGGGATTCCGGTATCCTGGCGGCCGTCGCCAGGCCCCGACGCCGCAACCGCGTGACGCCCCTGACCCGCCGCTAACCACACGGAGAACGCGTTGACCGACCGATCCCCACAGAGCCAGACCCGCCCCACCGACGGCCTGCCCATGCCGCGACGGTTCTGGGCGGTGCTCACGATGGCCCTGGCAGTGATCATGGCGGTGCTCGACGGCAGCATTGTCAACGTCGCGCTGCCCGCCATCGCCCGGGATCTCGAGGTGAGCGCGGCGCGCTCGGTCTGGGTGGTCAACGCCTACCAGCTGGCGATCATGGTCTCCATCCTGCCCCTGGCCTCGCTGGGGGATATCTTCGGCTATCGCCGCGTCTACCGGGTGGGGCTGGCGGTGTTCACCGTCGCGTCACTGCTGTGTGCCACCACCGATTCCCTCGCCGGGCTGACCGCGGCCCGGGTGCTCCAGGGGCTCGGCGCCGCAGGCATCATGAGCGTGAACACCGCGTTGGTGCGCTTCGTCTTCCCCGCCCACCGGCTGGGGCACGGCATTGGCATGATGACCACGGTGGTGGCCTCCACCGCCGCCATGGGCCCCACGGTCGCCGCCGCCATCCTCTCCGTTGCGGACTGGCCGTGGCTGTTCGCCATCAATGTCCCCATCGGCGCGGTGGCCTTCCTCATTGCCCTCCGAGTCCTGCCGCGCACGCCGGGCTCGCCCCATGCCTTCGACATCCCCAGCGCGGTGCTCAACGTCCTCACCTTCGGGGTGCTGATCCTCGCCATCGACAGCCTCGGCCACGGGGTGCGCTACGAGATCGCCCTGCTCGGCCTCGCCGCCGCCGGCGTGCTGGGCTACTTCCTGGTGCGCCGCCAGCTGACCCTGCCGCTGCCGCTCCTTCCGGTGGACCTGCTGCGCATTCCCATCTTCAGTCTCTCGGTGGCCACCTCGGTGGGCTCCTTCGTCGCGCAGATGATGACGTTCATCGCCGTGCCCTTCTACCTGCAGGACGTCCTCGGCCGCAGCCAGGTCGCCACCGGGCTGCTCATCACCCCCTGGCCGGTGATGGTGGCGCTGATCGCCCCTATCGCGGGCCGGCTGGCGGACCGCCACCCCGCGGCGGTGCTGGGCAGCGGCGGCCTGCTGATCCTGGCCGCCGGGCTGGCGCTGCTCGCCACCCTGTCGCCGGCGCCGTCGGACCTCGCCATCGCCTGGCGGGTGGCGGTGTGCGGGTTCGGCTTCGCGCTGTTCCAGGCGCCCAACAACCGCACGCTGATCGGGGCGGCACCCCGGACCCGCAGCGGCGGCGCGAGCGGCATGCTCAGCACCGCCCGGCTGCTCGGCCAGACTTTGGGGGCGGCGCTGACCGCTCTGGTGTTCGGCATGCTCGGCGGCGAGGGCACCACCTCGGCGCTGGCCGTCGCCGCGGGCTTCGCCGTGGTGGCCGCGGCGATCAGCGCGCTGCGCCTCGCCCCGGGGGCACGCCCCGCGCCCGGCGGGTAGACGCTGCCCCCGGGCCTTGCCCGTCGCGCGGGCGCGCGGGAAACTGGCCTGATACGCGTGGCGGGGAGGAGGCGCCGTGAGCACCGCACCACTGGACCTGGCCTTGCTCACCGGGGACCCGCAGCTGCCCTACGAGTATGGGGTCGCTGGCACCTTCGGGGCCGACGACCAGACCGCGGTCCGGGACGCGCAGCGGGCCCTGCGGGAGATGGCCGGGGTTTGTCCCCGGCTGCTCGACGACCACGAGCGGCTCATCGACACGCTGCGGGCAAAGCCGCCGCAGCTGGCGGTGAACTTCTGCGACACCGGCTACCGCAACCTCCTGCGCAACGAGCCCCACGTCCCGGCGCTGCTGGAGCTGCTGGAGATCCCCTACACCGGCGCCGGACCCGGCTCCATGGCCATCTGCGCCGACAAGGCCCTGGTCCGTCACCTCGCCGCCGCCCACGGCGTCCCGGTGCCCAATGAGCGGGTGGTGGACCTGGCCGCGGAGCCGCCGGTGCTGCCCGATCTCTACCCGGCGCTGATCAAGCCCAATGCCGGCTGTGGCAGCATCGGTGTCACCGCCGACTGCGTGGTCCGCGACGCCACCGCCGCCGACGCCTACCTGCGCCGGCTCGCCGAGGCGCTGGGTGGCGGCCGGGCGCTGATCCAGGACTTCCTCACCGGCACCGAGTACACGGTCGGGCTGCTGGGCAATCCCGGCGACGACCTCACCGTCCTGCCGGTGCTGGAGATCGATTACAGCCATCTCGACCCCGGCCTGCCCCCCATCCTCGACTACGGCTCGAAGATGGACCCGGACTCCCCCTACTGGCAGGCCCTGCGCTTTCGACCCGCCGAGCTCGATGAGCCGCTGTACGCACGGATGGTGGAACAGGCCCTGTTCCTGTTCGAGCGGCTGGGCTTCCGGGACTATGCCCGCATCGACTTCCGCGCCGGCGCCGACGGCGTCCCGCGGCTGCTGGACGCCAACTTCAACCCCACCTGGAGCCCCGACGGCAAGCTCGCCCTGATGGCCGGCTGGGCCGGCATGGAGTACAACGCCCTGATCGAGCGCATCGTCACCGCCGCCCGCCGCCGCTACGGGCTCTAGGGGCAATGTCGGCATCCGCCTGCGGCGGGTGCCGACCTACTCGGGTCCGACTGCTCGGGTCCGACACGTAGATACCGTCTTAGCCTTGAGCCTGCAAGGGGATGTTTGGATCGAAGGATTTGCCGGACTTGAGCACGCCGTGGATGAGGTGGAGGAGCTTTCTGGTGGCGGCGCACACGAGGGATTTGCCTGTTACGCCACGCTGCCTGAGCCGCTCGACATAGGCGCGGATCACGGGGTTGTGCTTCATCGCGCACAGGGTGGGGAAGTACAGCGCCTTGCGCAGGGCGGCGTCGCCGCATTTGGAGATCCGGCGCGGGGCACGCACGCTGGTGCCTGACTCGTAGGGCCTGGGGTCGAGCCCGGCGAAGGCGACGAGCGACTGGGCGCGACGGCAGCACTGGATCTTGGGCAGACGCACCAGCAGCTCGGCGATGAGCGTCTCGCCCACGGCGGGGATGCTGGCGAGGCGCTGGGCGGCGTCGTTGAGTTCGCCGGAGGCACGGATCAGTGTCTGCAGGCGTTCTCGGGTCTCGCGGATTTCGGCGTCATAGGCCTCGAGCAGGCGCTGCAGCGAGGCCCGGGTGGTCTCGCCCTGGGTCTCGAGGCGGTTGTAGAGCTGGGTGCGTGAGTGGCGCAGTCCGCGCAGGTGGCGGTGGAGCTCGCGCAGCTCGTGCATGGTCGCGCTCACGGGCGCCCAGAAGGGGAGCGTCTTGGCCTGGGCCGCCTCGCTGACGCTACGGGCATCGATCCGATCGGTCTTCGCGCGCTGCAGCTCAGAGCGCGCGTGGTGGATGACCTGCGCGGGGTTGAGCAGGTGCACGCCGTAGCCGAGGGCGTAGAAGCGCTCGGCGAGCGGCTCGCTGTAGATGCCCGTGGCCTCCAGGGCCACCACCGCCTCGGCGAGTCCGAGCGAGTGCAGCCAGCGATGACAAGCCTGCACGCCCGCGGCGGTGTTGGGGAAACGGCGCTCGTGCCAGCGCTGGCGCCCGGGGGACTGGATGGCGGCGTGGAAATCGTATTTGGCGACATCGATGCCGAGGGTGATCGCCATGGCTCCTCCCTTTGAGCACGAAGTAGGGTTTACAGGAGCGCCTGCGAGGGGGAGTGCTTCGTCGCGGCCTAACCTTGTCTGTGCAGGCTCTGAGCGCCTCAGGCCTTGGATACCGTTCGGGCTGTATGCGACAAAGATAAAATGGGGAGCAGGGGGCGAATCTACGTCGCAGGCTCTGTCCTGCAGGCCGAAGGTCGGCTACAGCCTCCCTGCTCCCCTCTCTCCCAGGCGTCCCCAGGACCGACACTAAGGGCTACAAACCCTTACCGTCGAAAACACAAGGTCGGGTCCCGCCGCAGGCGGCACCCGACAGCCCGGCGTGACGATGCCGCACTCGATGTTGGTGTGGCTCCGCTTTGGCAGCGCCGGTCTCGATGCCGCCGTGGCTCCCGTCGGCATCCGCCTGCGGCGGGTACCGGTCTACCGGGATCCGGCGCGTCACAGACACGTAGGTCGGGTTCCGCCGCAGGCGGCACCCGACAGCCCGGCGTGACGATGCCGCACTCGATGTTGGTGCGGCTCCGCTTTGGCAGCGCCGGTCTCGATGCCGACGTGGCCCCCTTCGGCATCCGCCTGGCGGCGGGTGCCGGTCTACCGGGATCCGGCGCGTCACAGCAATTGCCGGGGTATGACCTCGTTCCACTCGCGGCTGGCGATGCGGGCGTCGTTCTCGTAGGCGTCCAGGGTGGCCTCGATGCGGAAGGCCTGGGTATCGGCACGCAGACGCACGCGGCAGTGGATCCGCACCGCCCAGTCGCCACGCTCGAAGCGGGTCTCCTGCTCGGTGACCGCCTCGGCGGAGAGCGGGTCCTGCTCCTGGATGCGAAAGACCCGGCGCATGGTCGAGCCCACCAGCAGGTCGATGTCCTCGATCCGCGCCAGCGCCGCCCCCCCGACGTCGCCCACGTCACCGTAGGCGGTATAGGTGGTCTCGTCGGTGGTGAGATCCACGGCGATGCCGCGCTCCAGCTGCGCGGTCTGCAGCACCGTGTAGGCGGGGATGGGGCCGCGCTCCGGCGGCTCGAAGGCCGCCAGCACCTCGTCCTCGGGGCGCGGCGGGCGCACCGGCAGCTCCAGGGTGCTGACCCCGGTGTAGACGCTGAGGGCCGCCGGCTCCGGCGTCGGCCAGATCATCGGCCAATAGCAGGTCGAGACCGCCACCCGGATGGTGTGGCCGGCCTCGAAGCGGTAGGCCATGTCGTTCAGCCGTACCGCCACCCGGTAGCGCTGCCCCGGCTCCAGGGGCTGCGGGTTCTCGTGGTCGTCGCGGTGGGCGAGGTTCAGCACCCCGTAACTCACCCGGCCGCTGGCCCCGTCCGGTGCCACGTCATTGAGCCGGACGGCGACATGGGCCAGGGGGCGGTCGCAGGCGAGCTCCAGGGTTACCACCGGCGCACCGAGGAATTCCACCGGCCCCTCCAGGGGATCGGAGTCGAAGACCAGGGACTTGCCATCGTCGGCGCGCTGGTCCATGGGGGCATCGCCCTCGGCGCCGAAGCCATAGAAGTCCCCGGCCCGCAGGCCGGTGGTCTGGGGCGAGCGCAGCCGCATCCGGTCCTCGCCATCCGGGCACTCACCGAGCGACAGCACATTGAGATACCACCGCCGCGGCCGGATCTGCGGCGACGGCCACTGATGCTCGGCGATCCAGCGTCCGGGGCGTTCGTCGTGACGGGGCGCCGGCGGGATCCAGGACTCCATCCAGGCACGAATGGGGGGTTCGTCCATGATCCCGTTGTCCTTGCCCTTCAGCCAGTGGTCCCACCAGCGCACCGCCTCCTGGAAGAAGCCGATGCGTGGACCGGGCTCGGCGGCGTGGGGGAAGGCATGGGGCCAGGGGCCGATCAGGGCCTTGCGCGGGCAGCTGAGCCCCTGCATCAGCCGCGGGATGGCGTTGACGTAGCCATCCGCCCAGCCGCCGACGGCGTAGACGGCGCACTCGATGGCGCCGTAGTCCTCGCACACCGAGCCATGGCGCCAGTAATCATCCCGGTGGGGGTGGCGCATCCACACGGCGGGGAACAGGCGGTTGTTCTCCAATCGCTCGAGCCAGCGCCCCCGCCAGGCCTCGCCGGCGATCTCCGGGTCCGGCGGGCAGGCGTTCAGCGACAGCAGCTCCGCACCCCAGCTCAGGTTCTCGGTGAGCAGGCAACCGCCCTTGTAGTGGGCGTCGTCGGCATAGCGGTCGTCGGTGGAGCACATGGTGATGATGGCCTTCAGTGCCGGCGGCCGGCGCGCCGCGACCTGCAGGGCGTTGAACCCGCTCCAGGACAGCCCGATCATGCCCACGTTGCCGTCGCACCAGGGCTGCCGGGTGATCCAGTCGATGGCGTCGACAGCGTCGTCCTGCTCCTGGGCGAGGTACTCGTCGCGGAGGATGCCCTCGGAATCCCCGGTGCCCCGGACATCGAGCCGGATGCCTGCATAGCCATGCCCGGCGAAGTAGCTGTGCAACGGCTCGTCGCGCAACCGGGTGAAGTCGCGCTTGCGATAGGGCATGTATTCCAGCACGGCCGGCACCGGCCGCTCCCGGGCCCCCTCGGGCAGCCAGAGGCGCGCGGCGAGCCGCACGCCATCCGACATCGGGATCCACACGTTCTCGATGACCTCCACCCCTGCCGGGAAGGAGCGCAGCACCTTCATCCCTCGCCCTCCTTGAGCGCCAGCGTGACGATCTCGGCACAGCCCCCGGAGAGATCCGGGGCCGCGCCCACCCGCTCGAGCTCCGCGCGCATGCGGGCGCGCCGGCCCGCCTCATGCCAGTGCCCCTCGGTGAGGGGCCGCAGCAGCTCCGCCGCCAGGGGCGGATTGAGCGCATCCAGGGCCAACACCCGATCCGCCAGGAAACGATAGCCGGCACCGTCGGCGGCATGAAAGCGCAGCGGATTCCCCGTGGCGAAGCTCGCCACCAGGGCACGGACGCGGTTGGGCGCCTCCAGGGAAAAGGCCGGATCGGCGCATAACGCCCGCACCCGCTCCAGGGTGTCGGCGCGACGGGAACGGGCCTGAATGGCGAACCACTGATCCAGCACCAGCGGCTCCCCGGCCCAGCGCTCCCGGAAGGCCGCGAGCAGCGCCGCCACCGTATCCCCCTCGTGGTGGGCGAGCAGCCCCAGGGCGGCCAGGCGGTCGGTCATGTTTGTGGCCCATCGGAATTGCTCCAGGCACCGCTCGAAGGCCCCCGCGCGTCCGCCATGCCAGAGCCGGGCGAGGCAGGCGTTGCGCAGCGCCCGCCGCCCGGCCCGCTGCGGATCCGGCGGCCCGGGCGCGGTGGCGCCGCAGGCCTCGTAGACGGCCTCCAGGGCCGCGCCCGAACGCTCCACGACGTGCCGCGCCACCGCCGCCAGGGCCGCATCCGCCGCCGCCACATCGTCCAGGGTGCTCTCCCGGACCAGTGCCCCGGCATCCGGGAGGGTGAGCAGCTCGGCGGCCACCAGCGGCGCCGCATCGGCCCGCTCCAGGATGCCGGCGAAGGCTTCGGCCAGCGCGGTCAACGCCGGCGCCTGGCCCCGCGGCCCGCCCGGTTCGCTGACCGCCGCCACCACCAGGCGCTGCACCGCGTCCCAGCGCACACAGGCGTCGTCCTCGTGGATGGCGAGGGTGACCAGCTCGTCCGGGGTATACGGGAAGTCCAGCCGCACCGGCGCCGAAAACCCGCGGAGCAGCACCGGCACCGGCGCGCTGTCCAGGCCGTGGCAGTGAAACTCCTGCACCGACTCGGTGATCGGCAGCACCCGGGTGTCCGCCCCCTCCTGCCCCGGCCCCAGACACACGGGCAGCGGCGCGCCATCGGCGTCACGCAGGCCGATGGCCAGCGGCAGCGGCCGGGGCGCGCCCCCCGCCGGGGGCGACTGGCGGACCTCCAGGGTGTACACGCCTTTGCCGGCGTCAAAGCGCCCCCGGCAGGCGAGCTCCGGGGTCCCCGCCTCGTCGTACCAGGCCAGGAATCCGGCCAGGGGCTCGCCGGTGGCCGCGGACAGGGCGGCCAGGAAGTCCTCGACGGTCACCGCGGTGCCGTCATGGTCGCGGAAGTAGCGATCCGTGCCCGACCGGAACCGCGCCTCGCCCAGGCACAGGGCGAGCATGCGCACGATCTCCGCGCCCTTGGCGTAGACCGTGTCGGTGTAGAAGTTCTCGATCTCGCGATAGGCGGCGGGGCGTACCGGGTGGCGCAGCGGCCCGGCGTCCTCGGGGAACTGGCGCCGGCGCAGGACCTGCATGTCCTCCAGCCGCCGCGCCCCGCCCCAGCCCTGCTCGGTGACGAACTGCTGCTCGCGAAACACGGTGAAGCCCTCCTTGAGGGCGAGCTGGAACCAGTCCCGGCCGGTGACCCGGTTACCGCTCCAGTTGTGGAGGTACTCGTGGGCCACCAGGGCCTCGATATCCCGGTAGTCGCGATCGGTGGCGGTGGCGGGATCGGCGAGCAGGTAGCGGTCATTGAAGACCAGCAGGCCCTTGTTCTCCATGGCGCCCATGGTGTAGCGGCTCACCGCCACCAGGTCGAGCACCTCCAGGTCGTACTCCAGGCCGTAGCGCGCCTCCTCCCAGGCCATGGCGCGGCGCAGCGCGTCCAGGGCATGGCCGCCGCGGCCGCCGTTGCCCGGCTCCACATACAGCCGCAAGGGGACCCGGCGGCCGGAGCCGGTGACGTGCTCCGCGCTCACCGCCTCGAGCTCACCGGCCACCAGGGCGAACAGATAGGCGGGCTTGGGGAAGGGGTCCTCCCAGACGACGCGGTGACGGCCATCCGGCAGGACCTCCCGCTGGCCCGGGTTGCCGTTGGCGAGCATCACCGGAAAGCGCCGGGGGTCGCCGATGAGCTCGGTGCGAAAGACCGCCAGCACATCCGGGCGGTCCGGGAAGAAGGTGATCCGGCGGAATGCCTCCGGCTCACACTGGGTGCAGAGCATACCGCCGGCGGCATACAGGCCCATCAGGGCGGTGTTGGCCTGGGGCTGGAGGACCACGCGGGTCTCGAGCTCACAGCGCTCCGGCGCCCCGTGGATCTCCAGGCCGTCCCCCTGGTAGCGATAGCGCCCGCAGGCGAGGGGCTCGCCGTCCAGGGCAACGGCCTCGAGGGTCAGGTCCTGCCCGTCCAGGTGCAGCCCCGCCCGGACCGGGGCATCCGGGTTGCGGCGCAGGCAAAGCCGCGAGTGCACCCGCGTCTGCGCGAGATCCAGCTCGAAGCACAGGAACGCCCGGTCCACCAGGAAGGGGGGCGGCGTGTACGCATCACGCCGGTGCAGGGGCGGGCGATCGGCCATGACGGCGGCTCCGCAGCGGGATCCCCCGGATTATCGCCGCGTCCGCGGCCCCGTGCCACCGGTTTCCGTCACGTGGGAGCCTGCCCCGCAGGCGACCTCCCCGCGGACATCGCGCGCGGGGCGCGCTTGTATGTTTCGCCCGGCAGGCCTAGATAAAGGGTCTGTCGGGGTGGAGGGACGAGGCGCGCATCTGGCCTATGGCACAGACAGTAGGAGAGATCGTCCCACCCCTCACCTCAAACGCCGATAAGGAATCGTTCGGCTCGGCACCGACGATAGATGGCAAGCCAGCGTTCGGTGAGCACCCCGACAGACAGCTCCACGCTAGCCCGGGAGGTGGATCATGGCAATGTCGGTAACCGCCCAACTCATCGGTGTGGACGTCGGCAAGGCGCAGCTGTGGCTCAGCATCAATGGCGAACCCGCCCAGCGCTGCGCCAACGAGCACTCGGCGATCCACGAGTGGCTTCAGAGCCTGCCCGCACCAGCGGCATTCGCATTGGAGGCAACCAACGACTACCATCTCGCCTTGGCGCTGGAAGCCCACCGCCAAGGCCACCGCGTGTATCTGATCAGTGGCTATCGCCTCAACCGCTATCGCGACGGCGTCGGTGGCCGCGCCAAGACCGATGCCGGCGACGCCCAGCTGCTCGTGCGCTACCTCGAACGCGAGCACGACCAGCTAACCCCCTGGACTCCACCCCCCAAGGGTTACCAGAGCCTGCAGAAGCTGCTGCGCCGCCGCGCAAGCCTCGTTCGCGCCCGCGTGATGCTCGAGCAGAGCCTGGCGGGCGTGAGCGAACTGCAGGCCAGCCTCAAGCCACTGATCCGCGCTATCCAACAGCTCGACACTACCCTACAGCGGCTCATGGCCAAGACCATCGCGACTGCCGGATGGGCAGCGCACCGGCGGCGCTGTCAGCAAATCGAAGGCATCGGCCCGATCACCGCCGCCGCCCTGACCATGGCCTTTCACCGCGGCGCCTTCCGAAGCAGCGACGCCTTTATCGCCTTCCTCGGACTCGATGTCCGCGTGCGCGACTCCGGACAAAAACGAGCACGCCGTCGGCTCACCAAACAAGGCGACCCAGAGCTGCGGCGACTGCTCTACATGGCCGCCCTCCAGGCCAAGTCCAAACCCCCATGGAGCGGCTACTACCAGCGCTGCCTCGCACGCGGGCTCGCACCTGTACAAGCCCTCAATGCCCTCGCCCGAAAGCTCGCTCGCCTCGCCTTCGCACTGATGAAAAATCAAACCGAATACCAGCCTCGAACACCTTGCCAGCAGACATAGAATCTCCTACATTGCCGACAGGGCGTCACGGACCCGGGGCGGGGCCGTTTCCCGAAATACCGGAGCGGCACGCCAGCGCTCGTACCAGCGGCGCAGCCGGGTCAGCTCCATGGGCAACTCGACGCCGTACGCGGCGGCGAGGCCGCAGCGGGTCAGCAGCGCCAGATCGGCGAGGGAGTCCCCCTCGGGGAAACGGCCATCGGCGTCCAGCTCGGCCTCCAGCGCCGGCAGGCCCCGGCACCATCCCTCGATCCCGGCATCGATGCGCGCCCGGTCCCACTCCGTCACCGGGCGATCCCGCTTCTCGAAGACCACCTCGCGGATGGCCTTTCCCAGCACGCCATCGATGTAGTCCAGCCGGGTGCGCACCCGGGCGCGCCCCTCGGCATCCCCCGGAAGCAGGCCAGGCCCGCTGTCGGCCAGGTACTCCAGGATCACCCGGGAGTCGGTGAGCACCAGCTCCTCGCAATGCAGTATCGGTACCGTTCCGTGGGGGGAGAGTCGTTGCCGCTCGGCCACCGCCTCCGGGTCGTCGTGGCGACGGTGGCGATACGCCCTCCCCTGCCACCGCAGCGCCATGCGCACCCGCCAGCAAAACGGGCACTCGGGTTTGTCATAGAGCTCCATGGCCCCTCCCCGCGTCTACAGCCGGGCCAGGCGCAGTTCCCGGAGGTGCTCCTCGACGAAATCGATGCGGTCCTGGCCCCAGAAGATCTCCTCGCCGATGGCAAAGGTGGGTACACCGAAGGCACCGCGCTGGTCGGCCATCGCCCAGTTCTCCTCGAGGCGCTGGCGGCGTTGCGGATCATCCGCCGCGGCCGCCAGGGCCTCCGCGTCCATACCGATTCGGCCGGCCACCTCCCGCAGGACCCTGAGCTCGCCGATGTCCCGGCCCTCGGCCCACTCGGCGCGCATTACCTCCACGGTATAGGCGCGCAGCAGCCCCTGCTCCTCGGCGAGCAGCGAGCCGGCACTGGCCCGGGTGGGATCGGTCTCCTTCGGCGGCGGGTTCAGCGGGATCCCCATGCGCCGGGCGAAACGCCCCACGTCCTGGCGGGCGATGGGCAGCTTCTTCTTCGCCCGATCCGGCGGTGAACGCCCGTGCCAGCCGCCCAGGGGTCGCCAGACCAGGCGCACGTGATAGGCGTCGAGCAGGCGGAACATGCGCTTGGAGACAAGGTAGCAGTACGGGCTGCGGAAGTTGAAGTACAGCTCGAGGTCGACGGGTTCCACGGGTGCCTCCTCTGCGGCCGCTCAGCCACCGCCCCGGCGTTTCTCCTCGGCGGTCTCGCCGCCGATGCCCCAGTGCTCCAGCGGCACCTCCTGGACAATCACCCGCACGCGCTCGGCGGGCACCTCCAGGCTCTCGGCGATGGCATCGGTCACCCGGCGGATCAGCTCCACGCGCTTCTCCTTGGGGCGGCCCTCGAGGATCGAGACTTGGGCGATGGGCATACGGCCTCCTTGGGCGAACGGGGCCGGGCCGCGGTGGCGGCCCGGCCAAGGCGGTTGCACGTCAGAACGGGATGGTGGCGATCACCCGGAAGGTGGTGCCCTCGGGGCGGTGCTCGCTGTGGTACTCCTCGTAGAGGGCGGCGTCGAAGGCCATGCCCAGCGACTTGGAGCGGTAGGTGAGCTGGCCGCCGATGGCGTGCACCTCGTCCTTCGGGGTGGGCACCCCGGCGGGGGCGTCGTCGCCCTCGAGCTGCCAGCTGTCATAGCCCACCAGCCCCAGGGTCAGCGCCGGGTTGACGTCGTAGCTGATCCCCCACTCGGCGACCCAGTTGTCGCCGGGCTCGATGTCGGTGCCCTCGACCTCCGAGGCCAGGGTCTCGTAGCGGTTGAGCAGCGAGAATGCCCAGCGCCGGTCTTCGGTGGGATACCAGGTGCCGCCGAAGGTGAGCATGACGTTGGAGTAGCCCTGGCCGGTGGAGGCCGCCGCCGCCACGGGGTTGTCGTCGTCGTAGTCGCTGAACGCGTCGGTCCAGTAGCCGGCGGTGAAGACCGCGTCATACTGTGCGCCGTGCCAGGCGAGGATCAGCGGACCGAGGAAGACGTCGCCGAGGCCGCTGTCGCTCTCGCTGAGCCCCATGGCGTCCACGTCCTTGTCGAGGATCGGCACGATCGCCTCCATGCCGTAGTCGGCACCGAGGACCTTGTGCTCGGTGATCCAGATCGCCCGCGGCACCACCGCCTTGACCGTGGCGCTGTCGTCGCCGCCGGGGATGGCGCCGTCGTTATTCGGGATGGCGTCGACCTTGACGTCATCGGAGTCGTAGTAGACGCCGTAGTTGCGCAGGTAAAACCCCGGCGGCGGCACCGAGGCCGCCTTGTTGCCCTCCACGCCCGGCACATAGTGCTGCATGGCATCGGCCAGCGCCGTCGCCGGCAGCGCCAGGGCGCCGGCGAGCAGGCCGGCACCCATCCAACGAAACGAATGCGTCATGATGATTCCCCTCCTGTACAACGTTTCTTCTCGGGAAAGGCCGGGACGCCGCTCCGCGGCACCCCTTTCGGTTACTCGAAGCGCAGGCTCACGCTGCCCATGCCCTGGGCACGCAGGGTCACGCTGTCGCCGGCCGACACCGAAGCCGCGGCGGTGATGCCCCCGGAGAGGATCAGGCTGCCGGCGGGCAGCTCCTCGCCACGGGCGGCGAGCATGTTGGCGAGCAGCGCGATGCTGGAGGCCGGGTGGTTGAGCACCGCCGCGCCGGCCCCGACCTCCACGGGCTCGCCGTTCTTCTCCAGCACCACGCCGACGGTGCGGAGGTCCATCTCCCGGGCACCGGCGATGGCCCCGCCGGTGACGAAGCGCGATGACGAGGCGTTGTCGGCGATCACGCTGGGCAGGTCGAAGCGGAAGTTCTCGTAGCGGCTGTCGATGATCTCCACCGCCGGCATCACGAACTCCGTGGCGGCGAGCACCTGGCCCACGTGACAACCCGGACCCCGCAACGGGGCGCGGGTCATGAAGGCGATCTCCGCCTCCACCTTCGGGTGGATGAGCTTCGACGTATCGATCTCCGCACCCTCGGCCTCCTGGAAGTAGTCGGCCAGGAAGCCGTAGATGGGCTCCTCGACGCCCATCTGCTTCATCTTGGCGCGGGAGGTCAGCCCCATCTTCAGCCCCACGATCCGGCTGCCGCGCGACTCCTTGCGCCGGCGGGTCGCCCACTGGATGGCATAAGCGTCCTCGAAGTCCATGTCGAGATAGTCGTCGGTGATTTTGTGCACCGCCCGAGCGTGGAGCTCGGCGGACTCCAGGTGCTCGGACAGGGACTCGATCTGGTCCGTGTTCAGCGTGCTCATGCCTGGCCTCCCACGGCCGCGCCGGCCTCTTCGCGGGCCCGGCGCATGTCCAGGGCCACGTCCACGATCATGTCCTCCTGGCCACCGACCATGCGCCGCCGGCCCAGCTCCACCAGGATGTCGGCGGTCTTCAGGTCGTAGCGCTCGGCGGCCGCCTCGGCATGGCGCAGGAAGCTGGAGTAGACGCCGGCATAACCCAGCGCCAGGGTCTCCCGGTCCACCCGCACGGGGCGGTCCTGCAGCGGCCGGACAATGTCGTCGGCGGCGTCCATCAGGGTGTAGAGGTCGCAGCCGTGATTCCAGCCCATACGGTCGGCGGCGGCGATGAACACCTCCAGCGGCGCGTTGCCGGCGCCCGCGCCCATGCCGGTGAGGCTGGCGTCGATGCGGTTGCAGCCCTCCTCCACCGCGGCGATGGAGTTGGCCACGCCCAGACTGAGGTTGTGGTGGGCATGCATGCCGAGCTCGGTGCCCGGATCCAGCACGTCCCGGAACGCCCGGAATCGCGCCCGGATGTCGTCCATGGTCATGGCACCGGCGGAGTCCACCACGTAGATGCAGGTCGCTCCGTAGCTCTCCATGAGCTTCGCCTGCTCGGCCAGGTGCTTCGGCTCCGTCATGTGGCTCATCATCAGGAAGCCCACCGTATCCATCCCGAGCTCCCGGGCGTACTCGATATGCTGCCTGGAGACGTCGGCCTCCGTGCAATGGGTCGCCACGCGCACGATGCGCGCCCCGGCGTCATAGGCGGCACGCAGGTCGTGTACGGTAGCGATACCCGGCAGAAGCAGGGTCGCCACCTGGGCGTGGGTTACCGTCTCCGCGACGGCCTCGATCCACTCCAGGTCGGTGTGGGCACCGAAGCCGTAGTTGAACGACGAGCCCTGGATGCCGTCGCCGTGGGCAACCTCGATGGAGTCCACTTTGGCACGGTCCAGGGCGGCGGCGATGCGCCGGGCGTTGTCCACGCTGTACTGGTGGCGGATGGCGTGGGAGCCGTCGCGCAGGGTGACGTCGGAGATGTAGAGCTTGTTGTCCATGATGGGTCCTCCCTCAGGCGGTGGCGCCCGCCTGCTCGGCGGCGTGCTCGGCGAAGCGCTCAGCCGTCGCCAGCGCCGCCGAGGTCATGATGTCCAGGTTGCCCGCGTAGGCCGGCAGGTAGTGGGCCGCGCCCTCCACCTCCAGGAAGATCGAGGTCTTCAGGCCCGTGACCTTGCCGAGACCGGGCACGTTCAGCGGGCGGGTGTCGTCGAAACGCTCGAACTGCACCTGCTGCTTGAGCCGGTAGCCGGGCACGTAGCTGGCCACGCGCTCGACCATGGCGTTGACGGCCGACTCGATCTGCGCCTCATCGGCCGACAGCGGCGAGAGCGTGTAGACGGTGTCGCGCATCAGAAGCGGCGGCTCGGCGGGGTTGAGGATGATGATGGCCTTGCCGCGCCTGGCGCCGCCCACGGCCTCCAGCCCCTGGCTGGTGGTCTCGGTGAACTCGTCGATGTTGGCCCGCGTCCCCGGACCGGCGGAGCGGCTGGAGATGGAGGCGACGATCTCCGCGTAGCTCACCTCGGTGACGCCGGCCACCGCGGCCACCATGGGTACCGTGGCCTGACCGCCGCAGGTGACCATGTTGACGTTGTTCACCTCCGGGTCGGTCAGAGTCTCCTCCAGGTTCACCACCGGCACGCAGTATGGGCCGATGGCCGCCGGGGTGAGGTCGATGACCTGGATATCCGGCTTCGCCTCGCGCAGCACCGCGTCGTTGTACACATGCGCTTTCGCCGAGGTGGCGTCGAAGACCACGTCGATCTCCTCGAACACGGGCATCTTCACCAGGCCGTCTACGCCGGTGTCGCAAGCCTCCACGCCCAGACGCCGCGCCCGCGCCAGACCGTCCGACTCGGGGTCGATACCCACCATCACCGCCATTTCCAGGTGTTTGGCGTTGCGCATGATCTTGATCATCAGATCGGTGCCGATGTTGCCGGAGCCGATCACGGCCGCTTTCATGGTCATGTCCATTCCCTCCTTCAGGATTCAGCGCGCGGCTCAGACAAACCGCGTCGAGGCGGTGCCGATGCCGCCGATACTCAGGTGCATGGATTCGCCGGGCTGGATGAGCAGCAGCGGTACCAGCGAGCCGGACAGGATGACCTCGCCGGCCTCCAGCTTGATACCGAACTCACCCAGGGTGTTGGCCAGCCAGGCCACGCAGTTCACCGGCGAGCCCAGGGCCGCGGCGCCCGAGCCGGTGCTGACCACCTCGCCGTTCTTCTCCACCACCATGCCGCAGACGGACAGGTCCACGCGGCGGGGATCGACGATCTGGTCGCCCAGCACGAACAGCCCGCAGGAGGCGTTGTCCGCCACGGTGTCCTGGATCCTGATCTTCCAGTCGCGAATGCGGGAATCGACGATCTCGAAGCAGGGCATGACGCACTCGGTGGCGCGCAGCACCTCGGCGTTGGTGACGCCCGGCCCCTGCAGATCGCGCTTGAGCACGAACGCCACCTCGCCCTCGGCCCGCGGGGCGATCAATCGCTCACTGATTGGCAACTCCTCGCCGTTGCCGAACAGCATGGCGTCGGTGAGGTAGCCGAAGTCCGGCTGGTGGACGTTGAGCATGGCCTGCACGGCCTTGCTGGTGACGCCGATCTTCTTGCCGATAACCCGTTCCCCGTCTGCCTTGCGCCGCTCAAGCATGCGCATCGAGACGTGGTAGGCGTCCTCGGTGCGGATGTCCGGCTCCCGCTCGGTCAACGGCTCCACGGTTTTCCGGCCGCGAAGGGCTTCATAGAGCTCGTCGCCGAGGGCTTGAATCGTGTTCTGGTCCACGTCGTGACCTCCTGTGATTGTTCCGGTGGCTTGCGCCGCGGCCGTTATTCCGCCAGGAAATCCGCCAGCAGACGGTTAAACCGCTGGGCGTGCTCGATCTGCACCCAGTGGCCGCAACGGCCGAAGAGATGCAGCTGGGCCCGGTCGATCAGCCGGAACGCCCGTTCCGAGACCTCGACGGGGATCACCCGGTCATCACGGCCGTGGACGATCAGCGTCTCGTTGGGCAGCGCGGCGAGCGCCTCCTCGGTGCTTGCGAGCATGTCCACCCAGCGCTGGCGCGGCGCCGGGAACATGGCGGCATAGGCCTCCTGAACCCCCGGCCGGGTGCTCGCGCGGTGGCGCAGCTCGGCGAGATCGTCGCTGGCAAGGGACTGGTCGTAGGCGAAGAGCTTGATCAGCGCACGCATGTTCTCCGACGAGGGCTCGTAGCCCCAGACGCTGTCCAGGCCTTCTGTCAGGGGAAAGGACAGGCTCACGGCGCCCATCAGCACCAGCTTGCGGACCCGTGCAGGGTGCTCCTGCGCCAGGCGCAGGGCGAGGCCGCCGCCGAAGGAGTTGCCGACCAAATCCACCTGGTCCAGCCCCAGGGCATCCAGGAAACCGACCGCATGCCGGACCCATTGCTCCGGCGTGTACTCGATGCCTTCGGGCCGCTCGGTAAATCCGAAACCCACCACGTCCGGCGCGATAACGCGCCGGGACTCGGCCAGCGGCGGTAGCGTGAGCCGCCAGTTGGCCCAGGCACTGACCCCGGGACCGGAGCCGTGCAGCAGCAGTACCGGTGGACCCTCACCCTGATCGTGGTAGTTCGTCTCGATGCCCGCGGCGTTGATGCTGAGGCCGATTTCGGGGTTGCTCGGGGTATCCATGGCTCGGGCCCTCAAAGCTTGATGCAAACGTTGGTGAGCTCGGAGTAGAACTCCAGCCCGTGGACTCCGCCTTCCCGGCCGATGCCCGACATCTTGCTGCCGCCGAAGGGCGTGCGCAGATCGCGCAGGAACCAGCTGTTGACCCAGACCAGGCCGGCCTCGAGCCTGCGGGCGACACGGTTGGCGCGGGAGAGATCCCGGGTCCAGACGCTGGCCGCCAGGCCGTACTCGGTATCGTTGGCGAGGCCCAGCACCTCGTCCTCGTCGTCGAACGGACGGATATGGCAGCAGGGACCGAAAATCTCCTCGCGGACCACGCGCGCATCGTCATCGAGGCCGGTCCAGATGGTCGGCTGAATCCAGGCGCCGCCGCCGAAACGTGCATCCATGTCCGGCACCCCGCCACCGGTGACCACGGTGGCACCCTCTTCCTCTGCCAAGCGGTAGTAGCCAAGCACCTTGTCCCGGTGCTCCTGGCTGATCAGCGGGCCGAAATTCACGCCCTCGTCCTCGAAATGGCCCATGCGCAGGGACTCCGCGCCTTCCTTCAGACGGGCCACGAACTCGTCGAAGACCGGACGCTGGACGTAGACCCGCTCAGTGCCGAAGCAGACCTGGCCGCAGTTGGCGAAGGCCGAGCGCATGGTCCCCTCGATGGCCTTGTCCATGTCCGCGTCGGCAAAGACGATGGCCGGGTTCTTGCCGCCGAGCTCGAAGGAGACGTCGCGGATGCCGTCGGCGGCGGCCTTCATGATGGCCGTGCCCGTGCGCGTCTCGCCGGTGAAGGTCAGCGCGTCCACCTGACTGTGCCGCGTCAGGAACTCGCCGGCGGAATCCGGGCCGAAGCCGTGGACCACGTTGTAGACACCATTCGGGATGCCCGCCTCGTTCATCACCTCGCCCAGCAGCGCCGTGGTCTGGGGCGTCTCCTCCGAGGGCTTGACCACCACCGTGTTGCCGCAGGCCAGCGCCGGGCCCACCTTCCAGGTCATCAGCAGCAACGGCAGGTTCCAGGGGGAGATCACGCCGATGACGCCCTTCGGGTGGCGGACCGCGTAGTTGAGCGCCCCGGCACCGTCGGGCGTGTCCATGTGGAAGGTCTCCGTGGGCACGTTCTTCACCAGGTCGGCGAAGATCTTGAAGTTGGCCGCGCCCCGGGGAATATCGATGTGGCTGGCCAGGGACCGGGGCTTGCCGGTGTCCTGGCACTCGGCGATCAGGAATTCCTCGAATCGCGCGTTGATGCCGTCGGCCACCTTGTGCAGCAGCTCCATGCGCTGCGCCACCGGCATATGGCCCCACTCGCCGTCCAGGGCATCGCGGGCCGCCCGGGCGGCAGCGTCGATCTCCGCCTGGCCGCCCTCATGGACCCGGGCGATGACTTCGCCGCTGGCTGGATCGATGTCGTCGAAGATGCGGCCCGAATCCGACCCCAGGTACTCGCCGTTGATGAAATGCCTGATCTCTTTCATTGCGTTCACCCGAATTGCGCTGATTGCCTTACGCTAGCCCAATGGCCGCCAGGCCGGCCCGCGCGCATTCCTCGTCCTGCTCCTCGCTGCCGCCGGAGACCCCGATGCCGCCGAGGCAGGTCCCGTCCCCCAACACGGGCAGACCGCCACCGAACATCACCAGCCGCGGCCGCTGTGCCAGACCCGTCCGCAGGGCCTCGTTGTCCCCCACCACGGCGTCCCACTCGGCGGTGGACAGGCTGAAGCCGGCGGCGGTGTAGGCCTTGTCCTGGGCGATGCTCGAGCTGTGCAGCGGCGCCCCGGTCATGCGGAGGAAGGCCGCCGGCAGGCCAGCCGCATCGACCACCGCCGCGTTGATTCGTATACCCAGCGAGCCGGCCCGCTCCACCGCGGCCCGCACCGCGGTGTGGGCCGCCTCCCAGCTCAGGGTTTGAAGGGTTTCGGTGGTGTTCAACGCTGCTTCCTCATATAATGTCGACGTTCCGCGTTTTTATCGATGTTTTGGCGCATCATGTATTTGCGCTGACGAATTGTCAAGGCTATTGCTACACTCGCGATTAACTGGAAATACCGATGGTGCAAAAGATGAACGAGGCCGAGACTGCCGCCACCCTGTCCGACCGCGCCTACCACCAGCTCAAGCGCGACATCATCACCGGGCTCTGGACGCCGGGTATGCGCCTGGCCGTCAAGCCACTCACCGAGCACTACGGCATCGGCGCCAGTCCCATCCGCGAGGCCCTGGCCCGGCTGGTGGGCGAGGGGCTGGTAATCGCGTTCGGTCAGCGCGGTTTCCGGGTGCCGCCCATCGACCTGGACGACCTCTGGGACGTCACCAACACCCGCGTGCTGATTGAGAACGAGGCCCTGCGCCAGAGCATCGAGCACGGTGACGACGCCTGGGAGTCGGAGGTGGTGGCCGCCTACCACCAGCTCGAGAAGCTTGAGCACGAGCCGGCCACTGCCTTCGCCGAGTGGGAGCGGCGCAACCTGCGCTTCCACGAGGCACTGGTCGCCGCCTGTCCCTCGCGCTGGCTCCCCGAGTTCCACAGCTCACTCCGGTCTTGGAGCGTTGAACGTAGCGTAACCCCCTGATGAGCATGGCGGAGGCAGCAGCTGAGAGCGCATCGCCTGTTGTGACACGTGCAGAGACGGAAAGGTATTGCAAATAAGGCCATACTTCGCTAACGTCGTGACATGTACGTGCGAGTCACCAAGTCCGGGCCACGACGCTACCTGCGGCTGGTCGAGGGCTATCGCGACGAAGGCGGCAAGGTGAAGCAGCGCGTCGTCGCGAACCTCGGGCGGCTGGATCAGATCAGTGAAGACGAGGTCGATGGCCTGATCCGCGGACTCCAGCGCGCCGTCGGCCGCCCCGAGGCCAAGCAAGGCGCCCCAGAGTTCCAGCGAGCGCGCGCCTACGGCGATCTCTGGGCGTTGCATCAGCTCTGGCAGGAGCTAGGGCTCGACCAAGCGCTGCGCAAGGCGCTGCGATCCTCGCGGCGCGAGCTGGACGCCGAGGCACTGATCCGGGCAATGGTGTTCAATCGCCTCGCGAGCCCCCGTAGCAAGCTCGGTGTGCTGGAGTGGCTGCGCGAGGATGTCAGCCTGCCGGGCGTCGATGCCGAGCAGCTCCGCCACGAGCACCTGCTACGCGTCATGGACGCGTTGATGAACCATGCTGGGCGCGTTGAACAGGCGGTCGCCGAGCAGCTCAAGCCGTTGCTCGACCAGGAGCTTAGCGTCGTATTCTGGGACCTGACGACGGTGCGGATCCACGGCGAACAGGAGCTTGCCGAGGACCTGCGGCGGCACGGGCATAGCAAGGATACCGGCGGCATCGCTCGGCAGTTCGCCCTCGGGGTGGTGCAGACCGCCGATGGTCTACCGATTGCCCATGACGTTTTCGAGGGCAATGTCGCCGAGGCGCGCACCCTCGTGCCGATGCTCCAACGGCTTTTGGCACGGTTCGCTTTGAAGCGGGTCGTCATCGTCGCCGACCGCGGCCTGCTGACGCTCGACAATGTCGACACGCTGGAGGCCCTTGCCGAGGACCAGGGCCTGGCCGTGGACTACATCCTCGCCGTGCCGGGTCGGCGGTACGCGGAGTTCACCGACGTCATGGCGGAGCTGCATCCGCAACTCGCCGAGGCGGCCGAGGCCTCCGGTGAGGAGTCGGTGGCCGAAGCGCGCTGGCAGCAGCGGCGGCTCGTGGTGGCCCACAACCCCGAGAGAGCACAAGAGCAGACACGGGCACGGCGGCGCAAGGTCGAGCGCATCGAGCAGATCGGCCAGGCGCTGGCTGAGCGATTGGACAGCCAGGATGCCGGTCGCCCCGGCCGCGGGCGGCGCTCAACGGACCGGAGCGCGCATCGGCGTTTCCACCAGACGGTGCTACGTCACCAGATGAGCGGGATCGTCAAAGCCGATCTGGGCGCCGAGCAGTTCCGTTACGAGATCGATGACCAGGCCTGGTCGGCGGCGGAGCGCCTCGACGGCAAGCTCCTGCTGGTCACCAGCCTCGACGATTGGTCCGCACAGGCTATCGTGGCCCGTTACCGCTCCCTGGCGGATATCGAGCGCGGTTTCCGGGTGCTCAAAAGCGATATCCAGATCGCGCCGGTCTACCACCGCTTGCCGGATCGCATCCGCGCCCATGCGCTGATCTGCTTCCTCGCGTTGCTGCTGCATCGCATCCTCCGCGAGCGGCTGCAACGCGCCGGCAGCGACCATTCACCCCAGAATGCGTTGCGCAGCCTGCGGCGGATCCAGCGCCACAAGGTCCGCGTCGACGGCCAAAGCTATGAAGGGATCACCAGGCCCACCCCGGAGCAGTTCGACCTGTTTCGCCATATCGGTGTGGAGGCGCCCCGGGCGCCGGCCTGACCCGATGTTGTGACACTTTGTGGGTTCGCGGAAACCCAGAATCAATAGTTTATGCCCATAGCTGTGGAACTTGGGTGGCTCCAGCGCATGCGCGAGATCCTCCACGACCAGCACCGGCGCTACCGCTTCCTGAGTACGCGCTACGCCCCGAGCCGGGACATCCCGGCAGAACACCGCGCCCTGCGCGACGCCGCGCTGGCCGGCGACACCGGCACGGCCATGAGCGTGCTCCGCGTTCACATCGAGCGCACTGCCCACAACGTGGAGCGCGTGCTCGCCGCCGGCGAGGCCGCCCTCGAAGAGGCCAGCGGCGCCTAAGACGGTGTTGACAAAAATATGGTAGACAGCGCCCGCATTTCGTCGTCGTGAGGCGAACCGATGGCCAAGGGTGGAGACTCGCCCCGTCTTGACGCCGCCTTCGCGGATCGTGTGGGTAAGGGGCCTGGGCGTTCACGCCGATGCCGTTTCAGGCCGTTCCAGATGTTGTGGTGTAGGGCGAGGCCGACAGATGGGTCAGTCGGGCGCCAATGAGATAGACCATGGTCACATCAAGCATAGCTCATCACGAAGATGCCCTCTGAACTACCCCTTCAGAAAAAACGATCGAAATGAATCTGATCAAACGGAATTTTATGGTCGATCATCAACATGCGTTGAACCGCTTCCGTCATCGGCGGCGGACCACAAAAGTAGTACTCGACTTCCATCATACGATCGCCCAGCGTCTGTTCGACCAGTTCATGTACGAAGCAGCAGGGACCTTCCCACTGTTGCCTCTCCGCCGCCTGACGATCTGAAACCGCCGTTCTGCATATTAGTCTATCTTTTGCGTTCAGTGGTTCAAACTCTGACAGCAATTCCGAAGTACAAAGGTCTTGTGGCGTCCGCCCCCCATACAAAAGGTAGACTGTGCGATTGGAGAAACGAGGATCTCCCATAACCGATCGCACAATAGACATCACGGGAGAAAGCCCTGATCCGCCGGCAATACAAACCACATCACGTTGTATTTCCGGACGAAGGTAGGCGAGACCGAAAGGAGCATCAATCTCAATTGTGTCACCCGGTTGCAGTTCGTCGAAAAGCCAATTGGACACCCTACCTTCTGGCATTCGCTTTATAATAAAATGCCAGTGACCAGAATCGTTAGGGACATTGGACATGGAATAAGCCCTGTCACCTTCAACACCAGGGACAGTCAGCATGGCATACTGTCCCGGGAGAAAGAACGCGGCCCCCTCCGCCTGAAAGACAAATTCAGCCATGTCGGCCGTTAGATCACATCGACCCACGTACCGAACCCGACGACGTGCGGGACGTATTTCCGGCAATTCAATATCTGTTAATTGCGCCTTAATGGTGACAGGCGCACCGGCTAGACACTGGCAGGCAAGCTTTCTCTCTTTTCTTTTATCCCGCGGGCTTAACCCGGGCGCTCCTTCCCATAGCACATCAACCTCTCCTTCAACGACCTCTATTTTACAAGACCCACACCCACCGGAGTTGCACTCATAGGAGATCGGTATCCCATTACGTAAAGCAGCCCTAAGAATGGTGTCCCCGCCGGCAACAGCAAACTCGAGATCCGTCCCCGCGATTTTTACCCTATTGCTCATATTGTGATGCCTGTCCCCGCTCACCAAAGAACCGGTCATAGTCCGACAACTATCACCGGCTCCTATACCGTTAACAACGATTACAGCACCATCATCTCGCGAACGTTGCGCGACGCATTTTTTGCTTCGCCGGCAGAATTCGCACCATCAGGTAATGCACTGCAATACGCTTCTATCGCTCCGTCGGCTAACGGCTCCCATTCCGCGACCCACCTCTGCAACACTTCACCGTTCCCCTCTTTTTCCAGCGCCATTTTAACCAAAGCGGAAGACCACCTTCGATGTCGCTCAGCGTCACGTTTTTGTGCTTGAGTCAACAGCCCGAGCAGCGTATCCCCTTCCGATTGCGCAAGATCCCCCAGCTGTTGCAGCAGAGTTTCTTCTACAGCCGGTTTAGTCACGAGGTTAATGG
Source organism: Arhodomonas sp. SL1 (assembly GCF_052060015.1). Taxonomy (NCBI): domain Bacteria; kingdom Pseudomonadati; phylum Pseudomonadota; class Gammaproteobacteria; order Chromatiales; family Ectothiorhodospiraceae; genus Arhodomonas; species Arhodomonas sp. SL1. Next base: position 168,490 of record NZ_JBPODZ010000001.1, on the reverse strand, counting down.
CCGTAAACGCTTCACCCCAATCCCAGGCTGTGAGTGCCTTCTCTACCAATTCCCGGAAGCCCTGCCAAGCAGGATCCTTCTCCCAAATGGCTCGTTCTCTTTCCCCGAAACCCACATCAGGATAACAATTCGCCAACTCTCTGGTACGGTACGCCGTATGAGTCAACCACCGCAAATGGTCCGCTGTCTCGTAAGTTGCGCAGTTTGAGATCGTACTGGCCGGTGCAATTTGCATAATATATGCGGAGCCCATTTGCATGGCGTGAAACAGATACCTCGCAGGTGTATAAACACGAGCTAGTGTTTCTACCCATTCACGAGCCAGCATCTGATCGTGGCCGCGGTCGTTAAATTGATCGAATAGTCCCTGAACATACGACTCCTGCCCGTCTTGAAGTAGGTTATACGTTCTGTAGACGAGCTGGTCAGGGTCGCGAAATGCATCCCAGTCATCGTGTTTCAGCGGGCTACCAAAGCAATATTCTTTGTACCATCTTTGCATTGCGAGGTTTGAGTCTAACTCCCACGGTCGTTCCTGATTATCCGTGAAGTAGTGAAGGTTGGTCGATACAACCTCATATTCGCTCGGACGCCGCCGATTACCAGCAAGGTGCGACCAGGTTTTCAGTGGTTTCAATGCTTCAGTTTGCCGTTCCGACATTGCTCGGTTCTCCTGTCTCTAATGTAGCTGCTTCAAAGGTGTCTATTGAAGTAGAAACGGACTCGGTCGGAGTTTATGTCTATACTTCCGGCGAAGGAGCTCAGGTTGACCTCCAAGTCCTGCATCCGAAATGGCCGACCGAGGCATTCTTCAATTGTCTCCCTTTTGATGATTAATTCATCCTCGGCAGCAATACGCACGTATGCGATTTTGTCATCGATTTTGATTTCCTTGCCCGGGTTATCGATTTCCGCAGCATCTCCTATAGCCGTCGCCACATCTCCCGCCCTGACGACTGGCCCCACCATATTATTGTGGAGTGCCCTATCCGACTCCGATGATATTTGGGATCTATCGTTTGTCATTTCGCTTCCTCTAACTTGCCCCACTTAATGACCTTTCGTGCGCCACTTGTCCCAAAACCAATGGTCACTTGTTACCGTTAAGTAAAGTTCCCACCACTCACGTACCCTCTTCCGAACTAGGGATAGGGTTCTTCGTTCCGGGTGTGCCACCTTATTGCAACAGCCTGACCCAAGCCCAGGCCAACGTCCATTTCAGCCGTGGTATGTGACCGGCTCAACTCCTTCCACGTCCACGAGCACGTCTTCGCCCTCGATCTTGACCGGGTATTGAGCCATCCGGCAGTCGGAGGGATTGATGCCTTCACCACTATGACAATCGAACTGCCAAAGGTGCGCCCTGCAGGTCAGAACCCTGCCATCGAATTCACCTTCAACTAATTCGACTTCCTGATGCGGGCAGATGGCCTGGAACGCTTTCATATCGCCGCCTTCAACGCCTACTATCAATACGTCGACGCCGGCCGACGTAGTGAAGGCCTCCATTTCACCCTCCCACACATCATCCAAGGTGCAAATTTTTTCGAACGCCATTACAGTAAGGCACCCTCAGTTGTCCATGAATATAATATCGAGTGTTTCGGTAGGCCGAAGCTCCGCATCCGATACGGTCATGTTTCTAGGAAACAGCTTCCCATCCTCGTGCCGGCGCACACGCAAAACGTTCTCCGGTTGCGGATGCACCCTTCGGTTAATCGAATGGTAAGCGCATTTCGCTGCTACCTGATCCATCGTATCTTCCGTGTCCACGAGCACCACCTGGATAACAAAATCCCGCTCAAAATTGGACATAATTGGAAACTCAGCCATTTCCTACCTCCTGTCATATTTTACTCGCCGACAAAGGCAGCGGGGACAACGCTCTCAACATTGCCCCGCGCTGGGACCGCGGATCCCCCCGGAACTTGCCCAGGGGACAGCGAGCGGTCCTCGCGAACCCAAATCAAGCCGCGCTGGTTTTCCCCTCGTGACCCTTAACCCATTCATACTCATGAGCGTCGTCGCCCATCACGCCGGGCCCAAGACTCATGTACTGGATGGCACCCGCCAAATTCGCTGGCTGAATTTCACCTTTCAGGAATCGATCAACCAGGTTCATATGGTCCTTGTAACGTTCCGGATCGATCTGGAAGCACCAGCGATCTGGTTCAGAACCAAAGTGGTAAAGGCGCCCTTCGTATTCCAGCTGGTAGTCCTTCACATTCCATTTATTACCCGGCGTATACGCAATCGGAAGATTGGACATGTTGCAGACCCCGGGTAAGGTCTCCGGAACGGTCAACTCCGTTTTGCCATTAACTAGGTTTTTCGTAATGACATCCCAACACTGCCCCCACGTATCGTTCCAGCCAGGATATTTTTCTTCCAGCCATTCCCGCTCCTCCGGTGAAACACCCGCCGCGGGGTTCCACCAGACCGTGGGACGCCAATACCACACCCCCAAATGCATGCCATGGTGTCTCTCACCGAGCTCTTGTATGAACTGATCCCAATACCAAGGCTTGTCGAGCCCAAGATCCAGCAGCTGCCGCTCAAATTGGCTCACAATCCACTCAAGCATAAACTCCTTGAAGGACTGATTACGCGACTCCAACGGCGTGTAATAGTCCATAATGGGGCCGGTAAGCACTGAAAAGAGCATCCACGACCGCCAGATTGCGGCATCGACCATTCTTTGTGCGTCGTCTTTTTTGCCGTTCTCCACCAGGATCTTGAGCGACGGCCCACCTTGTTGCGCGTGGCGCGCTTCGTCCGTCTGTATGCTTGAAATCAGGCTCGAAAAGGTATGATCACCGGCCTCAGCAGCGTCAGCGGCCAAACCGAGAAACTGCATATTAGTGAAGCCTGTTTCGAATGCGAACGTAAGCATGATGGAGACCGAGACGGAGTCGCGGGTCATCATCATGTCATCAAAGAATGACCGTGCGGCGATTGCGGCCCATTCGTTAGTATGAATGGCCTTGTGTGCCCAATCCCATTTCCTGTCCCGTTTGACATTAGCATACGGAAAGTAGAGTTGGATCTGCCCATGGCGGTTTTCATCCATCATTCCGAATGTCGCCATATTCCGGTTTCCTGGCGCTTTCGCGAATCGGGCCATACGCGCTTCGGCACTACTTGCAGCGTATTCCTCAAGCGCTATGGCACCGAAGTGAAGTTGCATAGTGCTAACCCAGCCCGGATCGGCTCGATCGATGAACGAATCACGCTCCAGTGCCGCTTTGATTGAATATGCGCCGGAGTCCTTTTCTCGCTGGATACTAACGTATTCCGGATAGCTCACCTTGTACGGTTCATCGTAGTTTTCCCAGGCTTCCATAGGAATACCACGTGCTCCGCTCATTTCCTCTGGAAACAATTCATCCTCAGTGACATATTTTGGAGTCCAGCTGGTAGTACGTGTAAGATCGTACCACTCTTCACGCTTTAGTAGTGACATGATAGCCTCCTATTGCGCTTGTCACTCAGTTGGTGCTACAGCACCCGTTATTTGACGGACCCATTGACCCAACATCTCGGCGCCGCGAAATATTGCCTTCCACATTGTCATCCCTGAAAGTTAGTTATTCAGGGTCTGATTAGCACTTTCATTGCACTATCGGTTTTATCGTAAAAAGTCGAATAGGCCTCATCAATTTCGTCGAGTCTGAAGTTGTGCGTAAAACGCTCTTCGGGCGAAAGGACCCCGCGTTCCATCAGGCGCAACCCTTCCCACATGAATGGCTGCACGTTTGCGAATCCGTTCATGTGCAAGGTGATATCGCGCAGGAATACATCCGCTAACACCAAATTGAACTCCTCATCGCAAAAGACGCCCATGGCAGCAATCGTGCCTCCGGGCCGGGTGATATCTAGCGCCATCTGTAGCGTCTCGGGATAACCAACTACCTCAATGACTTTGTCAAATCCCCGAGCGCCCGTCTCCGCGAGCCCTTTTTCCTTCCAATCGCTATCCGAAGGGTTGAGCGGCACCGCCCCTTTTCCTGCTGCCACGCTTAAGCGATGTGCCACCTTATCGATTGCGACAATAGTGCCGGCGGATTTTTGCAACGCAATGTCGAGACACAGCAAGCCGGTCGGCCCACAACCAATTAGCGCGACATTCTCCCCGGGCGCGATATCGGCCAATTTGTTGGCAATGATCGCTGACGGCAGGTTGCAGGACAACATCAATGCGGCCGGATCTGAAATTGCGTTGGGCACCTTGATAGCGTGCCCGTCCGCATGCGGAACAATCAATGCCTCGGCATGGGTGCCGTTTAGGTCACCAAAAGGGACACCGAAGCCGTATACTGCCTTTTTCGTGGTCTCGCAGTGTGCGGTTTGGCCAACATTGCACATGTAGCATTCGCCGCAGGAGCATGAGTAGGCCATTGAGACTCGGTCGCCTGGCTTGAAGCGCCCTACCACGTTACCAATTTCTTTGACTCGCCCGATTAGTTCATGACCAGTTCGAGAGTGCCCTCTCTCCATCATTGCATCGAGCGCGCCCCGATACACGTGTAGATCAGAGCCACAAATCGATGTCGCGGCGACTTCGACTAGCATTTCGTGGTCGTCCCTCAACCGAGGATCCTGGACTTTTGCCGCCGAAATGTCTTTAGGTCCGTAGTAAACAGAAGCCCTCATTCGCTATCTCCTTTAGAAACGATAGCTGTAACCCAATATTGCATTGATCTGTCGATGCGATGATTCGATCGGCATGTCCGCATTGGGTAATGACGAGTTGCTCATATTTTTTGTTGTGCGGGGATACGCTCACGCGCCCTCGGTGTAGACCTCCGTGAACGCCTCGTTCAGCTCTCCGGTGTGGTAGAAGATGCCGCTGCCCAGGTTCTCCTCCGTCCAGGTGATCACCGGCATGTCCGGCTGGCCCAGGTAGCCGAGACCGGCGAAGGTCTCATTGCGGTTGCCGGAAGGATCAAAGAAGTAGCTGGTCGTGCCTCGGGTGATGCCGTGGCGCTGGGGCGTGACGTCGATCTTGACCTTGTTCTTGGCCAGCACGTCCGCGGCCTTCAGCACGTCAGCCCACTCGTCCAGGAAGAACGCGCAGTGGTGGAGACCCATCACCGGACCGCCGACAAACGCGATGTCGTGGGGCGTGGAGGTGCGTGCCAGCCACGTTGCCGCCTGCACATCGGCGTCCGGACCCACCATGACCTGCTCGGTGAGCTTGAATTCCAGCACCTCCTGCATGAACGTCGTGACTTCGGCCACCTTGTTCACGCCCTTCTCCGGGTCCAGCTCGCACATCAACAGGGCGTGATCCAGCCAGTGCACGCCGGCCCCCTGGAGACCGTCCGGCCAGGGATCCGGGTTGGTGGTGCCGACGGCCTTGCCGACGAACTCCTTCGCCGCGTAGAGATACATCAGGTGACCGCTGGGCAGCCAGAAACGGATCGCGCGGCCACAGTACGCCAGCTCGCCTGGGGATACTTCCTCCACATCGATGCCGTAGTCGCGGATGCGCTTACCCAGCACGTCCAGGTCGGCATCGTTCTCCACCTTGTAGGCAATGTGGTTCATGCCGGCCCGGTCGGCCGGGGTGAGCATGACCGAGTACTTGTCCCATTCGTCCCAGCCCTTGAGGTAAGCATTGCCGACTGCGTCGGTGTCGCTTTGCTGCAGCCCCAGGACCTTCCCGTAGTGGTGCAGGGCCGCGTCCATGTCCAGGACGCGGATGTTGATGTGTCCGATGCGCATGACACCCATGGTTCTCTCCTCCACTCGTTTCTCGAGGCGCCCGCGGGCGCCGGTTTGCTTAAACGAATCCGTAATGCCGCTTCACGGCCTTCTGCATCTTGCCGATCACCTTCAGGCTGATATCGCTGCCGGGGTAACAGCGGCAGGCCAGTGCCAAGCCCGCCTGCTCTTCGGCCTCGCTGACGTGAGTCCGGCTCATGGGCAGCGTCTCGATCTCGCCGCTGACCACCTGCACCTTGCACACCCCGCAGCCCCCGCCGTGGCAGCCCGAGGGAATACCCTTGCGGCCCAACTGCGCCATGGCCTTCAGGACGCTGACCGAGCCCGGACAGCTGTAGAGCTCACCCGTGTCCAGGATGGTGATCCGGTAACGTGTCGCACCCATGTGACCGCCCTCCTCTTGCTCACACCGCCTTGAACAGCGGGCTTTTGCGGCTCTCCTGGGCCGCGTCCGCCGCGGTGATGAACTTCTCCATGAAGATGTCGCGCTCGAACAGCCGCCCGCGCATCAGGGTGGTCAGACAGGCGTCGATCATCGGCGGCGGCCCGCAGAGATACGCCTTGTTCCCGGTGAACCGCCCACCGAAGTGCTCGTGCGCCACATCGGTGACGAAGCCCGTCGCGCCGTCCCAGTCATCGTCGGGCTTGGGCTCGGAGAGCGCCGGCACGTAGGTAAAGTTCTCGTGCTTCGCCGCCAGCTCCTCGAAGAACTCGTGGTAGTAGAGCTCGGCGCGGTGGCGCTGGCCATAGAACAGCGTGATCTGCCGGCCATCGCCCTCCTCGAGCAGGTCGAGGATCATGGACTTGGGACTGGACAGACCGGTGCCGCCGGCGAAGAAGATGAAGTCCTCCGGCGCGGACTTGCGCACGAAGAACCGCCCATAGGGCCCGGAGACGTGGAGCTTATCCCCCACCGCGAGCCGCTCGTGGATATAGGTGGTGGCCTCGCCGCCGGGCACCAGGCGGACGTTGAGCTCGATGACCCGTTTCTCCGAGGGCGAATTCGCCAACGAGAACGCCCGGGGCATCTCGATGTCCGGCAGGTGCACGTTGATGTACTTGCCGGCCTGAAACTCCATGTCCCGATCGAGCTCGATGAACACGCCCTTGGCGGTGGGCGAGAGGTCCACGATGTCCACCACCGTGCCCTCGTAGTCCTCCACCGGCTGGACAATGGCGTCCGGGTCCTCCTCGATGTCCGCCTCGATGACCACGTCGGAGAGCGGCTTGGCCACACAGGCCAGGGTGTAACCCTCCTCGCGCTCGAACTCCATGAGCGCGAAGGGCGAGGCATCGTCGTCCTCCACCTCGCCCTCCAGGACCTGCACCTTGCAGGTCCCGCAGAGGCCGTGACAGCAGGCGTGGGGCAGGTACAGCCCCCGCCGCAGGGCGGCATCGAGCAGGGACTGATCGTCGTCCACCTCGAGGTGCTCGCCCACCGGCTCGATGCTCAGCTCATGCGACATGTGCTCCTCCTCCCGCCGGGGGTTCAGCTGGCCACGCCGCCGATGCCGTCGAGGCCCGGCGTGCGGAATCGGATCACCGACTTGTGTCCGATGCCCTGGTCGGCGAGCCCCGCGTCCATGTCCGGGACGAAGGGCTCGCCGTCGACGTTCCACTCGACGGCATCCCAGTCGATGTGCGCCCAGTCCGGATGGGTCGCATACGCCCCCGGCAGGACGTCGCGGACCAGATCCCGAAAGGGCATGTCCGGCGGCAGCGGCAGGCACACCGGCGAGCAGAACATCAGGTGCTGGTCCCAGCCGATATACACGAGCTGGTTCCCGTGGAAATTCTCCTGCCGGTCCGCCGGCGTGGCGCGGTAGTCGTACATCGCTTGCACGGGCATTGCTCTCCCCTCCCCTACTCGTTGACCACGGCCTGGACCTCGCGGTCCGCCTCGGTGTCGGCCATGCCCTTCCAGCGCAGCCAGTTGGCGCGGTCGTTGGACTCCAGGTATTCCTTGTTGTCCTGGCCGTCGACCAGGTGGTAGTACTCCAGGACCTCGGGGATGGACGCGCCGCCGCAGTTGCCCTGGTAGATCTGGTGCACCGGCAGCCAGGCCTGCACGTACTTCTCCGGCTCGTCGTCGAAGATGTCCTTACAGCCATCCGAGCAGAAGTGGTACTGCTCGCCGTTGTACTGGGAGCTGCGGTAGCAGATCTGGGTGGGGTCGTCCGGCTCCGTGAAGAGCATTGGGATCTGGCAGGTCTGGCAGAGCATGGGCAGCGTGGGGTTGTACCAGCGCCCCTTCTCCTTCGTGTGTTGCCGCCAAAACTCGAAGCGCGGCCGGTAGTACTTGTCGAAGGTGTCCGGGTACTTCTCCGAGAGCCACTGCATCTCGGACTCTTCCGGGATCCAGGTATGGAACGCGGCCGCATGGCCAAAATTGTGGAATGTCGCCCACAACTGATGGGAAAGGTGCTCCTTCTCCTTGACCGAGACCTCCCAGTACTTGGGCATGCGGATGCCGTAGCGGGAGAGGTCCTCGAACAGCGCACCGCCGTTCTCCTCGAAGTACATCTCCCAGGCCTCCTTCCAGGACATGACCCGCTTGGGCAGCATGTAGTCCATCATCATGGAAACCAACGAGAGCAGGCGGTAGCCTCGCCAGAACCACTTGTCGATCCACTTCTGGACGATGGGCACGTTGCGCTCGTCCTGCTCGAGCATGAACTTGATCACCTCGAGCCCCAGGGTCATGTGCCGGGACTCGTCGGACTGGGCGGAGAACCCGAAGGTCACCGTGGCCATGTCCCCGTTGTAGGCGGCGCCGGACATGAACGGCATGAACAGCAGGTTGGTGAGCACGTACTCGAAGGAGAACGAGATCGCCGTGACGAACTCGAACGGCCCCGCCGACATGGCGTCGTCGAAGAACGACTTGGGCACCGACAGGTACCAGACCCGCTGGTGCATGTGGTTCCAGTCGTGGAAGCCGTTGAAGTACTTGTTGTACTGGCTGATGGTATGGATCTGGGTCTGGACGTGGCGCAGCTCGTCGATGGACTGCATCTGGCAGGCCACCTGCGGGCCAACGCCGCCGAACTGCCGCCCGGCCATGGCGAAGCCCCGGTGCGCGGCGTACTCCAGCGGCGAGACGCCCTGGATGAACAGCTTCAGCGCATTGACGTAGCGGGCGTCGGTGACATTGAGCTGGCCGTTGTTCTGGGAGAACGCGTCGATGATGGAGTAGAGCTTGCGCTCCTTCTCCGCCTGGTACTTCCAGTACGCGTCCACGGTCAGGCGGAAGGGATCCTCCCACTTGTCCCAGTCGTGGATGTGGATGCCCTCGAACTCGGTCTGAGGGAAGATATCCGACTTCTGCTGATAGCTCGGCTCCCAGGCCAGGTCCCGGGTGAACTTCTGGTACTTCTCGCGCAGGCTCAGTCGCTTGGCTGCCATTGTTTGACTCCTCCTCGTATTCAGTCGCCGCGATGGATGACGAACTCGTCGTCGCTCTCATCGATGTTGCCGGACAGCGAGATCAGGTTGACGTGCAGCTCCTGGGGGTCCCAGTCGCGGCCGATCAGCTCCTCGACGGTCTCGCGGCGGACCGCGATCCGCCCGGGCGCATCGATCTTGACCATGGCCGGGGCGTACTCGACACGGGCCTCGGCATTGTCCTGCTCGATGGCCTCGATGATGGGTCGCGCCTCCTCGTTGTTCTGAAGCGCGATGAAGACGTTGTTGTTCGCCATTGCTCCTCCTACTGCAGTGCTCTTTATCCCGGGGTACAGGCCGCCGGAGCCGGCGGACGCGACACGCCGTGAATACTTCCCTGTAGGCTCGACTGCGGCCATCCATGGCCGCAGACGGTCGCGACCGCCGCCTCCGCCGCCCCGCACCGGGGTTCGATTGCGGTTCACTCGATATCCAGTCCGGCCTTCTTCTTGGCCCGGGTGGCGAGCTCGCCGCGGAGCTCCCCGATCACCTCATCGGCGCGGTCGCCGAAGACCTCAGCGGCCACCGGCTGCAGGGCCTCGCTGGCGCGGTCCCGCCAGTGCCGGGCCCACTGCTCGAGCTGCGCCTTGTTGGCGTCGGACTCGGCGGCCGCGGTCTTGAGCACCGCGTCCACCCAGCGGGTGGTCTCGCCGTACCACTCGTTCATGAACTCGTTGAGCATGGAGATCGTCGAGCCCGCGTCCTTCTGCAGCTCGCCGTCGATGCGCTCGTAGACCAGCGGGAAGGCCAGGCCGTCCAGGGCGAAGTTCTGCGCCACGAACAGCTCGAACCAGTCCCTGACGACCATCAGGTCCTCGGTGAGCCGGCGCAGCGGCTGCCAGGTCTCGCCCTCCAGCCAAGCCTGCTTGCCCCGGTCCAGGGACTCGCAGGTATTGCCATCGAGCATCAGCCCGATGCGGGAGAGGTACTGGGCGATGCCCAGCCGATCCACGGCATTGAAGCTCGCCGCCTGGGTGATGGCGGTGCCATAGCCGTAGGCGCAGATGTACATGTTGTTGAGATTGGCCGCGTACTCCGCGTGGCGCAGCGGCACGAACACCGCCTCGGCGCGCTCCTTGGTCTGCGCACTGACCAAGTCCAGGAGGTTCTTCTTCTCGACGAAGGCGTAGTTACGCTCGGCCACCTCCTGCTGCTTGGAGCGGGCGATCGTCCAGGTGCCGTAGTAGAACTGCCGCGGATCACGGAAGACGTACCAGTCCTCCATGTCGATGGCGGTGCGGCCCGCGTCGTAGATCTCGTGATCGGGATCCCACAGGGGCTTGTAGTGGAAGTTCACCGTGGGCTGGAGGTCGTACATCGCCTCCAGGTAACGTGAGGCGGGCTTGTCCGCCCCCTGGCGCCGGGCCACGTTGGAAAACGTGTGCCGGATGGGTTCGATGGATGCCGTCTTGATCTCGATCGCCATGCTCTCCTCCTATTCACTAACCCTGTTCACTAACCGATTCGCCTGGGGCGCTAGAGTCCGCCCTCGCGCCACTTCTCCCGTTCCGCCTCCCAGCGGGCCGCCTGCTCCGGCGAAACTCGCGCCGCGTTGTTATGGGCGCAGAACTCCTCGAAGGCCCGCTCCGGCAGGATCATCTCGATATAGAGATCCGCGTCACCGAAGGAGAAGTCGAACTCCACGAACCCGTCGGCGCGCCGGTTGGTCACATTCACGTAGCAGTCGTGTGTCTGCCTCTGTCCCATTGCCTTGTCCGCGTTCGCCGCTGATGATGGGTCGACTCGTGGCAGCGGACCCACGGCCCGCTTCCACCCAGTACAATGCAGGGACTGTGCCAATTATCTATGTCATTGATCTGCGGCAATTTGCTGCAGGTGCAGCACAAAATCTCGATAATCCGCAAAATAACGATATAATGAACCCGGCCGCGGTATTTGATGATTTGCTCAACCGCGGCACGGAGGAGAGGCCATGACATCGGGGATCACCTTCGACCGGCTGCCGGAGCTCGCGGCGCAGTTCAACCTCTGCTTCCGCTCCGGGCACATCAATCTGGAAGGCGAGCGCATGGTGCTGCTCCACACCGGCGCCTTGGGGGCGTTGCGCCGGGAGCTGGTCGACACGCTGGGGCTCGACCGCACCCGCGGCGTGCTCACCCGCATGGGCTACGCCTCCGGCCGGCGCGATGCCGAGATGGCCCGCGAGCTGCTGCCCGGGGCCAGCGACGAGGACCTCATGAACCTCGGCCCCCAGCTCCATTCCCTGGAGGGCATCGCCCACGTCACCCCCATCCGCTTCGACATCGATGTGGCCGGTGGGCGCTACTCCGGGGAGTTCCTCTGGGAGGACTCCTTCGAGGCCGCCGTGCACCTGGAGACCTTCGGCCCCTATCACGACGCCGTCTGCTGGATGCAGCTCGGCTATGCCACCGGCTACACCACCGCGGTCATGGGGAAATCGGTGATCTTCCGGGAGGTGGACTGCCGGGGTAAGGGCGACGCCAACTGCCGCATCATCGGCAAGCCGGTGGAGGACTGGGGCGAGGAGATCACCGAGGAGCTGCAGTACTTCGAACCGGAAAACGTCGCCGAGCAGCTGGTGGCCCTGCAGGACCAGGTGGAGCACCTGCACTACTCCATCGATGAGGAGACCACCCTCGGCGACATGGTGGGCGTGTCACCGGCATTCCGTGAAACCGGCGAAATCATCCGCAAGGCCGCCGACAGCGCCGTGACCGTGCTGCTCCTCGGCGAGACCGGGGTCGGCAAGGAGATGTTCGCGCGCAGCCTCCACCAGCTGAGCCCGCGCGCCGATCAGGCGTTCGTGGCGGTGAACTGCGCCGCCATGCCCGAGGAGCTGGTGGAGTCCGAGCTCTTCGGCGTGGAGAAGGGGGCGTTCACCGGCGCCGAGCACTCCCGCCCCGGCCGCTTCGAGCGCGCCGACGGCGGAACCCTGTTCCTCGATGAGGTCGGCGAGCTCTCCCAGCCCGCCCAAGCCAAGCTCCTGCGGGTACTCCAGGAGGGCGAGTTCGAGCGCATCGGCGACACCCGCAGCCGCCAAGTGGACGTGCGGTTGGTCGCCGCCACCAACACGGATCTCGAGCAGGCGGTGCGCGACGGGCGCTTCCGTGCCGATCTCTACTATCGGCTCAACATCTACCCCGTCATCATCCCGCCGCTGCGCGAGCGCCGCGAGGACATCCCCCTGCTCGTCGAGCGCTTCCTCGACAAGTACAACGCCCGCCACGGCAAGCGCATAAACGGGATCACCGAGCGCGCCATGGAGGCGCTCAAGGCCTACGAGTGGCCCGGCAACATCCGCGAGCTCGAGAACATGATCGAGCGCGGGGTAATCATCGCCAACAACCACGCCTGCATCGACGTCAAGGACCTGTTCCCGCGGATGAACATCGCCCCCGCCCCGGAACCCGAACCGCGGCCGGACGAGCGGGCCGGGGGGCCGGCCCCCGGGGACACCGCCACCACGGCGACGGCGCCCGGCCGGGACACCGGCGAGACGGAGGCAGCGGCGGACGTCGATCATCTCGCCGGCCTGCTCCTCGACCGCAAGGCCTCTTTGGACGAGCTCGAGCCTCGCCTCATCGAGCTCGCCGTCCAGCGCGCCGATGGCAACCTCAGCCGCGCCGCCCGCGCACTGGGCATGACCCGCCCCCAGCTCGCCTACCGCATGAAAAAGCACGGCATCCCCGGCTAGAAACAGTCGAGGTAGGGCGGATGGAGGCCGCCAGGCCGTAATCCGCCGTACGCGCAAACATTCGCCGGCAAGGCCGGCTCCTACCGCAGCGGGAGACCCCCCGGTGTAGGAGCGCGCCGCGCGCGCGAACGGCCGCCGGCAAGGCCGGCTCCTACCGCAGCGGGAGACCCCCCGGCGTAGGAGCGCGCCCCGCGCGCGAACGGCCCCGGCGCATTCCACTCCGCTCCATGCGCCCTACATCCCCCGGCACCCGACACCGGACGTAGGGCGGATGGAGGCCGCAAGGCCGTAATCCGCCACGGGCGCGAACGTTCGCCGGCACGGCCGGCTCCTACCGCAGCGGGAGACCCCCCGGCGTAGGAGCGCACCGCGCGCGCGAAGGGCCGCCGGCAAGGCCAGTACCCACACCGCGTAGGCGCACGCCTCGTGCGCGAAGGGCCCCGGCGCATTCCGCTCCGCTGCATGCGCCCTACATCACCCGGCACCCGGCACCCGGCACCCGGCGCCCGACACCGGAGGTAGGGCGGATGGAGGCCGCAAGGCCGCAATCCGCCACGGGCGCGAACATTCGCCGGCACGGCCGGCTCCTACAGCAGCGGGTGGCCCCCGGTGTAGGAGCGCGCCACGCGCGCGAAGGGCCGCCGGCAAGGCCGTAACCCGCCATACGCGGCCATTCGCCGGCAAGGCCGGCTCCTACAACACCCCGTAGGAGCGCGCCTCGCGCGCGAAGCGGCCATTCGCCGGCAAGGCCGGCTCCTACAGGCGCCGTCGGAGACCACCGGGGACGTGACGGTGCCGGAATCGGGCGGCCCTTCCGGGACAGCAAACCTAGACATCCCGCGAATCCGTGCTATTTATACGTATAAATAGACCGATAAGGATGCCATGCACGAGCTCAAACGCAGCCCGTTCCGGCGCAAGCTCTCCGACCACATCGTCGAGGACATCAAGCGCTGGATCGTGGTCCAGGGGCTGAAGCCGGGGGACCGCCTCCCCAAGGAGCGCGAGCTCATCGAGCTCTACGGCTGCGCCAAGGGCACGGTGCGCGAGGCGCTGAAGGCCCTGGAGGTCGAGGGGCTGGTGACGATGCGTACCGGCCCCACGGGCGGCGCCTACGTCGCCGAGCCCGGGGCCAACCAGGCGGCCCGGGCCCTGCGCAATTACCTGCACTTCCAGAAGCTCGACGGGCATCAGATCTATGAGCTGCGCAAGCTCGTCGAGGTGGAGGTGGCCGCCGCCGCGGTGGGCCGGCTCACCGAGGCCCACTTCCGCGAGCTCGAGGCCAGCATCGAGCTCTGCGACCACATCGGCTACGAGCGCGACGGCCAGCGGGAGCTGCGCATCGCCGAGCTGAACTTCCACAACCTCCTCGCCGACGTCTGCCCCAACCCACTGCTTCAGTTCATGGTGCACTTCATCAATGACCTGCTCCGGGACCTGGTGGACCTGAAGAAGACCTATCGCCCCGGCCGCATCCAGTTCGGCGAGGACAACCGCTACTATCACCGCCGCCTGCTCGAGGCCTTCCGCGCCGAGGACGAGTCGGCGGTGCGGCGGCTGATGCACGAGCACATGTGCAATTCCGAACACCACACCACCGCCCTGGAGGCGGAGGTGACCCAATCCTTTCTGCTCGGCTTCGACGAGGAATGAAACCATGACCGTCGAGCCCCAGGCACTCGCACCGCCGACACGGGGAACCCATCCCCCGCGGTGGCGGGGCAACCCCGGGCCACCCGTGGCAAAGCGCCGATATCACAACAAGGCCCGGGACAGCGCCGGCAATGCCGGCACCATCGACCCATCAGGAGGTGAAAGATCATGAGATCGATCCGCAAAATGGCCTCGGCGGCCCTGGCCGCCGCAGCCCTCGCCGTCCCCGTGGCGGGCGCCGTGTTCACGGCCCCGACCGTCGCCGCCGCCGAGGATCAGGAGATCCAGCGCGGCGGCACGCTGAACGTCATCCTCAACCCCGAGCCCGCCATCCTCATCCTGGCGCTCAACCAGCAGACCCCGATCCAGACCGTGGGCGGCAAGATCTACGAGGGTCTGCTCCGCTACGACTTCGACCTCAACCCCATGCCGGGGCTGGCCGAGGACTGGGAGGTCTCCGAGGACGGCCTCACCTACACCTTCCACCTCCACGAGGGCGTGACCTGGCACGATGGCGAGCCCTTCACCTCGGAGGACGTGGTCTTCAGCGTCACCGAGATGCTCCCGGAGGTGCACCCGCGGGCGCGCTCGAACTTCTCCCATGTCGAAGAGGTGAGCGCCCCGGACGACCACACCGTGGTCTTCACCCTCAAGCAGCCGTTCCCGGCGTTCATCCTGGCCTTCGAGGTCTCCAGCGCCCCGATCATGCCGAAGCACATCTACGAAGGCGGTGATTTCCGCAACAACGAGATGAATGACACCCCCATCGGCACGGGGCCGTTCCAGTTCGACGAGTGGGACAAGGGCAGCCACATCCGCCTGGCCCGCAACGACGACTACTACCTCGAAGGCAAGCCGTATCTCGATGAGATCTACTTCCGCATCATCCCCGACGCCGCCTCCCGGGCGCTGGCCCTGGAGACCGGCGACGCGGATGTGAGCCAGTACGGCGACGTGGAACCGTTCGACGTGCAACGCCTGGAGGCGCTGTCCCATCTGCGCCTGGACACCCGGGGCTACGAGTTCGTCGCGCCGCTGAGCTGGATCGAGATCAACCACCGCGAAGAGCCGCTGGGCGACAAGCGCTTCCGCCAGGCGATCATGTACGCCCTGGACCGCGAATTCATCCGCGACAACATCTGGTTCGGACTCGGCCGCGTGGCCACGGGTCCGGTAGCCTCGGTGACCACCCACTATGAGCCCGACGTCAAGGAATACCCCCATGACCCGGCGAAGGCCCGCGAGCTCCTCGACGAGATGGGCCTCACTCCGGACGACGACGGCGTCCGTGCCGAGGTGGAGTTCATGGTCATGCCCTACGGCGAGGTCTGGAGCCGGCTCGCCGAGTACATCAAGCAGGCCATGGAGCAGGTGGGCGTCGAGGTCACGCTGCGCAGCACCGACGCCGGCGGCTGGGCGGATCGTCTCTCCAACTGGAACTACGAGATGACCAACGACTACGTCTACCAGTACGGCCATCCGGCCCTGGGCGTGGCGCGCACCTATATCTCCAGCAACATCCGCAAGGGCGTGCTGTTCACCAACACCATGGGCTACGAGAACGAGCGCGTCGACGAGCTCTTCGAGCAGGCCGCGGTGGAGAACGACACCGACAAGCGCCAGGAGATGTACAGCGAGGTCCAGCGGATCCTGGTGGAGGACGTGCCCATCGTCTGGCTGCTGGAGATGGAGTTCCCGAACCTCATCAATGAGCGGGTACACAACGCCATCACTACCGCCATCGGCACCACCGAGAACTTCGCCGACGTCTGGGTGGAAAACCCGTAACCGCGCACCGGGGCTGACGCATGCGGGGCCATGGCCCCGCGTGCGCCTTCCGGCGCGTCCACGACAGCCACCGGGGATTCTTCGCAATGAACAAAGTGGCGGCCTTCGTCGGGCACCGTCTCTTCAAGGCGGTCTTCATCCTGCTCGCCATCGTCATTATCAACTTCGCCCTGGTCCGTGCCGCACCCGGCGACCCGGCCGTTATCATGGCCGGCGAGGCCGGCGCCGCCGACGAGCAGTACGTGGAGCAACTGCGTGACCGTTTCGGCCTCGACGAGCCCCTGTACAAGCAGCTGTTCACCTACGTCACGCAAGTGGCCCAGGGCGATCTCGGCTACTCCTACCGCCAGGATCAACCGGTGCGGGACCTGGTCCTCGACCGCCTGCCGGCGACGCTGTTGCTCACCGGCATCGCCTACGTGCTGGCCCTGGCGCTGGGGATCTTCCTCGGGACCGTCGCCGCGATGAACGTCGGGCGATGGACGGACACCGCCGTCACCACCCTCGCCCTGCTCGCCTACGCCACGCCGCTGTTCTGGGTGGGTCTGATGATGATCCTGCTGTTCAGCGTGCAGCTCGGCTGGCTGCCCGCCTTTGGCTACGAGAGCGTCGGCGCCGGGCTCACGGGAATGGGCCACGTCCTCGACGTCGCCGCCCACCTGGTGATGCCGGTGGTGACGCTGGCGCTGTTCTATATGGCGGTCTACGCCCGCCTCACCCGCTCCTCCATCCTCGAGGTGCGGGACATGGACTACGTCAAGACCGCCCGCGCCAAGGGCCTCAAGGAGGGGCGGATCGTGATGCTGCATATCCTGCGCAACGCCATCCTCCCGGTGATCACCTTCGCCGGCATCCAGGCGGGCCATCTCATCGGCGGCTCCATCCTGGTGGAGACGGTGTTCGCCTGGCCGGGCATCGGGCGGCTGGCCTTCGACGCGCTGCTGCAGCGCGACTACCAGATCCTGCTCGGGATCTTCGTCGTCACATCGGTCATGGTGCTGATCTTCAACATCATCACCGACCTGATCTACACACTCATCGACCCGCGCATCGAGGTGGCCTGAGATGAGCCGGGACTTCTGGAAGGCCTTCGCCCGCAACCGCGGCGCGATCATCGGCCTGGTGATACTCATCGGGGTGGTGCTGCTGGCGCTGTTCGCCGACCTCATCTACCCCCACAGCCCCTGGGACATGGTCGCACGCCCCTTCGCCCCGCCGCTGACCGGCGACACGCTGATGGGCACCGACACCCTCGGCCGGGACATCGCCGCCGGCGTCGTCCACGGCGCCCGGGTGTCGCTGGTCATCGGCTTGATCTCCACCGCCGTGGCGCTGTTCATCGGCGTGACCCTGGGCGCCATGGCCGGCTACTTCGGCGGGCGCATCGACGACGCCATCATGCGCTTCACGGAGCTATTCCAGACCATCCCCAACTTCGTCCTCGCGGTGATGCTGGTGGCCATCTTCACGCCCTCGATCACCAGCGTCACCGCCGCCATCGCCATCGTCAGCTGGCCGCCGCTGGCGCGGCTCGCCCGTGGCGAGTTCCTGAGCCTGCGCAACCGCGAGTTCGTGCAGGCCGCAGTGACCTCCGGGCAGTCCACACCGACCATCATCCTCCGCGAGATCCTGCCCAACGCCATGTCGCCCATCATCGTCGCCGCCTCTCTGACGGTGGCCACGGCGATCCTGCTGGAGAGCGCGTTGAGCTTCCTCGGCCTGGGGGATCCCAACATGATGAGCTGGGGCTACATGATCGGCGCCTCGCGCACGGTCATGCGCCAGGCCTGGTGGATGAGCTTCTTCCCCGGCGTGGCCATCCTGATCACCGTGCTCGCCATCAACCTGGTGGGCGAGGGCCTGAACGACGCCCTCAACCCGAAACTCGCGCGCAAGGGGAGGGGCTGAGATGGGCGAACGCAAGACGATACTGGACGTCCGCGAGCTCAGCGTCCGCCTGCCCCCGGGCGCGGAGCGAGAGCTCGCCGTCGAGGCCATGAGCTTCACCATCGCCGAGAACGAGCTGCTGTGCATCGTCGGCGAGTCCGGTTCCGGCAAGTCTATGACCGCCCATGCGCTGATGGGCCTGCTGCCCAAGCCCCACGTGCATGTCAGCGCCGGCGAGGCCTGGCTCAACGGCCGCGACGTCTTCGCGCTGTCCGAGGCCGAGCAACGAGCCATGCGCGGTCGCGACGCGGGCATGATCTTCCAGGAGCCCATGACGGCGCTGAATCCGGTGATGCGGGTCGGCGAGCAGATCGAGGAGGCCCTGCGCGCCCACGTGGAGATGGGCAAGCAGCGCCGCCGCGAGCGGGTGATCGAGCTCCTGGAGGCCGTCGGCCTGCCGGAGCCGGACAACCTCCGCCGCAGCTACCCCTTTCGGCTGTCCGGTGGCCAGCGCCAGCGGGTGATGATCGCCATGGCCCTGGCCCTGGAGCCGCGGCTGCTCATCGCCGACGAGCCCACCACCGCCCTGGACGTCACCACCCAGAAGCAGATCCTCGAGCTCATCCAGCGCATGCAGCGCGAGCTCGGCATGGGGGTGATGTTCATCACCCACGACTTCGGGGTGGTCGCCGAGATCGCCGACCGGGTGGCAGTGATGCAGCACGGCCGCTGCGTGGAGCTCGGCACCGCCGACGAGGTGCTCAACCGCCCCCAGCACCCCTACACCCGAGAGCTCATCGCCGCGGTGCCCCACTACATCGAGCACCGCGACGCCTTCGACCGCCAGGGCGAGCCCCTGCTCGACGCCCAAGGCGTGCGCAAGGTCTTCAACCTCGGTGGCGGCTTCCTGCGCAAGGGCCGGCAGCTGGTGGCCGCCGACGACGTCTCGCTGACCATCCACCCGGGCGAGACCGTGGGCATCGTCGGCGAGTCCGGCTCCGGCAAGTCGACACTGGGGCGCTGCCTGCTCGGCCTCCACAAGGCCGACGGCGGGCGCATCCTCTTCGACGGCACCGACCTCGCGCGGCTGAAGGGTCGGGCCTTCCACCCGTTCCGCCGGCGGATCCAGATGGTCTTCCAGGACCCCTACGCCTCGCTCAACCCCCGCTACAAGGTGGGCCACATCGTCGCCCAGGGGCCGTTGGCCTTCGGCATGCCGACACACGAGGCCATGGCCCGGGCCCGCGAGCTCCTCGAGCTGGTGGGCCTGGACGCCTCGGCGGCGGGGCGCTTCCCCCACGAGTTCTCCGGCGGCCAGCGCCAGCGCATCTCCATCGCCCGGGCACTCGCCCTGGAGCCGGAGCTGCTGGTGGCCGACGAGCCGGTCTCCGCCCTGGACGTCTCCGTGCAGACCCAGGTCCTGGATCTGCTCGACGACATCCGCCACCGCCTGGGCCTGGCGATGATGTTCATCACCCACGACCTGCGGGTGGCCGCCCAGGTCAGCGACACCATCGCGGTGATGCAGACCGGGCAGATCGTGGAGACCGGCACCGCCCGCGAGGTGTTCTCCAACCCGCAGCACCCCTACACCCGGCAACTGCTGGACGCCATACCGGGGCAGTCCTGGGAGATCCCCGAGGACCTGCGCCACCTGCGCGCCCAGCGGGCCCGCCGACCCCGGGAGGCGAAGCAATGACCACCCCCTGCCCCATCAACGGCGAGCGCCTCTGGCGCACCCTCATGGAGATGGCCGAGATCGGCGCCACCGAGCGCGGCGGTAGCTGTCGCCTCGCCCTCACCGACGCCGACCGCGCCGGCCGCGAATGTTTTATGGCCTGGGCGGCCGAGGCCGGCTATTCGATGCGCACCGATGCCATCGGCAACCTCTGGGTCCGCCGGCCGGGCAGCGACGACGGCCTGGACCCGGTGGTCATGGGCAGCCATCTCGACACCCAACCCACCGGCGGGCGCTTTGACGGCGTCCTCGGCGTGCTCGCCGGCCTGGAGGTGCTGCGCTCGCTGGACGACCACGGCATCACCACCCGCCACCCGGTGGAGGTGGCGGTATGGATGAACGAGGAGGGCTCGCGCTTCTCCCCGCCCATGATGGGCTCCGGCGTGTGGTCCGGCGCCTTCTCCGCCGAGGAGATCCTCAACAAGATCGGCCAGGACGGCGCCCGCCTCGGCGACGAGCTCGCCCGCCTGGGCTGGGACGGGGATATCCCCGCGGATCACCGCGCCAACCCCAAGGCCGCCTGCTTTGAGCTGCACATCGAGCAGGGCCCGGTGCTCGAGGACGCCGGACTGCCCATCGGCGTGGTCACCGGCGCCCAGGGCCAGCACTGGTACGAGCTCACCCTCACCGGCCAGGAGGCCCACGCCGGCCCCACCCCCATGCGCCTGCGCCGGGACGCGCTGGTGGGTTCCGCCCGGGTGGTGGAGGCCGTGAATGCCCTCGCCGCCGACCATGGCGAGAACGCCTGCACCACCGTGGGCATCCTCGACGTCTACCCCCACTCGCGCAACGTCATCCCGGGTCGGGCGTTTTTGACCATCGACCTGCGCCACCCGGACGACGACACCCTGGCAGCCATGGACGCCGACCTCCGCGAGCGGGTGGAGACCATCGCCGCGGCCGCGGGCCTGGAGGCGGAGCTGAAGGACTTCTGGCACTTCCCGGCCACGCCGTTCGCCCCGGAGCTCGTCGTGCGGGTGCGTGCCGGGGCGGAGCGCCTCGGCTACCGGCAGATGGACATCGTCTCCGGCGCCGGCCACGACGCGGTCTACACCGCCAAGGTCTGCCCCACGGCGATGATCTTCGTGCCCTGCGAGGGCGGCATCAGCCACAACGAGGCGGAGAACATCGAACCCGAGGACGCGACCCGCGGCGCCGCCGTCCTCTACGAGGCCGTAAAGGAAACCGCCGTGTAGGGCGGGTGGAGCGAAGCGGAACCCGCCGATCCGGCCCGGCGGATTACGGCCTCCGGCCTCCATCCGCCCTACCGCGATGCAGGCGACCTTCGCGCGCAAGGCGCGCTCCTACACGGCACAGCAGTCGTAGGTCGGCACACGCCGAAGGCGGATGCCGACACAGGGGCCCACAACATCGGGGCGCAACCGGAAAGTCGGCTTCGGCCTGACGGCCGGAGCCGACCTACGCAAGGTGCATCGTCCCTCTGGGGCGACAGCCACCGGAGGCAAATGCCGATCCGGCAAACACGGCTCACGACAAACACCGGAGGAGACCACCAATGACCGACATCCCCATCCGCGACGCCACCGCCGACGACCATAAACAACTCTCGGCGCTGTTCGACGACTACCGCGTCTTCTACCGCCGGGAAAGCGACCCGGAGGCCGCGGCGCGCTACATGGGCGAGCGCCTGGCCAACGGCGACTCGCGGATCTTCGTCGCCGACGACGACGGCACCCTGGTCGCCTTCGCCCAACTCTACCCCACCTTCTCATCGGTGGACTTGGGCACCATGTGGCTGTTCAATGACCTCTACGTGGACCCGTCGGTGCGACGCCAGGGCGTGGGCATACGGATGATGGAGCGCGTCGAGCAGCTCGGCCGGGAAACCGGTGCCGCCAAGCTGTTCCTGCGCACCGAGCGCATCAACACCGCCGGCCAGCGCCTCTACGAGACCGCCGGCTGGCAACTGGACGAACGGTTTTTGACGTACCAAAAGTACTTGTAGAAGCGCCCCCTGCGCGCGAACGGACAACATCAAACAGGGCAAAGAGCGGAACCGATGACACACACCACCCCACCCCGCACCGGCGGGCAGATCCTCGTCGATACCCTGCGGTTGCACGGCGCGGAGCGCATCTTCTGCGTACCCGGCGAGAGCTACCTCGCCGTCCTCGACGCCCTGCTCGACGCCCCGGACATCGCCGTCACCGTCTGCCGCCAGGAGAGTGGCGCGGCGATGATGGCAGACGCCTACGCCCGCTGCACGGGACGGCCCGGCGTGTGCTTCGTCACCCGCGGCCCCGGCGCGACCAATGCCTCGGCGGGCCTGCACATCGCCCAACAGGACTCCACCCCGGTGATCCTGTTCATCGGCCAGATCCGCCGGGACACCCAGGAACGCGAGGCCTTCCAGGAGATCGACTACCGGCGCATGCTCGGCCCGCTGACCAAGTGGACGGCCCAGATCGACGATACCGCGCGGATCCCCGAGATGGTGAGCCGCGCGTACCACAACGCCACCGCGGGCCGCCCCGGCCCCGTGGCCCTGGCCCTGCCCGAGGACATGCTCACCGAGACGGCCGAGGCCCCGGACGCCGGCCCCTCGCGCCCGGTGACCACCGGGGTCGACCCGACAGCGCTGGCAGAGCTCCGCGAGCGCCTCGCCGCCGCCGAACGCCCCTTCGTCCTCGCCGGCGGCGGCGGCTGGGACGAGGGCGCCAGTGCCGCCCTGCACCGCTTCGCCGAGAGCTGGGACCTACCCGTAGGCGTCTCCTTCCGCTGCCAGGGCTACTTCGACTGCCTGCACCCCAACTACGCCGGGGACGTGGGCCTCGGCGCCAACCCGGAGCTGGTTCGCCACATACAGGCCTCCGACCTGCTCATCGCCCTCGGCCCCAAGCTCGGCGAGGCCACCAGCCAGGGCTATAGCCTCCTCGACATCCCCCGGCCCCGGCAGACCTTCATCCACATCCATGCCGACGCCGAGGAGCTCGGCCGCGTCTACCAGAGCGACCTGCCCATCAACGCGGACATGCGCGCCGCCCCCCGCGCCCTGGCGACGTTGACGCCGCCGGATTCCGTGCCCTGGTCGGCCTGGACCCGCGAGGTCAATGCCAGCTACCACCGCTGGACCGACGACCCCCCGGCCAACCCCGGCACCCTGCAGATGGGCGAGATCATCACCTGGCTCAACGAGCACCTGCCGGAGGAGGCCATCATCGCCAACGGCGCCGGCAACTACTGCATCTGGTCCAACCGCTTCTACCGCTACCGGCGCTTCCGCAGCATGCTCGCCCCCACCTCCGGCTCCATGGGCTACGGCGCAC
Source organism: Arhodomonas sp. SL1 (assembly GCF_052060015.1). Lineage (NCBI taxonomy): Bacteria > Pseudomonadati > Pseudomonadota > Gammaproteobacteria > Chromatiales > Ectothiorhodospiraceae > Arhodomonas > Arhodomonas sp. SL1. The sequence continues at coordinate 145,290 of NZ_JBPODZ010000001.1, read as the reverse complement.
CCGCCGCCATCGCCGCCGCCCTCGCCTGCCCCAACCGGCCCGTGGTGGGCTTCTCCGGCGATGGGTGTTTCCTGATGACCGGCCAGGAACTGGCCACCGCAGTCCAGTACCGGGTCCCGGTGGTGTTGCTGGTGGTCAACAACGGCAGCTACGGCACCATCCGCATGCACCAGGAGCGGGAGTACCCGGGCCGGGTGAGCGCCACCGACCTCCACAACCCGGACTTCGCCGCCCTGGCCCGCTCCCACGGCGCCCACGGCGAGCGCGTCGAGCACACGGAGGAATTCCCCGAGGCATTCCGCCGGGCCCAAGGGGTCGGAGGCCCGGCGCTCATCGAGCTGATGCTCGACAAGGCGACCATCGCCCCCGGGCGCAGCCTCGGCGGCGGCTGACCACCAGCTCAGCCCGGCGACGGCACGTCCGCCTCGTGCCCCTGGCCGCGACCACAGCGATAGAAGGCCGCCGCAAAGCCCGCGGCCAGCAACAGGATGAGCATAGTCCGGTTGGTGCCGTGGTCGACGTGAATGGCGAGGGTGAGCATGGTGACTGCGGCGGTAAAGCAGGCCACCAACCCCAGCGCCCAGGAAACCGGCCAGACGCCCTCCCGCGCCGCGGCCAGGGTGGTCCACACGAAGCCAACAAACAGCAGCGTAAACAGCGCCAGGCCCACCAGGCCGAAGCCCACCGCCACCGTGGTCAGCATGCCCGGGTAGTGACCCTGCCCGTCGGCGAGCAACCCGGCTCTGGCGGGCGGATGCTTCCAGCCGTGGCCGATCAGGGGGCGTTCGACGAGCTCCCCGGCCGCGGCCCTCATCAGCCAGAGGCGTTCCGCGGTCGCCGGATGCACCTCCCCCGCCGCCCGCGGGCGGTCATCCAGGTAAAGCAGCGCCGCCTGAACGGGTTCGGCCACCGCCGTGCGCACGGGCCCTTGGTCGGCCACGAGCTGCCAGGAACCCAGCGCCACGGCGGCCACCAGGGCCACACCCCCGGCCAGGCCGAGCCACTCGCTCCGGCCATAGTGGAAGGCCACGGCCCCGGCACCGAGCACCAGGATACCCGCCACCGTGCCGATCCAGGCGGTAACGTAAAACGAGCCCACCAGGATGATCACCAACGGCACGCACAGCACGCCGGCCACGGCCAGCGCGAACCGCGCCCGCCAGCCCCGGCCGAGCCGCGGCACCGCGCGGAGCATGATGGCGAGCAGCAGTAGCAGCGCCACCACCTGGGCGAGACCGAGCCGGGCATTCGCGCCCCAGGCCAGGGGATCCCCGAGCACGCCGGCCCGCAGGTCCCCCCAGCGGGCATCCTGGACGAAGGCCACCAAAAGCCCGGCGGCGAGGGCGCCGAGTAGCCACAGCCGGTGGCTACGCAGGCGCAGCAACCACCAGCCCAGGGGGATGCTGTAGAGACCGGTCAACGGCAGCAGGTGGGTCCACAGGGAATGGTCCTCCACCGCCCCGACACCGCCGCGGAGGAGCAGGAACGCCGCCACTACTAACGCCAGCCCTGCCAGGGGCGTGCGGCGCAGATCCGCGAGAAAGGCCCGCCCGTCCAGGGCAGTAGCCAGATACACCAATGCAAGGCCGGCAAGGGACAGGCCCACCGAGACCGGCGCGCAGAACACCGCCACATAGAAGCCGACCAACGCTCCGCGGCGGACCGGCACCTGGTTCACATGGGCGTCCTGATAGACGCGATTGAGCCGGCGCAGGGCCCCCACGGTGCGCCAGGCATGGCGGATGAACACGTAGTGCCCGACGAGCACCCCGAGCAGCGCAACCGCCAGCAGCCAGTCCGGCACCCCGGCCAAGCCACCGAGGATGCCGATGCCCCCCGCGGCGAGGCTGATGCCCACCAGGCAATAGCTCGCTTCCCCGGGCGTGAACCCGGCGCGCAGGAACAGGTGGTGGAGATGATCCCGATCCGCGGAGAAGGGATGGCGGCCGCGGAGCACACGCCGAACCATCAGGCTGAGGGTGTCGATCACCGGCACCGCCACCACCCACAGATAGGCCACCGGGCTGATCACTGCGGCCTCCACCTGGGAAAGCCCGACGATGCACCAACCGAGGGCCAACCCCAGGCTCATGCTGCCGGCGTCGCCGAGGAAGACCTCCGCCCGTGGCCGCCACGGCAGACGGGCATTCAGCAGCAAGAACGCGGCCACGGCGGCAAGCAGAAGACCTGACACCGCCATATGCAGGGACTGCCCTTGCAGGCCCGCCAGCAGCAGCAGCCAGCCGAATCCACCGAGCACTACCCCGCCGGCGAGACCGTCCAGTCCGTCGAGCATGTTGACGGCATTGATCAGCCCCACCAAGGCGAAGATAGTAAAGGGAACCGCAGCGGGGCCCAGGGAGACCGTGCCGATGCCAGGCAGCGCGCCCACGCGTTCGATGGCGACGCCACCCCAGATCACCACCAGGGTGACCACGGCCACCTGGCAGCCCAGCTTGGTGATGCCGCGCATGCCGCGGGCATCATCGACGATGCCCAGCGCAAGCAGCGCGGCCATGCCGGTCACCAGGGGTGCGGCCGCCGGCACGATCCCATACCCCGCAGGGAGGCCGACCAGCAGCCCGACGAAGATGGCGATACCGCCGACCAGGGGGATCTCACCGCGATGCTGCTTCCGCCCGCCGGGATGGTCCACCAGCCCCAGGGCGGGCGCCACCGGCTTCAATGCCTGTATCGCGGCCAGGACAGCGGCAAACGCCACCAGTGCGCCGATAACAGGGAGGTCTTCCATTGTGCCCCCAAACTCGATCCGATGAGCCCATCCCCGGCGCAGGGGCGCCGCGGCGCACCTGCAGGAATCACGATCGTTTCTTGTTTCGTATAATATACTTCAACGATGTGATGCAATGCACACCGGACTGATGGAAGGGGACCGCATGGGACGCTGGTACGCCGTACAATGCAAACCGGGTCAGGACGAACGCGCTGAAACCCACCTCGCCAATCAGGGCTACCACATCTACCGCCCCCTCGCCCGGGTGCGCGGCCGCCGTAACGGCAAGCCCGTGGACCGGGTGGAGTCGCTGTTCCCGCGCTATCTATTCATCGAGCTCGAGGCCGGCACCGACAACTGGGCGCCGATACGCTCCACCCGCGGGGTCAGCGGCATCGTCCGCTTCGGGGAACGTCCGGCCCCGGTGCCGGATGGGGTGATCGAGGAGCTACGCGGACGCCTCACCGACCAGGAAGGTACCGTCGACCTGCGCCCGTTCCAGCGTATGCAGCCCAACCAGCGGGTACGCATCGAGTCCGGCCCGTTCGCCGGCTATGAGGCCCTGTTCCAGGCCGCCCGCGGGGAGGACCGCGTCCTCGTACTCCTCGAGGTCATGCAGCGCAGTCAGCGCCTGACCGTCTCCGCCGACGCCGTAACCCCCGTAGACCGGTAGGATCCTGCCCCGCAGGCGAATCATTCGCGCGCGAGGCGCGCCCCTACACCCGGAACACCCCGCCGTAGGAGCCTGCCCTGCAGGCGAATTCCCACCAACGAAAACGGCGCGCCCCGAAAAGGGACGCGCCGCCGCCGCTTACCCGCACGCTGCAGAACGCCAGCGTAGGGCGCATGGAGCGAAGCGCAATGCGCCTCACCCGCTAAACCGGCAATCAGGGGCTGGCGAGGTCGTCGCCGTCGTCGTCGTCCACCAGCACCTCATTGCCGCCAGCGGTAACCGCCACGGTGGTGCCCACAAGGGTAAGCAGCTCGCCCCCGCTGAGGCCGAAGGGGCCGATCACCGCGCGGCCCTCACCGCCCCCGCCGGCGCCCTCCACCTGCGCGGCGATGAGCTCGCCGCTGCTACCATCGATGCTGACGGACTCACCGGCACTGACTACGCGGGTGCTGCCACCACGGGTCACCTCCATGTCACCGCTGCGGGCGCTGACGTTGACCTTGCCGGACTCGTCCACCGACACCCAGCCGGTGATCCGTTGCTCGTCACCCGAGCTCACCGGCTTGATGGCATCCCCGACGGGCTCAAGCGTGCTGCCGCCGGCGTCGATGGTCAGCGAAGACTCCGGGGAGACCGAATACGCCAGGGAGCCTTCGGAGAGATCCACGGAGTAGCGGCCGGCCTCGCCCTCGATGCGCGCCCGGGTCTGCGGCCCGAGGGCCAGGCGATCACCCCCGTCGAGGCGTAGCACCGCCGAGCCATTGTCCCTGGTCCGAATGCGCTCGCCGGAGACATAGGCGTAGCTGGTGTCGGACAGGCGCACCGGAGCGCCGCTTTCCTCGGCGCGGACCTGGGCGGAGCCCCGCACTTCCAAGTCACCCAGCACCGATACATCCGCTGCCTGGGCCTGGAAGCCCAAAACCAGCGGGGCGACAACGGCACCGGCGAGGGTGGCGATCCGCTTATTCTTCATGACGAGCGCTCCTGCTTACGTATCCTTCCACGCACAGCGTAGTACAGCCGTGCGCTCGATCCAACCGCGACGTGTGATGTAGTCCCCAGGATCCAGGCCCCCGTAGGAGCCTGCCTCGCAGGCGAATTCTGCCGGCCCTTCGCGCGCAAGGCGCGCCCCTACCTGGCACCGAGGAGGCGGCGCCACCAGGACGGGCGCGGGCGGCGGGCCTCCACGGCCTCCGCCACCAAACGGCGCAGGCGTTTGCGCTCCGGGGCCTCGCCGGCGAGGAGCGCGGCGGGGATGACCTCGGTGATCTCGGCGGCCACCGCCTCGCCGAGCCACTCCGCCACCACCGCCCGGCCCTCCCCGATACACGGCGTCCGCCCGTAGGGCCGGTGGCCGTCGGAAGCGAGCACGTGGACCAGCCCCTCGGCGAGCATGGCGGCGGCGGCGTCCCGGGCGCTGTGACCAAAGCGACCGGTGAAGCTCTGGGCGGTGACCTGGACCAGGCAACCCATCTCCACCCAGCGCCGCACCGGGGCGATGTCCTGCTGCAAGGGCCGGGAGCGCTCGGGATGGGCGATGATCGGCGTCACCCCCTGGACCAGGCATTCGGAGAGGATGGCCTCCATCCCCACGGGCAGGTGGTGCACCGGCGGCTCCACCAGCACCGCCCGGCCCCGGTCGGCGACGGTCATGGCGGAGCCGTCCGCCACCGCCTGGGGGAGCTCCGGGGTCAGATGCACCTCCGAGCCCGGATGCAGGCGCAGGGCGATGGCCGCATCCGCCACCGCCGCTTGCAGCTCCGCCAGGGCCGCGCGTACCGTCGCCGCATCCGTCCGATAGCGGCCATTGAGGTGGTGCGGGGTCACGGTGGCGTCGGTGATGCCGTCCGCCGCCGCGAGTCGCGCCATCTCCAGGCTCTGCTCCAGCTCCTTGGGGCCGTCGTCGATGCCGGGCAGATAATGGGCGTGCAGGTCGATCATGGTCCCCTCACCGCCGTACCGGCCGCAGCAACAGCCCGATGTAGCAGGCGATCACCAGCTGCGTACCGGTCATGTGCCAGCTGAAGTCCACCAGCGCCACCACCGCCGCCGCGGCCAGCCCGCCATACACCGGCGCCCGCAGCCGGGTGAGCGTCGCGCGACGCAGCAGCGCCCCCGCCACCAGGGCCAGGAGCGTCAGGCCCAGCACCCCGGTCTCCAGCCACCACTGCAGCAGGTCATTGTGGGCGTAGGAGTAGCGCGAGGTCAGCTCCGCCGTCTGCACGGTGCGGAACACCGTCTCGAAGCTGCCCAGGCCAGTTCCGGCGATCCAGTGCACCGCCGGCAGCTCGGCGAGCATCAACTGCCAGACCTCCCAGCGGCTGGAATCCATCCCGAGCTCGGCGAAGCGCTCCAGCATCACCGCCGGCCCGTACCAGAGCAGCACCAGCACCACCAGCGCGGCCACCCCCGCCGTGGCCCAACGCCGGCGCGGCCCCGGCTCGATGTCGCGGTACAGCCACAGGTAGCCCGCCACCAGCAAGGCCACCACCCCGGCGATGGCCCCCTGGCGGCTGCCCGTCGCCATCATCGCGATCACGACAAGGGCCACCGCGAGGGTCATGGTCGCGACCCGCGTCACCGTGGGCAACCGCCCGAGCCCGGGTACCTCCCGCAGCCACCACACCAGGATGGCCATGGGACCGGTGAGGGTCATGTAGGCGCTGTAGAGGTTGCGGTTGGTGAACGTGCCGGTGACCGCGTCCGGGCTGATCCGCTCCCAGATCCCGAGGACGGTGGTGCTGTCGCCGGCATGGGCCAGCAGCCCGTAGAAGGCCTGGAACAGCGCCGACGCCGCCACCGCCAGGCACAGCCAGCCGAGATACCGGGAGGGCATCACCCGCACCGTATAGGCGGCCGTCCACAGTGCCAGGAACACCGCCCAGCCGAGCAGCGTCATCCCCGGGTTCGGCGACCACCTGACCGGGATCGGACCGGACGCGGCCCACAGCGCCTCGGGATACGGCCCGAGCAGCCGGGCCAGCGCCGGCAACGGCACCAGTTGCAGCAGCAGGTACACACTGAAGACCACCGCCACCGCCGGCCACAGACGGCGTTCCCAGGGGCCCAGCCGCCGCGAAGGGCCGTCCCAGAGCTGGAGCACCAGCACCGCCGCCATCGCCACGACCAGTACGACATCGGCGAGATAGCCCGGCAGGAACGGCGTCCGCCCCCCCAGGAACACCGGCAGCACCGGGATCAGGACCACCAGCACCGCCAGGCTCAGGCGCTGGCGCCAGTGCGGCCGGTCCCGGTTACCGGCCAACGCCGTCGCCCCCCAGTGTGCCTCCGCCATCCGCTCGCTCCCCCTATCCGTCCACCGGGTAGCGGATCGCCGCCACCTTCCAGGCGCCGTCCTCCCGGCGCAGGCGGTAGGTGATCGGCCCTTCACCACGGGCCTCGCGCCCATCGTCGTAGGTCAGCGTCATCGCGTAACGACCGGACAGCCGCACCACGCCGTCGCGGATATGTTCCGCCTCCAGCTCCAGCTCGAGGCCCCGCTCGCGGGTCTGATCGAAGAGCCCGCCGTAGGCCTCGCGGAACCAGTCCCGCCCGCGGTTATCATTCTCCCGAACCCCCGCCGTCACGAGCTTCACAAGGGCCTCCGCGTCACCACCCTCGAAGCGTTCCCGGAATCGGGCCATCACCGACCGGGCCCGCTCTTCGGGGGACGGCACGGGCTCCGCGGCCAGGATCGTTTCCGGCTCCGCCGGCTGGGGCGGCGCTGGGCCCGGGTTCCGCTCCCCCGCTGGGGCCCCTGGCGTGTCGGCGGGTTGGCGCTCCGGCTCCTGGCGATTATCCAGTGGCTCCCGCTCGGGCTCGGGCTCGGGCTCGGGCTCGGGCTCAGGCTCAGGCTCAGGCTCGGGCTCGGGCTCGGGTTCAGGCTCGGCAACAGCCTGCTCTGTCGGGGTCCCCTCCGCCGCCGAAACCGCCGGCCGCAGGCTCCCCCCCTGACTCAACGCCAGCCGTACCGCCAGTGCCGCCACCCGGACCTCGTCGGCGAGCTCCGGCGACATCCCACCCCGGGCCGCGTCATTCTCATCCGGCGGTGCCTCGGATGCTCCCTCAGCCGATGCAGCACCCGGCGCCGGGTCTCCGCTACGGACCACCACCTGCACCGGTTTCGCCGCCGGAATCACCGGCCAGGGCGCGGCCGCGAGGCGATCCACCATGGCCAGGTCGAGCAACGCGGGGCCACGGCCCGGCGCCTCCGTGGCCGAGTTGCGAGGCACCGTGCCGGCGGCCTTATCGCGCTCGCCGGCAGCGCCCCCCTCCGCCACCGGTGGCGCGTCCGGGACCATCGCCTCGGGCGGCGGCAGGCGCTGGGCATAGAGGTAGACGATGGGAATGGCACACACCAGTGCCGTCAGCGCCAGGATCTTCTGGGGCAGGAAGCGGGTGCCGGCCAAGGGGGCCAGCGCGCGCATGAGCCACTCCCGGGGCCGGGCCGCCGGTGGCCTCGTCCGGCCGGCCCCGGGCGGGGGCGCGCCGGTCACCACCCCAGGCCCGGCGGCGTTGCCGCCGCGGGATTCACCGCGGCCGTCCCCGGCCGTGCTGTCGACAGGCGTCTCCCACCGGTCGGCAGGGGCGACACGGAAGGCGGTGTAGGCGGCGTTCACCGATTGGGCCCGGGGGCCGAGCCAGTCGGCGAGCTCGGGATAGCGGTCGGGATGGTAGGTGCGGCTCAGCAGCCGAAAACGCGCCCGGCGCTCGTCGGCACCGCCGTAAGGAGGGATGACCTCGGTGTCCACGAACAGCCAGCGGTCCAGGGCGTGATAGACCCGCCGGACCCGCTCCGGATGCTCCCGCGGATCGCCGAGCACGGCATGGGCGGTCGCGGCCTCGCCGCTGCGGGCCCCGCAGAGCCAGTGGAGCAGCGCCGGGACGCACTCCCGTGGGAGCTCCGCGCTACGCCCGTCCCGCAGGGCCTCCAGATCCGCTTGCCGACACTGCCCGCTCATGGCTCCAGCGCGATATCGTCCAGGTAGAGATCGCCGCCGATGAAGCGATCCAGATTATCGGTGGGATCCCGCCGCAGCTCCACCCGGATCAGCTCCATCCCCTCGGGCACGGTAAACGTGGCGGAGAACGGCTGCCAATCCCAGCTGCCGTAGCGCGGGGCCTCGATGCGTGCCAGGCCCTCGCGCCGCTCCGCGCCCTCGCCGATCACCCGCCAATAAGGGAGGGAGCGGGTGGTGAGTCCGTCCGAGCGCCACTGGCCGGTCAGCCGATACTCCTCGCCGGGTGTGACCACCACGTACTGCCGCGGCGTGCGCAGCCGGAGGTTGTGCTCGCCGTCAAAGGCCAGGCGCAGGGCGGCCTCGCCGGAGTTCGCGTCGCCCTCGTCGCGTTCGACGCGTACGCCTTCCGGGGCACGCACCTGCCAGTCGAAGGGCACCCGCCCGGCGAGGGGCGACTCGAACCCGCCGTTGGAGACCGCGCCGGCCGCGAAGCCCGGCTCCGCCGCGCGCCAGACACGCACCGCCTCCGCCACGCGCCGGTCCCGCAGCAGCCGGCCGGCGTAATCGGCGGCGATGGTCGCATCCCCCCTGAGCCCGGGCGGCAGCCGTTCCCAGACCGCGGCGGCCAGGGGCCAGTCCCGCCAGCGCGCCGCCTGCCCCAGCAACCGCTCCAGCGCAGGGAGATGCGCCCCCACCACTCGATCCACCACCGCACCGGGCCCCGCCACCCAGCGCCGGGCGCTCAGCACCGCATTGGCCACATGCCGCGGCCGCAGGTGCACATAATCGCGGAGATAGCCCACGGCCTCGTCCACCCGCCCCGAGCGCAGCGATAGCATGGCGGCGTCCCAGTGGAGATCGGCATCGCCGGGTTGGAGGGTAACGGCGAGGCGCAGACGCTCGCCCACGGCCTCCGTATCACCGGCGGCGTGTGCCAGGCGCGCCCGCCCCAGCCACAGGCCCGGGGCCAGTGGGTAATGACGGCCCAGCTCGGAGAGGATCCCGCTACGGGCGTCCCGCTCCTCCAGCGCGTTCAGACTGCGTTGGGCGGCCGCAATCCAGGCCGGGCCACCCAGCGGTTGCCAGCGCCAGGCGACGTCGAAGGCGGCCTCCGGCTGCGCGGAGAGCGAGCGCTGAATGCCCACGTAGCCGGCCCCGGCCACCGCCGCCATGGCCAGGGCGACACCCACCAGCACCAGACGCCGCAGCCACTGCCCCATAGGCCCGGGGCCGGTCAGACCCCGTCGGGGCCGCCACTGCGGCGACTGGCGTTCTCCGCCCGGGCCGGCAGGCCGGCACCGCCGTCCCCCGGTTCGCCATAGGCGTAGTAGTAATTGCTGGTGTAGTAGTTGTAGTCCGGGCTGGAGAGATCCACTGCGTTGAGCGCCCCGCCGAGCAGCGGCGCGCGGACCTGGCGCAGCCGACCCGCCGCGTAGCGCAGGCTCTCCTTGGTGGTCTTGCCGCCGGAGGCGATGAGCACCACCCCGTCGGCGCTGCGGGAGAGCACCAGGGCATCGGCCAGCCCCAACACCGGGGCGCTATCGATGATGATGTGATCGAAGAGCTCGCCGACGTCGTCGAGCACTGCGCGCAGCCGCTCCGGCGCCAGCAGCTCCGCCGGATTGGGCGGGACGGTGCCGCTGGGCAGCACGTAGAGGTTGCGCACGTTGGTGGGGTGGATGCAGTTCATCCCCGCCAGGTTGCGCCGGGCAATGCGCTCGGTTAGCCCGGGCACCTGGGCGATATCAAAGATGCGGTGCATCCGCGGCTTGCGCAGGTCCGCATCCACCAGGAGCACCCGCTCGCCGTTCTGGGCCAGCACACAGGCCATGTTGGTGGCGGCGGTGGTCTTGCCCTCGCCCGCCCCGGGGCTGGTGATGAGCAGCCGCCCCGGCATGCCCTCCGGTGAGGAGAACATCAGGCTGGTACGCAGGGAGCGGAAGGCCTCGGAGACCTCCGACTGGGGCTGGGTGATGCTGTAGAAGGCCAGCTCGTCGGCCTCCACGTCCGCGGCGCGCCGCCCGCGCCCCTTCTTCGCCCGCGGCACCAGGCCCAGCGAGGGCAGGTGGGCGATCTGCTCCAGGTCCTCCGGCCGGCGCACGGTGTTGTCCAGGAACTGCAGCAGGAACGCAATGCCTGTGCCGCCAAAGACGCCGAGCACCAGGGCCAGGGAGGCGTTCAGCGTCATGTTCGGCTTGAACGGGTTCCGCGGCACCCGAGCCTCGTCGATCACCGCGATGTTGTTCTCCTTCACGCCCGCGGCGACGCCGATCTCCTTCATACGCTGGAGCAGGCCATTGTAGAGCTCTTCGTTGGTCTCCACCTCGCGCTTCAGGATGTTGTACTGCACCCCGCGCTGGTTGAGGGTGAGCAGCTGCCCCTCCTGGGCCTGAATGGACTCCTTGATCGCCTCCTCCTGCTGCACCAGCCCCTCGTGGCGGCTGATGATGCTCTCCTTGATGCGGGCCGTCTCCTGGCTGATCTGCTGTTCGAGTTCGGTGATGCGCTTCTGCAGCTCCACCATCCGGGGATACTCCGGCTTGAACTTGCCGGAGAGCTCCGAGTACTCGGAGCGCCGCTCCACCAACTGCTCCTGCAAGGTATTAAGGATCTCGCTGTTGACGATCTCCGGCAGGGAGTCGCCGTTGCCGTTCCGGATCCGGTCATACTTCACCTTGGTGGCCAGCTTCTCCTGCTGGACCTCAGTGAGCTTGGTCTCCAGCTGGGCGAGCTTCTCGTTGGCGAGTTCGATGCGCGAGTCCAGGTCGGCGATGCCACGCTCCTTGGCAAAGTCCTGCAGCTTCTGATCGGAACGCTCCAGCTTCGCCTGCATATCCGCGAGCTGACTCTGCAGGAACTCCCGCGCCTCGTCGCCGGCGTCGTAGTTGCGCTGCAGGTTGGCATCGATGTATTCGTCCACCAGGGTGTTGCTCACCCGGGCGGCGAGCGCCGGGTCGAAGCTCTCGAAGCTCACCTCCACCAGCTTGGAATCCCCCACCGGGGTGACGGTGAGCTTCTGGCGCAGGCGTTGCACCACCATCGCGCGGCGCTCTTCGGGGGTGGGTGCCTCCTCCTCGGCGGCCGCGTCGCCCTGGTCGGCGAACACCTGGGAGACCACCTGCTTAAGCTGGCCGATGCCCGCCATTACCCCGCGCTGGCCGATCTCGCCATTGAGCTCGGGGTTGTCGACCAAGCCCAGATCTTCGACCACAGTGCTGGCCAGGGAGCGGCTCTTGAGGATCTCGTACTGGGTGGCGTAGAAGTTGCGCTCGCGCCCCCCTCCACCGCCGGTGCCCTCGAGATCCTGGTATTCGAGGATCTGGGAACCCTGTTCGTTGATCTGCACGGTGGCGGTGGCCTTATAGACCGGACGCATCAGCGCGGTGGCGACCACCGTCGCCGTCACCACCAGCGCGGTGAAGCTGATGATGGTCCACTTGTGCTTGCGGATGGTCAGCCACAGGTCCGCAAGACTAATCTCATCGTCGTCGTACTCCGGCGGCACCATTCCGCCTGGCTGGGTCAGCGCCCGACCGCCACCCGTTTCGGTGGGGTAACGGCCCTCATAGCGCTGCAGGTGATGGTGCTGGTCCCGGTCGTCGTCTGAACGCATAATCAGCTGCTCTCCGGCAAAATTCCGTTTACCCGGTGGGGATCGGGCGTCAGTTGAGGGAATAGCCGAAGCCGAAGATCCCCTTGGCGGTATTTGCGATACCCTGCAATGCGGATTTCACGCCGCTCGCCTCCACCACCACAACATCGCCGTCACGCAGCTGAAGCCCCCGGTCCGGATCCTTCCGCAGCGTATTGATATTGAACCCGCCGAACTCTTCCGCACCGCCTCCGTCGCCGCTGGCACGAAGGACCCGGATGCCGGAATCCTTCGCCTTGAACTGCAACCCTCCAGCCATGGTGACGGCCTGTAGCACCGAAGTCTCGCCCTGCAGCGGATAAACGCCGGGCTTCTCGACGGCCCCCTCCACGTAGATCACGCCGGCCTCGGGGACGTTGATCACGGCACCGTCACTGAGGGTCAGGTCCGGCGTGTCTTCCGCCCCACTACCCCCCGCCAGAACCTCATCGAGGCTGACCACCAGGTTGCGGCGGATCTTCCCCTCACCGTCCGGGTTATCCACGCGGTCGTTGACATAGACCATCCGGCCCGCCTTCTCCGTGAGCCCGCCGGCTAGCGCGAGTGCCTCAAGCAGCCCCAACCGGCGCTGCACCGAGTAGACCTGGGGCTTCTGCACGGACCCGAGGACGGTGATGCGCAGGCTCCGGTATTCCTTGACCAGCACGCTCACCTGGGGGTCACGCAGATAGGACTCCTCATAGCGGTCGGCGATGAGCTCCGAGGCCCCCTGGACGGTCTTGTCCGCCACATTCACCTCGCCGATGAGCGGCAAGGTGACCATGCCGTCGCCGTCGATGCGGACCTCCCGGGCAAGCTCCGGCACACCGAGGACAGTGATCTCAATGAGATCGTCACGGCCGAGGCGGTAGGATTCCCGCTCCCGCTGGATCGGATCGCCGCCCCCGCCCATGGCGGACTGCACGGCGAGTTGCTCGTTGAGCTTGTCCACCCGTGCCTGCTGGGAGCGATCCTGCTGAAAATCCGAGGCCGCGGTCCCGGCAGTGGGCTGGCCGGCACAGCCCGCAAGAACAACCGCCAGGGCGAGCAACACCAGCCACACCAACATCCTTGCCGGAGCCATCCCTGTAGGACCCGGCCTCGCCGGCGATACACGAGTGCCGTCGCACATATCCCTGCGCCCCCATAGCCACGTGGCAGATTAGCCCGGTGGCACCGCGCCACCGTTATCTGTGCGTTAGTTTAACAGAAAGCCGAAAAAGGCCCGAAGGTCGACCATCGTCACACCCGACGAACGACATGACGTTCGCATCGTAGGGGCATGCCTCGCGCGCGAGACGCACTCCTACACCCGGATCGACCCCCGCAGCCGTAGGAGCCTGCCCTGCAGGCGATACGAACCCATCTTGTTCACCCCCTTAGGCTCCTGTACTGTACGTACAGGACAAGGAGGACGACATGGAAAAGATTGGATCCGAAGCCGCCCGACGCCAATTACCGGAGCTATTGGACCGGGCCCATAGCGGCGAGCCTTCCCTCATCATGAAACGGGGTAAGCCCTACGCCGTCCTTGCATCCCCGGACCAGTACCGGCTGCCATCCGCACAGGGCGGCTTACTCGGTTTGCGCGGCTCCGGGGCAGGGCTTTGGGGGGAGAGGCCCGCCGACACGGTGGCCGCCCTACGGGAAGAGTGGGACTGATGGAGGCCTCCGAGCTCCCCGAGGGCGCATGGGTCACCATCGATACCGCACCCATTATCTACCTGATGGAGGACCACCCGACCCTCCTCGAGCCCTATCTCCCGGTTTTCGAGCGCATCGAGGCAGGCACCCTCCATGGCGTGGTATCCACCGTAACATTAGCGGAATTCCTGACCGGCCCCCTGCGCAACGGCGACGAGATCCTTGCCGATCGCTACTACCAAAGCCTGCTAAACAGCCACAACTGGCACGTCCAGGCGGTCGACGCCCCGTTATCCTTCACGGCCGCGCGCATCCGAACGCGATACGGTCTCAAGCTACCGGATGCGATTCAGGTAGCCACCGCCATCCACACCAGCTGTTCAGCGCTTGTCACCCATGACCGGGACTTCACCACCGTCACGGAGATCCCCATCCTGAACAGTGCCACGTAGCGAACCCTACCGCTGAAGAACTTCACCACCCGACCGCCCCCCGTAGGCACCTGCCTCGCAGGCGACTCTTCGCGCGCAAGGCGCGCTCCTACACCCGCATCGATCCCGCAGCCGTAGGAGCCTGCCCTGCAGGCGAACATTCCCGCGCAAGGCGCGCTCCCACACCCGGACGGAATCGCGCGCTACGGCAGCATCTCCGGCCGGAAGTCCACGCTCCGGTCAACGGTCTCCCCCGAGACCATGAACACGCCATCACCGCTGTAGTGTACTGTCCGCGGCCGTTCCGGCACCGGCTTCACCCAGGCCCGCACAATCTCCCAGACGAAGAAGTTGTAGTCCGCGACCAGGCGGTCCTCGGCCAGCCGGCACTCGAACGCCGCGTGGCACTCGCCGATCCGCGGTGCCGCCACGGCCTCCGCCGGTTCCGCGCTGAGGCCGAAGCGCTCGAACTTATCCACCACGGCACCGCTGGTATTGCCCACGCCCACGACCGCGTCGAGCAACTCCAGGGTCGGCAGGTTGATGACGCACTCACCGGCTCCGCGGATTAACTCGAAGCTGTAGTTGCCCGCGGAGATCATGCAGCCGACCAGCGACGGCGAGAACTCCATCACCGTGTGCCAGCCGAGCGTCATCACGTTGCGCTGGCCCGCCCACGCCGACGACACCAGCACCACCGGGCCCGGTTCCAGATAGCGCCGCGCTCGCTCCACGGGATATGGCTGCCAGTCATTCCCTGTCATGGCGATTTCTCCCCGCCTCGCTGCGGGCCGAGTATCCGACTCCGGGCTCCAAAGCCCACGTCATGATGGGGACGTGCTCCAAACGGTATGGACCTGCAGACCGGGAACGGCCATGAAATCGGCGTCGATGGCGAGGGGCGGTGTCTCCCCGGCAGCGGTTCAAAGTGTACCTAGCGCCTCGCGCACGGCAGCCTGGACCGCGGCATCTGATCCCCCAAGACCTGCCCCCCGGGACGCGAGGGCTGCCTAGACCTTCCCCGCTAGCTCCGCGGGCGGTTCCGGCAACTCCCGAAACAGCCGCCAGAACAGCTGGCTACCGGGGAACGCCACCACCCAGGCAGTCAGCGCAATGAGCAGGAAATAGTGCAACAGGTTACCGTGGCGCACGTACCAGAGCTCCAACTCCCCCTTGTAGGGCATGATCACCTCATCGTAGAGGCGATCGGGGTCGTCGGTGCCCTCGTACATCTCCTCCTCGCCGCGAAAGACGATAGAGCCGACCCCGGAGAGCCCCGGCCGCACCTTGACGATCTCGGCCTGCGCCTCCGGCGGGAAGGCCTCGAAGCAACGCCGGGTCTGCGGCCGCGGGCCGATGAGACTCATATCCCCCTTGAGGATATTGATCAGCTGCGGCAGCTCGTTGATCTTGGTCTTGCGCAGGAATCGCCCGAAGGGCAGCACCCGCGGGTCGTTGGTCACCGTCACCGTGCCGGTGCCCATGTTGGGGCTGTCCTTGAGCATGGTGGCGAACTTGAGCAGCCCGAACGGCGCCCCGCCCTTGCCGATCCGCTCTTGGCGAAAGAAGATCTCGCCCTCGCCGGTACCGCGCAGGATTATCACCACCGGAATCAGCAGCGGCGCCAGCACCACCAGCGCCAGCCCCGCAAAAATCACATCAAACAATCGCTGCATACTCACATCCGGCCGTCCAGGTAACGGCCCGTCTCCTTGTGCGCGAACTCGGGGACCATCACATGGAACAGACCCACCAGGTCGGCCTTTTCCCAGGTTTCGGCGGCGCGCAGGCGCTGGATCTCGGCGAGGAAGGCGTCCAGCTTCGCGGCGTTGTAGCGGGCGGGGTTGCGGATCACCCCCACGTTCTCGAAGCGCCCCCAGTCCAGGTCCTCGCCCTCGAGGTAGAACTCCTCGAAGTCCTTTTCGCCGGTGGTGTCGCTGGCGAAGAAGTAGGAGGGCCACTGGCCACGGGCAGCCAGCTTGTCCACGCTGCGCCGCGCCTCCTCCTCGCTCTCGCAGCGCACCGCTTCATACCCCCGCGCGGCGAGGTAGCGCTCGGCGATCTCGGAGAAGGTCGTCAGGTGCAGCCGCTCGCTCAACTTGGGGAAAAAGATATCCCGGTTCTCGCCAAGCAGGCAGGAGAGCAGGCAGAGCTCCCCGGACTCCCGGTCGGTGACGAAGTAGCGGCGCACGTCATTGGGCGCGGACAGCGGCTGGCGCTTGGCCATGCGCTGGTTGAAGCCATGGAGCAGGCTGCCGTCGGAGAAGGCGACGTTGGCGAACCGCGCCATAGACACCGGCAACGTCTCGCTCTCGCGCATCAGGAACAGCTCCATGATGCGCTTGCTCGCCCCCATCATATTGGCCGGCGCGGCCGCCTTGTCGGTGGAGACGCAGAAATACTTCCCCGCCCCTTTCTCCCGCGCCCAGCGGGCCGTGCTCAGGGTGTTCTCGATGTTGACGGCCACCATGCGCATGAGGCTGTAGGGGTCCTTCTCCGAGCGCACATGCTTGAGCGCCGAGAGGTTGAGCACGTAGTCGTAGCCGCCCGCCTCCCGCATCAGGGCATCGAAGGGCACCGAGCCGGCGTCCAGGGCGAAGGTGCGGAAGTCGCCGTCGATATAGCCGATGCTGCTGCGCAGATCGCGCACGAGCTCCACGAGGTTGTTCTCGCTGATGTCCACCACATCCAGCGCGGCGGGATTGCGGCGGAAGATCTCCCGCACCACCGCCTGGCCGATGGTCCCGGCCCCGCCGATGACCAGGAAGCGCCCGCCGGCCACCCGCTCCGCCAGCAGCCCCCGGTTCTGCGCGAGGTCCTCATCAAACAAGGGCGCCTCGCGCCCGATCAAGGAAAGAACATCCATGCCTTTTCCATTGCTCCCATTGCCCTACAATTCCGCCGTAGGAGCCTGCCTTGCAGGCGATCCACACGATCCCCGCAGCTGCGTAGGTCGGATACCGCCGCAGGCGGCATCCGACATCCCTTATGTCAGCCAGCCATCCGGCACCGAAGACGGCAGATTTACCACCCGCTCCTCGAGCCACCGCGAGACCTCCAACCCGTCGTGCCAGCAGTGCCGGTACATCGGCAGCTCGGTCATCAGCCGCCAGATCGGCCGGGTCATCACCTCGCGCTCATTGGTGTAGGCCAGCAGCGCGTCACGTTCCTCCCGAGAATCGAGACGCACGGCGTTGAGCCAGTAATTCGCCGTCGTGCCCGCCCGCTCGCTCACCAACACCTCCGGCCGATCGGCAAAGAACTCGGCATAGCGCCGCGCCACCTCGCGCTTGGCCGCGAGCATATCCGGCAGCCGATCCAGCTGGGCACACCCGAGGGCGGCATTGAGATTGGGCATTCGGTAATTGAAGCCGAGCTCATCGTGGAAGAACTCGTAGCCGTGGGGCGCCTTCGCGGTGGTGGTGAGATGGCGGGCACGGGCGGCGAGCTCGTCATCGTCAGTGACGATCATCCCCCCGCCCCCGGTGGTGATCACCTTGTTGCCGTTGAAGCTCAGCGTCCCCAACCGGCCGAAGGTGCCGGTATGGTGCTCGCCCACCCAGCTGCCCAGGGACTCGGCGGCATCCTCCACCACCGGGATGCCGTAGTCCTCACAGACCGCCACCAGCTCGGCGATGCGCACCGGATGGCCAAAGGTGTGCATGGGCAGGCAGGCAACGATGCGCCGGCCAGTGGAGCGGTTGATGCAGGCCCCGCCCTCGCCGACGTCGGCATGGGCCTCCAGATAGCGGCGCACCGCCTCCGGCGAGAGCCCCAGCGTGTCCTCGTCCACATCGACGAAGACCGGCTCCGCCCCGGTATAGGCCACGGCGTTACAGGTGGCCACAAAGGTCAACGCCTGGGTCAGCACCTCGTCCCCGGGCTCCACCCCGGCCACCACCAGGGCCGCGTGCAGGGCCGCCGTGCCGTTGACCGTCGCCACCGCATGCCGCGCGCCCACGAAATCGGCCACCCGCTCCTCGAACGCCGTTACCCGCGCCCCCACGGAGGAGACGAAGTTGGAGTCCACGCAGTCGGTGAGGTAGGCCTTCTCATCCCCCTCGAACACCGGCCGGTGCAGGGGGATGAAGCCTTCCTCGCCATAGATGGCGCGGACTGCCGCAATCAGTTGCTCGTGCAAACCCACATCCCGTTCACTGTTGGTCACGCGTAGCCAGACCGCGGCAGCGTCTCACCGACCAGCGACTCCAGCCGCTCGATGGGCTCGCCGTCCAGCGCGGCGCGCCGCTTGCCGAGGACACGCTCCGGTCCCACGTCTGGCGAATGGCCTCCAACCGTCGCCATGCGATCTTGATGGCACGCCTCCGGTGAACCGCACCCCCTGTCATGAATCATGCGATTCACCCATCACCGACAAGCAGTCCTGGATGGGCATGAACAGCTGAAGCCCAGCTTGTTCGATTCGGACAAAGCCGAACTTCTCGTAAAAGGCAGCGGCACGCGGGTCCTTCGCATCCACAACGAGGCCGCCAATGGCGGTAAACCCCCGGGAGATGGTAGCCGCATCCTCAATGGCGGCGAGCAGCGCCAGTTCACCGAAGCCCTGCCCCTGGACACTCACGTCCGAAGCGAGACGGGCCATCCGCAGGAAGGGCACAGGGTGCGGGTAACTCTTCCAGGCACGCACCCCGGGCGGCGGTATGATCTCGCAGGGAGCCGTGGAGTAGTACGCCAGGATGCGTTCGGGGGCATTGATATCGACCAGCACCGTAGTACGAACAAGATGGCGTTCGTCCTGTCGCCGTGCCGTATTCCGTAGGAAGCTATTGAGCGCTTCGACCCCGCAGTCAAAGCCCGCGCGGTGGTGGTTCCTGCCCAGTTGCTGTTTCCGGATCCGGGACATGGACCTCTTCCTTGTACCGTCGCGCCACCTGCCGCAGACGGGGCAGCGGGCGTGGCGGCTGGTCCAGGGCCTCCATCATATTCTCGAAGGCCGCACGGCTGGTATTGATCCGCGTGGCCCGCTCAGTGACCTCGCCGGCACGCTCCAGCGCCGCATCCAGCAGGAACTGGGAAACGGTGGACCCCTGCAGCTCTGCCGCCTCCGCGATCTTCTGATGGATCTCAGCATTGGCGCGGGCGACCAGCCGCTTTTCCCGCCCTTTTTCACTTGCCGCTGTCATGGCGACACCTCAATGGTTATCGGACCCTTGACGACCCGCTTGTAGCTAGTGGTGCCAGATTGGCACACAAGAGGAGAAAGTCAACTGCCCGCACAGGAGCACGCCCTTTGTGGGAGCGTCGCGATCACCATCAATGCCCCCGCCACCGCAGCGTCTCACCGACCAGCGACTCCAGCCGCTGAATGGCCTCGCCGTCCAGCGCCGCACGCCCCTTGCCGATGCTGCCCGCGCGCACGCCGCTCACGGCCTCGGCCCGGGCATCGCGGCCCGCCGGCAGGTCCAGGAAATCGACAATCCGGCCCAGCTCCTCCTGCGGACGGCTCACGAAGTCCTCGTAGCCCACCTCCAGCCACCGGCTCGAGTCCATGGCCTCAAAGGCCTGGCGGGACTGCTCCACGCAGCGCTGCCACTGGATGGCGCAGACCTCATCCAGCGGATGCCGGGCCAGGAGGTCGTCCATATCGTCCATCTGCGGGCCCCAGAAGGCCAGGCGCTGCTCCCGGGAGAAGAGCCGATAGACCCGGCTCCAGAAGTAGCGACCGGCGTAATACGGCAGATCCGTGGCCGGCACGAAACGCGCCTTGCGCGCGAGGTAGGGGATATCCAGCGGGGCGGTCCAGCGGGCCATGGCCGAGCCCACGGCATCCAGCCCGTCCCGCCGGATGAAGAGATACTTCGCCTCCGGAACCACTGCATCCACAAAGGGCACGCGCAGGGAGTTGGCGCAGGTCTTCTCGACGACCGTCTCCACCCCATAACGCCGCGCCACCCAGTCGAACTGCCGGCGGATATAGCGCCGCACCGGCTCTATCGCCCGCTCCGGCGGCAACTCATCGGAGGGGTAGCGCTGGTTGCCGTGGCGCCACATGTAATTAATCTCATCGCAGGACCAAGTGGCCACGCCGTCCAGGCTGCACAGCACATCGCGCAGCATGTTGGTGCCAGAGCGGGGCGCGCCGATGATCACAACCGGCTGATAACCCGGCTCCCTCATGCCGGCTCCCCGAGTTCCCGATAGTTACTCCAGTACTGCTCCTGGACGGCGCGGATATCGGAGGCCTCCTCCACCAGCTGGCGGGGAGTGCAGCCCAATATCAGACAATAAAGGTGTCCCTTGCCTGGCCAGAAATCATTGGTCATCGTTTTCCCGGCTTTCCAGCGCACCGATGAAGTTCGGCGTCGGCAGCACAAGCGGCCCGGCCAGACTACGGCCCGTGATATTGGTGACCATTTCGCGAATGGCGCCATACACCAGCGCCGCGCCGTACTCGCAGGCCAGCTTCTCGTGTCTTTCCGCGGGGTAGTCCTCCGACACGGAGACGATACCCACCGCCTGTACGTCGAGGATGTAGGGACAGCGGGGCTCATCCTCCGCCTGGTGGGTCCCGAACCCCACGGCGACCCACCAAGTGCCATTATCTTCGTCGCGACCGTGATCCAGACCCCATTGCAGGGTCTGTCCATCGAACCGGAAGTCATCCGCCCTGTTTTCGGACTCGAGGTCGGTTTCCACGTGCACCCGCACGAACTGGATACCGTGCAGGGTAAGCGGGCTGGGCTTCATGCGACCGCCTTCCTCCAGCGCTGGATATCCACCACCTTGGGATGCGGGCTCACCGGCCCACCGGTCACCCTCTCAGGGCGGATCTGATGCTCCAGCGTACGTTTGATCGCCGAAATGCGGTCATACGCGAATTCGTCGACCGGCCGTCGCTGCGGCAGCACAGCACCTAGTCGAACCTCCTTGAGCGCCGCCAGGCGGATCAGGTTTTCGGGTTGTTCGAGACAGATCCGCACCAGGCTGTCCATCGCCTCGCTCTGGGCGATATCGTCATTTTCATAGCGGGAGAACCCAACCTTGCCGCCCCCGAACAGCTCAGCCGCTTGCGCCTGCGTCAGACCCATAGCGCGGCGCGCCTGGCGCATCTCCGCCCCCGTAAGCAAGCCCTCCGCACGTTTGCGAAACGCGATCATGGCCCGCTTGTTCGCGCGGGCCTCGGCTTCCCTCGCAATCTCGGAGCCACACACGCTACAAACGGCATAGTGCAGCGGCAGGGTCCCGTGGACACCGGCATGCTCGACTCGCTGGCTACCTTCCACGGGCTCGAGCCGCCCCTCACCACAGGCAGGACAGACGCGCCGCTCATTGGCGTTGGACTGGCTCATATCACGTTCCCTCCGGGTGGTTGGAGACCGAGAACAGCACAGTGCCGGTCTTCGCAACGCAGAACTTCAAGTAGTAAGTGACGGGCATCGTCCCTCGAACAGCCTCCAGCCACTCCTCCCGAGTGACCTTATAGGTGTCGCAGGCCGCCCACGGGCCATTTGGCTTCTGCACGCACCACTGCGCACCCAGATAGCTGCCCTGTCGAATGGCCAGCTCGACCAGCCGGCAGACGTCGGATACCTCAAGACTCCATTTCTGGGCATCCCGAATGGCGCCACGGCTCCAGAAAGCCAGCTCGTCCGCCCTGGTGAGCGCCAGCACGGCTTTCGCGTCATAGAGAGGACCACCCACAATCGAGCGATCCTCGTCCTCGTCTGGCGGAGTCCCCTCGTAGGCACTGACGTTGACCGGCCCATTTATCATTATGATAAGCCTTCCCTGACAACCCTTCAATCACTTCCGATCAACCTGCCACAGACCCCAAGAAGCCCCTCATGCGGGCCCCCCGAATTCCCGATAGATATTCCAGTACTGCTCCTGGATGGCGCGGATATCGAAGGCCTCCTCGGCCAACTGGCGGGCAGCTTGCCCCAAAGTCAGGCGCTTTTCCTCGTCTTCCAGGAGCTGGACCACCCGGGCATGCAGGGCATCCACGTTCCGATCCGGAACCAGATAGCCGGTCTCGCCATCGCGCACCGCCTCGCGAACGCCCGGGACATCAAAGGCCACGGTGGGCAGCCCGGTGGCGGCCGCCTCCATCACCGCCCGGGGCACGCCCTCGCGGTAGTAGGAAGGAAAGAGCATCAGATCCGCCTCCGCCAACCGAGGTCCCACATCGGCCAGGCGCCCCAGGTATTCAACACTGCCCTGCTCGCGGATCCACTCCGCTGTCAGCCCATCGGGATGGTCCGGCTCTTCCTCACCGGCCAGGAGGAAGCGCACCCCCGGCCACCGCTCCCGGACACGGCGCGCCACCTCGGCAAACTCCGGGATGCCCTTCTGGCCCAGCAATCGGCCCATCATGATGACCACCGGAGCAGTCTGACGGCCCGCCCGATCAATGTACCCAAACCGGTCCAGGTCGATGCCGGAGCCCCCGATCAAACGCGCCCGCTCCTGCGGCACCCAGCCGCGGTCAAGGAAGAGCTGCCGGTCGTCCCGGTTCTGGAAAATCGTCACATCGCTACGAGGGAGGGCCGCCCGGTAGCCCAGCCCGGCCAACCGTGCGACTACACCGCCAGTAATAAAGGCATGCCCAAGGCCGGTGATGGTATTGACCACCGCCGGCGCAGACCCAAGCACCTGCCGCGCAGCCAGAGTACCGACCATCACCGGCTTAGCGTGGAAGTGGTGCGCCAGCGTCGGCCGCCACTGGCGATAAATCGCCCGCATCCGCCACCAAGCGCGCCAGTCGGTGCCCGGAGCAAGGCCGCCTCGATTGAAGGAAACCGGCTCCAGCACGGCACCCAGGCCGGCCAGATACCGCGCTTCCTCATCATCAGCGGTAGCCAGAACCACACGCCAGCCGCCCTCCAAGAAGCGACGAATGATCGCCTCCCGAGAGCTGGTAAGGGCGTAGCCGCGGTTGGCCGCAAAGGCAACAGTCTCCGGCATCCCTATGCGCGCTGCCACACTGCCCCGTCCGTGAAGACCGAATCCACACGCACGGTCGGCAGCTCTTCCGGGTCCGCTCCCGGCACATGCCAGCGCTCCAAGGCGAAGGCCACCAAGTGTTCCTCGCGCCGATCCATCAGGTATCGCAACCTTTGGTCGCGGCAGCCCTTCGCCTCCACCTTCCAGCCGCGTTCGTTCCAGACATACGCCTCGGCCCGATCCAGGAACTCCTGGAGCTCCTGAACCTGGTACAGACGGTTCATGCCGGTGGCCTCGTATGTGTCCTGGATCTTGTCGACGGCACGTCCGTCGGAGGCGGCCTTGTTCGTGCCTTCACGCATCAGCACGAAGTTGCCCAGCCGGCGCTTGATGTAATCAGCGGACTCTGCGTCGATATCCTCTTGGTCGTTCTGCGCGACGATGTGTTCGCGGTGGTAGAAATCGTTGTACGTATCCGGGTCACGCCGGCTCAGCAGCTCGGGCAGTGGTTTGCTGTGCCGCTTCGATTCGCAGAGCGACTGCTCGTAGCTCGCGAGGAAGAACTTCAATCCCGGCCACTCGTAGAAGTCCCAGGACTCGTCAGCCTCCAGGACCAGATTCTTGATCATCCGGCGGCGGTCCGCGTTCTCACGGACAAACGCCCGCAGGCGCTCCTGAAGCGACTCCGTGGTGAACTCGCCACCGGGCACGTTGGGATCGCCGTGGAAATAGTCATACGCAAGCTGAAACAGCTCGCTCTGGCGTGAATCGGAGCGGCTCGCAATGCCTAGGACGTAATACCGGAAGTTGAGCTTCTCGATGAGCTCCAGAGTAACGGCACGTCTCTCGCCATTGCTCTCCCGGTAGTAAAGGGCGACGAGCAGCGGCAGCACGGAAGCGAGCCGTGGATGGAACGACACACGCTCCCGCCAGATCGATTCCGCCGTCTTCTCCGAGACCGCCTTCCGGCTGTAGAGCGCGCGAAAAGTCTGGGCTCCGTGCCGAAGCAACCGCACGAATGCAGACAACCGACGATAACCCCCTTCACGGGACTCCTGCGCGACCTGTGCCTTGAGACCCTCGTAAACCGGGCCGCTCTTGCGGGCCCGCGGGTCACCGAAGGGAACCCAGCAGGACTGGAGAAACATCTGCTCCTCGTCGTTGGTGGTCATTCCCACGGCATTGAGGTCGGTAAGAATGCCCGCCCACGCCTTGTTCACCTGCTCATGCAGATCCGGCATCCCGTGGCGGTTGGCGTAGTAGATGAGGAAGTTCTTGACCTTATCCAGCTCGCTTAGCGGTTTACCGCGACTGTTGATCACCTCGAACATCAAGCCGATTTCGGTGCCGTTGCGCGGGGCATAGAAGAGAAACCCCATACGGCGGGTCACGGCATGATGCAGCGCCTCCAGGCGCTCCCGGTCATACGCCTTCAGGTATCGATCCACCTGATGGGCAGCCTGCAAAAGGTTGGTCTCCGCCTTATTCCTCGGCGGGATGTGTTCGTTCGGGATCTCCGACTTCAGGCACAGCTCTCGGAATAACGCCGTCGTATCCGTATTCAGCTCCAGCCGCGGCCGGGTAGCCCCGACACGTTGCCTGCTACGGATGAAACGGTCGCGCACCTCTTCCAGATCAATGCCCCCAACCCCCTCCGAATCTCCGAGCGCCTCAAGCCGCAACGCTAAGCGGCCAAGGAGCAGGACCAAGGTGGTCAACCGTTGCTGACCGTCCACTATCTGGTAGGTCCCATCCGGCTCATCGGGCCGCGCCGCCACCACCGTCCCCGTAAAGTGCGTCGCATCGTGCAACAGGAGGTCGGAGATATCCTCCAGCAAATCCTCTCGGTGTTCGTTCTCCCAGGAATAGCTCCGCTGGTAATCGGGGACCTGGAAGAAACGATCTTCTCCATGCTCTTGGAACAGTTCTTCTAAGGTTATCAGTTCACTCATCCCTTTAGCGCCATTCTCTCAACCACATCTAGAACATTTCGGAGACGCGCACCTCCCACATCCCGTGGATGCGGCGAGGTCAAAGAAACCTTCGTTCCGCAACCGTCGCTCGCCCAGCAGCTCCTCTTCCCACTCCCGAAGGGGACCGCGCAACCAATGCTTGCTGAGCACGCCGAAGCCGATCTTGCGCCGATCCATCAGCTCCCGCGGCACCTAGCCATTCAGCACCTAGCGCAGTAGACCTGCTATCCGCGTCAGCTGATAAATCTCGTACGATGGCATGAATGCGGTAGCCGCCCTCAACCATTCCGGAACGCAAGGCCCCCGCGGAAAATACAGTAGCGACCGAGAGTCGCCCCCACCGCCATAACCCCCTGCCCGGACGGTCTCCGTACACCTACACACCGCACCAACTCAACAAACGGTCGCCGCCCCCGCGACACACACCTCTTTAGCGGAAAGGAATCGTCCTTACGGCTTAATAGCGGCACGAATTAGTTCGCAATATTCACGGCCCCACGCTTCCACGGAAAAATGCGCCTTGGCATACTCCGACGCATTCCGGCCTATGCGGCTACAAAGTTCGCGAGATTTAAGGCACTCCTGAATCTGGAGCGACCACGCTGCCGGATCATTCAACGGCAGGATCCAGCCCGTTTGACCATGTTGCACGATCTCAGGCATTCCGCCACGATCACTCACCATAACGGGAAGGCCAATCGCCATAGCCTCCTGTACGGCGTTCGGGACACCCTCATCCTTCGAAGGCATCACGAGCAAATCAGCCTCGGACATAAGCTGGTGTACATCGTCACGCCAGCCTTCAAAACGCACTACCTCATCCAGGCCCTGTGCGGTGATGTCTTCGCGCACTCGCGTCTCGTAAGCTGCCTCCAACGTCCCACCCACGAAGCGCACCTCGAATTGACCCGTCCCGGAAGCCAGCTCCCCTAACGCACAAACGGTCCAAGTTTGGTTCTTGTTCTCGCACAGTGCTCCAACCTGAATAATCCTGAGTGGCCGTTTCTGTCCCGCGCGCTCCAGGTCATCCCAATCCTTTCTGGGAAGGACTTCCAGCCGAATCCCCGGAACGAGGCCCCTAATCTTCTTTTTATATCGCGCAGCCGCCTTATCGCCGAAAATAGCATCGGCGGCAGCTCGATATTGCAGAATAACTCGCGACGACCAAGCCAACCCCAGGCGGAGCAGCACCGCGACCAGCCCTGTCGTTCTCGGCTCGCCGTCTATATCCCACACAATGGGCTTCCCGCTCAGCACAACACCTAAACCGGCAAACGCGAACCCCTTGCTAGACCGGATCCATACAACCTCGCCTCCGTACCCATTGATGATGCGCCAAACCCTAATGTTCTGGCGAAGCAAATTGGCAACAACCTGCAAACGGAATAGTATGCTGCCCTTGAGCAATACACCGCCCCGACGCGACAATACTTCACCCGTCCCGACCTCAATTACCGGACACCCCATCTCTTGTGCAGCGCGCCGCAGGTCAGTGTCCCAGCTTGTCGCGATCACAGCCTCCACACCTTCCTTACGCGCAGCACTGGCGAGGCTCAACAGCCGCCTCGGACCTCCGGTCAATCCGCGAGGATTGCTTATATAAGCAATCATTCTGGTCACTCTTTTTATACCCCTTGCATATGCCAATCTCGCCTCGGCAAGACTCTATGTCGCTTCGCTGATCCTATGAAATAGGTCATCAGTATGAGTACAGCCGGGAAGAAGCCGTGCACAAAGCTGTATACATGATCGGAGTTTGGCTGGAAATAAAAGATTAAGCAAATAAACCCGATAATCACTACGGGATTCCGTGGATTTGCCTTGTATAACAGCACCGCCACCTTCATGATCACGCCATAGACAAGAAAAAGAATAAAAACGCCCGGATACGAAAAATTCCAATATGCCTCCCCGACCGGCCCCGCCGGAATTGTATTCAGTGGATTACCGAATATTTGGGTTGAATTCATCCGACCTACTGCAGGCGGCTTCTCTCCCCACAGAGCGCTAGGGATAATTACGAACGGGATTGAAAGGTAGGACTCGCCATACAGATAGGGCACGCGTTCCGGAACGGCGCCAAGCACCGCCAACTGCCCGTTGTTCGCACCCGCTAACCGCTGCATCTCAGATACGGAAGCCTCCACCGCCTCAGCAATTCCAAATTCCAGTGCCACCGCATCCAGTGCATCCGCGCGCATAGTCGCTGTACGAAACTCTCCAAGACCACCAATTGTAATCAGGGAGACGACCGCGCCGACGGCAATCGCTTTATAGGGCACTTTCTGATAATGCAGCATCCATACCGCTCCGATCATGATCAGCGGGCCAATCGTTCCGCCCCTTGACCCCGTCGCGGCGAATTTGAATGCTAGCGCCGCGAGCACGAGAACCCAAAACACCGGTCGGCGCACCGCCCGCCCATCGCATGCAATCCACGCCAACGGCGCCATCACACCAATGCTCGCAAGCAGATTCCAGTGCGATCCGATTTGCGCGCCTATCCTTTCATCGGACGGGAGACCGCGCTGCATCAGCACCTGATCTAGGCCGCCACCGATAGTCGCCAGAGTCAGCACGCCACAGCCCGCTAATCCTACCCACATCGCTGACTTGAGTGCGGGCGCCCTAGCACGCCGCTCCGAAAGCACCGGCACGGAAATCCGAGGACAAATAGCATACCCGATGACAAGACTGACTATCGCCATCGCCTCGAGCAGGAACGACGTCGCGACGACGGCGTTGAGCTCGGATCCGGTCGCGCGTAAAGCCACGTGATAATCAAGGCCAACTGCGGGCAAGACTACCCCGCCTTTCAGAAGGCCCATCACACCCACCCAAAGCACGTAGAACATCAAGGGGTGGAAGAACGATGGTCGCGGACGCGCCAGCGTAAATGGCAAGGCTAATGCCATAAGGTACGCACTAAACGCACCATACAAGACCATCCGGCTGCCCTCTGCTGACATCAACGAGTATGGCAAGGTCACCACAGCCATTATCACGAGCAGAACCAAGACGCAGCCTCTCTCGGCGAGCGTCATGGCGACGAACGGTGATCCCCTTGGCCGCCGAAGCCACGGGCTCATCGTGAATCTCCGCTTGCATTCCCTTCCATTATTATCATCGATGTCCTCAAAAGGTGTCCGTGCGACGTCCTAATCCATTGACGATACTGACGATACTTCGGATAAAAAATCTTACGCGACGTGGGATGATCCAGGGCCGCCCCAATACCCAAACGCTCCCCGCCGAAAGTTTCCCGTGGGCACGCAATTCTTTGAATAGCCATGGAAGCATTTCGGCTTTTCGATCACAGGCCGCTTGTTTACTCAAAGTTCGAGTAAGAAAACCCGTACGGGCTGCTGCACTCATCAGATGACGGTGGTCCTCATACCACCTGCGGCTGAATAAGGCCCCACCCGGACGGCTCAGCCCCTCACCCGGCCTCAGATGGCGCTCACACACAACCTCATTGGCCACGATCACTGGCAGCACCTGGCCGGCATGAAGCATCCAGCTTATATCTTCCTGAACCTCGTAGTCTTCCTCAAAGGCGTATTCGCGGAAAACGCCCGTAGGTGCAAGCACCGTGGAGGTATTAACTCCGCCATAGCCACAAAAAAGAAGGTGATCTATCGGCAGACCCAAAGGAACAGCTTTCCGAGGCCTGTCAAAAAAATGACGGCCGTTGTAATAAACCGCCTCTCGACCGACCACAATCGCTTCGCGTAGGCTTGCCTCTCCAAGCACCGCAAATTGCACCGCAAGCTTACGCGGCAGCCATACATCGTCGTCATCCAGCAGCGCCACCCAGTCCCCCTTCGCCCGCCAAATCCCGTAATTCCGTGTTGCGGAGGCATTGCCCCGACGCGGAGCTTCGAGGAAACGAACCCGCTCATCATCCAGCGCAGACAGCAGACGATCTTTTTCAGCATCCGGGCCGTCGTTGGAGACGATCACTTCCATGGGTGGCAGCGTCTGGTCCAGCGCGCTTCTTACCGCGCGTACTACTTCTTCGTGGCGCCGGTACGAGGGGATTACTACTGAAACTCGCTTAACGAAGTCTCGATTATAGGGCGAAGAAGCGTCCATGAAAGACACGCCTTCCAAGATTAAGACACCAACCGAAAGGGAAAACTATTAATAATAGGATTAATATCAACACGCGGGGGACGTTCAACATTGGCCGCGGCACAGTCGACATCCTTCATTCCCCTAACAACAAACTTTCTCCTCTTTCGCCCCCAGATTCCCAAATGATGGTCATCAAACTTAAAGTCGCCCCCTCCGAGCCGATCACTAAAGCTCAACCAGGAGCTCCTGACACCATAAGCGTCGGCCAATATCAAACCATGGAGCGACGAGGAAAGCACGGCAGAAGAACCAGCAACAGCTTTAATTACGAAAGCAATTGGGGACCTGGGATCCAATATTTCAAATACCCCTGAATCACGCTCAGTAAACACCTTCCTTGCTAAATCCAATTCTTTATAATGCGGGATAACAAGAACCGGGCCATGCCTTGAGTCCACCTCAACCTCATCCCAAAGGTAAGGAACCAGCAATGCTGGATCACCATATATCTCAGGAACTGCCTTGACACCTAGTCGCAACAGTAGACTTCTTGTAAGAGGACCTCGCACCGAGCAAATCTCAGCTTTTCCAAGGTGAGAACAAGAATTTAACAATCCCTTTGAACCCGCGCCCCAGACAAAAACATTTCGGCCGCTGACTCTCTCTATAAACTTTGCAGACTCAAGTATACTGCCCATTCCAACGAGAATCGGCTTGAAAGGCGACCGAAAAGCGAACGGTCTACCCGCATGCGACACGGAACATGATGTAAGCTTCTCTATAAGTGGACGATTAAGCGCATCACCGAAATTAGTACGCGTCTCAGCCGTTGATGACCAATGAACAAGTAAGTTACTCATAAATTGCCGAACTTAATCAAGTCAGTTAGAACATCCAATTGCTGAAAAATAAATATTTAGTGGCTTATTGAAATTTTCTCTTGGCGCCAATTACGAGCGTCTCAATACCAAGGTTCTTTTTAACTTTAAATCTTAAGTAAAACTTCAGCCAAACAAGAGAGATGACGGTAGCAGTGGCGGCGCCAGCCATTCCAATAAATGGGATCATGACAAAGTTGGACACTAAGTTTATTAATGCGGCACCAGTAAACCCCTGCATAACATCTCGTTCATGCCCGGTCATATTAAGAAGAGGGCCAACCTGCCCAACAACCACATTCAAAAGTTGACCGAGAGAAAGAATTGTTAGCGCCGGCGCACCAACGGCATATTCGTCGCCAAACACCAAAGTCAGCAATTCTTCTCCGCATAGGATAAAGAGAGAAACCGGCGGCAATGCCAACAGCAAAATAGCTCGAGAACTCGTCGTCGCCAGTCGCTGAAGCCGCTCCTGGTCGCCCCGCTGATAGAATCGCGCAATATGGGGCAGCGCCAACTGGTTCATAGCCTGCAGCCCGAAGATTACCAGCAATGCCACCTGAAATACGGCGCGGTAGATGCCCACTTCCTCGTCCGAGCGGAAGATACCCAGAATGATTAGGTCCGCGTAGTTGTTGATCAACTGGAGCCCGGTAATGAGCGCGAGCGGTATAACCGCCATGCGCCAGGCACCGAATTCATAAATCGGCTCCGGCTTTTCCGCCAGTTCCGCCGGCCGCGAACGCCGCAACAGCCAGGCACCGACCACGAATGCGATCACCGCCGCCGTCACATACAGCCCCATTGCCTGCTGGGCCGTCATCCCCTCTTCCGACACGATGAAGGCGGCGCAGATACCCACCAGCGCCAAAAGTAGCGCGGGCCGAATAATGCTCTCGGGGAATTGGCCCTGCACCACCTTGCGCAGACCCCGCAGACAGGCCCCGCGCACATTGGCCAGGGCGATCAGCGGGATCAGGGCAATGCCCACGGTCAGGGTCGCCACCCGTGAGCCGTCACCGCCCACGTCGGTGAACAGCAGTATCCCGCCCACCACCACGAGAGCCGCCAGGGAGAATAAGGCAACGGCGACATTCCCCCAGCGCCAGAGGCCTCGCATCAGCCCGTAGTTGCCGTCAGCCTGCGCCTTGGCGGTCTCCCGGATGATTAGTTGCGGCACGCCCACCTGGGCGGGGATGGCCGTGAGCATCAGGATGGCCAGGGCGAAGGAATAGACCCCGTAGCCCTCCGGCCCCAGCGTACGCGCCAGCGCCACCGCCACGAGAAACGCGAGCACCGCGTGCCCGGCCTTGATCACCAGGCTGCCGATGCCGCCCCGGATGAGTTGTGCGCGCAGACCGTCGCCGTTAGTCAGCCGACGGAGCTGCTGTGCCCATCCCGCACGGACATCATTCATCCGGCAGACGCCCCCTAGTCCGCCCCTGACACATGGTGGCTCCCTGCATTGCCAAGTACGCGCACAGGGCACTTAGTCGGAAAAACCGATCGCTCGCCAAAGGCGCTTCACATCATCGATGCTGCGAACCTTGACGGTCCACTCACCCGCCGAGTTCTCTTTGGCCGATTCAAAGGCTTCTTGAAGCTTCGCTCCCGAGAAGCCTGGAGTGCTGACGCCCGGCGCGCGGAAATAGAACAGTAGCCAGCGCTGGTTGACGATGAAGGAGTACGGCTGCTCGCTGCTGCCGGCCCGGTAGAAGCGGAAGTCCCGGACCTCGCCCTTCCATTGGGGGTGGCATTCGTAGCCGCGCAAGGCGGCGGCGCAACCGACGATGTAGAGGAAGGCCTCGCGGGTGTCCGCGTCGGTGATGGCGTCGTGCCATTCGCCGATGAGCTCGGCGTTGTGCATATGTTTGAGCATAGCGTTCGCCGGGGGGCCGGCTCCTACGTTCGCGCGCGAGGCGCGCTCCTACCGGGGGGTTGGTTCCCGGTGCATTGCGCTTCGCTTCATGCACCCTACGCGGGGAATGGCCACCGCCGGGGTGTAGGAGCCTGCCTCGCAGGCGATCTCCTTCCTTCGGGCCGCCTAGCCCACGAGCGCTTCGTCTTCCAGTCGTCGGATCTGGCGGGAGAATCGCTGGGGACCGCTGTTCTCCAGCCACCGCCTTGTCGCGGCGATGTGGTAGGCGACCTGGAACAGCGTCCACGTCAGCAGAAAGGACATCGCCAACTGCGCCAGACTGATCGCCCCGGCTGCGGTGAGGATTTCCCGCAGCTCGTCCCGAACGGTCTCGTCCGGATGGGACTCCACGGCGTCGTGGATGCGTGATGCCTCGTCCCGCTGTTCTGCGTGGTCCAGGAACGGGCGCATGACAAGGAAGCGCACCAGGGTCATTTGGTGTGTCTGCCGAATCAGCGCATTAAGCAGCCGCTCTGCCTCGCGGTACGCCGGTGCGTTGAAATCGATGCGCCCATCCGCCGCCAGGAGGAAGAGGCGGTGGCGCTGCGCGAAGAGCATCGCGCGGGTCTTGTCGATGCGGTACTGACGGTAAAGCCAGGCCCAGAGGATGTAGAGTCCGAGCAACGCGGCAATCCCTTCGAAACCCAGGGTCATGGCCGATCCTCCCTCCGTGTCTTGCCGCTCTCCGTCAGTCCGCTGCTGCCACGGTTCGGGTCGATTCGTTCCCGGCACTCGCGGAGCTCGCCTTGCAACCGTCTGACTTCCTGTTGGCGGAAGCGGTCTACGCCGTCGGGGGCGGTAGGGCGGATGAAGGCCGAAGGCCGGAATCCGCCGGGGCTCCGGTGCATTGCGCTTCGCTGCATGCACCCTAGCCGGGGAATGGCCGCCGCCGGGATGTAGGAGCCTGCCCGCAGGCGAATCTTCGCGCGCGGGGCGCGCTCCTACGAGTTCTTGTCCGCGTTTTCGCCGAGCTCGGCCTGGAGCGCGGCGATCTCCTCGCGGATGCTCTCGTATTCCATCATCCGTCGGGCCAGATACCGCCGGGTGATCTGCACCTTTTCCGTCACGCCCTTGGGCGTGAGCTTGTAGAGGTAGGCGAGCTTGTTGTCGCTGCGCCGGAAGTTCTCCGCCTTGACCAGACCCTTCTCCTTGAGCCCCTTGAGCACGTAGTTCACCTTGCCCACCGATACGCCCATGGCCTCGGCGAGCTGACGCTGGTTCATCCCCGGGTTGGTCTCGAGGAGCTTGAGGAGGTGGTAGCGGGTGGTGTCGGACATTTGGGTATAGGGCCCGGGGGACATGGTGCATTGCGCTTCGCTTCATGCACCCTACGCGATGACCGTTCGCGCGCGCGGCGCGCTTGTATGTTTCTCCCGGCAGGCCTAGAAAAGGGTCTGTCGGGGTGGAGGGACGAGGCGCGCATCTGGCTTATGGCACAGACAGTAGGAGACATCGTCCCACCCCTCACCTCAAACGCCGATAAGGAATCGTTCGGCTCGGCACCGACGATAGATGGCAAGCCAGCGTTCGGTGAGTACCCCGACAGACAGCTCCACGCTAGCCCGGGAGGTGGATCATGGCAATGTCGGTGACCGCTCAACTCATCGGTGTGGACGTCGGCAAAGCGCAGCTGTGGCTCAGCGTCAATGGCGAGCCCGCCCAGCGCTGCGCCAACGAGCACTCGGCGATCCACGAGTGGCTTCAGAGCCTGCCAGCACCAGCGGCATTCGCATTGGAGGCCACCAACGACTACCACCTTGCCTTGGCGCTGGAAGCCCACCGCCAAGGCCACCGCGTGTACCTGATCAGCGGCTATCGCCTCAATCGCTATCGCGACAGCATCGGTGGCCGCGCCAAGACCGATGCCGGCGACGCCCAGCTGCTCGTGCGCTACCTCGAACGCGAGCACGACCAGCTAACCCCTTGGACTCCACCCCCCAAGGGCTACCAGAGCCTGCAGAAGCTGCTGCGCCGCCGCGCAAGACTCGTTCGCGCCCGCGTGATGCTGGAGCAGAGCCTGGGGGGCGTGACCGAACTGCAGGCCAGCCTCAAGCCACTGATCCGCGCCATCCAGCGGCTCGACACTACCCTACAGCGGCTCATGGACAAGGCCATCGCCACCGCCGGATGGGCAGCGCACCGGCGGCGCTGTCAACAAATCGAAGGCATCGGCCCGATCACCGCCGCCGCCCTGACTATGGCCTTTCACCGCGGCGCCTTCCGAAGCAGCGACGCCTTTGTCGCCTTCCTCGGACTCGATGTACGCGTGCGCGACTCCGGACAAAAACGAGCACGCCGTCGGCTCACCAAACAAGGCGACCCAGAGCTGCGGCGACTGCTCTACATGGCCGCCCTCCAGGCAAAGTCCAAGCCCGCATGGAGCGGCTACTACCAGCGCTGCCTCGCACGCGGGCTCGCATGCGTCCAAGCCCTCAATGCCCTCGCCCGAAAGCTCGCTCGCCTCGCCTTCGCGCTGATGAAAAACCAAACCGAATACCAGCCACATATACCTTGCGAGCAGACATAGAATCTCCTACATGGGGGTTTCGCTCCCGGTGCATTGCGCTTCGCTCCATGCACCCTACGGGGTCGATCGCTTCGGCTCGGGCCGTCTGTTCGGACACGCTACCGCCGGGACGGTGACACCTTGGGAGGTCCGTCTGGCGGTGTGTTCAGTCCTTGAATGAATAGGATTGAATCATGGCGAGGATTACGTCGCAAGGGTGGGGGCCGGGATGTAGGAGCCTGCCTCGCAGGCGAACCTCTGCGCGCAAGGCGCGCTCCTACGGGGGGTTTGACCCCGGTGCATTATTGCGCTTCGCTCCATGCACCCTACGCGGGGAATGGCCACCGCCGGGATGTAGGAGCCTGCCTCGCAGGCGAACTTTCGCGCGCGGGGCGCGCTCCATGCACCTTACGACGGCTTGACCCAACCGCGTTGGCGCAGGTCGTCGATGAGCCGTTCGACGAACGCGCTCAGGGTAGGCACGTATTCATGGCCCGCCTGGAGGGCATCGGCCAAGGTCGTTGGGTCCTCGATGTATTCGTGGACCATTTGACTGCGTAACTTACGCAGGGCGAGCCAATCGTCGCTGGAAGGGATGTAGCCGAGCTTTTCCGCTCGATCGAGGTTATCGATCACAGCACCGGTTCGCTCCCCGAGCGCGTTGAGGAAGACAGGAAGCAGCTTATCGCCCAGTGTGTCCTGCAGGCGGCCGAATCGGCTGACAAAGGCCTCTACCCGCTCGGCTTCATCCACGTTTTCCGCAAGGCCGCGCGCACGCGCGGCCGTGAATGGCTGAGCGAACACGCGCTGATCGGTGCTCAGTAGGTGTTGTTGTTCGCGTTGCACCACGCGCGCGAGGAACCGCAGGCGCTCCAGTTGCTCGGGCTCTATCCTCACAGCAATTGCCCCTCCTTCTCGGCTATGCGATGAACGGGGCCGCGGGCCACGTTGGGAGCAGACAGGAGGACATCCACCGCGCGCCCCTCAAGGCGACGGCTCAGCCTGGCCGAGAGCCGCGCGGACAGCACCGCCGGGCGCTCGACGGGTTCGTCTAGCTCGACAAGTACATCGACATCGCCACCCCGCCGCGCATTGTCGAGGCGCGAACCGAACAACCGAACACGCGCGCCAGGGCCGCACTCGCGGCGTACCACCTCACGGATCGCCTTGATATGTTCGGGGCTCAGGCGCATGCCTTGATTGTAATGCACCTCCGTACCGCCGACTATCCGGGCTCGTGTCGTGGTGCATTGCGCTTCGCTCCATGCACCCTACGCGATGAACCTTCGCGCGCGGGGGGCGCTCCTACACGGGTTTGTTGCCGATTATGGGGGCGACGGCGGCGGCGTCGGCGAGGAGCTGGTGGTCCTGGCCGGCGGGGCGGAGCAGGGTCAGGCCCGCCGGGAGCTCGCCCTCGCGGGTGGTCATGGGCAGGGTGACGGCCGGCCAGCCGAGCATGTTGGCGGTGAGGTTGGAGAAGGTCATGGCGTCCTGGGTGGAGACGGTGCCGCTGGGCAGCTCCACGCTCTTCTGCCCCACCTTGGGGGCAACGGTGGGCAGCGTCGGCATGCAGATGAGGTCGTAGCCGGCGGCGATGCCGGCGATGTGGCGGCCGTAGAAGGCGCGGAAGCGCTGGGCGCGCAGGTAGGTGGTGGCGCCCACGTGGCGGCCGGCCTCGAGCTGGGTGCGGATGGTGACGTCGAAGTCCTCGTAGCGCGCGCCGAGCAGCGCCTCGAACCGGCTGGCGGCCTCCGGGTACATGATGGCGAGCCAGCTGCGGTGGGCCTCGCGGGTATATTCGAGATCAAAGCGGCTGATCCGGTGGCCGGCGGCCTGCAGGGCCTCCAGGGAGCGTTCGAAGCGCTCCGCCACTGCCGGGTCGAGCGCTAGATCGGGGAAGCGCGCGACGCCGAGATGCAGCCCTACCGGGGACGGGGACGGCACCGTGGTATCGGCGTCCGCGGCGAGGACGGCGGCGACGACGGCGGCGTCCGCGACGCTGCGGGCCAGCGGGCCGACGTGATCCAGGGTCCAGGAGAGCGGGACCACGCCGCCGGTGGGGATGCGATCGAACGTGGGCTTGAGGCCCACCAGGCCGCAGGCGGCGGAGGGGATGCGCACGGAACCGCCGGTGTCCGAGCCCAGGGCCACGGGGACCAGGCCCGCGGCCACGGCGGCAGCGGAGCCGCTGCTGGAGCCGCCGGCGAGGCGGTCGGTGTCCCGGGGGTTCCTTGCCGGGCCGGTCGCGGAGACCTGCCCGGTGCCCCCGTAGGCGAGCTCGTGCATGTTGGTCCGGCCGATGATTACGGCCCCCGCGGCGCGCAGCCGCGCCACAGCGTCGGCGTCGGCGGCCGCCACGTTGTCCCGCAGGGCCTCGCTACAGGCGGTGGTGGCCAGGCCGGCCATATCGAAGTTGTTCTTCAGCGCCACGGGGATGCCGTGCAACGGCCCCCGGTCGGTGCCGGCGGCGCGTTCGCGGTCGGCGCGCTCGGCGGCGGCCAGGGCCTCCGCCTCGAAGACCTCGACGAAGGCGTTGAGCCGTGGGTTCTCGGCGGCGATGCGATCGAGGCAGCCCCGGGTGAGGGTGGCCGAATCCAGGCTGCCGTCGCGCAGGGCCCGGCCCAGGGCGAGGACGCCCTCTGCAGTGGTGCCGCTCATGCCCCGCCCTCCCCGGCCGCGCCCGTCGCCGGCTCGTAGGCCAGGGGCAGGTCGGCGTCCAGCCGCCTTTCGTCGATGGCGTCGACGCCGTCGATGTAGGCGACGAAGCCGCAGATGGTGTCCACCTCGTCGGCGGCGATGCCACGCTCGCGCAGCGACCGCGCAAGCGCCTCGATCCTGTCTTCCATTGCCGTCTCTCCTCTAGACGCCGAGCATCTCCTGGACCAGCTCGGGGTTGTGGCGGATCTC
Organism: Arhodomonas sp. SL1; assembly: GCF_052060015.1. Lineage (NCBI taxonomy): Bacteria > Pseudomonadati > Pseudomonadota > Gammaproteobacteria > Chromatiales > Ectothiorhodospiraceae > Arhodomonas > Arhodomonas sp. SL1. Next base: position 108,053 of record NZ_JBPODZ010000001.1, on the reverse strand, counting down.
CTCCATGGGCAGGCGCTGCTCGATGCGGCCCTTGTTCATGAGGTAGCACTCCGTGGCCAGGCCGCTGACGAAGTCCAGGTTCTGCTCGGCGAGCAGGATGGCCACGCCCTCGCTGCGGTTGAGCTCGCGGAGGATGCCCTGGATCTCCTGGATGATGGAGGGCTGGATGCCCTCGGTGGGCTCGTCGAGGAGCATGACACTGGGCTTGAGCGCCAGCGCCCGGGCGATGGCCAGGATCTGCTGCTGGCCGCCGCTGAGGTTCCCGCCCATGACGTGGGCGCGCTCGCGCAGCGCCGGGAACTGCTCGAACGCGCCCTCCACCGCGGCCCGGGCATCGTGGCCGCAGGCGTGGGCGGCGACCTCGATGTTCTCGGTGGTGGTCAGCCGCGGGAAGATGTCCCGCCCCTGGGGGACGTAGGCCACACCGAGCCGGGCGCGGCGGGCCGCCGAGGCCGGCAGCGCCTTGCCCTGTAGCGAGGTCGTGCCCGAGAGTGCGGGCAGCACGCCGGCGATACACTTCATCAGCGTGCTCTTGCCCACGCCGTTGCGCCCGAGCACCGCCTTGATCTCGCCGGCGCCGAGATCGAGGCTGACGTCCTCGATGATGGTCGCGGAGGTGTAGGCGGCGGAGACGTTGCGTACCTCAAGCATCGGTCGGCCTCCCGAGGTAGATGTCGAGCACGCGCTCGTCCTCGCGGAGCTCGTCGATGGTGCCGCTGGCGAACACCCCACCCTGGTGGAGCACGGTCACTGGCGCGGCGAGCTCGCGGATGAAGTCCATGTCGTGCTCGACCACCACCACGCCGGCGAACTGCGAGATGCGCTGGAGCATGGCCACGGTGTGGCGGCGCTCCTCGCCGGTCATGCCGGCGGCGGGCTCGTCGAGGAAGATCAGCTTGGGCTCGAGGCAGAGCACCACGCCGATATCCAGCCACTGCTGCTCGCCGTGGGAGAGCGCGCCACCGCTCTCCCCGGCCCGGGCGGCGAGGCCGATGGTCTCGAGCACCAACTGCACCCGGCGCTCGGCGGCGGCCTTGTCCCGGAGCTTGCTGTAGGCAGCGAGCCAGAGGTTCTCGCGCACGGTGCACTCCTCGAGGATGCGCGCCACCTGTAGCTTGATACCGAGGCCCTCACGGACGCGGCGGTACGGCGCCCAGCCGGTGATGTCGTTGCCCTCGAAGAGCACCCGGCCGTCGTCGGGCTTCAACAGGCCCAGGCAGGTGTTGAGGAAGGTGCTCTTGCCGGCGCCGTTGGGGCCGATGAGGCAGTGGATGCCGCGGTCGTGGAACTGCAGGGAGACGCTGTCGGTGGCGGTGACGCCGCCGAAGCGTTTCTGCAGGTCGACGGTCTCGAGGATCACGCGGCCGGAGACCTCCCGGCCGAAGAGCTCGTCGACGCCGGACAAATCGCCGCGCACGGCACTCGTGGCACCCTCCCCCTCGCCATCACCGCGGCGCCAGCGCCAGCGCGCGGCGATGCCGAGCAGGCCCCGGGGGGCGAGGAGGATCAGCAGGATCAGCCCGGCACCCAGCACCAGGGTGGTCTGGCCACCGACCACGCCGCCGCCGAGCCAGAACGAGAGCCCACCGACGAACACCGCCCCGATGAAGGCCCCCCACAGCGTGCCGCGGCCGCCCACCAGGACGTAGATGGGGATGACCAGGGCCTGGGTAACGCTGAAGATGTTGGGGCTGACGTACATTGCCCAGGCGCCGTAGAAGGCGCCACCGATGCCGGCGATGGCGCCGGAGAGGACGAACAGCACCAGACGGTAGAGGCGGACGTCGTAGCCGAGCAGCTCGGTCTTGAGCAGGTTCTGGCGGACGCCGCTGATCACCAGGCCGAAGGGCTGGCGCAGCAGCGCCAGCACACCGACGAAGATCACCAGTGCCACGGCCAGAGTGGCCAGGAACGTCCCGTGGGGCGAGAGCGGCGCGGCGCCGTCACCGAAGCCCAGGGTGAGCATGGGCACGGTGGTCATGCCATTGGCGCCGCCCACGTAGGCCTCGCCCACGTGGAAGGTCAGCCCGACGGCGGCGGTGTACATGATCAGCACCAGGGTGTAGGTGATGATGGTGGTCTGCAGCGGCCCCAGCCGGCCGTAGAACAGGAAATACGCCACCAGTGTCGCCGCGAGCGCCCCGATCAACGCCCCGGCGACCACGCCGATGAGCACGGTGCTGCCCACCAGCGGCGCCAAGTTGGTCCCGGCGATGCCGTAGGCGTAGGCCCCCAGGCCGAAGAACGCCGTGTGGCCGAGGCTCAAGTCCCCGCCCTTGCCCCAGACCAAGTCCAGGCCCAGGGCCACCAGGCCGAAGGCGAGCCAGGAGGTGGCGATGTGGGCGATGTACTGATCCGCGTTCCAGCCCAGCGCCGCCACCGCGGCGGCCACGACCAGGGGAATGCCCCACCAGGTGAATCGTCCGAGCATGTCAGAGCTTGCCACGCCACCCCCTCGAGATACCGCTGGGGAAGAAGCGCAGGATGACGATGGTGACGAGGAAGAAGGCCACGTCACCGGCCACCGAGGTGTAGATGCTGCTGGTCAGGCTGGACAGCCCACCGAGCCCGCCCATGGAGGCGAAGGTGCCGGTGAGCGTCAGCGGCCCGGCCACCACCACCGCCAGGAAGGCCTTGGAGACGAAGGCCAGGCCCATGTCCGGCGTCGCGGGGAAGGCCGGTACCAGCAACCCGCCGGCGAGCCCGGCCAGGGCCGCGCCCAGGCTGAAGGTGATGGTGTTGATGCGCTTGGTCTCGATGCCCACCGAGGCGGCCATGGAGGGGTTCTGGATCGCCGCCCGGGCCATGATGCCATAGCGGGTCTTCACGAAGATGAGATACACCGCGGCGAAGATCACCACCGTCGCGGCGGTGAGGAAGAGGTAATACACCGGCATGGAGTAGCGGCCCACGCTGAACGAGCCCATGGGCAGGCCGATGCCCGAGGTGGAGGCGCCGAAGACCAGGATGGCGCTTTGATAGAGGATCATCCCGAGGCCCCAGGTGGCGAGCAGGGTGTCGAACAATCGCCCGTAGAGGAACTGGATGATCGCCTTCTCGACGATGGCGCCGAACACCGCGAGCGCCAGCGTGGCGAGCACCACGGCGAGCGGGAACGGGATCCCCGCCTTGGTGGCCATGAGCGTGGCGTAGGCGCCCATCATCAGGAACTCGCCGTGGGCGAGGTTGATGACGCCCATCATGCCGAATATGACCGCGAGCCCCACGCTCGCGATCAGCAGAAAGCTGACGCTGAATATCGCCGTCAGGGCCGTTGAGGCCAGCTGATCGAATCCCACGCGCGCACCCCCTTGCGCTTGCCCGAAACGATGCGGCCGCGGCCGGGTTACCCGCGCCGCGGCCGCCGCTCGTGCCGCCTAGTCCTGCGGCGTGAACTGCTGGGAGACCTCCGGGTTGTCCACCAGGTTGCAGACGTCCTGCTCGTAGCTCGGCATCACGTCCTCGAACTGCTCGATGACCTCGAAGCTGTGGTTGTCGTCGCCACGCACGAGATAGACCTGGTGCATGAGGTGGTGGGAGGGCAGCATCTGCACCCGGCCCTCGGGGCTGTCGATGGCGATGCCCTGCTCGAGGGCGTCGATCACCGCCTCGGCCTCGGTGGTGCCCGCCTCCTCCGCAGCGGCGGCCCAGAGCATCACGGCGTTCCAGGTGTCGTTGGCCTCGGAGATGATGGGCTCGTCGATGCCGTCGTACTCCTCACGCCAGAGCTCCAGGAACTCCTCGTTCTTGGCGGTATCCACCACCATGAAGTAGTTCTGGGAGGCGTAGATGCCGTCGCCGGCCTCCGGCGAGACCACCACCTGCTGGTTGCCGGAGCCGTAGTTGGTGGAGATGATACCGATGTTCTCCTTCATCCCCGAGGCGGCGAACTGCTCGTAGAACGAGGTCTGGCTGGCGCCCACCGGCAGGGCCACGACGACGTCCGGCTCGGTGTTCTGGATCTTCTGCAGGGTGCTGGAGAAGTTGCTCTGGGACAGGGGCAGGAAGTCCGTGCCCACCACCTCGCCGCCCATCTCCTCGGCGTACTGCTCGACCCAGTGGGTGGAGATGGTGCCGAAGTTGTAGTCCGGGGCCACCACGTAGAAGCGGTCGCCGTACTTCTCCGCTGCCCACTCCATCATCACGCCGAGCTGCTGGGAGGGGGTGACGCCGGTGAGGAAGGTGTAGCGGTCGCAGACACCACCCTCGTAGAGCGCGCTGTAGAAGTACGGCACCTTGCTCTGGCGCGCCACCGGCCGGACCGCCTCCCGCGAGGAGCTCGCCAGGCCGCCGAACATCGCAACGACGTTGTCGCGGAGGTTGAGGGTGCGGGCGTACTGGGTGTACTTGGAGTCGTCGGACTGGGTGTCGTACTCGACGACCTCGACGGTGCGGCCGTTGACGCCGCCGTCCTCGTTGAGCTTTTTCACCGCCAGGTGCAGGGCCTGGCTCTGCTGGATGCCGTAGATGTTGAGGCCGCCGGTGAGGTCATGCATGGCGCCGATGGTGACGCTGTCCTGGGCCTGCACGACGCCGCCGACGAGCAGCGAAAGCGCGGCGATGCCGCCCTTGAGCATCCCCGTGCGGGGTTTGAGAGGGTTCATAGTCGTTCTCCTTTGATGATGGAACACGCGGGTGTCAGCACGCCGCTCACAGCAGGCGGTCGGCGAGGAAACGGTAGCTCGTCCGTGCCTCCACCAACTCCTGCGTGGTGAGCGTTGCGCTGATCACCTCCTCCTCCGTTTCACCGGCCCGGGCCAGGCGCCGGCCGGTGGGCGCGGCGATCTGGCTCAGGCCAAGCCGCTCCCAGGTGCCTGCGCGGCTGCCCATGTCCAGCCGCCCGCAGGCGTTGCAGGCCACCACGAACGCCTGGTTCTGGATGGCGGTGACCATGGGCAGGGCCGACCAGTACTCGCGCTTGAGGCTCTCCACGCCGACGCCGCCCTTCTCGCCACCGGCCCAGATCGAGCCAGTGATGATCACGATGTCCACGCCCTGGTCGGAGAGGGCCTTGAAATACTCGGGGAACATGGAGTCGTAGCAGATGGCGATGCCCACGCGGCCAAGCGGGCAGTCGAAGACCTCCACGCCCTCGCCGGGGGTGTAGTAGAGCTTCTCGATGCCCGGCATGTGGAGCTTGCGGGTGACCCCGACGATGCCCTCCGGGCCGATCAGGGCGGCGCTGTTGTGGATGATACCGGTGACCGGGGTCCGCTCGGCGAAGCCGACCACGGTGTAGGCGTCGAGATCCCGGGCGGCGGCCACGATGGCCGCCAGCTCCGGGCCGTCCAACACGATGGTGCCTTCCTCCCAGTAGCGGCGCAGCCCGCCGGCCTCATGGCGAAAGAAGCTGGTGATGCCCACCTCCGGGAAGACCACGAGCCGGCTGCCCTGGTCGGCGAGCTCGTGGAACCGCGAGAGGATGTACTCGACGTTGTGCTGGCGCCGGTCGAGATCCCCGGGTTCGTGCTGGACGACAGACGCCAGAAAATCCTGCTGCATCACCCACCCGTTGCGCGTTGCGAGATTGAGGACTGTTACTCACCGCAAGCTAGCGCCTTCCCGGGGCTGGCGGAATGCCAGAAACGTTACACCCGATGTAAGCCGGCTTACAACGCGACGTGAAAGGGCCTAGCCGCGGAACAGCAACCCCTGGTCCGCGGCGCATTGTGTAATGATGAAATCCCAGACCAGGCTCACCGCCTCGAAACGGTGCAGGTCGCGGTTGGTGGAGATCCAGTAGTGGCGCACAAACTCCACCTCCGGGAGCACCCGCACCAGTCTGGGGTCGTCCTTGGCCATGTAGTTCGGGAGGATCGACAGGCCCAGGCCCTCCCGCGCCGCCTGCTGCTGGGCCCGGATGCTGGTGCTCTGGAAGATGAAGTTGAGCTCGGAGGAGATCTCGTAGTGGTACTTCAGCTCCTCGGCGAAGAGCATGGTCTCGATGTAGCCGATCCAGGGGTGCATCTCCAGCTCCGCGCGGCTGGTGATGGGGCCGTGGGCATCCAGGTAGCGGCGGCTCGCGTAGATGCCGAGGAGGTATTCGGTGAGCACCCGGCGGATGACGTACTCCCCCTGGGGCTGCTCCAGGGTGATGCTGATGTCCGCCTCGCGGCTGGTGACGCTGGTGGACTTGGGCAGGGAGATGAAGTCCACGTCCAGGGCGTGGCCGCGCATCCAGGCGGCGATGCGCGGCGAGAGGTAGTTGTCCCCCAGGCCCTCGGTGACCCCCACGCGGACCTTGGGCCGGACGCGGACGTCGCGCTCCGAGCCCTCCAGGCCCAGGATCAGCTGGCGCTCGAGCTCTTCGGCATAGCGGAAGAACTCCGCGCCGGCCTTGGTGAGCTCGAAGCCCCGGCCGCTCTGACGCACCAGCTGCAGCTCCAGGGCCTCCTCCAGGGCGGCGATGCGGTTGGCCACCGTGACGTGGGTGGTGCCGAGCGCCTTCGCGGCCCGCGTCAGCCTCCCGTGGCGCGCCAGCGCCACGAAGAACTTGACGTCGTTCCAGTTCATCGCGAAGAGCTTGTCTTCGTTGGGCATCCCACCCCTCCCGCGCACCATGGTCGCCCATCATCGCACGGCCACGCAGGAGCCTGCCTCGCAGGCGAACTTCGCCCCCCGCGCAATTATTGCGTGGTGGCTCGCCGCACGCCCCTCCCCGGGCGTGGAAGCGGTTCTACCGGAATCCGACTAGGTCAGCGCTTCCCCCAGCGCGGCCCGAGCCTGGGGCTCGCCGTGGACGATGCGAATCTCGCCGGGCGGGCGCTTCATACGCCGGACGAAGCGGATGAGGTCGTCGCGGTCGGCGTGGGCGGAGTAGCCGCTGATGGTGGCCACGCCGGCGCGGATGTCGTAGCGCTCACCGTCGAGCTCCACCCAGCCGCCGTCGGGGCCGTAGCGCTGGATGTCCCGGCCGGGGGTGCCCTCGGCCTGGTAACCGACGAAGAGCACCTGGTGGCGCGGGTCGCCGAGCATCGCCTTGAGGTAGTCCACCACCCGCCCGCCGGCGGCCATGCCGCTGGCGGCGAGGACCACGGCGGGACGGCCGGTCCTGGCCAGGTAGGCGACGGTGCGCTCGTGCTCGTCGTGGCCGTCGACGGTGTAGAGGGTATCGAAGGCCAGCGGATGACGGCCCCTTCGCAGGCGGCGTCGTGCCTCGCGGTTCCAGTGATCGCGCAGGCGCCGGTAGACGCGGGTGAAGCGCGCGGCCAGGGGCGAGTCCACGATGATCTCGAGCTCCGACCAGCGACCGCGGTGGTGGTGGCGGATGTCCTCGAGCTCATAGAGTAGCTCCTGGGTGCGGCCGATGCTGAAGGCGGGGATGACGACGGTGCCACCATCGGCGATGGCCCGCTCGACGGCCCGCCGCAGGGCCTCCTGGCGGCCGGCGCGGTTGTCGTGGCGGCGATCGCCGTAGGTGGATTCCAGCACCAGCAGGTCCGCGTGGTGCGGCGAGCGGGGCGGGCGCAGCAGCGTGGCGTCCCGCGGGCCCAAGTCGCCGGAGAAGACGACGCGGTGCCGGCGGCCACTGTCGCGCTGGTGGACGCCCACCTTGACGTAGGCGGAACCGAGGATATGGCCGGCCCGCTCCAGGCGCACCCGCACCCCGAGCCCGCGCGTGTCCACCACCCGATGCCAGGAGCCGTATTTCAACGGCACGAGTTGGCGGTCCACCTGCTCGAGGAAGCGCTCTATGAGGGCGCCATCCCGGGTGAAACCGATCTTCAGGGCATCCTCGATCATCAGCGGCAGCAACTCCGCGGACGGTCGTGAGCAGAGGATGGGCCCGCGATAGCCGGCAGCGAGGAGGTAGGGGAGCCGGCCGATATGGTCGATGTGGACGTGGGTGACCACCAGCGCGGCGACGGTGTCGACGTCGAACCCCACGGTGAGCTGCTCGAAGGGGTCATCAGCGGCATCCCGGCCCTGGAACAGGCCGCAGTCCACAAGCAGCGAGTGCTCGGGGTCGGCATAGAGTTGGTGGCAACTACCGGTGACGCCCTCGGCGCCACCGTGGTGGATGAGCCGCGGGTATGGGTCCGTTGGCATGGCGGTCCTCCTTGACCGGGTGAGAATGAATCTTCGCGCGAACCGCGTAGCTACACGGGAATAATACGCGACTGGGCGTACTGCCTTATAGCGCAAAACGCCGCAGACGAGTGCCCGTCTCGAAATCCGTCACAGCGGCACTCCAGTATGTCGTGCTTTCCGGTCGATGGGCCGCAATGGAGCTTCAGAGCAATGGGTGACAATGTCGTTTCGCTGATCGCCAAGCCGGCGAACCAGCTAGGCGTAGGGGCGCGCCTTGCGCGCGAGGGTTGCCCGTGGGCAGGCTCTTATCACCGGTCGGCGTTCGCGGCTCGGGCGAGAATGTATCGAAACGGAGCAAGGGAATGAACGACGGCATGGTGCTGGTAACCGGCGGCGCCGGCTATATCGGTTCGCACATGGTGCTGGCGCTGCTGGAGGCCGGCCACGAGGTGGTGGTGCTGGACAACTTCGCCAACAGCTCCCCGGTGGCCCTGGAACGGGTGGCGCGGCTGGCGGGACGAGCACCGCGGTGCGTGGAAGGCGACATCCGCGATCGCCCCCTACTGGACCGGCTCTTTCACGAGCATGCCATCGCCGACGTGCTCCACTTCGCCGGGCTCAAGGCGGTAGGCGAAAGCGTGGCCAACCCGCTCGCCTACTACGAGCACAACGTCGGCGGCACGGTGACGCTGTGTCAGGCGATGGCCGCGGCGGGCGTCAAGCGGGTCGTCTTCTCCTCCTCGGCGACGGTCTACGGCGAAGTGGCGGAGATGCCCCTACACGAGGGGCTACCGGCCGGGACACCCTCCAATCCCTACGGCCGCTCCAAGCTCATGGTCGAGCAGGTCCTCACCGACCTGGCGGCGTCGGACGACGAGTGGTCCGTGGCGCTGCTGCGCTACTTCAACCCCGTGGGGGCCCATCCCAGCGGCGAGATCGGCGAGGACCCACTCGGTATTCCCAACAACCTGGTGCCCTTCATCACCCAGGTGGCGGTGGGCCGGCGTGAGCGGCTGCAGGTCTTCGGCGACGACTACCCCACGCGGGACGGCACCGGGGTGCGCGATTACATCCACGTGCAGGACCTGGTGCACGGCCATCTCGCGGCCCTGGAGGTGCTCCGGGAGCGCCGGGGTGTAGGCGTGTGGAACCTGGGCACCGGCCGCGGCTACTCCGTCCTCGAGGTGGTCGAGGCCTTCGAACGGGCCTCCGGGCGGCGGATCCCCTATACCATCGCCCCGCGCCGGCCAGGGGACGTGGCCGAGTGCTGGACCGATCCCTCCCGGGCTCGGCAGGAGCTCGGTTGGGCCGCGGAGCTCGGCATCGCGCGAATGATGGCCGATGCCTGGCGGTGGCAGCAGCGCAACCCCAACGGCTACCGCAACATGTAGGAGCCTGCCTCAGGCGAATGCCCCGTCCCCGATCACGCAGGGACGAGGGCCGCATCGGCTACTACACGGTTACGCCCCGCGGCCTTGCCGCGGTACAGGGCCTCGTCGGCTCGTAGGATGGCCTTGTCCACGTCGGCCTCGCCATCGTCGAGGGCCGCGACGCCGATGGTCACGGTCAGCGCCGCCGGCTCGGAACCCCCCGGAATTTCCACGGGCTCGGCCTCAATCACCCGACGCAGGCGCTCGGCGACCTGCAGGCCGCCTTCCCGATCCGTCTGGGGCAGCAGCACTACGAATTCCTCGCCCCCGAGGCGGCCCATTACATCCTGCTCCCGGAGCACTTCACGACAGCGCCGGGCCAGCTCGGTGAGCACCGCGTCCCCCGCGGCATGGCCGTACGCGTCGTTGATGGCCTTGAAGTGATCGACATCGAGCATGCACACCACCGGTCCACGGTCGCCGTGACGGCGCTTTCGGAGCATGCCGGCGGCCTGCTCGAAGAAGTAGCGCCGGTTGCTCAGTCCGGTGAGCTCATCCACCTGGGCCAGGCGGGTGAACTTGTCCTGCAGCTGGCGCCGCTCTGCCACTTCCCGGCGCAGGCGCAGGTTGGCGAGGCGCTGGTCCCGGAGTGCGGAGAACTGCTCACGCTCCAGCCACGCCAGCCGCAACGCGGTGACGTAGCCCACTGTGTTCACCAGCATGAACAGTAGGACGAGGCTGAGCAGCGTCTCCACCGCAATCGGCGCACGCGCCCAGGCCGTCAGGCAGAATCCGACCGCGAGGTAAAGGCTCTGCGCGACCATCCAGGGCACACGGTTGGGCACGAACAGGTAGACGGCCATGGTCACCACCATGGCGGCGGGGAGCTGGGTCTCCAGGGTCGCCGGGCGCAGGGGAAGGATGAGCACCACTGCGGTGAGGGCGACGAACACCGCGATGTTCGCCAATACGGTGCTCTCCGCGCGGGTGGGACGCCGCACCACCGCGTCCGCCACCGCAACGCACACGCCGGCGACCACGGTGCGCAACGTCATCAACGCCGCGAGCCGCCAGTCCGCCCCCAGCAACGCGTAGTCGGCGATGCCGAAGAGCATGAACAACAGTGCCGCGATGTGCAGTGATGCGCGCAGCTGACGCACCACCCGCGGCCGAACATGGCGGCGGAAGCGACGTTCCTGGACGGCGTTGCGGAACTCGCCGGTCCAGGGATGGATCATTGGGCTGTCTGTCGACACGCCCGTAATCTAGCATGCCGACACAGGGATCCCGCTACCAGCGAGCCATCATTCAATGCAGCAGGGCGGACGATATGGCCCCTGCGTCGATTCACGCAGGCGCGCAGATTGAGGCTCGATTCCTAATAAACTAAGCTAGTATGACTAGACCTTTATGCAGAAGAGACTTATGCAAACAGTCAACATCCACGATGCGAAGACGAATCTCTCACGGCTCCTTGAGGCCGTCCAACGCGGTGAGCCGTTCATTATCTCCAAGGCGGGCAAGCCGATTGCACGGGTATCCCGCGTGGATGCCCCTACAGCAGAGAGGGCCAAACGACTCGGCTTCCTAGCCGGTGAGATCGAAGTGCCGGAGGACTTCGACCGCATGGGGGAGGCCGAGATCCACGCGATATTTGGTGCGGATGATGCATCTCCTTCTTGATACCCAGATCCTTTTGTGGGCCGCCGGCCTGCCGGAGCGCTTGCCGAAGGAGGCGGTGAAGCTCATCGAGAACCCGGCCCACGAACTGCTATTCAGCGCGGCAAGCCTGTGGGAGATCACGATCAAACGAGGTCTCGACCGATCGGACTTCCGGGTCGACGCCGCGGTGTTGCGAAGGGGGTTGCTCGAGAATGGCTACGGCGAGTTGGCAGTGTCAGGTAAGCACGCGATCGCTGTAGGTCATCTACCAGAGATCCATAAGGACCCGTTTGACCGTCTACTCGTAGCGCAGGCGGAACAAGAAGGCCTGCTCCTGGTGACGGCGGATAAAACAGTCGGTCGCTATCCTGGTCCCATTCGGCTCGTTTGACACGTCGCATCGCGACACGGAATCCCCGCCTCATGTCATCACCCCCAAAGCGCTGGTTACGACGCCTCCTACTCCTGCTCGCCGTACTGCTCGTCGGCCCCGCCATAGTGGTCATCGGCGGCGAGGTCTCCCTGGGAGGCCAGTGGTACGAGGCCGACCGGTCCCCCACCGGCCTTGCACCGGAACCCGCTGATCACCCGGCGGCTGTGGTGCAGGTGTACGCCGCCCGGGCCTTCGACTGGCGCGGTATCTTCGCCGTGCATACCTGGATCGCCACCAAGGAGAAGGGCGCCTCGAGCTATACCGTCCACCAGGTACTGGGCTGGCACCACCGTCGTGGCCGGAGCGCCGTCTCCTCCGGCCCGGGCGCCCCCGACCGCACCTGGTTCAACAGCCCGCCACAACTGCTGGCCGACCACCGGGGTACCGCTGCCGAGACGCTGGTCGCCGAAGTCCACAGCGCGGTGGAACGCTATCCCCATGCCGACGAATACCGGCTGTGGCCCGGCCCCAACAGCAACACCTTCACCGCCTGGGTGGCCCGGGAAGTACCGGCGCTGCAGATAACCCTCCCGCCCACCGCCATCGGCAAGGACTACCTGGGCACCCGCCTCGTCGCCCCGACACCCAGTGGCACCGGCTGGCAGGTATCGTTGGGGGGCCTGCTGGGCGTGACCCTCGCCCGCAGCGAGGGCGTCGAGATAAACCTCCTCGGCTTGGCATTCGGGTTCCGGCCCTGGCCCCCCGGGATCACGCTCCCGGGAATCGGGCGCTGGGGATTCGGCGAGTTACCACCTCGCCCGGCACTCGCCGAACGAAGGCCATAGCTCGGTTCCTCCGCAACGACAACAAGAATTCCACGCAACCCGCTAGGCAGGCGTGTCCTTCCCATCCCGATTCCCACCAGAAACCATACTCTTGGGGAACATATTAGCCCACCCGATTCGTGAAAGGACTTTCAAAATCTGCCGGCATTTCGAGGATTGCCACGACAATCCATACAAGCGAGCCTAGCAAACCGAAAATCGCGGGATTTACACGAAACGTTCTCGCAAAAACCGCAGGCGGATAAATCTGGGCGGCAATTAGTATCACCGCTATTCCCGTAGCTACCTTAAGGTCCGCCGTACTAGACACGAGTCCCTGAAACAGATGAACCGAAGTTAGCAACACCCTCAAAATTCCATAAACTATACGCATTTCTTTGCCCACTGTTCCGTAACTTTTGCCATTATTGAGGCAACTATCAACGCATACGACAACAAAACAACAGGCCCCAGTTTTGCGAATGCAACGCCAATGACCGCGAACTTAATTTGCATCATGGTTATGGAAATGATGGCCATAATAGTATGTACTGTAGGGCAATTCTTCACCAATTCATACACGGTGACCGTATGATCAAGAAAGCTCTTCGCATTATTGAGCAAGTCTCCTAACTTGCCTCCATATTCCCCAAGCAATGCCCAGAATAGCGTTTTCCCGTGTTCCCAAAGATCAAGGGACCCGCCATTGACACCACCCCCGATCTTCCAAGCGCCGGCGCCTGTCTTGGGATCGAATATTACGTACCCGGCACCGCTCCAGCCAGGCACTGAGACTGCGTCGGTGTGGGTGATGACCTCCTTGCCGGTGGCCAACGCGGAGCGGATCTCCGCCATCGTTTCAGGGTTGTGGTGGATGTTGGGCAGTGCAGTGTCGCGGTTTTCCTCGGTGATGTGGTAGATGCGCTGGCCCTGCACTCCCGCCTTTTGCAGGGCCTTGACCGCGGAGACTCCGTCAAGCGGCTGCTCCGGGTCCTGGGTGAAAAGCTGCTCGGGGACCGCGTCTCCAGGGCGGAAGAGATCGCGCCCAGCTGGAAAACGAAGTCTGCGCGGGCCCCGTCTTCTGCACCTTCGAGGGTGGTCACGCTCGAGACCCGGTCCAGGTCCATCTCCACGCCGCCAGGCTCCATGAGGCGGGGGATCCCGAATAGGTACTGCACCTTGGGCACATAGCCGAAGGTACCCACCGACGTGGAGAGCTGAAAGTGGGCGTCCTGCACCTGCGCAGCGATGTGGGAGAGGCCTTCGTACTGGGCGAAGTAGCCTATGGTACCGGCGTGGAACATATCACCCAGTAGGTCGTCCCGGGTCAGGCCGGCGCGCAGTGCGTCATCTCCCCCCTCGAGGACGTCACGGGTTTCTTCCAGGCGTGTACGCACGTCCTCTAAGGCCGCGCGGGGGACGCCGCCGCCGGCGACAGCGATGGCGAGGTACGATCCCGCCACTACCGGGGAGCTGTAATGGCGACTCCCCATGACGGGGTCGTTCACGCCGAAGGCAAAGTCCACTTCCTCCCCGAGCTGCATGGCTGCACCCTCGACAACCACTTCGCCCTCGACCCGGATTTCCGGGATGACGCGGATCAGGTAGGCGGGTATGGATTCCGGAAGTGAAGGGGAATCGCCGGGATCGCCTTGAGAGACCATCTCCTCGAGGGCCCTGCGGTCATCGTCGGAGGCTGGCCGGAATGACAGGGTCACCCGCCGGTTGTTCAGGGCCGCCCACGGGAAGCGCTCACTGTGCAGGGGACGATTGGTGACGTCCGTGCCGATGCCGAGGGTAAGCCGGGGGCGTAGCTCGTCCGGGAGCTCGGCGTAGACCGCGCCGCGGGTGACGATGCGATTGGGCAGTGAGGACGGTACCGCCGGGAACTCCTCGACGATGACCCGTCGACCGCCGACGATATCGCCGACGGCGGGATCGTTCATCCGGTTCTCGACATACTCGCGAAGTGCTTCTTCGGCTTGGTCGCGGGCATCCTCGACGATGGCGGGCTCGAGATCGCGCGCCCAGCCTTCTTGTTCATCGATCTCGCCACTGTCGGCGAAGGCCCCGCCCAGGGCCTCCGCGTCGAGCCCTGCGATGGATAGGACGTCGAGGCCATCGCGATAGTCGTACTGCTTGAAGCTCGGCCCCACGGCCACCCAGCTATCGGGCTCACGGTTCACCGCGCCCCGGGAGGGGAGGTAGTCGAGCTTGGCTTCCACCCAGACGTGCTCCATGCGCACATGGGTGACCTCGCCACCACTAGCGAGCCCCGTGACCGGGATGCCCCCGGAGGCTGCGTAGTCCATAGCCGCATGGATGTCGGAGAATCCACCGGCCCAGTTCCGGAACCGATCCGCCGGCACATCGATCGTGCCGTGGACATATCGGGCGGGTATGCCGGAGGCACGTAGCAACGAGATCGTCAGGCCGGCGATGTCCATGGCATTGCCGCGCCGGCTCGACAGCGTGTCGGCGGCGGTCTGGAGCGCACCCCACGAAGGGATCCATTGGACCCGGTTGCGCACCCAGTGGTAGATCGCCACCGGGTCATGACCCAGGGCCGCGGCCCGCTCACGGACCGCATCGGTAAGGGCCACCTCTATGGTTTCCCCGAGGAAATCGCCTTCCCCGCCACCGCCATGTGCGTCCGTGATCGCCATGTCATTGAGTGAGAGCGCCCTGCCGCCAGCGGACTTTCCCGACTGCGCCTCGAACTGTTCTTTGTCGATACGCGGCAAGTTGTCCGGGGCCGGCTGTCGGCTGTGGTGGGGCAGCGGCGGTTCGGGCGTGTTGGGTTTACGGCGTTGGTGCGTTGTCAGCCCCTGCCGCGCCTCGAACTCCATATCGCGGAGGACCCGTCGCTTGTCCGCCACCGTACGCGCCTTCTCGAGGGCCTCCAGAGTCCCTAGCAGGGCATCCATTTCAGCGCGGTACGAGCGAACCGTATCCTCGTGCCGCGCGAGGAGATCGGGCGAGTAACCCCGCTCCTCCAACCGCCTTCCCAGGGCGCGAAAGGACTCCATCTCCCGGCGGTCCAGGCGATGCAGCCGGCCCCGCAGATCAGCGAGCGCCGCCTCCGCGGTTTCCGTGGAAACACCGCTATCGAGGCCGGCGCGCACCGATTCCAGCAGCTTTCGGGTCCGCTCCAGGACCGCGGGCAGATCCACCCCGGCCGGGAGGGACCGGACGGTGTCGTCCATGCCGGAAAGGACATCCCTGGCGGCTACGGCTGTGGGCTGTAGGACAAGGCTGGCAAAGGCCACTGCAACGACGAAGGCCACCGCCCGCATCCAGCGGGGCGCGGTGCCCGAATCCATGGCAAACAGGCTGTTCATGGCATCCCTTCCCTGGGGTTGATTCCTGCACGCTAGCGGCTTCGGCCGCTCCCCCCACCACTACCTGCCCCGTTGCCGAGGCGACCTCCCCGTCCGCTAAACAAGGCCATCAATGCCAACGCGGCCACCAGCGCCGCCAGCGCGGGGCCGTTCGCGACATCCACCGCCACCGGGGCCTTCCGCACCGGCAATCGGGCGTAATCGAGCGTTCGCCAGCGGCTTCCAACACGGGCCCGGAGCACGCAGTGGTGCCCTTCCGCGTTTCCGCTCCATGCGGTCGCGGGATGGGTTTCCTCGTGGGCCTCCCCGGCCAAAAGCTCAAGCGTCGCCGTGGCGAGCCGTCTGGACCGCGCCTGCTCCGCGTCCGCCTGGAGATAGCGGACTGCAAGGGCGGGGAAGTCGGTGGGCCCATGGTTGCGGACTGTGAACCGGCAGGCCGATGGTTCGCCGGGGGCGTCGCCGGGGATGACGTCCACCTTGCCGACAATGGCGCGGTCCGGCTCCGCCGCGACCTCGAACTCAGTGACGGCGCCGGCGAGCAGCGTGTCGGAGTCACTGATGAGCTCACCTTGCGCCCGGTAGACACCCTCCTCTGCCCCCTCGAGGACCAACTCGTCAAACAACCGGCGTTGCGCCGACGGCCCCAGGGCGGACACCCTCCCCTTCGTGGTAAAGACGATCCTATCCCCGGGCCCGGTGACGGTGATCCGCAGCTCGGCGTCGCGGATCATGGTATTACCGGTGTCATTGTTGACGAGGCTTTCCAACAGCACCTCGTCAGAGACGTGGTACACGGGGCGGTCGCTGCCGAGGTCGAGGGTAGCGAGGGGCTGCGCGAGGTCGCCATGGACGATCCGGAACGGCGCCACGGCCTGATCCACCGTTTCTCCGTCGCGATCCAGCAGGACACCGGAGACCCGGTACGCGCCGGCCAAACGGTCGCCAGCGGGCCAGGACAGGGACAACTCCGTGCTCTCTGCCGGGGCCAAGTGGTAGGCGCCGGGGTCAGCGAGCTCCGTCACCGTCGTACCCGCGCCATCCGCCACCCGCAGCACCGGCCGGAAGCGGCCTTGCAGGGCCCCCTCGTTACGCAAGGTCACGGTAATCCCCACCTCACTGGCCGGGCGGTAGGTATCCGCGTCGGTTTCGAGACTCAGGGCGCCCAGGTGTGTGCCGACCGTCGACTCGACCTTATTGTTGCCGCGGTTGCACTCCGTGACCTCTTCGGCTGGATCGATGACGGCGGTCACGCTATGGGCGCCAGGCGGGAGGTCAGCGGCATGAACGACGCGCTGAAAGGCCCCGGCCGGAAGAGCACCGACCGTCAGGTCATCCTCCCAGACCCTGTCACCGTCGACGTTGAAGGCGTGAAGACGCACAGCGACATCACTTGGAGAGTCACCGCTGCCCGCATTGCCGATCACCATGGACACGGAAACCGAATCGTCGGCACCACCGTCCGCCACGGCAAGGCCCCCAACGGTCAGATCGATTACCCGCACCTCTCGGTCCACCTTGGCGAATATTGCCTCCTCGTAGCCGGCGTACTCGTCGATCAACTCGACGAAGCCGCGCCGCCCACCGGGCGGTTTCGGGAAAACGATGGCCTCGAGCAGGCCTTCGTCGATGCCGCTGCCCACGCCGATGGCGTTAAGGGTATCGATGCCGGCGTCACGGGCGTCTGCCGCGGCACGCTCAGCGGCCCCCTGGCTGGATCGGCCGTCGGTGGAGACGTCGATCACCTGGATGGCGCTGGCCGGTGTGGCCTCTTGAAGCGTCGCGGTGGCGTTTTTAATACAGCTATGGATGCTGGTGCCACCGCCACGCTTGCGGATATCCCGGATACGCTCCGCCACCTCTGGAGCACTCTCCCGCGTGATCGGTGTCGGCGCGATTTCCAGGCGAGTCCCGCTGGAGAACTGCAGAGCGGTCAATCGCACTGAACCGTCGTGGGGAAATACGTCGGGATTCTCGACTGCCGCGGCGGTACCCTCCAGTTGCAGCTGGAAGTCGGAGCCGCTCACACTCCCTGAGCCGTCCATGCACATGGCCAGGTCCACCACCACACCGTCCTCGTCGGCACCACAGCTACCGGCACTCGAGGCGTGGTTGTTAGCCTCATCAAGCTCAACATGGGCCTCGCCGCTATCGACCCAGACGCGCACGGGCGCGTCCCGAAAGGGCAGCTGCCCGTCCACCGGCACCCGAAGGGTGGCGACCTCGCCAGTGTCGGGTCCGACCGCGAGGAGGTCTGCCCCGAGCAGCTTATCGGTGTCCGGGTCAAAGGCGCCGTCGGCATCGGTATCGCGGTAGACGAGCACCTCCACCGGCGCGTCGGCCGATGCGCTACCGGCATTGCCGACCCCGACCTCTATGGTGCCGTCCACAGCAAGCGTCTGCGGGTCGTGCCGCAGCGCGGAGGCGTCCAAGGACTCCACCACCAAGTCCGGACGGAGCTCGGTGACCGCTGCCGGACGCATACGCAGGTCACCCGTGTCGTTTTCCCGTCCCGGGATAAGGATGAGGCCGAGCTCCACCGGCTCATGGCCGGGATGCGACAACCGCAGACGGCCCGCGCCGCCGTCGAGCCCGGACAAGGCAAAGCGGCCATCGGCGGGGGTCTCCATGGATTCCGTCTCCCCGCCAAAGACGGCCTCTACCCGTACGCCCCTCAGGGGCTCTCCGTGAGCCGCGTCGATCACGCGACCGGAGACATCGGCCTTATCCCCCTGGCCAACAGGACGCAGGGCGACCTCCCCGAGCACTAGGACCGCGCCCGCGGGGATCTCCATGCTGGCGGTACGTTCGCGGAAGCCGGAGGCGGAGACGACCAACGTGGCGGCTCCGGCGGGAAGGCCGTCCAGCAGCAGCTCGCCCTCCGCGTTGGTGCGCCCGGAATGGGCCCCGTCAACGGCAGAGACCGTGACCTCCGCCCCTTCGAGGGTCTGGCCACTGACGGCATCTCGGACCACGAGACGGACACCGCCCGTCCGCTTCACCGGCGGGGGCTCCTCCGTAATCGAGCGGAGCTCCGGCGAGAATTGCAGCACCGCCTGTTCCCCGCCAGTAGCTGCGGCGCTCACCGGCCAATAATCGCCGTGCTCCGCAGTGAGGGAGAACGCCCCGGGCGACAAGCCCTCAATGCGGTAGGCACCGGTGGCATCGGTACGACGCTCGGCCAGGGTCGTCCCGTCCCGCGCCACCGTCACGAGCACCTCCTCCACGGGGGTGCCGTCGTCCTGCCGCACGGCGCGACCGCGAATGGTGACGCCGCGCGACGCCGCCTGCCGCAGGGCGGGGGAGAACACGGAAACCTGGCCGGCGACCAGCTTGGCGCTAGCCTCCGCGCCACGAAACCCGGCCCTTTCAGCGCTGAGCGTCACCTCGCCCGGCGGCAGGCTGTCGATTTGATAGCGGCCATCCGCGTCGGTCTCGGAACGATGGCTCGTCCCGACCACGCCCACCATCACCCCGCGGATGGGGTCGCCGTTATCGGCGCGGGTGACGCGACCGGTAACGGTGGTGGTGTCCATGTCGCCGGCCGCGCGGAGCAGACGCAGGGTGCCCATGTCGATGCGGCTGCCGGCACGCACAGCGATCGCCGTGCTGACCTCCCGATATCCCTCGCGCGCCAGCGACAACTCGTAGGAACCGGGAGGAATGTCCGCCAGTCGGAACCGACCCTGCCCGTTCGTGGCACCCGCGTGGCCAGCGCCCCCGTCGAGCCGGACCGCCACCCCCTGCAGTGACGCCCCGGTCTCGCCATCAATCACCCGGCCGTCGATGACCCCGAAGTCCGCATAGGGGGCGGCAGCGGCAGCCAGCGCCCGCAAGGCGAGCGCGGTTAGGAAGACGTCGTCGTCCCAGCTGCCATTGGCCAAGCGCGCGTCTTCGAGGCGTTGCCCATCGGCCTCGAGCGGATCCCGGTCGGGCGTCGTAGGCGCCAGGGCCGCGAGCACCATGGCGGTATCCAAGGTATTGCCCCAGCCGCCGCCAGGGTCGCGCTCACCCAACAGGAAATCGCGGGCGCGGCCGATCAGGCCCGCAACGTCGAGCTGTCGGCGCGCTGGCCACAGGGCAGCAACAACACGGGCGGTCACATAGACGGAGGCGGGTTGCCCCTCCGCGAACGGCCATCCGCCGCCTTCACCCTGCGCGGCCGCCAGGAAGGAAACGGCGCCCGCAATCGCCTCACCATTGCCACCCCCCTTCACCGCCAATGCCTCCAGGGCCAGCGCCGTGTCGAGCGCCGTGGAGTGGAAGCCCCTGCGCTCACCGAATCCGCCGTCACGGTTCTGCTGTTCCAGCAGGCGCGTGATCACCGCCCCGGCATCGGTGCCGACGGCGCGGCGCGCGAGCACACGGCGGGCCAGGCGCGTGGTAGTGGCGTGGGGATCGCCATCGAGGTAGGCACCCGCGTCATCCAGCCCGGGCCAGTCCGGCGTCTCCGCTGCCAGGGCACGCACCGCCTCGGCGGTGGACTGAAAGGGAGTCGCCATGTCACCGGGGGCGTGGATCCGCCCGTCCGACCCGAGCCGGCCCTGCAGCCATTCCACCGTTTCGGCGGCATCGGCAGAGGCGAGGCAGGCCGCCATCAGCGAAAGGACGACACACAGGCGGACGAGGATCCGCCGGTTCCCGCGGGGTTGGGTTCCATCCATGGCATACCTTCCTTCGCCGTTCCCTCCCTGGAACGACATCGCCGGGAGAGTAGCGGCTGCGCCGGGCGGTTTCAATCCCACCGGCTTCCCTTCCCCGGCGCTTTGGGGTTCCATGGGAGCCGTCCGCCAACAACAAGGGGAGGATTTGATGCTGCTCTATACCTGCCAGACCGCGCCGAGCCCGCGCCGGGTGCGGATGTTCCTCGCCGAAAAGGGCCTGGAGGTACCCATGCAAGAGGTGGATCTCCGCAGCGGCGAGCATTTCTCCGAGGCGTTCCGGTGCAAGAATCCTTACGGCACGGTGCCGGTGCTGGAGCTCGACGACGGCACCTGCATCGCCGACAGCGAGGCCATCTGCACCTATTTCGAGGCCCTTCACCCGAAGCCCGCGCTGATGGGCACGGACGCGCGCGGCCAGGCGCTGATCCGTGCCGCCGACCGGTGGGTGGAGCTGGATGGCTATCTGGCGGTGATGGAGGCCTTCCGCAACAAGCTGCCGGGTTTCAAGGACCGCGCCCTCCCCGGCCCTCACCCCGTGCCGCAGATCGAGGCACTGGTGGAGCGTGGTACGCAGCGCTACCGGAACTTCCTCTCCGATCTGGACGCACGCCTCGAGGGCCAGGAGTTCGTCGCCGGCGCCACATTCTCGGTGGCGGATATCACCGCGCTGGTGACATTGGACTTCGCCGCCCGCGCGCTCCACATCGAGCCCGACGAGACGCTCCCCAACGCCCGGCGCTGGTACCAGGCGGTGAGCGCCAGGCCGAGTGCTATGGCCTAGGTTCGGCGCCGTTTAAGGTTCCTGTAAGGTCGGCTCCGGCACTGTGACCTGACCCAAGACCAGCGGCGGGACCACGACATGCAAAACCTCCGGAGACCGGGCATCGGCGAGCGCCTCCAGCAACTCGCCTACCTGCTCAAGCACACCTTCACCATCGTTGGCCGCAACCCGGGCATCGTCCGTCCGTGGGTGTTCATGGCGGTCTATGCGGCCGTGCTGGTGTGCGTGTTCTTCGCCGCGATCACCGCCATTGCCGTGGACCGCGGCGGGCTGGGCACCCTGCTCCTGCTGCTGGCCGTGGCGTTGTTTTTCTACAAGTACTTTTTCTACAACCGCCTGGAGATCCGCCAGAGCTGGCTGGTCGCCGAGAGTGTGCAGGGGCGGCCCACTACGCCGGAGGCGGCCGGCGAGCGCGTCGGCGAGCTCAAGGGCAGCTACCGGCGGTTAGCGCTGCTGGACATGATCTTCGCCTACGTCGCGTGGCAGGGACGGCGCCAGAGCGGGGAGAAACAGGGGCTGATGGGCTCGCTGGTGAGCGCCCTGCTAGCCGGGCTCACCGAGGTGTGGGACCTGGTCAACCACTACCTGCTGCCGGCGGTGGCGGTGGACGGGCTGCGCCTGCGCGACGGCATCGAGCGGATGAAGGGCCTGCGTGAGCAGGTGCCGGAGACGCTGATGGGCGTGTTCGGCATCGATCTGGCGGCCCGGGCGGTGGGCACGCTGATGGCACCGCTATATCTAATCGCCGCGGCCACGGCGGTGGTCCTCGGCCTTTGGGTGGGCGACGCCGTGCCGGCCTTCCACGCCGGCTCCCTCCGCGAGGCCTTGGGCCCGGAGGCCACCACCTGGCTCTCGGAAGGGCCGCTGCACTTCAGCTGGCTGCCCGCGCTCATCGCGTTCTGGGTGAGCAAGGTGGTGAGTGCGGTCTTCGAGCGGCTGGTGACCTCGGTGAAGGTGATCTACTTCACCATCTTCTACATGCGCATCACCCACCCCGAGCGCATCACCGACGAGATCCGCGACGAGCTGGAGGCCTACCTCCGCCTGGAGGGCACCGACCCTGCCACGGGCCCGGCCACCGAGCCCTCGGCGGGTTAGGACTGTCGGCATCCGCCTTCGGCGGGTGCCGACCTACACCGGGGGGCCGTCCTCGTCGGGCGGTGGCGTGACGGGGAACCAGGCGAAACCGAGGTGCTCGACCTCGGCGCGGATCTCCTCCATCCCGGCGGCGACAGGCGGGTAGGTCGGGTTCCGCCGTAGGCGGCACCCGACATCCGGGCCGATACCGCGCCCAATGCCGGCGCGCCCCCGCAGCGGCACGGTGGGACGTCGGCATCCGCCTTCGGCGGGTGCCGACCTACACCGGGGGGCCGTCCTCGTCGGGCGGCGGCGTGACGGGGAACCAGGCGAAACCGAGGTGCTCGACCTCGGCGCGGATCTCCTCCATCCCGGCGGCGACAGGCGGGTAGGTCGGGTTCCGCCGTAGGCGGCACCCGACATCCGGGCCGATACCGCGCCCAATGCCGGCGCGGCCCCGCGGCGGCACAGCGGGACGTCGGCATCCGCCTTCGGCGGGTGCCGACCTACACCGGGGGACCTCCTCGTCGGGCGGCGAGGTGGCCGGGGTCCAGCACGTAGGTCGGATTCCGCCGTAGGCGGCACCCGACGTTATACCCCAAACGCATTCCCCCGGTGCCGGAGGTCACCCACGCTGCCGCCGCGCCGCTCCTTCCATTGTCCGGGCTGACGGGCGATCATGACCGCGCTGGGCACGGTGAGCCGACGGAACGGCTGTTGCGGATCATGGAGGATCGACTATGCGCTACCGACGGGCCCGGACGCCGGGCGGCTGTTATTTCTTCACGGTGGTCACCCACGAGCGGCACCCACGCTTGGCGGACGCCGCCATCCGTCGAAACCTGGGTGATGCGATGCGCCGCGTGCAAGGTAGGCATCCCTTTCGACTCAACGCGATCGTGCTGCTGCCGGATCATCTTCACTGCATCTGGACCCTGCCTGCCGGCGACGCGGATTTCTCCCTCCGGTGGCGCCTCATCAAACGGCACGTGACGCGGCGTGGCCATGGGGCACGTATCTGGCAGGGCCGGTTCTGGGAGCATTTGATCCGGAACGAGAAGGATCTGCGAGACCACGTCGACTACATTCACTACAACCCGGTGAAGCACGATCTTGCGCCAGCACCCAAGTGGTGGCCGTGGTCGAGCTTTCACGGCTATGTGCGGGACGGCCTTTACCCGCCAGACTGGGGCCAGACGGAACCCGATCTTCCGGCCGACGTGGGCCAAGAGTGACACGGACGAACACGTGAAAGACGTCGTCTTCGGCAGGGGAAGGTGTCGGCATCCGCCTTCGGCGGGTGCCGACCTACACCGGGGGGCCGTCGTCGTCGGGCGGCGGGGTGACCGGGGTCCAGGCGAAACCGAGGCGCTCGACCTCGGCGCGGATCTCCTCCATGCCGGCGGCGACAGGCGCGTAGGTCGGGTTCCGCCGCAGGCGGCACCCGACATCCGGGCCGATACCGCGCCCAATGCCGGCGCGGCCCCGCGGCCGCACAGCGGGACGTCGGCATCCGCCTTCGGCGGGTGCCGACCTACACCGGGGAGCCGTCCTCTTCGGGCGGTGGGGTGACGGGGGTCCAGGCGAAACCGAGGCGCTCGACCTCGGCGCGGATCTCCTCCATGCCGGCGGCGACAGGCGGGTAGGTCGGGTTCCGCCGTAGGCGGCACCCGACATCCGGGCCGATAACGCGCCCAATGCCGGCGCGGCCCCGCGGCGGCACAGCGGGACGTCGGCATCCGCCTTCGGCGGGTGCCGACCTACACCGGGGAGCCGTCCTCTTCGGGCGGTGGGGTGACGGGGGTCCAGGCGAAACCGAGGCGCTCGACCTCGGCGCGGATCTCCTCCATCCCGGCGGCGACAGGCGCGTAGGTCGGGTTCCGCCGCAGGCGGCACCCGACATCCGGGCCGATACCGCGCCCAATGCCGGCTCGGCACAGCGGCCGCACAGCGGGACGTCGGCATCCGCCTTCGGCGGGTGCCGACCTACACCGGGGAGCCGTCCTCTTCGGGCGGTGGGGTGACGGGGGTCCAGGCGAAACCGAGGCGCTCGACCTCGGCGCGGATCTCCTCCATCCCGGCAGCGACGGCGTCGGCCGGGCCGCGCAGGCCGAGCTCCAGGCGGAAACCGTGGGGCTCGGTGCTCGGCAGGCAGGACAAGCGCAGCTCGGGATGCCCTTCGACGAAGCGCTCCATCAGCGGGATGACGTCGCTCTCCTTCGCCCCGTCCACGCTGATGGCTTGCTCCACCCGGCTGCCGGGGGCGTGGAGCTGCGGGTAGCGAACATCCAGCACCCACTCCATCATCGGCCAGGCCATATTCGGGAAGCCGGGGACGAAGTAGTGCTCGCGGATGGCGAAGCCGGGGACGCGGTTCACCGGGTTGGGGATGATGGTCGAGCCCTGGGGGAAGTCCACTAGGCGCAGGCGCTGATCGGGCTTGATCGGCCGGCCGAAGCGGGCCTCCAGCTCGGCGACGCCGTCGGGATGGCGCGCCAGGGGCACACCGAGCGCCGCGGCGGCGCATTCGCGGGTGCGATCGTCGGGGGTGGCGCCGATGCCGCCGCAGCTGATGACGATGTCGCCGCTGGCGAAGGTCTCACCGAGGGTGCGCTGGATGAGCGCCGGGTCATCACCGATGAAGTGCACCCAGGACAGCTCCAGGCCGCGGGCGTGGAGCAGGGTGACGAGCTTGGGGAAGTGCTTGTCCTGGCGCTTGCCGGAGAGCAGCTCGTCGCCGATGACGATGAGTCCGAAGCGGCGTTCCGTCATGTCGGTCCCTCAGATGTGATTCCATAGCGACAGCCCCGCCGGCTGCCAGGTGAGGTAGAGCTGGCGGTCGATGTAGGGCTCGGGGTGGCGGCGGAAGTGGTGGCGCAGCAACGTCACCGGCACGATCAGCGGCACCCGCCCCTGGCGGTAGTCCTCGATGAGCGCCACGAGCTCCGCCTTGTCGCCGGTATCCAGCACCGTCTTGAGATACCCCATGATGTGCTGCATGACGTTGGTGTGCCGCCGCCGGGTGGCACGGTAGCGCAGCGCCTGCATAAAGGCCTGGCCGTACTCCTCCGCCAACTCCTCCACCGGTTCGCTGCCGGCGCGGGCTACCAGCCGACCGAGGGCACGCATCCGCTCCGGGCCGTGGGCCATGAGGATGAGCTTGTGGCGGGTATGGAAGTCCACCAGGGCCTCGGCGCTGACGCCCTCCGCCATCATTCGCTGCCAGCGGTGGTAGGCGTAGATGCGCTCGATAAAGTTCTCCCGCAGCACCGGGTCGTTGAGCCGCCCCTCCTCCTCCACCGGCAGCATGGGATTGTCGGCCATGATCTCGGCGGCGTAGATGCCGGTGCCGCTGCCCACGGGATTGCCGGCGTCGTTGTAGACCTTGACCCGCTCCATGCCGCAGCTCGGCGACTTGCTCTTGAGGATGTAGCCGCTGATGCCGGCGAGCTCGCGGGCCATGGTGCGACCGTACTCGGCCAGTGCATCGGTGACATCGTTGGCGGCATCGCGGGTACCCACCGCCCGCGGATGCGCCGGCTCCCCGACCAGGCGGATGGGCGGGCGCGGTGTCCCCAGCCCGATGGCCACCTCCGGGCAGACCGGGATCATCTCGAAGTACTGGCTGAGGACGTCGCTGACGAAGCGATCCCGCTTGTGGCCGGAATCGAAGCGGACCTCCTGGCCGAGCAGGCAGGCGCTGACGCCGACCCGGATCGGTGTGTCCTCGTCCGCCGGTGGCGGGGCGACGCTGGTGTCGGTAACGGTGGCGCTCATCCCAGCACCTCCGCGAGCTGATCGCGCAACTCAGTCAGTGAAGAGAGCTCGACACAGGGCGTGCGCGGCACCTCGTCGGCGGGCCACGACGCCCCGTGGCGGTTGAACCAGACCGGCTGCATGCCGGCGGTGGCGGCGCCGATGACGTCCGTGGAGGGTTCGTCGCCCACGTGCACGATATGCCCCATGGGCACACCGGCACGGCCGCGGGCCGCCTCGAAGACCAGGTGGGAGGGCTTGGCGGCACCCACCTCCATAGCGGAGAGCGCGAAGTCGAAGTAGCCATCCAGGCCCAGGCGGTGGACCTCGGCGTTGCCATTGGTGATGGCCCCTACCCGCAGGCCCTGCCCCCGCAGCCAGTCCAGCACCGGGATGGTGTCGTCGAAGAGGACCACCTCATGGCGGGCGTCCAGGAACTCGGCAAAGGTGCGCTCCACCAGCTCCTCCAAGGCCTTGCCGTCGTAGCCGCCGGCGCGACCGGCACGGCGGAAGACTTCGTGCCGCAGGGCGGTGACATTGTGCAGCAACTCCGGGCGGTCGTCGGCGGTCCGGCCGCGCAGGGCAAGGACCTCCTCCAGCGAGAGCGCGGCGGTGACGGCCGGGAAATGCCGGTCCAGGAAGGCGTAGGCGCGCCGCTCGGCGTGCTCGATGACCCCCTCGAGCTCCCAGAGGGTATAGTCCAGGTCGAAGGTAATGGCCTCGACGGGCGCGCGCAGACGGGTGCTCATTCGCCACTCTCCGCCACTGGCTCCATCTCCAGTTGTCGCCACAGGCACGGCCCCCCGGCGGCCTCGTCGAGGCGTTCCAGCCAGGCCTCGTGGGCGGCCCGCTCGGACTCGCTCGCGGTGACGACGGCGAGCCGTGGACGGTCCGCTGGCAGCCGGCGTATCGCCTCGGGGTCGGCGCCGTCCTCCCCGCCACCGCCGTGGGTGGCCAGCGACAGGGCCGCCTGGCCGCCGGTCATCGCCAGGTAGACGTCGGCGAGGATCTGCGCGTCGAGCAACGCGCCGTGGAACTCGCGGCCGCTGTTGTCCACCTCGTAGCGCTTGCACAGGGCATCCAGGGAGTTGCGCTGGCCCGGGTGCATCTCCCGGGCCATGGTCAGCGTATCGAGCACCGTGGCGTAGTCATTGACCCGCCCCCAGGCCTCGCCCAGCAGCGAGAGCTCATAGTCCAGGAAGCCCACGTCGAAAGGGGCGTTGTGGATGACGAGCTCGGCATCGCGGATGAAATCGATGAAGGCCTGGGCGATTTCGCCGAAGCGGGGCTTGTCCGCCAGGAATCCATTGGTGATGCCGTGGACCTCCTGGGCACCAACGTCCACCTCCCGGTCCGGGTTGAGGTAGTAATGGAAGGTGCGGCCGGTGGGCCGGCGGTAGTTGAGCTCGTAGCAGCCGACCTCGATGATGCGGTGGCCGTCGGCGGTCTCCAGGCCGGTGGTCTCGGTATCCAATACGATCTGGCGCATTCGCTCCCCTGGTTCCGTTGGGTTAGGCACGGGTCGTGACCCGCCTCTGCGGCGGATTTCGCTGCGCTCCATCCGCCCTACTACTACTGCGAGGCAGGCGAAGGAGGCGAACCTTCGCGCGCGAAGCGCGCCCCTACGGGGTCGTCTCCCGCAGTTCGTCGATGCCGCGATTGGCCAGCTCGTCGGCGCGCTCATTCTCCGCATGCCCGGTATGGCCCCGGACCCAGTGCCAGTGCACGGTGTGCTCGCCGGCCAGCTCGTCGAGGCGCTGCCAGAGGTCGGCGTTCTTCACCGGCTTGCGCGCACTGGTACGCCAGCCCCGGCGCTTCCAGTTGGGCAGCCACTCGGTGATCCCCTTGCGCAGGTACTCGGAGTCGGTGGTGAGGTCCACCTCGCAACGGCGCTTTAGGCTGGCCAGTGCCTCGATCGCCGCGGTCAGCTCCATGCGGTTGTTGGTGGTCTCCGGCTCGCCGCCCCAGAGCTCGCGCTCATGCTCGCCGTAGCGCAGCACCGCACCCCAGCCGCCGGGGCCGGGATTGCCCCGGCACGCGCCATCGGTATAGATCTCCACTCGGCTCACGCGTCCGTTCCCTTGTGCGCGGTACGGGCGGCGTCGCCCGCGCGCACCCGCGAGGCGCCGGCCAGCCCGCCGTCGATGACCTTGAGCCGGGGCCGCTCCTGAGGCAGCAGCGGTGTCATCCCGGCGACGTGCTTCTGGGCGACAATCAACGTGACGCCGCCGAAGAGGCGGGCATAGCCTGGACCGAGGCGTTCCAGCGGCGCAAGCCATTCCAGGGTTCGCGCGCGCGCCACCGGCGGGCGGCAGAACACGCCCTCGCGCCGCTCGATGGCCAGGCCGAGCAGGCGCAGCCAGTCGTTGATGCGCAGCCGCCCGAAATAGTGCCCCGCCCATGGCGGATCCCCCGCGCCGAGCACGCCGAGCACCCGGCGCAGGCCCCAAAGGCTCACCGGGTTGAAGGCGAGCACCAACAGCCGCCCCTCCGGTGCCAGCACCCGCTCGGCCTCGCGCAGCACTTGGTGCGGATCCTCGCTGAACTCCAGCTGATGGACCAGCATCAGGGCGTCGACGCTGGCGCTCTCCAGGGGCAGGTCTCCGGGGTCAGCGGCCACGTCCACCGGCCCACCGGGCCAGCGGTCCAGCAACCAGTGGCGGACGTCGCCGAACAGCGCGGGACGCTGGCCGCAGCCATAGGCACCGATCTGGACCACGCTGCGGGCATGGGTGCCGGTAAGACGGCGGCTCACCATGCGGCACTCGGCCTGCATGAGCTCGCGGCCAAGGGGGCTCCGGAACCAGCGGTTGAGGGATTCGCTCATGGCTCACCTCCGCCTCGAGGATAGCGCGGTCGTCGCCGCGAGGCGACATTTGGTGCTGCCGGTGGTCACGGGTTATCCTCCCGCGCCATGACCGACGTATTCGCGATTCCGGCATTTTCAGACAATTATATCTGGATGCTGGCGGATGCCGATAGCCACCGCGCATTGGTGGTGGACCCCGGCGATGCCGCTCCGGTGCAGGAGACCCTGTGCCGACGCGGTCTGAGCCTGGCGGGGATCCTGATCACCCACCACCACCCGGACCATGTGGGTGGCGTGGAGGCGTTGCTGGCGGGATGGGACGTGCCGGTATGGGGACCGGCCGGCGAGCGCATCCCGGGCCGCACCCATGCCGTCGCCGGTGGGGACACCGTCCGTCCGGAAGGCTTTGGACTGAAATTCGCTGTAATCGAATGCCCGGGCCACACCGCCGGCCACATCGCCTATTACGGCAACGGCATGCTGTTCTGCGGCGACACCCTGTTTGCCGGGGGCTGCGGCCGGCTGTTCGAGGGCACACCGGAGCAGATGCACGCGTCACTGTCCCGGTTCGCGGGCCTTCCCGGCGACACCCGGGTCTACTGCGCCCACGAGTACACCCTGGCCAACCTCCGTTTTGCCGCGGCGGTGGAACCGGATAACACCGCGCTCCAGGAGCGCCTCGAGGGGGTGCGCGCCGCGCGGGAGATCGGGGAAATCACGCTACCGTCAACGATCGCCGAGGAGCGGGCCACCAATCCGTTCCTGCGCTGCGACGTCGACAGCGTCCGGCAAGGCGCCGAGGGGCACACGGGGCAGGCGCTGCCCGACCCGGTAGCGGTGTTCGCCGCCGTTCGTGCCTGGAAGGATCGATTCTGACGGTGACGGGCCGCTGAAAAGGGGACAATAACAATGCGTTCAACCGCCGTGCTGCCTCTGGTGGCCTGCTTCGTGCTGAGCGCGTGCTCGGTCAACCCGACCGACGAGGGCACCGCCGGGGGCGATGGCGAGCTGGTGCATGCCGATATCGGACCATCGCTGGAGACCGCGGAGATCCTGCGCCGCCAGCGCAGCGCGGACTACTGGCCACGGAGCCAGAGCGGACCCGTTGACCGCGATACCACCGAGGCGGTCTCGGCGCCAGAGGATGTGTGGGACCGGCTGCGTGACGGCTTTGCCATGCCCGAAGACGAGCGCGCAGCGGTAGGCCGCGAGATGCAGCGCTACACCGACATGCCGGAATACCTGGGGACGGTGGGGGAGCGCGCGCGGCCGTTTCTGCATTATATCGCCGAAGAGATCGATGCCCGCGACCTGCCCATGGAGCTCGCGCTGATCCCGGTGATCGAGAGCGCCTACAAGTCGTCGGCCTATTCCCGGGGCCATGCCGCCGGGCTGTGGCAGTTCGTCCCCACCACGGCGGATCACTTCGGGCTGCAGCGCAACTGGTGGTATGACGGCAGGCGCGACCTGGTGGCCTCCACCGAGGCCGCGCTCGACTATTTCGCCTACCTCAACGACTACTTCGACGGCGACTGGTTGCTCACCATCGCGGCCTACAACGCCGGCGAGGGGACGGTGAAGCGGGCCATCGAGCGCAATGCCAGCCGCGGCCAGCCCACCGACTTCTGGCATCTGGACCTGCCGGCCCAGACCGAGGCCTACGTGCCGCGGCTACTGGCCGTCCGCGACCTCATCGCGGAACCCGAGGCCCATGGCATCACGCTGCCCGAGATACCCAACGAGCCCGCGATCCGGACGGTGGAGCTCGAGGGGCAGATGGATCTCTCCCTCGCCGCCGACCTGGCCGGGATCTCCACCGACGCCCTGTATCGGCTGAACCCGGGCTACAACCGATGGGCGACACCGCCGGAGGGCCCCCACCGGCTGGTGGTCCCGGCCCAGCGGGCAGAGCGCTTCCGCCAGGGGCTCGCCGCCCGCGCCCCGAGCGAGCGCATGCGCTGGCAGCGCCACGAGGTGGCGCGTGGTGACACCCTCGACGAGATCGCCGATCGCTACCACACCAGTGTCGCCATGCTCCGCGACCTGAACGATCTGAATGGCAGCCTGATTCGTGTGGGCGATGAGCTGGTGGTCCCGGCGAGCGGCCGTCCCGCGCAGGGCCAGCGCCTCGCCGGGCGGGGAGGTGGCGGCGAGCGAGCGCTGCAGCACGAGGTACAGCCCGGCGACAGCCTCTGGGCGGTGGCCCGGCGTTACGACGTCAGCGTCGATCAGCTCGCCGCCTGGAACCAGATCTCCCCGGACACCGTCCTCCAGCCCGGGGATACCCTGCGCATTCGCCAGGGCAGTGGCGAGACCGGCGGCGCCGATGGTTCCGTTTATACGGTACGCAAGGGCGATTCCCTCTATCGCATCGCCCGGGAGTTCGATGTCCGCGTCGCCGACCTGCGCCGCTGGAACGGCATCGACCGCGGCGACTACCTCCGGCCCGGTCAACAGCTCCAAGTCCAGGCCCAGTAGGAGCCTGCCTCGCAGGCGAACATTCCCACGGGACCGCACCCCGCCGTCCACGGGGCGCGCGGGCCAACGTCCCGGCGCGTTACGCTACGCTCCATGCGCCCTACCTACGCTTTCCGGCGGTACCCCGCTGCCCCTCCCGGCGCATTGTGCTGCGCTCCATGCGCCCTACTCCCCCCTTGCCCCTGAACCCTTGTGACTTGCTCCCCTCCCTTAACATTCATCGTTGACATTCCTTTGGCCATCTGTCTTCCTGTTACGCATAACGAAGCCGCGGATAACTATCGCCAGAAAAGGGAGAAGCGGGCATGGGCGAGGGGCTTACAAAGGCAGCGGCACGAAACATCTTCTACGGCGGTTCGCTGTTCTTCTTCCTGCTGTTCGCAGCGCTCACCGCGCACAGTCACTGGTACGCCGTCACCCAGTCCACCGCCAGCCTGGAGCTCACGGATTCCGTGCGCCATGGTAAGGAGGTCTGGGAGAAGCACTCCTGCATCAACTGTCACACCCTGCTCGGCGAGGGCGGTTACTTCGCCCCGGAGCTCGGCAACGTCTGGACCCGCTACGGCGGCCATGACAACCCCGAGGGGGCCCGCGCCGCGCTCTCCGGCTGGATCCGTGCCCAGCCCACCGGGGCCCCGGATCGGCGCCAGATGCCGGCGTTCGACATCTCCGACGAGGAGATGGACGCGCTGATCGATTTCCTGCGCTGGACCGACGCCATCGACACCCAGGGCTGGCCGCCCCACCCCTCGGGCTAAGACCGGCACCGGAGACACCGACCCACGCACCCGGCGATACACCAGGTACGGAGACCGCAGACGATGCGATACGAGACCCAGAAGGTTGCCCTGCCCTTCTTCGCGCTGGCGATGGCGCTGTTCATCCTGCAGGTGCTCTTCGGCGCCCTCGCCGGCACCGTATACGTGATGCCGGAGTTCCTCTCCGAGGCGATGCCGTTCCATATCATCCGTATGAGCCACACCAACCTGCTGGTGGTCTGGCTGCTCATCGGCTTCATGGGCTGCACCTACTACCTGCTGCCCGAGGAGTCGGAGACGGAGATCCACAGCCCCACCATCGCCTATGTGCAGCTGGCGATCTTCGCCGTCGCGGGGGTGGCCGCCCTGGTGAGCTATCAGTTCGGGATCCATGAGGGGCGGGAGTTCCTGGAGCAGCCGTTCTGGGTGAAGGTGCTGATCACCGTCTCGTTTCTGATGTTCCTCTACAACGCCAGCCTCACCGTGCTCAAAGGCCGGCGCACGGCGGTGACCATGGTGCTGATGCTGGGGCTGTGGCTGGCGGCGGTGTTCTGGCTGTTCGCCTTCTACAACCCCACCAACCTGGCCGTGGACAAGATCTACTGGTGGTGGATCGTCCACATCTGGGTGGAGGGCGTCTGGGAGCTGATCATGGCCGCCTTGCTCGGTTATCTGCTGATCAAGCTCAGCGGCGTCGACCGCGAGATCATCGAGAAGTGGCTCTACGTCATCGTCGGCCTGGCCCTGTTCTCCGGGCTGCTCGGCACCGGCCATCACTACTATTGGATCGGCACCCCGGGCTACTGGCAGCCCATCGGCAGCATCTTCTCCACCCTGGAGGTGGTGCCGTTCTTCGCCATGCTGGTGTTCGCGTTCTACATGTTCTGGAAGGGCAGCCGCAATCACCCCAACAAGGCGGCCATGCTCTGGACGCTGGGCTGCGCCACCATGGCCTTCTTCGGGGCCGGGGTATGGGGGTTCATGCACACCCTGTCCTTCGTCAACTACTACTCCCACGGCACGCAGGTGACCGCCGCCCACGGACACCTCGCCTTCTACGGTGCCTACGTGATGCTGGTGCTCGGTGTCGTGACCTACGCGATGCCGCAGTTGCGGCGGGTCCAGCCCTATAACCAGGTGCTCAACATGTGGGCGTTCTGGATCATGACCTCGGCGATGGCCTTCATGACCTTCACCCTGACCTTCGCCGGGGTGGTCCAGACCCATCTACAGCGGGTCCTCGGCATGGGCTATATGGAGGTCCAGGATCAGCTGGGGTTGTTCTACGCCATGCGCCTGGGCGCAGGTATCGTGGTGGTACTCGGGGCGCTGATGCTGGTGTATTCCCTGTTCGGCCGTGCCCGCGAGCAGGTCCCCGCCACCGCCAACATCGCCGCAGGCACCGAATGAGCCACCGGGCGGGGCGCGCGTCATGGAGCCATTGAAGGACAACACCGTCGAGCCGGAGCTCCCCTACTATGAGCCGGTGGGCTCGGAATGCGAGCTCTTCCGGCTGGCCTGGGAGCGCCACCTACCGCTGCTGCTGAAGGGTCCCACCGGCTGCGGCAAGACCCGCTTCGTCAGCCACATGGCCGCCCGACTGGGGCGGCCGCTGTTCACTGTGGCCTGCCATGACGACCTCACCGCCGCGGACCTGACGGGGCGCTACCTGCTCCAGGACGGCGAGACCCGCTGGGTGGACGGCCCCCTGACCCGGGCCGTGCGCGAGGGCGGCATCTGCTACCTCGACGAGGTCGTCGAGGCCCGCAAGGACGTCACCGTGGTGCTGCACCCGCTGACCGACGACCGCCGGGTACTGCCGCTGGAGCGCACCGGAGAGATGCTCGCCGCGCCACCGGAGTTCATGCTGGTGGTCTCCTACAATCCCGGCTACCAGGACATCCTGAAATCCCTGAAGCCCAGCACCCGACAGCGGTTCGTGGCACTGGATGTCGACTTCCCACCGCCGGAGTTGGAGTGCGACATCGTGGCCCAGGAGAGTGGGCTGCCGCGGGAGCGCTGTGCCGCCCTCGTGAACCTGGCCGCCCGCCTGCGCGCCATGCGCGGCCAGGATCTGGAGGAAGGGGTCTCCACCCGCCTATTGATCTACTGCGCCACCCTGATGCAGGCGGGGATGCCGGTACTGGAGGCGGCGCGAAGCACCCTGGTGTCACCGCTGACCGATGATGACGACGTCCAGGAGGGCCTGATGGAGGCCATCCGGGCGACCTTCGGCTGAGCCCCATGCGCGAGTTGCTCGAGCCCGAGGAGCTGGTCGGGCGGCGCTGGCACCGCTGGGCGGCCCGGGCGGCCAGCTACCCGCACCACCCGGATGCCGCCGTCACCCTGGAGTCGGTACGCGCGAGCCTGGGGGTATTCTTCCGGGCCGCGGGTGGGCCGCTGGGGCTGGAGGTGGGGGCCATCGTCGCCCGCAACTCCCGTCACCGGCTGACCCTGCGCCAGCGCCTGGGTTTCGACGAGGAACCGGTGGACCAGGCCCGGCGGGACGAGGAGCAATTGCTGCTGCCCCCGCGGCTGGATTATTTCCCGGACCCGTCCCTCAACCGGGACCTCTACTTCTGGCTGGCCGCCTTCCTGGCGGTGGCCGAGGCCCCCACGGACTGTGACGACCCCCTCCAACAGGACCTCGCCGCCCTGGGGGCCGCGGAACAGGCGAGCCGTCAGGCCTGTGAGACCTTTCCCGGGCTCACCCCACGCTATCGGCGCCTGTGCGGGGCGTTGCTGGCCATCCGCCCGCGCCGGCGCCTGCCCCCCATGGAGGCGGCCGTGGAGGCCTGCATCCGCCACCTGCTCGGTGACAGCGCCCCACTGGACCGGCGCGCCACAGGCCTGCTGGGGCACATCCGGGGGACGGCGGACACCACCGAAGCACTGCGCGCCCCACGGGACTACCGCCCGCCCCTACCCGTGCCGCTGTGGGGGGCGGTAACGGAGCTCGGCACCGGTGGCGGCGAGCGCGAGGGGGACGACCCCGATGCCGATGACCCGGAGGGCGGCTCCGCCGAGGCGGGGGAAGGCAAGCGCAAGGCCAGCCGCCGGCGCCAGGACCAGAGCGAGCGCGATGACCCGCTGGTATTGAACCGCTTCGAGAAGCTGCTCGCCTGGGCGGAGATGGTCAACGTCAACCGCATGGTGGAGGACGAGGAGGAGGAAGCCGCCAAGCGCGCCGCCGACGACCTCGATGAGATCACCCTGAGCCCCCATCAACAGCACGCGGCCACGCGGCTGAAGGTGGATCTCGACCTGCCGCCGAACGCGGTCACCGGCTCGCCGCTGCGCGGGCGTTACACCTACCCGGAATGGAGCTACCGCCGGGGGACCTACCTGCCCCACCACTGTGCGGTGCACACCTCCGTACAATCGGAGGAGGGCGAGGACTGGACACCCGATGAGATCACCCAGCGGCGCATCCGACGGGTCCGCCGGCAGTTCGAGGCCCTGCGCCCACGCCGGGAGATCCTGCGCGGGCAGACCGAGGGCAGCGAGCTGGATATGGATGCCGTCATCCGCGCCCACTGCGACCGGCTCGCCACCGGCGAGGGCTCGGACCGGCTATACGTGGCCGCCCGCCCCCACGCCCGCGACCTGGCGGTAGCCATCCTGGTGGATGTCTCCCTGTCCACCGAGGCCTGGCTGGAGGACCGCCGGGTGCTGGACGTGGAGAAGGAGGCGTTACTGGTGCTTGCCCATGGCCTGGCGGCCTGCGGCGACGACTACGCCATCCATACCTTCACCTCCCAACGCCGGCACCGGGTGTGGGTGAATACCGTGAAGGGGTTCGCCGAGCCCATGGGTGAGCGCGTCGCCCGCCGGATCAGCGCGCTGAAGCCCGGTCGCTACACCCGCATGGGTCCGGCCATCCGGCACCTCAGCACCGGGCTCGCGGAGCGCCCCAACCGCCACCGGCTGCTACTGGTGCTCACCGACGGCAAGCCCAACGACACCGATTACTACGAGGGGCGTTACGCCATCGAAGACACCCGCCGGGCGATCATCGAGGCCCGGGGCCGCGAGGTCAGCGTCTTCGGCGTCACCGTGGACAGCCAGGCCCAGCAGTACTTCCCCTATCTCTTCGGCCGCGGCCGCCATGCCATTGTCAGCCACCCGGCCCACCTCGCCGCCGCCCTGCCCGGGATCTACCGTCAGATCATCGCCGAGTGATTGGCGAGCAGATAGCCGCCGAGGATCAACGCGAAGGTGACCAGCAAGAGGGCGCGGAAGAGGCCGCGCCAGCCCGGGCCGGAGGCGCGGAGATTGAGATAGACCATGAGGATCTGCCAGGCCTTGTAATAGCCGGCCACAAGCACGAGGGCCACCGACCACCACGGCAGGGACGCGTCGCGACCGGCACCGATCACCTGTCCGCCGAACAGCGACAGCGCCGTCAGGCCCATGAGCACGGCCCAGGTGGCGAGCAGTTTCCGGGTACCGGGATAGGCTCCGCTCATGGGCTCATCGCAGCAGATAGATCAACGGGTAGAGGATGACCCAGATCAGGTCCACCATGTGCCAAAACGCCGTGCCGGTCTCGACGTTCACCAGCGAGGCCCGCCAGGCGACCACGGCCAGCAGCGCGAGGCCGAAGAGGACGTGGGCGAAGTGAAAACCCGTGAGCAGGTAGTAGAAGGTGAAGAAATTGTTGGTCTCCAGGGTCAGGCCCTGGCCGATCTTGTCCGCATACTCGTAGACCTTGACCGCGCAGAAGACCGCACCGCCGGCCATGGCGGCGAGCAGCCAGTGGCGGCAGCGCGCCACCGCCTCCCGCGCCCGGGCCTCCACGGCGAGCGCCGCGAACAAGCCGCTGGTGAGCAGGACCATGGTGTTGATCCCGCCGAGCAGGGGGTCGAGCTGCCGCTGGGCGGCATCGAAGACCTCCCGCTCGCCGGCGCGCATCACGCCATAGACACCGAAGAAGGCGGCGAAGACCACCAGCTCGCCAAGGATCAGCACCCATATCAGCGGGTTGCCGGGCAGCGCCGAGAGTGGCCCCCAATCGTTGTCGGCGGCGTCCTCCAATGTTCCCCCCTTGTGGGAGCCTGCCCCGCAGGCGAAATGACGACATCATGAACCGCCGCCAGCGCCGCTTCATCGCCTTCGGTATCACTGGCACCGCCTTTCTGGCAGTCGCGGCCGTGCTCGCCTGGGTCATCCACCGCCACGACTGGGGCGTGGCCGCCATCCTCGTCGCACCGGTGATCGTCTACGGCCTCCTGCGTCTGGCCCGCCGGCTGGAGGCCTGGGCCGACGAGCCACTCTAAGCCCCTACAGCTGCGCCTCTGCCGAGCCCGCGCCCCCGAGGGCGAGGCTGCGCGGCTCGGGGATCCCCCGGGCATCACTCAACCGGCCGATGCCCACCGCACAACGGGCGATCACCCAGGCCGCCCAGGCGGCGATGATCAGATAGCCGATGATGTTGGCGGCCAGGACGAGACCCAGGGCGAGCACCGGCAGGCCGAGCCAGAAGGTGCGCAGCTGGAAGGTGTAGTGGCTCCGAAGCCATTCCGGGGCCCGTCGCCGGGCCCAGTAGGCGATGGCCACACCGACGGGCACGGTCACCACCATAAACATGCCCAGCAGGTAGAGCAGGTAGACCGCCATGGGCAGGGTCCGCCCGGAGCGTTCATCGCTGGGGTATGTGGAAGCCTGCATCTGCGCCTCCTGCTGCGGTGGCCGGCCTCACCGGCGAATGTAGGAGCCTGCCCCGCAGGCGAACCTTCCCGCGCGCGGCGCGCGCTACGAGCCGCTGGCCCGGTGTCCCTCTTCCGGTTCCGGCAAGGTGATATTGAGCTCAAGGACATCGCAGTTGCCCTCGTGCTCCACCTCCATGCGCACGGCGTCGTCGCTGACCTGCACGTACTTGCGGATCACTGCGAGCAGCTCCTCCTGGAGCTGAGGCAGGTAGTCCGGTCCGCCCCGGGCACCACGCTCGCGGGCGACGATGATCTGCAACCGCTCCTTGGCCACGGAGGCCGAGCGCTTCTTCTCCGAGCGGAAATAGTCCAGGAAGCCCATCATCAACCTCCGAAGATCCGCCCGAACAGGCCCTTCTTCTCGCTGAGGAACCGATGCTCGCGGTCCTCACCGAGGAACCGCGCCACCGCGTCCTCGTAGGCCTGGCCGGCATCGGTGCGATCCTCGAGGATCACCGGCACGCCGGCGTTCGAGGCATTGAGCACCGCGGTGGATTCCGGGATCACCCCCAGCAGGTCGATGGCGAGGATCTCGCGGACGTCCTCGACGCTGAGCATCTCCCCCTTGCCCACCCGCGAGGGCGCGTAACGGGTGATCAGCAGGTGCTCGCGCACCGGCTCGGCGCCCTGCTCGGCGCGTCGGGTCTTGCTCGCCAGCAGTCCGAGCACCCGATCGGAATCCCGTACCGAGGACACCTCCGGATTGGTGACCACCAGGGCGTCGTCGGCGAAGTACATGGCGAGGTTGGCGCCCCGCTCGATACCCGCCGGCGAGTCGCAGACGATATAGTCGAACTGCTCGCCGAGCTCGGCGAGGACCTTGTCCACCCCCTCCTGGGTAAGGGCGTCCTTGTCCCGCGTCTGGGAGGCCGGGAGGATATAGAGGTTCTCCACGCGCTTGTCGCGGATCAGTGCCTGGTTGAGATTGGCCTCGCCGTTGATGACGTTGACGAAGTCGTAGACTACACGCCGCTCACAACCCATGATCAGGTCGAGGTTGCGCAGCCCGACGTCGAAGTCCACCACCACGGTCTTGTTACCGTGGCGGGCGAGGCCGGCGGCAAATGCGGCGCTGGTCGTGGTCTTGCCCACGCCCCCCTTGCCGGATGTCACCACGAGTATCCTTGCCACGCTGAAACCTCCTGATCCTGTTGTGTGATTGCCGCGCCCGCCGGTCACGCGGCCCCGGTCAACGGCTCGATGTGCAGTGTCTCACCCTCGAGGCGCACCTGAACACTGTGGCCACGCCGGTCGTCGTCGATATCCTCGCTGACCCGGTAGCAGCCGGCGATGGCCAACAACTCCGCGTCCAGCTGCTGGCAGAAGATCCGTGCCCCCGCGTCGCCCTGCACGCCGGCCAGGGCCCGACCGCGCAGGTGGCCGTAGACGTGGATATTGCCGTCGGCGAGCACCTCGGCACCGGGGCTTACCGCCGCGAGCACGACCAGGTCGCCGCCGCGGGCATAGATCTGCTGGCCGGAACGCACCGGCTGGGTGACCAGCCGGGTCGCCACGGGCTCGGGCTCGGCACGGGCCTTCGGCGGCTCCGCGTCCACCTCCCGGGTCCCGCTCCCCGGTTGACGCATCACCCCCAATCCAGCGGCCTGGGCGGCGGACTCCACCCGGGAGTCGCCGGCCATCACCGCCACCGGGGCAAGGCCGCCCTGCCAGAGGTGGTGGGCGAGCTCACTGAGCCAAACATCGTCGATCCCCGTCGCGGCCACGGGGGCGAGGTCCAGGATCACCGGCATGCCGTCGAAGAAGGCGGGGGCCTCGGCGATGCGCCCCTCGAGCTCGCTGAGGAAGCGCTCTAGATCCGCGTCGAGCAGACGCAGGATGGTCAGCGTGAGCATTCGGCCCTTGAGCTCAAAGGCCTGCGGGGTGGACGCGGAACTCGCCTGTGAGGTCATGCTGCTCCCAAAAGCATCGCGCCCCCGCGACGTGCCCCGGCCTTCCTCGCCGTGACCCGCCCGGGGACGCCGGTGTGAACTGCCGCCTTTATATCGTGCAGCCCCGGGGTGATCAATAGCCGTGTCCGGGCGCTGCGACGAGTGCCCCTGGCGACGGCGTCGCTACCCCCGGACGGCCCTGTCGCAGGCGCCCGACACACCGGCCGTACTGGTAGACTGCCGCGATGGCCGATTCCGCGAACGACAATGATAACCTACCCCGCCGCGTCGCCCTCCTCGCCCTGCTGTGGCTGACCGGGCTGTATCTGCGCATCCCGATCCTGGTGGCCCCACCGCTCGCCCCGCGCATTGGTGACGACCTGGGCCTCAGCCAAACCGCCATCGGGGCGCTCACCACCGTGCCGGTGCTGATGCTCGCCGTGGGCGCCCTGCCCGGATCGCTCGCCATCGCCCGGCTCGGTCCGCGGCGCACCCTCATCCTTGCCCTGGTGCTAGTGGCAGCGGCCTCGGCGGCCCGAGGGCTGGCGCCCCCGGTGGCCGTGCTGATGGCGGCCACCGCCGCCCTCGGCGTCGGCGTGGCGGTGATGCAGCCGGCCCTGCCCGCCCTGCTGCCGCTGTGGTGCCCGCGCTTCGTCGCGCTGGCCTCGGCGGTGTACATGAACGGCATGCTCATGGGGGAATTCGTCGGCGCCGGGCTCACGCTGCCGGTGATCATGCCGCTGACCGGCGAGAGCTGGCGGCTGACCCTGCTGGTCTGGGCGCTGCCGGCACTGGCCATCGCCGCCGCCCTCGCCCTGCCCCGGAGTGTGCGCGCCTCCGGCGGCGAGCGTCCGCGCTGGCAGCCGGACTGGCATGATGCCAACGTCTGGCGACTGGGGTTGCTGCTCGGTGCCTCGTCCATGGCGTTCTTCGGCACCAATGCCTACATGGGTAGCATCCTCAGTGCCCGGGGCGCCCTGGAGGCGCTGCCGATGACGCTGTTGTTGTTCAATGTCAGCCAGGTGGTGGCATCGGTGACCATGCTGTTCGTATCCGGCCGGCTGCTCGCCCGCCGCGGGCCGCTGTTCGCCAACACGCTGGCCACGGTCGTCGGCCTGGTGGCGTTCTCCCTCCTCGAGGGCTGGGCGGCGCTGGCCGGCGCGCTGGTGGTGGGCTTCGCCACGGCGGTACAGCTCATCCTGCTGGTGTCGCTACCGCCCTACATCGGTGCCTCGGCGGAGGCGGGACGGCTCTCTGCGGGGATGTTCACGCTGGGCTACGCCATGGCCTTCGCCGTACCGCTGCTCGGTGGCCTCGTCGCCGATGCCCTCAGCGGTGCGGTCTGGGCGATGCTACCTATCACCGTCTACGTGCTGGCCTCGATGGCGCTGATCCCAGCGCTACGGCTGGAGGGGTCCCGGGCATGACCGCCGTGGCCGTACTCGCCGGACTCGCGGTCATCGCGGTATTCATGGGGTTTGTCATGCACGGCAGGACCGTTTATTGCATCACCTTCGAGGCGGACGGACCGGTGGTGACCCGGGGCACACCGCCGGCCGGCTTCCTATCCGGCTGCCGCGACATCGCCCGACTCTACGGCATCACCGAGGGCCAGGTGCGCTGCGTGCGCACCGCCGCCGGTCATCGGCTGCGCTTCTCGCGCAACCTCCCGGAGCGGGCGCGGCAACCGCTGCGCAACGTCTGGGAGCCCCCGCCCCCCGGCGGTGGTGGCGGTGGCGCCCGGGCGCGGGGCTGATGGGCCGAGTCACTCCACCAGGGCCTGGTAGACCAGCACCCGGAGCTGCTGGCGCAAGGGGTAGCTCCAGGAGGGCATCAGCTGGGTGAGCAACAGGACGACGAGCTCCTCGGCCGGGTCCACCCAGAAGGCGGTGCTCGCCACCCCGCCCCAGCCGTATTCCCCCGCCGAACCCAGGATCTGTGCCCGCACCGGGTCCAGCATCACCGAGAAGCCGAGGCCGAAGCCGATGCCGTCGTAACGGGTCTCGCTGAACCGCGGCCGGCCCATCGCGGTGAGGTCGCCGGGGAGGTGGTTTCGGGTCATGTAGGCCGCGGTCTTGCGCCCGAGCAGGCGCACCCCCTCGAGCTCGCCGCCGCGACGCATCATCTCGCAGAAGCGCCAATAGTCCGGGGCCGTGGAGATCAGGCCACCGCCGCCGGAGAACAGGCGCACCGGCGCCCGGAAGGGGCTGTCCGCCGGCGTCTCCAGCAGCTCCAAACCGCCGTCCGCGGGCGCCGGCCCACTACCGTCCAATAAGCCGCTAGATCCCGGTGGCCCGTACAGCGCGGCGAACCGGTGCCGGCGCTCGTCGGGCACGGAAAAACCGGTGTCATGCATGCCCAGCGGCGCGAGCACCGAACGTTGCAGGCACACATCCAGGGGCTCGCCGGAGAGCACCTCCAGGAGCCGCCCCAGCACATCCGTGGCGACGCTGTAGCACCACCGCCGGCCGGGGTGATCCAGCAGCGGGAGCTCCCCGAGGCGCCGCACCATCTCCGCCAGGGTCCCCTCGCCGCGGACGAAGTCGACGCCGGCGCGGCGATAGAGCGCGCACACCGGGCTGTCGTCCATGAACCAGTAGGTCAGACCGGCGGTGTGGGTGAGCAGGTGGCGGATGGTGATGGGCTCGGCGGCCGGCTCCAGCCGCGGCGCATCGGCATCGCCACCGGTCATCACCTGCATGTCACCAAGCTCCGGCAGGTATCGCTCGATGGGATCATCGAGCTGGAAATCCCCCTGCTCGTAGCGCTGCAGTACAGCCACGGAGACCAGCGGCTTGGTCATGGAGAACACCCGGAACAGGGTGTCCGTGGTCACCGGCACCCCGGCCTCCCGGTCGCGCAACCCAACGCGCTCGAAGAAGGCCACCCGGCCGCGGCGGGCCACCAGGACGCTCGCCCCGGGCAGCCGTTGCCGTTCCACCTGCTCGTCCATCCAGGCCCGGAGTCGGGTCAGGCGGGTAGAGCTCAGGCCGACCGCCTCGGGTGTGCAGGGTGATTCCATGGCCGCTCCTTGCTGCCGATCAATGCGAATTCGGACAAAGGTCGCCGGTAGGGCGGATGGAGGCCGAAGGCCGGAATCCGCCGGGCAGCCCGGCGGGTTTCGCTACGCTCCACCCGCCCTACCGCAGGCGAACCTTTGCGCGCGGTGCGGGCTCCGCCGGGCGGG
The DNA here is from genome assembly GCF_052060015.1 of Arhodomonas sp. SL1. NCBI lineage: Bacteria > Pseudomonadati > Pseudomonadota > Gammaproteobacteria > Chromatiales > Ectothiorhodospiraceae > Arhodomonas > Arhodomonas sp. SL1. The sequence continues at coordinate 65,345 of NZ_JBPODZ010000001.1, read as the reverse complement.
CCGGCGGGTTTCGCTACGCTCCAGCCGCCCAACCGTAGGCCCCATTCGCGCGCGGGGCGCGCTTCTACGCCCCTGTAGCAGGCGAACAGTTATCCGCCCGCCGACACGCTACACTATCGGCAAACGGCAATATAGCGAGACGGGACGATGCTCCGAGCCCTGTGGCAACGGCTCACCGGCGGTGGCGGGCAAGGCGGGGAGGACGGCGGCGACCCCCCCGTGGGCGGCGAGGAGACCTATCACGGTTATCTCATCCTCGCCATGCCGCGCCGGGAGGGGAATATCTACCGGGTCGCCGGCGAGATCCGCCGCTCCAGCGCCGACGGCAGCGAGGCGCGCTACACCTTCGTGCGGGTGGACACCGACGGCGACTACGACACCGTGGTCCAGCTCTCGCTACGCAAGGGCCGGCTGCTCGTCGACGAAAACGGCGACGCGCTATTCGACTGACCGCTACCCGAGCTCGATGCCGAGGCCCGCCGTCTCCACCCTTGCCATGGCATAACGGGCGATGGCGGTGTCCTGCACCCCCACACCGGTCAGATCGCAGACAGTGATGTCATCATCACCGCGACGACCACTCGCCCGGCCGTTGACCAGTGAGCCCAGCTCGGTGACCGGCTCGGAGGCGGGGATCACCCCGGCGGCGATGGCGTGCCGAAGCTCACCGCGGAGCTCGCACTGGGACTTCAAGTCGCAGGCGAGGACATCGGCGGCACCGAGAACCGCCGGCGCCAGCTCGTTCTTGTGGGCGGCATCCGAGCCCATGGCGGTGATATGCAGCCCGGGATGCAGCCACTCCGCGTCGATTACCGGCTCGGTGGCCGGGGTGGTGGTCACCACCAGGTCCGAGGCCCGCACCAGGCTCCGCGCGTCGGTCGCCACCTCCACCGGCACCTCCAGCTCGGTGCTCATCCGCTCGCCATACTCGGCGGCGGCCTCGGGGTTGCGGCCGTGGACCAGCACCCGCTCGAAGTCCCGCACCAGCGCCAGTGCGATCAGCTGCCAGCGGGCCTGGCTACCGGTGCCGATGACCCCCACCGTGGTGAGCGACTCCCGCGCCAGGTGTTTGGCCGCCAGCGCCCCCGCCAGCGCGGTGCGCACGGTGGTGAGATAGCCCTCGTCGAGCAGCAAGGCCCGGGGGCGACCGGTATCCGAGTCCAGCACGGCCATCAGTCCGCTGCCGCTAGACAACCCCCGTGCGGGATTGTCGAAGAAGCGGGTGGAAAGCTTGACGGCGAAGCTGTCCCAGCCGGAGACGTAGGCCGCCTTGACGTCGGCGGCGCCGTTTTTTTCCGGGATCTCCAGACCAAGGATGGGCGGGATGGTGACCTCGCCGCGACCGAGACGGGCGAACCCGTCCTCGACGACGGACAAGGCCTCGGTATTCACATCCACGCAGTCCAGTAATTCCGCGCGGGTAACCACGGTGACCATCGGCAGTCTCTCCCTGTTGATCGTTTGTCCGGATCGTTACCCTTCCGCCAATTCCTGGTAAAGCGCCGTCAGCGACGACGACGGCGCGGCATCGAGCTCCCGGCGGAAGCAGCGTTCCAGCTCCCTGAAGGTGCGCCGCACCCCGGCAACGCTGCCCAGCGCCGCCTCGCTGCGCAGGGCGCCGGCCCAGAGCGGCTCGCTCAAGGGGGCATGCATCAGGGCGTTGCGATAGTGCCCGGCGGCCGCCTCCGGCTCCTGATCCTCGAGGATGCCACCGAGGCGCACCGCCAGGCGCTCGTAGGTCCGTTCCAGGCCTACCTGCCAGGGCTCCGCGTCCATCGGGTCCACACCGGGTAGTTCGGGCACGCCCTGGTAGAGCGCCAGCGCGGCGGCCAGCTGTTCCGGATCGTCCCCGGCCTCCGCGCTCGCCGCCTGGAAACTCCAGGCATCTACCCACACCCGGTCGGCGTCCAATCGAATCCGCCCCCCCTCGCTGACCACCGCCGCCGGGTCAGCGAGGATACGATCGCGCAGGCGGTGCAGGGTCACGTACAGGCTGTTCAGCGCCTTGGTGCGGCCGGATTCCGGCCACAGGGCCGTGGCCAGTTCCTCCTGGCCAAGGCCCCGGGGTCCGGCCAGCACCAGATGCGCCAGCAGGGCCCGGGGCAGTGGCCGGCCACGGCCGCCCTCGCCGCGGCCCTCGCCGTCCACGCTCACGCGGAATCCCCCGAACACGCGGATCTCACAACGCCAGGGCCAGTAGCGGCGCAACCAGGCCTCCCGAGGCGGGGCGAGCCCGCGGAGGTGGATGAGCCAGCGGGCATATTCCGGGGTGATGTCGCGGCTCAGGGCCAGGGCGCAGAGCACAGAGAGCTCCCGGGAGCGGATCATTACCGGGAAGAACATCCGCTGGCGCTCCCCGGCCGCGAAGGCCCGGCGCAGGTAGGGCAGTGCCCGCTCCGGGCGGCGGCCGTGCAGTGCCATCCGCGCCAGCGCCAGGTACAGGAAGACCTGGAGGAAATCGCTGTCGAAACCGGCGCCGATCCGGCGCGCCCGCGCCGCGAGCCGCAGCGCCTCCGGCATCCGGCCGGCCTCGGCGAGCAGGCCGGCATAGAGGGCGTGGAAACCCGCGGAGATCACCACCGAGCCATGGCTCTCGCCCACAGTGACGCTCTCCCGGGCGTGCTCGCAGGCCTCGTGGACCCGGCCCTGCAGCCACGCCTGGCCGGCGTGGAAATGGGCCTGGAAGGTGTCGTAGAAGGGGCGGTTGGCCTTGCAGTCGGTACGGGTGAACCAGGCCATCCAGTCGGCCAACGCGACGTCGTCGTTGAAGCACAGGGCGCAGTGCAGCGGAGGTACCGCGCAGTCCCAGGTACCGATGCCGTAATCGCGGATCAGGGCCCGACCCTCGGCGGCCTCGGCGAGGCACTGCTCCCGGTCGCCCTCGAAGAGCAGCGCACACAGCGCCGTGAAGGTACGCCAGAGGCAGCGCGCCAGTGGCGAGGCCCGCTCCACCGCCCCCGTCTGCCCTGCCATCACTGTGAGCACCCGGTTGGCCCCGGCGCGGCGGCCGAACTGCCAGGTGTTGAGATAGAGCAGCTGGCAGGCGAGCATCACCCGCTCGTTGTCCGGCATGGGTCCGGAGAGCGCGCTCAGGGCCTCCCGCTCCCAGCGCGCCAGGGACGGATCCTGAGGCCGGCCGTAGCAGAGGGCGGCGACGATGCCGCGCAACACGGTCAGCCACAGGGGTGCCGGGAGGTGGGCGCGGAACTCCCCCTCGAAGCGCAGGAACTCGTCGATCCAGGGCTCGTACTCGGACACATGGGCCCACTCCAGCCAGATGCTGTCGACGATGCCGCTCCAAGCAATGGCCATGTGGGCGTAGTCCCGCTCGGCGCTCACCGACTCCCAGGCCGTCGCGAGCAAGGCCCGGGCCTGGCGGGTGTCCTGGAGCATCAGGCACATCCCCTCCCAGAGGGTGAGCACGGGATCGCCACGGCGGCGCCCCTCCGGCACCAACATGAGCCAGTTGAACAGGGTATCCCCCCGCCCGCTCTGCAGCAGCGTTCCGGCCACTTGCCGTATCGACGCCGCCAGGGCCTCCTGCTCACCCGCCTCGCGGAACAGCCGCACCGCCTCGCTCCAGTACCCCCGCTGCCACAGGGCCCGCCCCCAGCGGGCGGCGGCCTGTTGCCGGGCCTCGAGGCCGTAGCGTTCCCCAGCCTCGCGGCAGAGGAACTCCCGGAACAGATCATGGAAACGGCACAGCCGCTCACCGGCGGCGTCGGTACCGGTAAAGACAAAGGCGTGCTCGCGCTGGAGGCGGGCGAGCCGCTCCCCGGCATCGGCGACCCCGGTGACTTCGGCGGCGGCATCCGGTGGGAACTGGGCGGGCATGGCACAGTCGCGCAGGAGGACCCGATCATCGGCGTCGAGGGGTGCGAGGATCTCATGGACGAACCAGTCCGCGACCGGGCGATCGGCCTGCTCCGGTGCCGGCAGGGAACCGGTGCGACGATGGTGCTCGAGCAGCAGCATCATCCCCACCGGCCAGCCGCCGGTGGTGGCGTGCAGCCTGCCGGCCTCCTCCTGGCCCACGCCCTCCGCGGCCAGCAGGCTTTCCGTCTCGGCGAGATCGAAGGCGAGCATGCCCTCATCGACCGCCCGCAGCCGGCCCTGCCCGCGCAGGCGGGACCACGCTCCGGGGGGCTCGTGGCGGCTCGCGATGATCAGCCGGAGCCCGGCGCCCGTCGCCCCGGCGAGGGTGACCAGGACCGGGTGGATGGGATGCTCCGGGTGCAGCCGATGGAGGTCGTCGAGGAACAACACCGTGCCCTCGGGCGCCAGTCGCACCAGCTCCTCGGCGAACTGCCGGGCGAATACCGCCGGGCTGGCGGCATACTCGGGATTGAGCACCGGCAGCGAGGCCGCCTCCTCCCCCAAAACCCGCAGCGCGCCCTCGCGCAACCGATAGAAGAGATCGCCCACGGTGAGGCCCGCGTCACCCACCGTGAGATGGAGCAGCGGCAAACCGCGTTCGGCGGCGTAGGACGTGGCCAGCGTGGTCTTACCATAGCCACCGGCCGCAACCAGCCATAGCGTACGCCCAGGCAAGGCCGCATCGAACTCCGCGAACAGGCGCGGGCGGGCGATGGCGGTGGACATGGGTGGGGCTCCCTCCGATGTGCTGTTCTTCGAACCCTCCGGTTATTCCCCTCCACAGTCTAGTGGTTCCACCGCCGCGAGGACATGCTGCTAGCCGGTCGAGAGTGGCGACTGCGTCGCACGCCCAGTATGCTCGCCGGGCGTGACGGACGCGGGAGAAGGAGTGAACCACATTGGTCAGTGATGCGGAGACCCGGGCGCTGTGGCGGTTCGGGATGCCGGCGTTGTTCGTGCTGTTGTGGAGCACCGGCTTCATCGGCGCGCGTCTCGGCCTGCCCCACGCCGAGCCCTTCACCTTTCTCGCCGTGCGCATGGTCATCGCCAGCGCCCTGCTCGCCGCGGTGGCGCTGGCCACCGGGGCGCCATGGCCGGCCTCCCGGGCCGGCGTGGGTCATGTCACCGTCGCCGGCCTGCTCGTCCATGGCGGCTATCTCGGCGGCGTGTTCTGGGCCATCGAGCACGGGCTGGCCGCCGGCGTGACCGCCATCATCGTCTCCCTCCAGCCCCTGCTCACCGCCGCCCTCGCGGGGGTGATCCTGGGCGAGCGCGTCACCACCCGGCAGTGGACCGGCTTGCTCATGGGCTTCGCCGGTGTCGCCCTGGTGATCTCCAGCCGTCTGGAGGGCGGTACCGCCACGGCAGTGAACCTGGGCGGGGCACTGCTGGCGCTGGTGGCCATCACCCTGGGCACCCTGTACCAGAAGCGCTTTTGCCCGGCCACGGACCTGCGCACCGGCGGGGCCATCCAGTTCGCCGCCTGCGCCCTCGCCCTCGGTGCGCTGGCCTTCGCCATCGAGACCCGGGAGATCGCCTGGACCGGGGAGTTCGTGTTCGCCTTGGGCTGGCTGGTCCTGGTGCTCTCGGTGGGGGCCGTTGGGTTGTTGTTCGCGTTGATCCGCCGGGGCGCGGCCGCCAAGGTGGCCAGCCTGTTCTACCTGGCCCCGCCGTTTACCGTCATCCTCGGCTATCTACTGTTCGACGAGACCCTGGCACCCCGGGCACTGGTGGGCCTGGCCGTCGTGGTCACGGGCGTCGCCCTGGTAAACATGCGTCAAGGCTGAGCCGGGGCCGGGGCTTGTACCCTGTGCACGGATTGGATGCCGGCGCGGAGGAACGAATATGGATACATCCGGATTCCGGCGGCTGCTGCGGCTGGGATGGGTGGTTGCAGGGCTTGCAGTGGGTGCGGCACTGCTCGCCCTTGCGGTCATCCGCGGCGAGCAGCCCGAACGCACGGAGGCCGGGATCGAGGCGCCGGCCCTACGCTTCATAGAGGCGCAATCGCTGCCTTTGCAGATCGAGGCCCGCGGCCGCGGCGTCTCACGGCCCGCGGAGCGCTGGCGTGCCACCGCCAGTGTCGCCGGCCGCGTGGTGGAGCGCCACCCGGAGCTGGAGAGCGGCAGCATCCTCACCGAGGGGACCCTGCTGCTGCGGCTCGATCCCACCCGCTATCGCCTGGCCGAGGCCGAGGCGCAGGCGGATCTGGCCCGCCTGGCCGCTGAGCTCCGCCAGCTCGAGCGCGAAGAGACCAACACCCGGGAGTTAGTGGCGCTGGAGCGGGAGCGCCTGGCGCTCGCCGAAAAGGAGCTCGAGCGCATCGAACGGCTCGCCGAGCGGGGTTCCATCTCCCGCTCCCAGCGCGACGAGCAGCGCCGGGCCACCATCGCCCAGCGCCAGTCGGTCACCAGCCTCGAAAACGAGCTGGCCCTCATCCCGGCCCGTCGCAACCGCCTGGAGGCGGAGCAGGAACGGGCCGAAGCGCGCCGCGAGCAGGCCCGTGAGGACCTGGAGGATACGCGCTTCCGGGCGCCCTACGACCTGCGGATGAGCGAGGTCCAAGTGGAGCTCCATGATCGGGTGCGCGCCGGGGAATTGCTCTTCGAGGCGGACAGCGTCGCGGCCACCGAGGTGGAGGCCCATATCCCCCTGCCCATGCTGCGCCGACTCGTCGGTGCCGTGATCACACCGGTGTCGCCACCGGCGCCCACGGACATCCTGGAACGCCTGGATCTGGGGCGGGTCACCGCGGAGCTGACCCTGGTCGCGGCCGAGGATGTGCACTGGACCGGGCGGGTGACCCGGATCGCCAGCGGCCCCGACCCCACGACCCGCGCCATGCGGGTGGTGGTGACGGTGGACGACCCCTACCGGGAGGCGTCACCCCCGGAGCGCCCGGCCCTGCAGCCGGGGATGTACGTCCAGGCCCGACTGCGGACCCCCTCGCCGGAGCCCCGGCTGATCGTGCCCGCCGGCGCCGTCCACGACGGCGAGGTCTACCTGGTCACCGAGGACCAGCGACTGCAGCGCCGTCCCGTGCGGGTGGCCTTTCAGCAGAACGACCTGGCCATCATCAGCGACGGGCTCGAAGCCGGGGAGCGGGTCATCATCGACGACCCCGTCCCGGCGGTGGACGGCATGGCAGTGCGGCCCCGGCGTGACCAAGAGGCGGAAACGGCCCTGCGGGAGCGGGCGGCGGGGTCGCAGCGATGATCCGCTACTTCGCCGGACACCCCACCGCCGCCAATCTGCTGCTGGTGATCATCATCGCGGCGGGCCTGTTCGCCGCGCCCTCCCTCAAGCGGGAGACCTTCCCGGACTACCGCCCGGTGGAGGTCAGTATAGAGGTGGTCTACCGCGGCGCCACCGCAGCGGACGTCGAGGACGAGGTCTGCCGGCGCCTGCACGACGCCGTGAAGATCGTCGAGCACCTCGACGAGCTCAGCTGCACCGCCCAGGACAATCGTGCCAGCGCGGTGGCGACCATGGCGGAGGGGGGTAATCCCCTGCGCTTCGTCAACGACATCGACACCGAAGTGGGCGCGATCACCGATCTGCCGGAGCGCGCCGAGGAACCGGTGGTCCGCGAGCTCCATCGCAGCGACCTGGTGGCCGCGGTGGCGGTCACCGGCGCCATGCCTACCGGCCAACTCGAGGACTACGCCCACAGCCTGGAGGAGCGGATCATCGCCCTGCCGGGCGTCGCGGAGGTCTCCGTCCAGGGGCTCTCCCAGCGCCAGTGGCAGGTGGAGGTCCCCCGCGAGGTGCTCGGCCAGCACGGGCTCTCGGCGCGGGAGCTGGCACGGCGGGTGGCGGGACAGAACGTGGACCTGCCCCTGGGGACCCTCGAGACCCGGGACCGGGACATCCAGTTGCGCTTTACCGATCAACGCCGCTCGCGCGCCGAGCTGGAAGGCCTGGTGGTGGTCTCCGACCCCGACGGCGGCGAGCTCACCCTCGGCGACCTCGCCACCATCCGCCAGGCCGGCGAGTTCGAGGAGGACTACATCCGCTTCGACGGCGAGCGGGCGATGGTCCTGGAGGTGAGCAAGAGCCTGGCCGCAGACTCGCTACGGGTGAAGGATCGCCTGGAGACGCTGGTCGCCGAGGAGCGCCGGCGCTTCGGCGACGGGGTGCGCTTCACCGTCACCCAGGACATGACCAGCATCGTCCGCGACCGCCTGCAGATGCTGGTGGAAAACGGCGTCCTCGGCTTGATCCTGGTGGTCGCCGTCATGAGCCTGTTCTTCCGTCCGCGGCTCGCCCTATGGGCGGTGCTCGGGCTACCGGCCGCCTTCATGGGGGCCTTCTTCGTGATGGCGATGACCGGGCTGTCGCTGAACATGATCACCCTGGTGGCGCTGCTGATGTCCATCGGTATCGTCATGGACGACGCGGTGGTGATCGTCGACAACATCGCCGTTCACGCCGGCGAGCAGCCCACCGCAGTAGCGGCGGTCACCGAGGGCACCCGCCAGGTGCTGCCCGGCGTGGTGTCCTCATTCCTGACCACCACGGTGGTCTTCGGGCCCCTGGCCTTTCTGGTCGGGGAGCTGGGGGCCGTGCTCGAGGTGCTGCCGATCGTCCTGATCGCCGCGCTGGCCGCCAGCCTCATCGAGGCCTTCTGGGTGCTGCCCCACCACTTGAAGGCCGGCGTCCCCGGCCTGCGTGAAGGCCGGGGGAGTCGCTTCCGCCGGGGCTTCGATCGGGGTTTCGAACGCTTTCGCGAGGGGATCGGGCGGGTCGCGGATGCCGCCATCCGCTGGCGCCATGCCACCCTGGCCCTGCTATTGGCGGTGATCCTCGGCTCGGTCGGCCTGCTCGCGGGCGGCCACATCGGCAGCGAGGCGATGCCGGACATCGAGGGCGACGTGCTGGAGGCCCGCATCCTCATGCCCCAGGGCACGCCCCTGCACCGCACCGAGGCGGTGGTGGAACGCGCCGAGGCGGCGATGGGACGGCTCGAGGAACGCTATGCGCCGCAACAGCCCGGCGAGGCGGCCCTGGTGGAATCCGTTCAGAGCCGCTTCAACCACAACCCCAGCGCGGGAGAGACGGGCCCTCACGTGGCCACGGTGATGGTGGACCTGCTCACCGCGGAGCGCCGCACGGTCGGTCTCGACGAGCTGACCGCCGAGTGGCGCGCAGAGATCGGTGCCATCCCCGGCATCCACAGCCTGACCATCCAGGAACCCGGCTTCGGGCCCGCCGGGGTGCCCATCGAGATGCGCCTCCAGGGCGAGGACCTGGATGCCCTCAAGGGCGCCGCGGTGGAGGCCGCGGAGCACCTCCGCGGTTACGCGGCCACCTATAACGTGATGGATGACCTGCGCCCCGGAAAGCCCCAGCGGAGCCTGTCACTGGCACCGGGGGCGCACAGCCTGGGGCTGACCGCCGAGGAGGTCGCCACGCAGTTACGCGCCGCCTGGCTCGGCGAGATTGCCGATACCCAGCGCATCGGCGACCGCGACGTGGAGGTCGTGGTCCGCGAGCCCGCCGCCGATCGTGACAGCCTCGACGATCTCGCCGATCAGACGATCGCGCTGCCGAACGGCGACCGGGTCCCCCTCGGCGAGGTCGCGGAGATTCGCGAGGCGCGGGACTGGGCCCAGATCAGGCGTATCGACGGCCGTCGCACCGTCACCGTGGAGGCCAACGTGGACGCGCGCCGCAGCAGCGGCCAGGAGATCGTGACCGACCTGCAATCCAGTGGCTGGCTGGCCGCCTTTCGCGAGCGCCATCCCGGCGTGGACATCCGCTTCGAGGGCCAGACCGCCCGTTCGGCGGAGACCGGCGGCTCCATCGCCCGGGGCCTGCTGATCGGCCTGGTGGGGGTGTTCGTGATCCTGTCCTTTCAGTTCCGCAGCTACGCGGAGCCGTTCATCGTCATGCTCGCGATCCCCCTCGCCTTCCTCGGCGCCGTCTGGGGGCATGTGCTGATGGGCTTCTATCTGTCGATGCCATCGCTGATCGGTGCCGCGGGGCTGGCCGGTATTGTGGTCAACGACTCCATCCTCCTGGTGCTGTTCATCAAGGCACACCGGCAGCGCGGGCGTAGCGCCGTAGAGGCGGCCGCGCGGGCCAGTCGGGACCGTTTGCGCGCCATCCTGATCACCTCCTCGACCACCATCGCCGGCCTGCTGCCGCTGATGTTCGAGACCAGCACCCAGGCCCTGGCCATCCAGCCCCTGGTGATCGCCGTGGTCTTCGGCCTGCTCACCACCACCGTGCTGGTCCTGTTGGTGCTGCCCGCGCTCTACGTCCTGTTCGATGATTGGGGCTGGACCCGCGGTGGCAACGAGGAAGCGAAGGCGTGAGACCGCGCGCGGTGGCGCCGGGCTGGAAAACCGGGGAGACCACCCGCACTGTGGGGATCTTGGGATCACGCCGACACCGACCAACAGGACAAGGAACCATGAAGCACAAGGCAAGGCTTGCCATCATCGGCGCCGGCACCGCTGGCCTCACCGCGCTGAAAGAGGCCCAGCGCCACACCGACGACGTCGTGCTGATCAACGACGGCCCCTACGGCACCACCTGCGCCCGGGTGGGCTGCATGCCGTCGAAGGCGCTGCTGGCCGCTGCCCACGGCTTCGCCGGCCGGCGTTTCCTGGCCGAGGCGGGCGTGGAGGGCACGGAGGCGCTGTCCGTGGACCTCCCGGCGGTGATGGAGCGGGTCCGCGAGCTCCGCGACCGGTTCATCGCCGGCCCCATCCAGCTCGCCAAGTCCCTGGGCGATCGCAGCATCCGTGGCCGCCCCCGCTTCCTGGACGGCAACACCCTGGAGGTGGGCGATAAGCGCATCGAGGCCGACGCGGTGATCATCGCCACCGGCAGCCGGCCGGTGATCCCCGGCCCCTGGCAGGCCCTGGGCGATCGCGTGATCAGCACCGATGACTTCTTCGAGCAACGCGACCTGGGCCGTCGGGTGGCGGTGGTGGGGCTCGGCGCCATCGGCGCCGAGCTCGGCCAGGCCCTTGGGCAACTGGGGCTCGACGTGCGCGGCTTCAGCCGCGCCCCCTTCGTCGCCGGGCTTTCGGACCCGGCGGTGAACGAGGCCATGCTGGCCGCCCTGTCCCGCTCCATGCAGGTGAAAACCGGCGTGGACGTGGAATTGGAGGACGCCGGCGGCGAGGCCGTTCAGGTGCATGCCGGCGGGGAGACGCACGAGGTGGACTGGGTCCTGGCCTCCGTGGGCCGGCGGCCCAACCTGGAAGGCCTCGGCCTGGAGGAGCTCGGGGTCACCACCGACGAGCGCGGCGTCCCGGACTTCGACCCCAGGACACTGCGCCTCGGCGACCTGCCCGTCTATATCGCCGGGGACGTCAATGCCGCCCAGCCGCTGATGCACGAGGCCGCCGACGAGGGGCGCATCGCCGCCTACCACGCCCTGAACCCCGATGCGGAGTGCATCGGCCGGCGGGCACCGCTCGCCATCGTCTTCGGCGAGCCCAACGCCGCCCGGGTGGGGCTGGGCTACGCCCAGCTGCCGGAAGGGGGCTTCGTCGCCGGCGACGCCGATTTCTCCCGCCAGGCCCGTGCCCTCATGGCGGGGCGCAACGCCGGCCACCTGCGGGTCTATGCCAGCAAGGAGGACGGCCGACTGCTCGGCGCGGAGATGGCCATCCCCGACGGCGAGCACATCGCCCACATGCTCGCCTGGGCGGTGCAGCAGCGGCTTACCGTCGACGAAATCCTGCAGATGCCCTTCTATCACCCCGTGGTCGAGGAAGGCGTGCGCAGCGCCCTGCAGGCGGTACGCAAGCAGCTGGCGGTCAGCCGGCCCGCACTCGACCTGCCATTGTGCGAGTCCCCGGCGGCCTGGGCCCTGGGCGGCGAGGACTGAGCCCTCAGGCGAGGAGCTCCGTGGTATAGCGGTATACGCGCATGCCGGGGTCGAAGAACCCCGGCGGCAGACCGGCCTTGCGCTTGAGGGTCTCCCAGAAGGCCGCCGGCTCCGGGAGCTGCTCCCAGACCGTGGGCAGGAAGGTGGCCGAGCGCCCTACCGCCTCCAGCACGACGCCGTCCTCGCCGGGGCGCAGGCGCGCGAGCAACTCCGCCTCGTCACGGAATTCGATGGGCTCCGCCGGCCCCAGCACCTCGATCTTCAGCGACAACCCCGGGCGCTCCTGCTCGGTCAGCGGCGGAAAGCGCGGATCCCGGAAGGCGGCGGCGAAGGCGTTGGCAGCCACTTCCTCGGCCAGCCGCCGGCGCGGCTCCAGGCTGCCGATGCAGCCGCGCAGCTCGCCGGCGTGGAACAGGGTCACGAACGCGGAGCGCTCCCGCTGCAGGGCCTCCGGCACGGTCTCCCCATCCGGCAACCGGGGGAGCCCGTAGGACAGCCCGTGGTCGATGCTCGCCTCCGCCAGGGTGAACAGTGCGTCCCGATGGGCGGCAAGGCTTGCGTTGCCGCTACCACTCATGCCGCCTCCTCCACGGTAAAGGCCCCATAACCCACCACCCGGTCCGGGGGCGCCCCGGCGTCGGCGGAGTTACGCAAGGCCACGGTATGCACCCGGCCACCGTGGCGACGGGCCACCCAGAGCAGGCCGCGGATGGCATCCCGGCCGCAGGCGCTGTCATAGTCCAGGGCGTCCACGTCCAGCGCCTCCACGGCCTGCGCCGTCGTCCGGTCCAGCCGCCGGGCGGTGGTGTCATCATGGAAGTGGGAAAGGTCGGAGCTGATCACCACCAGGGTCTCCGGGCCGCCCCAGAGGGCCTCGAGCACCGCCCCGGTCTGCTCCGGGGTGGTCCCCCCGGTGACCAGCGGCACAATGCGCAAATCGCCCAACGCCCGCTGCAGGAACGGCAACTGGGTTTCCAGGCTGTGCTCCCGGGCATGGGCGGCATCCAGGGTGTGCACCCCCGGCTGCGCCAGGGCCACGGCCATGGCCTCCGAATCCACAGGCACGGCGCCCAACGGCGTGCGGAAGCGCTCGGCGGCCGGCGCCGCGATGCCGTCGAAGGGGACGAAATGGGACGGCCCCATCAGCACCACCCGCCGGATCTCGTCGGCCACGGGTTTCAGCCGGGCATAGAGCAAGGCGGCGACGGTGCCGGAGTACATGAACCCCGCATGGGGGCTGATGATCGCCTTGGGCGCAGCGCCGTCGGCGACCGGGGCCTGCGCCAGTAGGGTATCCACCTCGCGGCCCAGGGATTCCGCGTCACCGGAATAGAAGGCGCCGGCGACGGCGGCGGGGCGTTCGGTTTCCATCATGGTCGTTCACCTCCTGTTACCAGCCCTATCCTCCCCCTTCATCCGACCGCGAGGCGAGGCACGGCGGTGCCGCCGGATGCACCGGAGCAGTTCCGAAATCTGCACCTGGCACGAGGCAGGAGGCGGACACGTCGGCACCGGAGTGTCGGCGGCCAGGGACGGGCGCCGTCAAGCGCACACGGATGTGCTTGCAGCGTCTCCAGTGCCGACGTGCCCGCCTCCTGCCTCCCCACCAAAAGCACTTCCCGATCTGCCCGCCTGCGATCACCTGGTAACGGAGATTGCGGCAGTCGAGCCCTGGTTCAACGGATTGAAAATGGAAAGCGTCGATCCCATTTGGATACGTTATGGAAGACCAGGACCTCATGAACGGCATGCCGGTGGATTACTGGCACCGACTCGACGACGGCCGCATCCAGTGCGACCTCTGCCCCCGCTTTTGCCGGCTCCGGGAGGGCCAGCGCGGGCTGTGTTTCGTGCGCGGGCGCGCCGGCGACCGGATGGTGCTCACCACCTACGGGCGCTCCTCGGGCTTCTGTGTCGATCCCATCGAGAAGAAGCCCCTCAATCACTTCCTCCCGGGCAGCGCCGTGTTGTCCTTTGGCACGGCCGGATGCAATCTCGCCTGCAAGTTCTGCCAGAACTGGGACATGAGCAAGTCCCGGGAGATGGACACCCTGGCGGAGTCCGCCTCGCCGGAGCTGGTGGCGGAGATGGCGGAACGGCTCGGTGCCCAGAGCATCGCCTTCACCTACAACGACCCCATCATCTTCCACGAGTACGCCGTGGACATCGCGAAGGCCTGCCACCGGCGGGGGATCCGCGCGGTGGCGGTCTCCAGCGGCTACGTCACCGCTGAGCCGCGGGCGGAGTTCTACGGCCATATGGACGCGGTGAATATCGACCTGAAGGCCTTCAGCGAGCGCTTCTACAAGCGCCTGACCGGCTCGGAGCTCGCCCCGGTGTTGGACACTATCCGCTACATCCACCACCACACCGACACCTGGATGGAGCTGACCACGCTGCTCATCCCCGGCGAGAACGACAGCGACGCCGAGATCGGCGCGATGGTGGAATGGGTCCTCGCTGAGCTGGGGCCGGCGGTGCCGCTGCACTTCACCGCCTTCCACCCGGACTTCCGCATGCGCGAGCACCCACCCACCCCGCCGGAGACCCTGAGGCGGGCGCGGCGCATCGCCATCGATACGGGGGTACGCTACGCCTATACCGGCAATGTCCACGACGAGGCCGGGCAGAGCACGTACTGCCACCACTGCGGGCAGCGACTGATCGGCCGGGACTGGTACCAGCTCTCGGAATGGAACCTGGATGCGGAAGGCCACTGCAGCGCCTGTGGGACGCCCTGTGCCGGGGTCTTCGAGGAGCGCCCGGGGCGCTGGGGCCCGCGTCGGCTGCCGCTGACCCCGCGGGCCTTCGCCGCCCCTTGAGCTTCAGGGGGTAGCGAATACGTCGCTGAGGTCCACCCGGCCACCGGGCGGCGTCGGGAGGACCACTGACTCAAGATCGGCCACCGATTCGCAGTCCTCTCCCCCGGCACGCCGGCGCAGGAGCTGCCCGCCCTCGAGGTCGACGAGCCACGCCTCGGGGATGCCATGGTCGGCGTACAGCGGGAGCTTGGTGTCCCTGTCATAGGCGACCGTGGTATCCGCCACCTCGATGACCAGGCATACCTCGGCTGGCCCGGGAAGGTGCTCCTTGTAGAAGTCGGCCCGGGGGGCCAGCACGGCGATGTCCGGCTGCGGCGCCGAATACTCCCCGAGCGCCAGCGGGCTCTGCACCCAGACCAAGCCCCGCTCGCCGAGGGTTCGGCGCAGCAACTCGCTGAACTGCGCCACAGTGCCCGCGTGGCGGCTACCGATCGGCGCCATGTCGATAATCTCTCCCTGTATCAGCTCGACACGATCGTCCCCGCCGAACACACCGGCTGCGGCCATGCGGTGCAGCTCACCGACGGTATAGCGATGCCGTCGCGGCAATTCCCTTGCAACGTCGGACACGGCGCCCTCCGGGATAGTGGCGTTAGCCCCTATCATAGCCGTGACGGAACACCGTCGCCAAAGGGCTGATCACCGCGTTGACGCGGCGCAGCAGAGATGGCGTATGCTTTGAACCGGCATCGGTGCCCGCCATCCCGGAAGGAGCCCCAGCGAATGAAGACGCGCTACGTCCTGCCCCTCCTCGCAGTGCTGCTGCTCGCCGGCGCCGCCGGCGGTTACTACTACTGGCAGCTGCAAGGCGACGAGCTGCCAGCGGGTATCGCCGCCGGCAACGGCCGCATCGAGGCGGAGCGCATCGACATCGCCACCAAGTACCCGGGGCGGCTCGCGGAGGTCACCGTCGACGAGGGGGACCGGGTGGGGGCGGACCAAGTGGTGGCCCGGCTGGACGCCGAGGAGCTCGACGCGGAGATCCGCCAGGCCGAGGCCTCGCTGCGGCAGGCCGAACAACAGGCCCGGGAGGCGCAGGCGGTAATCGCCTCACGCCGCGCGGAGCTCACCCTGGCAGAGCGGGAACTGGCCCGGGTGCGCACCCTCAACGAGCGCGGCCACGCCTCCGAGGAGCAGCTCGACCAGCGCATCGCCGCCCGGGACAACGCCCGCGCCGCGCTCAATGCCGCCGAGGCGGCGGCGGCCACCCGCCGGGACGGCATCGAGGCGGCCCGCTCCGCGCTGGAGCGGCTGCGCGCCCGGCGCGAGGAATACACCCTGCACGCCCCCGCCGCGGGCCGTATCCAATACCGCCTGGCCCAGCCCGGCGAGGTCCTCGCCGGCGGTTCCCGGGTGCTGACCATGCTGGACCTGGAGGATGTCCACATGGCGATCTTCCTGCCGACCCGGGCGGCGGGCCGGCTGGAGATCGGCGGCGAGGCACGCATCGTCCTGGATGCCGCCCCGGAGTATGTCATCCCTGCCCGGGTGAGCTTCGTCGCCTCGGAGGCGCAGTTCACCCCGAAGCACGTGGAGACCCGGGAGGAGCGGGACAAGCTCATGTTCCGGGTCAAGCTCCAGCTGCCGCCGGAGCTGCTCCAGCGCTATTCGCCACTGGTGAAGACCGGCCTGCCCGGCATGGGCTACGTCCGCACCGCCGGGGAGGCGGAGTGGCCGGAAAGGCTCGAGCCACGGCTGCCGGAACCGACACAGCAGCAATGATGGCGTCGGCATGAACGTGGCGAGCCTTGACGGTGTCAGCCACCGCTACGGGCGGACCACCGCCCTGGAGGGGGTGAGTCTCGAGCTGCCGGCCGGGGAGCTGGTCGGGCTCATCGGCCCGGACGGGGTGGGCAAGTCCACCCTCCTCGGACTCATTGCCGGGGTACGCCGCCTCCAGGGGGGCACCTGCCGGGTGCTGGATACGGACATGGCCCGCACCCGCGCCCGGCGGCGGGTGTGCGAGCGCATCGCCTACATGCCCCAGGGCCTCGGCGGCAATCTCTACCCCAGCCTGAGCGTCGCCGAGAACGTGGACTTCTTCGGCCGCCTGTTCGGGCAACCGCCGGCGGAGCGCCACGAGCGTCGGCGGCGTCTGCTCGCGGCCACTGGGCTCTCGGAGTTCTCGGGCCGCGCCGCCGGCAAGCTCTCCGGCGGCATGAAGCAAAAGCTCGGACTCTGCTGTGCGCTGATCCATGACCCGGAGTTGCTGATCCTCGACGAGCCCACCACCGGCGTCGATCCGCTCTCACGGCGTCAGTTCTGGGGCCTGCTCGCCGACATCCGTGCCGAGCGACCGGCGATGGGCGTGATCGTGGCCACCGCCTACATGGAGGAGGCGGAGGGCTTCGACCACTTGGTGGCCCTCCACGACGGCCAGGTCCTCGCGACCGGCGCCCCGGCGGCGCTGCGCGAGCAAACGGCCACCGACACGCTGGAGGCCGCCTTCGTGGCGTTGCTGCCGGAACGCGCCCGCGGCGACGGCGCTGGCGTGGCGCCCGGCGAGCCGCCCGGGGAGGACGCACCGGTGGTGATCGAGGCGCGGGATCTGACCCGGCGCTTCGGGGATTTCACCGCCGTGGACCGGGTGAGCTTCCGCATCCGCCGCGGCGAGATCTTCGGTTTCCTGGGCTCCAACGGCTGCGGCAAGACCACCACCATGAAGATGCTCACCGGGCTGCTGCCGGCCAGCGAGGGCACGGCGACGTTGCTCGGCGAGCCGGTGGGCACGGGAGTGGCCGCCCGCGAGCGTGTCGGCTACATGTCCCAGTCGTTCTCGCTCTACGAGGAGCTCAGCGTCCGCCAGAACCTCACCCTGCACGCGCGGCTCTTCGACCTCGCCACGGCGGATCGGGCGGCACGGGTGCAGGCCAGCCTGGAGCGCTTCCGCCTCACCGCCGTGGCCAACCAGCTGCCGGCGGCCCTGCCGCTTGGCGTGCGCCAGCGGCTCTCACTGGCGGTCGCGCTGATCCACGACCCGGAGCTGCTGATCCTCGACGAGCCCACCTCCGGGGTGGACCCCGTGGCCCGGGATGCCTTCTGGCGGGAGCTCATCCGACTGTCCCGGGAGGAGGGGGTAACCATCTTCCTCTCCACCCACTTCATGAACGAGGCGGCCCGCTGTGACCGCATCTCGCTGATGCACGCGGGCCGGGTACTGGCGGTGGATCACCCGGAAAACCTGCGTCGGGAGCGGGACAGCGAAGACCTGGAAGGGGCGTTCATCGCCTACCTGGAAAAGGCCATCGGGGAAACCCCTGCCACCGCCGCGGGCACCGGGGCCGCGGCCCACAGCGAGGCGAGGGCCGGCGGCGCCGGTCCCCGATTACCGCCAGGCCTGCGGCGCCTCGGCGCCTTCGCCTGGCGCGAGGCCCTGGAGCTCTGGCGCGACCCCGTCCGGCTGGCCTTTGCCCTGCTCGGCCCGCTGGTGCTGATGATCGCCTTCGGCTACGGGATCTCCTTCGACGTCGACGATGCGCCCTTCGCGGTGCTCGATCGGGACCGTTCCCCGGAGAGCCGGGCGCTGCTGGAGCACTTCCGTGGCTCGCGTTACTTCGCCGAGCAGCCGCCGATCACCGACCTCGCGGAGCTGGAGCGGCGCCTGGCCTCCGGCGAGCTGCTGGTGGCATTGAACATCCCCCCGGACTACGGGCGGGATCTGCTCTCCGGAAAGCCGGTCACGGTGGGCGTGTGGCTGGACGGCGCCATGCCCAACCGCGCCGAGACCACCCGGGGCTACGTGGAGGGCGTCTATCTCGGCTATCTCCAGGAACTGGCACGGGGCCGCCGCGAGGCCGCCGCCCTCCGGCCACCGGTGGAGATCGAGACCCGCTTTCGCTACAACCAGGCCTTCGAGAGCGCCAATGCCATCACCCCGGGCGTGATCATGCTGCTGCTGGTGATCGTCCCTGCCATGCTCACGGCAGTGGGCGTGGTCCGGGAGAAGGAGCTCGGCTCCATCACCAATGTCTACGCCACCCCGGCACGGCGCCCGGAATTCCTGCTGGGCAAACAGCTCCCCTACATCGGCGTCGGCATGGTGAGCTTCGCGACCCTGCTGGCGTTGGCGGTGACGCTGTTCGACGTCCCCGTGCAGGGCAGCGTCACCGCGCTGGCCATGGGGGCGCTGCTCTATGTCACCGCCACCACGGCGCTGGGCCTGCTGATCTCCGCATTCGTACGCAGCCAGGTGGCGGCACTGTTCGCCGCCGCGATCATCAGCGTCATCCCCGCGGTCAACTTCTCCGGCTTCCTGGCCCCGGTCTCCTCGTTGGAGCCTGCCACCCGCGCCCTCGGCCTGCTCTTCCCGGCCGCCTGGTTCCAGGATATTTCCCTCGGCACCTTCGCCAAGGGCCTGGGTATGCCGGCATTGCTCGCCGAATACCTCGCCCTGCTCGCCTTCGCGACGGCCTTTCTGGGGCTGGCCATGGCGCTGCTGCCGGAACAGGAGCGCTGAGCATGCGGGCAGCGCGCAACGTCCTCTGGCTTGGGCTCAAGGAGCTCGCCAGCCTGCGTCGGGACCCGGTGATGCTGGTGCTCATCGTCTACGCGTTCAGCATCGCCGTGTACTCCGTCGCCCAGGGCCTGAAGATGGAGGTGAGCAATGCCTCCATCGCCGTCGCCGACGAGGACGGCTCCACGCTCTCGCGGGCACTCACCGACGCGTTCCTGCCCCCTTACTTCCGGGAACCGGCGCTCATTGCTCCGGGGGATATCGACCGGGTCATGGATGCGGGCCGGTATACCTTCGTGGTGGACATCCCGCCACGGTTCCAGGCGGATGTACTCGCCGGACGCCGACCGGCCGTGCAGGTCAACGTGGACGCCACCGCCATGAGCCAGGCAGGCAACGGGGCCCGCTACATCCAGCAGATCGTCACCGAGGAGACCCGCCGCTTCGTCGCCCGGGGCACCCCCGACACGGAGCTGCCGGTGGAGCTGCTCACCCGGGTGCGCTTCAACCCCAACCTCCAGGGACACTGGTTCACCGCGGTGATGCAGGTGATCAACAGCATCACCATCCTCTCCATCGTGCTGGTGGGGGCGGCGGTGATCCGCGAGCGCGAGCACGGCACCCTGGAGCATCTGCTGGTCATGCCGCTTACGGCCACCGAGATCATGCTCTCCAAGGTCTGGGCGAACGGCGCCGCAGTGCTGCTGGCTGCATCGGTGTCGCTGTATGCCGTGGTGCAGTGGTGGCTCGGTGTCCCCGTGGCGGGCTCGGTGGGCCTGTTCCTTGCCGGGGCGGGACTATACCTGTTCTCCACCACCGCCCTGGGCATACTGCTCGCTACCCTGGCCCGCTCCATGCCGCAGTTCGGTCTGCTCGCCATCCCCGTGTTCGTGGTGATGATCCTACTGTCAGGGGCCACCACCCCCATGGAGGCCATGCCGGAGCTCCTCCAAGACCTCATGCAGGCCCTGCCCGCACCCCACTTCGTGCGCTTCGCCCAGGCGGTGCTCTACCGCGGCGCCGGGCCCGCCATCATCTGGCCGGACCTCGCCGCCATCGCCGGCCTCGGGGTCGTGTTCTTCGCCGCCGCGCTGCACCGCTTCCGCGCGAGCCTCGCATAAGTAAGGAGGGCCCAGGAGCGAGAGCCCGGGAGCGGGGCGGGATCTAGGGGGCGCGCTGCGTGGAAGCACGGAAGGCGGCGGGTATTACCCCCGTATCCACATGCACGTCAGGGCTCCAGCCGCCGCCCCTTAACTTCCTAACACGCACGCATTCCCAAATTCTCTTTCTTTGTATCATGTTCGTGACCTCTCCCGCTGAGCCCTATCCCCCTTACGCTTGGCCCTTTTTCCTAATTTAAAACGCCTCTAATTCTCGATGACTATCCATTCATGACACGAACCGTGACTCTTGAACATTCTTTCTGTGTCACTTATATTAATTTCGATCAATACCAGTTCGGTGTTGAGCCATACCCCCGGAACCTGCATGGAGGAGAGGCCATGAGCCATCACGATAAGCTTGCCGAGAAGATGGAATTTCCACCGGCTACCCCGCAGCCCAACATCTATCCGCTGAGCTGGGAGTCGCACACCCAGAAGCTCGAAGAGGTCTGGGACTCCGCCCAGCGCGAGGTCTGGGACCCGGCCAAGCTGCCCTGGGACACCTTCGACCCATCCAGCTATTCCTGGGAGGAACGCGAGGCCATCGCCTACTGGTGGACGCTGCTGTCGGTCTTCGACGCCTCGGCGCCTCCGGTGTTCGCCGAGGCCCTGATCAAGACCTATGAGGTCCATGAAGAGGACCCGGTACGCCGCTGCTTCTTCTCGGTGACCCGCGACGAGCAGAACCACGAGCAGCTCTGCGGGATGTCCATCACCCGTCTGCTGGAGGCGTCGAGTCCGCTGGACTATGAGCCGAAGACGGATCTGGGCAAGCGGCTGCAGCGCAATGCCCACTGGCTGTACTACAACGGCGGCCGCTACTGGGACGGCTATAAGCACGCGGTGCCCAAGTACCCGCTCGCGGTGCTGTTCAGCTCCTTCCTGATGGGCGAGATCGCCGCGGCCACCATCTTCCACCAGATGGCGGCGAACACCCGGGAGCCGGTGTTCAAGGAGGCCTTCCGCAACGTCGGCCGCGACGAGGGCCGGCACATGGCCATCTGCATGGCGGTGATGGAGCGCGACTACCCGGGCCTGAAGGACGACCCCGAGCAGAAGGCCATCATCACCAAGCAGATCCGCGCGGGATATCTGTTCCTCTCCGCGGTGCTCTTCGAGCCGCCGGAGGAGTTCTGGGACCTCCCGTCGGATTTCATCGACACCCAGCGCGAGGCCGAGGAGGTCTGCCGTCAGGCGGGCTTCGGCGTGCCCACCTACGAGGCGAAGAAGGAGAACTGGCGCAACGCCATGCTCAACCTCAAGGGCGTGCTGGACAAGTACGACATCCCCTTCCCCGCTATCCCCGAGGTGGGCATCAGCGGCGAGGAGGTCCTCGAGGTGGACATGGACGAGATCATCCCCGTGTTCTGAACGCCGGTGCCGGCCGAGACCCCGCGGGCCCACCGGCCCGCGGGCCCATTCGACGGAGGGAGAGACCACTATGACCGTCATCCGCCTCTACCCGTCGGGTCAGGAGATCGACTGCCCCGCCGGCAAGACGGTGCTCGGCGCCCTCGAGGACGCCGGCTACGCCATGCCCAACAACTGCCGCGCCGGCGCCTGCGGCGAGTGCAAGACCCGGGTCCGCGACGGCGAGGTCGACCAGGGGCTGGTGCTGGACATGGCCCTGTCCCAGGACGAGCGGGCCGAGGGCTGGGGCCTGATGTGCATGGCCAAGCCCGTCTCCGAAGTGGTCGAGATCGAGTTCGGCACCGAGGATGCCCAACCGAAGCTCTTCCCGCCCCGGGAGAACGTGACCTTCGTGGTGGTCGACCGCATCCCGCGGACGCCGCGGATCGTCGAGATCCGGCTGCGGCCAGTACGCGAGCCGCTACGTTACTGGCCAGGGCAGTACGTCATCCTCGGCAATGAGCGCGAGGGCGCCCCGCCGCGCTCGTATTCCATCGCCAACGCCCCCCGGCCGGACGGCGAGATCGTCCTGCAGGTGGCGCGGATCGATGACGGGACCACCAGCCGATGGATCCACGAGGACCTGGCGGTGGGCGCGCTGGTGCGGGTCTCCGGCCCCTACGGCACCTTCATCGGCGACCCCAGCGTGGACACCCCGGTGCTCTGCCTAGCGGCCGGCTCCGGGCTCGCACCGATTCTCGCGCTTGCCGACGCGGCCCTGCGCCGCGGCTACCGGAAGCCCGTGACGCTGCTGTTCTCCGCGCGTACCGAGGCGGATGTCTACGACCGCGGGCTGATGGCCTTCTGGGAGGCCAAGCACCGCAACTTCCGCTTCCTCACCACACTCACCCGGGAGGACGGCGGTGACTTCCACGGCCGTATCCCGGAGATCCTGCCGCAGCAGTTCCCGGATCTCTCGGAGCACAGCGTGTTCGTGGCCGGCAGCCCGGAATTCGTGGAGGACTGCCTGGCGACGGTGCGCTCTTTAGGGGCCCGCGAGGAGCTCATCCACACCGAGGGCTACTACGAGCAGCAACAGCCCGAGGCCCCGCCCCGGGAGCGACTGGTCAGCGACTGAGGCCGAGGCACCCGCGGGCCTCGGCGGCGATCGCCGCGGCCTCGCGAGCGGCGTCGAGCTCCCGCCAGCCCATCGGCCCCGGGTCCCGCCGGAGCTGGCGGTCGAGCACGGCGACGCTGGCGTCGGAGGCGTCACCGCTGCGGCTGCGGATGCGCTTGGCGAGGACGTCGCGCGGCGCGGTGAGCCAGAAGCCGGCGAAGGGCACGTCCGCGCGGGCGGCCACCGCCTCGGCGCGGGCACGGTCCTCAGGGCGGTCGAAGACCATATCCAGGATGACGCTGTGGCCGTCGGCGAGCAGGGCCGCCGCCTGCTCGAAGGCGTCGGTGTAGACCGCCTCGGAGACCTCCGGTCGATAGGCCTCTTCCGGCAGCGCCTCTTCGGGGTCCACACCGTAACGGCGCTTGCGCAGGACATCGCTGCGCAGCACCCGCGCGCCGG
Organism: Arhodomonas sp. SL1; assembly: GCF_052060015.1. Taxonomy (NCBI): domain Bacteria; kingdom Pseudomonadati; phylum Pseudomonadota; class Gammaproteobacteria; order Chromatiales; family Ectothiorhodospiraceae; genus Arhodomonas; species Arhodomonas sp. SL1. The sequence goes on along the minus strand of NZ_JBPODZ010000001.1, from coordinate 42,256 downwards.
GGGCGGGATCGAGCCCCGGGGCCAACCCGTAGGCCAAAGTGGATTTGCCGGTGCCGCTGAACCCGCCCACCGCCACCAGGTGGGGCCCGGCGGGCGCGAGCAGGGACAGGGCGTGCTCGAGGTAGGCCGCCGCGACGCCGCGGCGCTCGTCACGGGCCGCCGCATCCGCCTGGACCCGCGCGGCCTGGCCGCTCACGTGGGCGCGGATCGCGGCGCGCATGGACAACAACAGCGGCAGTGCCGCCACCCCGTCCGCCTCGTCGCGCCGGTCGAGATAACGGTTGAACACCGTGTTGGCCAGATCGCCATGACCGCGGTGGTCCAGGTCCATGAGCAGGAAGGCGAGGTCGTAGAGGACATCGATGTCCGAGAGCTCGCGGTTGAACTCGATGCAGTCGAAGATGGTGGGCTCGCCCTCGAACAGGCAGATGTTCTGCAGGTGCAGGTCACCGTGGCAGACCCGGACGCGGCCCTCGGCGGCGCGGCGGTCCAGCCGGCCGGCGAGCCCCTCGCAGCGGGCAAGCGATACCTCCGTGAGCCGTGCGACCGCGGCGGCATCCAGCATGCCCTCTGGCAGGGCCGCAAAGCTCTCGCGGTTGCCCTCGATGGTCCGGCGGATGGCCGCGGCGCCCTCCCCCGCGACCACTTCGGCGGTTTCGTGGAAGCCGGCGATGCGATCCGCCAGGGCGATCATCAGTGAGGCGTCCAGCTCGCCACGACCGGCCATGCGATCCAGCAGGTAACGCTGGTCGAAGCGTCGTAACACCACCACGTACTCGAAGGGCTCGCCGGCCCCGCCAAAGGCGATGGCGCCGTCCGCCTCCCGCGTCAGGGCCGAGACCCCGAGATAGAGCGTCGGCGCGGTGCGCCGGTTCAGCGCGACCTCGCGCTCGCAGTAGCGGTGCCGGGCCTGCAGGGTGGTGAAGTCCAGGAAGCCGAGATCCACGGCGCGCTTCATTTTGTAGACGCGGTCCCCCACAAGGAAGACCACGGCGCTGTGGGTATCGATGCGCTCAATATCCACATCGGCGAGCCCGGAGCTATCCGGCCGGCTGAGGAAATCGACGGCGTCGCGCTGCTCATCCAAAGGCTGGCCTCCTGAAGGTTACTGCTGGGAAAGCCCCGGCAGGGTCCGGTATTGTTGCAGCCATCACACCGGGCGCAAAGGAACCGCCATGCCGGAGGACGACGGCCTGCTGGCCATCGAGTTCTTCTTCCAGCAGACCGATCTGCTGGTCAACTTCCTGATCATCCTGCTGGGCATCGCCTTCGGCAACCTTCGCATCAAGGGGGTGGGATTTGGCTCCAGCGGGGTGCTCATCGCCGCCATGGTGGCCGGCTACCTCTATCAGTTCGAGCCCATCATCATCCTCCAGGACCTGGGGATCGTGCTGTTCCTCCTCGCCGTGGGCCTGGAGGCGGGGCCGAGCTTTTTCCGCGCCTTCCGCCAGCACGCCCGGGAGTACATCGTCAATGTACTGGTCCTGCTGGCCATCGCCGGGGTGACCGTGGTGGCCATCATCACCGTCGCGGCCATACCCATGGGCATCGGCTTGGGACTGTTCGCCGGGGCCTTCACCTCCAGCCCGGCGCTGATCAGTGCGCTGCAGTTCAGTCCCGACGAGGAGGTGATCTTCGGCTACGGCGTGGCCTACCCCTTCGGCCTGCTCGGGGTGATCCTGTTCATCACCGTCGCGGTGAAGCTCCTGCGGGCACGCATGGAGGCCGAGATCAACGCCCAGTCCGCGCTGCACGCCGCCGTCTACAAGATCACCAACGACGACTACAACGGCACGCTGATCCGCGACATGGACGTCCTCGCGGAGAACGACGTGGTGGTCTCGGGCATCCTCCGGGACCTCTCCCTGCTGCCGGCCGGCGGCAATACCCCCATCCTGGTGGGCGACGTCATCCGCCTCGAGGGCCACAGCGACGACGTCGCCCGGGTGGGCTCGGTGCTCGGCGAGGAGATCCAGGAGGCCTTCGACGAGAACGCCGAGCTCGACACCCGCTCCATCGCCGTGGAAAACATGTCGGTGGTGAACCGCTCGCTGAGCGACCTCGGGATCCGCCTGCGCTACAACGTCTCCCTCACGCGGGTGGTGCGCTCCAATGTGGAGTTCGTCCCCCGCCACGACCTGGCCCTGGAGTATGGCGACGTCGTGGTGGCCGTCGGCACGCCCTACCAGCTCGATCAGCTGGAGCTCTTCCTCGGCCACGAGCACCATACCGTCCAGCGCCGGGTGGACATCGGCTCGCTGGCGGCGACGTTGTTCCTGGCCTTCGCCATCGGCGGGGTGATCATCCCCATCCCCCAGCTCGGCAACTTCTCCCTCGGGCTCGCGGGCGGCGCGCTGGTCTCCGGGCTGCTGTTCGGCCACTTCGGCAAGATCGGCAACTTCATCGGCCGCTTCCCCCGCAACGCCACGGCGGTGCTCAAGGAATTCGGCCTCGCGCTGTTCTTCGTGCAGGTGGGTCTGGAGACCGGACAGAGCTTCGTCGACTCCCTCGACGCCCAGGCCATCTACTACGCCGCCTATGCCCTGGCATTCACCTTCATCCCCATGGCCGGCAGCTTCCTCGTCGGCCATTACCTGTTGAAGATCCCCGTCAGCCAGTGCTTTGGCGTGATCTGCGGGGGCATGACCTTCACCCCGGGCCTGGATATAATCCGGCAGGTGGACAGCTCGGAACGACCGGTAGTGGCCTATTCCTCCGTATACCCGGTCTCGCTGATCCTGGTCATCGTGCTGGTGCAGGGGATGCACCTGGCGATCGTCAGTATCGGCGCCCTGTAAGGGCGCCCCGGAGGCGGCAACCCATGACATCGCGGCCCCGCGCCATGGACAACGACTGCATGGTCGGCCGCCTGCGCCGACTCTACCAGCTGCAGCTGGAGGACCATCCGGACTGCCCGAGCCTTTACGCGGCCTATCTCCAGGCCGGCTGCGAGCTCCTGGGCACCGGGGTGGGGGTGGTGGCCCACTTGGATACCGGCGCCTGCCACATCGATGCGGCCCACCCGGACGAGGGCCCGCTGTCCCCGGGGGATACACTGGCGCTGGAGAAGGCACCTTGGGCCAAGGCGGCGGCCACCGGCGAGACGGTAATCACCGACGGGTTGACAGCGGAATGCACCTGCCTCGCCACGCTCGTCCACACCAGGGACAACTCCCCCACGATCCTCGCCTTCTGCCATCGCGGCGGGCACCCGTTCCCACGGGAGGATCGGGAGCTCGTGGAGCTCCTGGCCCGTGCCCTTGACTGTGCCACGGGTAGCGGACTGCCACGGCGCCGGCACCGCAGCACCATCGATCGCCTGGACCAAAGCAACGAGCTCTTCGAGAGCGTGTTCCAGTATGCCCCCATCGGCATGGCGCTGATCGACACCACCGGCCATATCCTCCGGTCCAACGAGGCCCTCACGGGGATCCTCGGCTACAGCGACGCCGCGCTGTTCGGCAAGCACGTCCGGGAATTCACCCACCCGGAGGACATCGAGCACAACATGGCCCTGCTGGAGCAGACCCTGGCCGGCGAGCACGGCAGCTACCGCATGGAGAAACGCTACCTGCATCGCGACGGCGCCGTGATCTGGGGGCTGCTCAGTGTCTCCCTGGTCCGCGACGGCGAGGGCGCGCCCCAGTACTTCATCGCCCAGATCCAGGACATCACCGAGATCAAGCAGGCGCGACTGGAGCTCGAGCGCCAACGTGCCGCCCTGGAGGTCGCCAACCGCAAGCTCTCGGCCTACGCCCTGACCGACACCCTCACCGATCTGCCCAACCGGCGCGCCTTCGAGGGACGCCTCGCCGAGGCGGTGGCGGCGAGCAATCGAAACGGGCAACCGGTCTCCCTGGCGCTCATCGACGTGGACGATTTCAAGCACTACAACGACCATTTCGGCCATCCCGCCGGCGACGAGGCGCTGCAGGTGATCAGCGCAGTGATGCGCGACGAGGCGCGGAGCGCCGACTTCCTCGCCCGCTATGGTGGCGAGGAGTTCGCCCTGATCCTGCCGGACACTGAAGAGGACGAGGCCGTCGCCGCCTGCGAGCGCTTGTGCGCCAGCGTGGCCTCGGTCCGGCGGCTGCGCACGCCGGTGACCGTGAGCATCGGCTGCGCGACTCACCGACCCGGCGACGGGGATGGCGCGGACAATGATGAGGTCGCGGTGGAGGCACTGCTCCACCGCGCCGATATCGTCCTCTACCGCGCCAAGCACGGCGGCCGAAACCGCGTCTGCCGCGAGGGCGGCGGACCGACCTAGACGGCCATGGAGCCGAAGACGAAAGCGACTCAGCCGCGCTCCGCTGCCGCGCCGGAAGCCGGCCCGGCGGCGTCCGTCACCAAGGCACGCCAGGGACCAAGCAGCCGCTCCGCGTACCAGGCCGAGACATCCACCGCCGGCGGCGGGCCGTCGGTCAGCCACTCCTCGAGCCGCTCGGTGAGGGCACCGACATCCCCCGGCGGATAGCGGTAAGCGGCCGGGTATTGCTCCGGGTAGCACAGGGCGTCGGGCACGAGGGGACGCGCGCCGGCGCTCGCCGCCTCCATCACGGACAGCCCCTGGAACTCGTGGACGGCGGTGCTCACCACCACCGAGGCCTCGCCGAGGAGGCGCCGGTAGCGCTGCCGCGATACGCGGCCATCGGCGACGATCCGCTCGCCGAGGGCCTCCCGCAGCCGGATGAGTGCCGGCGGCGTGTTGTGGTGGCGCCGTCCGAGCAACGCCACCCGGAAGGATACCCCCCGGTGGGCGAGCCCGATGAGCGCCTCGGCGAACACCTCCGGGGCCTTGTCGTACTCCCAGCGGTGGTTCCACACAACGAGCCCCGGGTCCCGTACCGGTGCGGCGGGCGCCGGCATAACGGGCACGGGCAGGACCCGGCACTTGGCGGCGAGACGGGCGGTGACCCCGGCCGGCACGGCATCCGGCATGCGCCGGAGTAGCGCCTCCACCCCCTCGAGGAAGCTGTCCCGGTTGAACCGGGAGTTGAACACTAGCTCCCCCGCCGCCAGCGCCCCGTAGAGCTGGACCATCTGGGGCTCCACCGAGCGCACCTGCTGGGCTCGGGTGGGGTAGGCGAACTGGTTCTCGTGGAAGTAGTAGATCGCCGGGACAGTGGCGAGGCACGGCTGCAGCCCACGAAGCGTGGCGAGGTCGACCATCGAGGTGGCCACCAGCAAATCGGGCACGCCTGCCGGCAGATCGTCCAGCCAGGAAAGGGGGTTACCGCGAATGCGCCAGCGGAAATGGCGCCCGGGCAACTCGCAAGTCGTCCACGACACGCCGTCCACCGCTTCGGTGAGCCAGCGGGCCCAGCTTCTATGGCTGTCCGCGCCATAGGCGGAGAGCAGCCAGGCGGTGGGTTCGGCCATGCGCCCCTCCCGATTGCCGCGAAAAGCGCACATACTACCGGCGAGCGTATGCCGGAGGCACGTCATGAGCACCGCTGCTGCCCCTACCCTGCATTGGGCGGTCGTCCCCACCGATCTGGGCCCGCTGCTGGTGGCCACCACCGTGGCGGGGATCGCCGCCGTTGCCTTTGATCCACCGGCCGAGGCCGCGATCCCACCGCGACTGCGGGCCCGCTTCCCTGACCTCGAGGTGCCGGCAAGGCCCGAGCCCGCCCTGCCCGCGGCCTCGGCGGTGGCCCAGCTGGTCACGGCACCGCGGGCGCCCACGCCACCGACGGCACCCCGGGGCACCGACTTCCAGCACAGGGTCTGGTCCGCCTTGTCGGCCATCCCACCGGGCACCACCGTGAGCTACCAGGAGCTGGCGGCGCGCATCGCTCGGCCCGGCTCGGCCCGAGCGGTGGCCGGGGCCTGCGCCCGAAACCCGGTGGCCGTGGTCATTCCCTGCCATCGGGTTGTACGCGCCGACGGCGGGCTCGGCGGCTACGAGTGGGGGCTGGCCCGCAAGCGAGCCCTGCTCGCCCGCGAGGGTGCCCTAACGCCCGACTGACACAAACGGTGGCGCAGGCCGGTTTTGTGACGGAAGCTTTTTACATCGACCCTGCGCCTGCCCTACGCTCAGCGAGGTCGTTGACAGGGGCCCAAGCCCGCGGGGGCAACGCCTGCAGGACGTCCACTACAGAATAACGAGGCACTTCCACTGATGCATCGCACGGGGGAACGGGGATCGCGCGCTGTCCGGGCGCCGCTCGCCGTCATGTTGATCATCATCGCCGCCGGGTTGATGCCGCGGGTGCTCACCGGCGAGGAGGAGGTGCTACGGGCGGGCGTCTACGACAATCCGCCGCGTCTGTTCGTCAACGACGCCGGCGATGCCGACGGCTTCTGGGCGGAGCTACTCGACGGCATCGCCGCCGAGGAGGGCTGGCGGGTGGAGTGGGTGCCGGTCTCCTGGAAGGACGGGCTGCAACGACTGGAGCAGGGGCGCCTGGACATCATGCCGGATGTGGCACGCACCGCCGCCCGGGAACAGCGACTGGCGCTTTCCGAGGAGCGGGTGCTGACCAGCTGGTCGAGGGTCTATGCCACCGCCCCAGCGCAACTCGAGTCGGTGCTGGATCTCGCCGGGCGACGCATCGCCAGTCTCGAGGGCAGCGTCAACCTGGACGGCCCCGGCGGCATCCGCGAGCTACTCCACGCCTTCGATATCGAGGCCACATTGGTGACCTACCCCGGCTACACAGAGGCCTTCGAGGCGCTGGCCGACGAGCGCGTGGACGCCGTGGTCGCCAACAAGGACATCGGCAACCGCCTCTACCGCGACTATGGCGCGGTCATGACGCCGGTGGTGTTCCAACCCGCCGACCTGGTCTTTGCCTATCCACCCGGCATGCCCGGCGAGGCCGGCTTCCCGAGACAGATCGATGAACACCTGCGCACGATGAAAGCGGATCCGGAGTCCCGCTACTACGCGCTGCAGGCCCAGTGGCTGGGCGGGGCACAGCCCGGCGAGGGCCTCGTCCCGTCCTGGGTATACTGGGTCCTGGCGGCCCTCGGCGTCTCCGTGCTGGGCCTCATCGCCGGCAACCTGGTGCTCGAGCGGCGCGTGCGCCGTCACAGCGCCGCGCTCCACGAGTCGAACGCCACCCTGTCGGCCATCCATGACGCCTCGCCGGACATGATCCTGCTCATCGGCGCCGATGACCGCATCCATTCCGCCAACCGGCGCTACTACGAGATCACCGGTTACCCGGAGGCGGAGACCCTGGACCGGGATCCCTCCGCCATAGCCGGCGGCGTGCTTCACCCTGGCCTGCCGGTGCTGGCCAAGGTACGGGCCGGCGAGGGTCATCGCTACGAGGCGGAGCTGCCGACGCGCAGCGGCGAGCGCCTACCCGTGGAGGTACGGCTGCGGCATCTGCCCGGGGATGCCAGCCCGTCGTCGGTGCTCGCCGTGATCCGGGACCTGACGCCGCTGCGCACCATCGAGGACCAACTCCGCCATCAGGCCACCCATGACAGCCTCACCGGACTGCCCAACCGCAGCGCCCTCGATACCAAGCTGGAGCAGGCGGTGCTCGACTGCCGGATCAGCGGCGAGCGCCATGCCCTATGCTACATGGACGTGGATCAGTTCCGGCTGATCAACGACATCGCAGGGCATGCCGCAGGGGACGCCGTGCTGCAAAGCATCAGCGAGATCCTCCGCACCCAAGTCCATCACGGTGACATGCTGGCGCGCTTCGGCGGCGACGAGCTCACGCTGCTGCTGTGGGGTTGCGAGCCGGACAAGGCGGTGGAAATCGCCGATGGCCACCGTGCCAGCGTGGAGGCCACCACCTTCGTCCACGAGGGCCGCCGTTTCCAGCTCACCCTCAGCATCGGGGTCGTCCCCATCGACGAGCACGCCGGCGATGCCGGCATCGTCCTCGCCGCCGCCGATGCCGCCTGCCACTTGGCCAAGGAGCAGGGTGGCAACCAGATACATCTGCACGACACCGAGGACGCGGCGCTGCAAACGTATCGCAGCCATATGGAGTGGGCCCAGGAGCTCCACGACGCCCTGCGCAATGACCGCTTCCGGCTGCTCTGCCAGCCCATCGTGGCGACCCGCGCCGCCGACGGCGGTGCGCCCCACTACGAGATCCTGCTGCGCATGAGCGACACCGACGGCGGGGAGGTCTCGCCGGACACCTTTTTCCCGGTGGCGGAGCGCTACGGCATGGCGGCGCGGGTGGACCAGTGGGTGATCGAACACGCCCTGGCACAGGTCAGCGCTGCCGGCCCCGCCGACGCCTGCTGGTCCATCAACCTATCGGGCCACTCCCTCGCCTCCAGCGAGGTCCTGACCGCCATCGAGGGGGCGCTGGAGCGCTACCGCATCGACCCGCAGCGGCTGACCTTCGAGATCACGGAAACCTCCGTGGTGCGGAACTTCAATCAGGCGACGGCATTCATTGAGCGCCTCCACGAGCTCGGCTGCACCCTCGCGTTGGACGACTTCGGCACGGGGCTTAGCTCGTTCAGCTACCTCAAGCACCTGAAGGTGGACGTCCTCAAGCTCGACGGGGTGTTCATCCGCGATCTCCTCGAGGACCAGCGTAATGAGGCGATGGTCACCGCCTTCACCCAACTCGCCGGGGCCTACGGCCTGACCACCGTGGCGGAATTCGTCAGCAGCGATGCCCTGCGTCAACGCCTCGCGCGCCTCGGCGTCGACTTCGTGCAGGGCTACACCGTGGGCCGCCCGCAACCGCTGGAAGAGGTCCTCGCGGGCGCGCCGCCGGTGCTCGGCTAGCGCCGGGTACCGAACGGCGCCCTTTGCGGGGGCGGATCGCCGGGTCGGCGCCCGCCGCGTACGATCAGCGCTCGTAGGTGCCCATCAACCGGTTCATGGCGATGACATGGGGCTCGATGCGCTCGAGGAGCTGCCACATGGTCAGCCCCTCCGGCAGCTCGGTGGCCTGATCCAGGGCCAGGACCCAGAAGTAGTAGCGGTGCACGCCATGGCCCTCCGGCGGCATGGGCCCGTTGTAACCGACATTGCCCATATCGTTGCGCCCGGCGGTGTACTCCGCCACCCCCTCGGAGAGGCTGGTCACCGAGGCCGGGATGTTGTACAGCACCCAATGCACGAAGCCATAGGTGCCATTGGGCGAGACCAACGGGGCATCCGGGTCGTGACAGATCACCGCGAAGCCCTTGGTGCCCTGCGGCGCGTTCACCCAGGCCAGCGGCGGGGAGACATCATCGCCCTCCCCAGTATGGCGGGCGGGGATGCCGGCGTCCTGGGTGAAGGCGGCGCTGGTTAGCGTCATCTCGGAGAGTGCGAATCCCATGACAACCTCCCTGAGGTCTGTTGTTGGTGTTGGTGTTAGTGTTGCTGCCGCGACGATATCGACAAAACGGGGTATACCGCCACCATCGGGCGGAATGTACCCTCGGGGTAAGGCCAGCGCACCGATAATCCAAGGAACGAGCTCCCCGATGCCCGCACCACTCCGCCTCGATCCCCGCGTGGCCACCTTCCTGGTGGCATTGGCATGGCTTGTCGCCATGCGGGCCGTGGTGCTGCTCCACGGCGGGTTGTGGGCATCGCCGGCATGGATGCTCGCCAGTGACCTCGTCGGCGCGCTGGCGTTGTCCGCGCTCCTGACCCTGTGCCGGCGTGGGGTCGCCCGCGCGACATTGCTACTGCTACTCGGCGTGCTGTTTTACGCCAGCGGCCAGCACCTGGCCGTGCACGGCACGCTGCCCCGCGTACCGCACCTGGGACATGCGGCGAACCCGACACTGTTGTCGTCCAGCGTACTCCACCTCGGCCTCCTGCTCCTGCCCCTGTACTGGCTCCTGGCCTGGGGCCTGCACCGGCTGCAGCTGCGGGTGACCATACCACCCCGGCCGCGGCTCCCCGACACCACCGTCGCCGCGGTGTCGGTGCTGGTCTATGCGGTGATCGTCCCCGGCCTGACCGCCCCGGCCAACAACCCGCTGGTCTCCGTGCTCGCCCAGGCACCGGACCTGTTGACCATCGCCCGCACCCCCGAGGAGCCCGAGCAACAGCCGGCAGCCTCACAGCCGCCGGACAGCCCCGAGGAGGCCCGTTTCTTTCACCAGCGCCTGGGCCATCCGAAGCTGGAGCAGCCCCCCAACGTGCTCATTGTAATGGTCGAGGGGCTGTCCGCCGCCTACATGCCGGAAGTCGCCCGCCACCATGACCTCGACCCGGCGGTGTCCCTCCCCGGGCTCTACGACGCCCTAAAGGGGCGCGGCTTCCGGATCTACCGCAATGTCCTCGCCCCCCAACGCCAGACCAATCGCGGCACCTACGGCCTGGTCTGCGGCCGCTACCCGCGGGTGACTACGGCACCCCCGAAGATATCCGCCATCGCCACCGGCGCGGGCCGCCCCCTGTGCCTGCCCCAGCGGCTCGGTGACCGCGGCTACCGAACCGCCTATCTGCAGGCGGCCCCGCTGGAGTTCATGGACAAGGATGCCTTCATGCCGCGGATCGGCTTTCAGTCGGTGAGCGGCGCGGACCGCTTCGAAGGGCCCGAGGAACAGGAGGGCTGGGGCGCCCCGGACGACGTATTCTTCACCGAGGCCGCCCGCTGGCTGCAGGAACTGGACCACGACCACCGGCCCTGGCTGGCTGTCACCCTCAACGTGGGCACCCATCACCCGTTCCCGGCGGGAGCGCCGGACCGTGAGGACGACCCCACGGAGCCAGGCCGGGAGCTGCTCCCCAGCGAACGCCAGGCGGCACGCCAGGCGGCATTCGAGACGATGCGGCAGGCGCTGATCGGCTTTCTCGACGAGATCGAGGCCGCCGGCGTTCTGGACAATACCCTGCTGGTGCTCACCTCCGACGAGTCCGGCGGCTTCCTTCGCCAGGGCCAGGAGCCCGGACTCCTCGACGGGCTGTTCGGCATGCTCGCGGTACGCCTCCCGGAGGGGAACTCCCACACGGCGTTGCTGCCGCCTGACCAGGTGGTATCGCACCTGGACGTGGCCGTTACGGCGTTGGACGCTGCCGGCTATTCCGTGCCAGCGGGGATGGTCGGTCGCAGCCTCTTCGCCCGGGAAGATCCGGTCACCCGTGGGCTGCTGCTGGGAGACACCTACGCCAACCGTACCTATTTCCTGGACGAGTCCGGCGACCTGCTCGCCTGCAACGAGGCCCTGGCCAGTTGCTCGAGCTGGCAGTTCGAGCCCGGCCGGCTGTTCGGCAGCCTCGCGCCCCGCCAGGTGTCGGGGGAGTTCCTCAACCTCGAGACCCGCCAACGCCTGGTCCAGCGGGCGGCAACGATTGACGCCTCGCCACGCATGGAGCGCTGAGACGGCCCTGCAACACGAACATGCCCGAGCTCAGCCCCCTCACCCGCGATATCGCCACCCTGCTGCGCCACCACCTGCGGCGACTGCTGGTCTTCCATCTCGCCTATAGTGGCCTGGCGACGGCGATCCTGCTACCCGCCGCCGGCACGCTGCTGGTGGCGGTCCGCCAGCTGCGCCCGGCGACGGCGCTGACCACCGGCGACATCGTCGCCTTCCTCACCTCCCCCGGCGGGGCGCTGTGGCTGCTCGCCGCCGTGACCGTCGCCGCGGGTCTGCTGGTGCTGCAGCACGCCGGCATGGTAGTGCTGACCCACATCACCCACGCCGGCGCCTACCACGCCACCCTCATCACGCTGTGGACCCTGGCACGGCGGTCGCCAGCCCTGCTGCGGTTGCTCTCACTGCAGGTAATCGGACACGTCCTGATGGCCGCGCCGCCGCTGGCTTTGCTGCTCGCCGCCTGGCAATGGCTGGTGGTCCCCTATGACTGGGCCTACCTTCGCACGGATTCACCCGTGGCCTTCGCCACTTTCCTCGCGGTAAGCGTGATCGCCACATTGACCGCGATCATCGCCAACGGCTGGCTCTACCTACGTTGGGCCGTCGCCGTGGCGGTACTGGTTCTGGAGGGGGGCGGCGCGTTGCGGGCCCTGCGGCGCAGCGCCACCCTGACCCGCGGGCGCCGGGGCAAACTCGCCGTGGCACTGCTCGGCACCATGGGCGCTGCCCTGGCGGCCCCCGTGGTCTTCACGGTGGTGTACGGGTACGCGGGCGGCTGGTTCCTGGCCATGCTCCCCGACCGGATGTCGGTGGTGGCACCCGCGGTGTATGCGTACCTCATCGTGTACGTGCTGGGGGCGCTGATCGTGACCTTCCTCGGCTTCGCCCTCAACAGTACCTTGCTATATGCGGTCTATCACGGTGCCGTGGGCACCGACCCACCCATGGACCTGGCGCGACCACCCCGGCATGGCGGGGCGCTCGCATGGGCCGGCGAGCTGGCGCTGCTGGCCCTCGCGGTGAGCCAGGCCCATCAGGCGTTCCTCGGGTTCCAAGGGGAAGACACGGTGGCCGTGACGGCCCACCGCGGCAGCTCCATCAAGGCCCCCGACAATACCCTGGCCGCCATAGAGCAGGCCATCGAGGATCAGGCCGACTACATCGAGGTGGACGTCCGCAGCACCGCCGACGGGGTCCTCGTGCTTTGGCATGACGCCCACCTGCGGCGGGTGGACGGGCGCACCGAGCGCGTCCGCGACCTCCCCTACAGCGAGTTGCGGGATCGGGAGATCGGCGAGGCCTTCGCCACCGCCCACGCCGATACCCGGATCCCCACCCTTAGGGAGGCCATCCGGCATATCCGGGGGCGGGCACGGCTCTACCTGGACGTAAAGGCAGACCCGGCCCCGCGGGATCTGACCCGGCGCATTGTCGCCCTGCTGCGGGAAGAGGACGCGGTCGAGGGCACCGTGATCGCCTCCACCGAACGGGCGGTGATCCAGGAGGCGGCTCGGCGCGAACCACGGCTGTCGACGACGTTGTTCGCGGAGTTCATCCTCGGCCGGCTGGACCGTCAGGATTTCGATGCCCTCGGACTGCGCCATAACCGGGCCACCCCGGCGCAGGTGGCCGCCGCCCGCCGTCACGGCCACGAGCTCCACGTATGGACGGTGAACCGCCGCAGGGAGATGTCCCGATTCATCGACATGGGCGTGGACAACATCATCACCGACCGCCCCGATGTCCTGGTGGCGTTACTCGAGGAACGGGCCGCGCTCTCTGACGCCGAGCGTCTGCTGATCAAGCTGCGCAACTGGCTGCGTAGCTGAACACCGGGGCAGTCGCTGCTGGCGGGGTCGTTGTATCCTAAGCGAATGAGCATCGATCCCCAGGCGGCCGGCCGCCCACGCAGCCGCAACCTCCGTGCCCTGCGGCAACTCTTCCGTTTCCTCCGGCCCTACCGACTACGGGTCACGGCGGCGGCGGCCGCCCTGCTCATCGCCGCCGGCAGCGTCCTCGCCATCGGCCAGGGGCTGAGGCTGGTGGTGGACCTGGGTTTCATGGCCGACAGCGAGGCGATGCTGAATCGCACCCTGGCCCTGATGCTGGCCATGGTCACGGTGCTGGCGGTGGCCTCGGCGCTGCGCTTCTATCTGGTCTCCTGGATCGGTGAGCGGGTGGCCGCCGACCTGCGGCGGACGGTCTTCGACCACGTGCTGTCCCTGGAACCGGCCTTCTTCGAGGTCAACGGGGTCGGCGAGATCCAGTCCCGGATCACCACCGACACCAGCGTGCTGCAGACCATCCTCGGCTCCTCGTTCTCGGTGGCTGTGCGCAACGTCCTGCTGTTGGCCGGCGCGGTGGCCATGCTGTTCATCACCAGCCCCGCGCTCACCGGGCTGGTGACGACCGGGATGCCCCTGGTGCTGGCGCCGATCATCCTGTTCGGGCGGCGCGTGCGACGACTCTCGCGCTCCAGCCAGGACCGCGTCGCGGATGTGGGCAGCTACGCCGGGGAGGCCCTGCAGGGCATCCGCACCGTCCAGGCCTTCGGCCATGAGCCCGTGGACCGGGCCCGTTTCGCCGGCCACGTGGATGCCGCCTTCGCCACGGCGGTGGCCCGCATCCGCCAGCGCGCATGGCTTACCGGCATGGTGATGATCCTCGTCTTCGCCGCCGTCGGGGTGGTCCTCTGGCAGGGCGGCCACGCCGTGCTGGCGGGGCAGATGAGCGCCGGCGAGCTCTCGGCATTCGTGTTCTACGCCGTCCTCGCCGCGGGGGCCGTGGGTGCCATCTCCGAGGTCGCCGGCGACGTGCTGCGGGCGGCGGGTGCTGCCGAACGGCTGTTCGAGTTGCTCGACGCCGAGCCCACCGTACAGGCGCCGCGCTGCCCGGCCACGCTGGCCACACCGGTGAGTGGCAGCCTCACCGTGGAGGGTGTGCGCTTCGCCTATCCCAGCCGACCGGAGCTGCCAGCCCTGCGCGACGTGGATCTCGTCGTGGAGCCCGGTGAGCGACTCGCACTGGTGGGACCGTCCGGCAGCGGCAAGAGCACCCTTCTGGGCCTCGTGCTGCGCTTCTACGACCCCCAGGCGGGACGGCTGTGCCTCGACGGGGTCGATCTGCGCGCCCTGGATCCGCGGGAGCTGCGGCGACATATCGGCCTGGTCGCCCAGGAACCGGTGCTGTTCACCGGCGACGCCTGGAGCAATCTCCGCTACGGCCGCCCGGAGGCCAGCGACGCTGACGTCCGCCGGGCCGCGGAGGCCGCTCACTGCGGCGAGTTCCTCGCCCGGCTGCCCCGGGGTTTCGCCACACCGCTAGGCCCCGGCGGCGTCCAGCTCTCTGGCGGCGAGCGCCAGCGCATCGCCATCGCCCGGGCGATCCTGCGCGACCCCGCCCTGCTGCTCCTCGATGAGGCCACCAGCAGCCTGGACGCGGAGAGCGAGCAGCGGGTCCAGGAGGCCCTCGGGCGGCTGATGGCGGTGCGGACCACCATCGTGATCGCCCATCGTCTGGCCACCGTCACCGCCGCGGACCGCATCGCCGTCCTCGACCGCGGGCGCCTGGTCGCCCTCGGCCCCCACCGGGAGCTGCTCCGCGACAGCGAGCTCTATGCGCGCCTGGCCGCGCTGCAGCTCACGGACCCGGGAACCGCCCAGGGAACGGATACGGCGGAGCCGGCTCACCGGGCATCACGCTGAGCCGCGGCACCGACACGCGCCCTGGTCTACCCTTGCAGGGGCGGGCCGGGCCCGCGTCGCGCATTTCGATCATGGAGACAACAGTAATGAGCGAGCACGTCTACAAGGTCACCGAGCTCTGCGGCTCCTCCCCCAATGGCATCGAGGCGGCGGTGGAGAACGCCATCGCCCGTGCCTCGAAGACACTGCACAACATCCGCTGGTTCGAGGTGGTGGAGACCCGGGGGGTGGTCGACGGCGGCCGGGTGGCCCACTGGCAGGTCACCCTGAAGCTCGGATTCACCCTCGAGGAGTAATCCCGCGCCCGCGCGAGCGGCGGCGTAGCCGGGGCTAGCGCGGACGGCCCCGGCGCCCCTCGGGCACCGCCCTATTCCGCTGCCGGGGCCTCGAAGGCCACCAGGTCCACCTCTGCCGCCTGCTCACGAAGGGCGATTAGCGCCTGATAGGCGGGCGACTCGTACCAGCCGTGGACCGCGTCCAGATCCGGAAAGCGGATTACCACGGTATCGGTGTGCCGGTGCTCGCCGCTGAGGACCGCCGCCCGGCGGCCCCGCAACACCAGCTCCGCCCCCCAGGGCGCCAGCGTCTCCGGGACCCTGCCCCGGTACTCCGCCCACTTCTCCGCCGACTTCACCGTAATGTGCCCGATCACGTATGCCGCCATTTCACCTCCCCTTGCGAACCACCCTCGACCATGCCGGCCCAGTCTCCATTGCAAAGGCCGGCGAGTCATCCCCATATCTTGCGACAGAAGACACCTTAATCATCCAACGCGAAGCGGAGGCGCCCCATGAAGCTCGTCGAAACCAATGGCGCGGACATCCCCAAGATCGGATTCGGCACCTTTCAGTTGGAGCCGGAGGTGGCGCAGGCGCGGGTCCGTGACGCCCTCGCGGTAGGTTGCCGCCACATCGACACCGCGCAGATGTACAACAACGAGGCCGCGGTGGGGGAGGCCATCCGGGACAGCGGCGTCCCCCGGGAGGACATCTTCGTCACCACCAAGGTCTGGGTGGACCGTTTCCGCGACGGGGACCTGCAACGCTCCACCGAGGAGAGCCTCAAGCGGCTGGGGCTGGAGTACGTGGACCTGCTGCTACTGCACTGGCCCAACCCGGAAGTGCCACTAGAAGAAACCGTGGGGGCCCTCAACGATACCCGCCGTCGTGGCATGACCCGCCACATCGGGGTGAGCAACTTTACCGTGAACCTGCTCCGGGAGGCGGTGGCCGCCACGGAGTATCCGCTGGTCACCAATCAGGTGGAATTCCACCCCCACCTCTCCCAGGCGCCGGTGCGCGAGGAGCTCGCCCGCCACGACATGGCACTGACCGCCTATTGCCCCCTCGGGCAAGGCCGTGTCCTGGAGGAGCCGGCCATCCGTCGCATCGCCGAGGCCCACGGCAAGGACCCGGGCCAGGTGGTGCTGCGCTGGCACTACCAGCAGCCGGATGTGATCGCCATCCCCCGCAGCGCCCGAGCCGAGCGGGTGCGCTCTAACATGGACCTCCTCGACTTCGAGCTCAGCGATGCGGAGATGGCGGAGATCTCCTCACTGGCCCGCGAGGACGGGCGGATCATCAATCCCGATAGCCTGGCACCGGCGTGGGACAACGCCGGCTGAGGGGTCAACCCGGCGGCCGGCGGGCCACCAGTTGGGCGACATCACGCAGGCCGCGGGTGGTGTCGCCGAGCCGTCCCTCCTCGCGGTAGAAGACGACCTGCAGCGGCGCGAACAGGCGCAGCAACTCGTTGTCGGCGAGGCTGAACGCCTCCCGGCGCGGGCCTCGATCACTGACGCGCGTACGGGTGAAGGTTTCGTAGAACAGTAACCCACCGGGCCGGAGCGCCGTGATCAGCGCCGGCGCCAGGTCGCGCTCGAGGAACCGGCTGACCACGATCACGTCGAAGCGGCCCGGCGCCGGTGGTCGCTCGACCACGTCGCGAACCTCGGCGGTGACCGGCAAGGCCCGCTCGCGGGACAGCCGGGCGAGGATTTCGATGGCGCTCTGTGCACTGTCCCAGGCCAGGGTCTGGAGGCCGCGGCCGGCCAGGAACACCGCATTCCCGCCCAGCCCGCACGCCAGATCCAGTGCCACGCCCCGGGTCGGGAGCAGGTGTGCGTTGCCCTGCAACACCGCCGCCGGCTCCGGCTCGGCCCGTTCCGAACCGCGGTATCGTGCCTCCCAGTCCGGCGGCGTGGCGCCATCCCCCATTCAGTGACCCCGGGAGACGCCGGCGACGAAGCGTTCCAGCGTTGTGGACATGCACCCGCGGGGCAACATGATCTCGATGAGCTGGAAGCGTCCGCGGCGGGCCACCGCCTCCTCCAGCGCCGCCTTGAGCTCGGCACGGGTGCGCACCCGCCGGCCATCGCCACCCAGCGGGCCGACCATGGCGGTGAAGTCCCAGTCGTCCAGGTCGTTGAAGCGGCTCTCCGGCTGGAAGGCCCGCAGCATCTCCCAGCTGCAATTGTTGAACAGCAACACGATGGGGTCCCAGCCGTAGCGCCGGCAGTTGCCAAGCTCCCAGCCAGTCATCTGGAAGGCGCCATCACCGACCAGGATCAGGGTCCGGTTGCCGGTGGCCGCCTGCACGCCAAGCCCTGCCGGTACCCCATAGCCCATCCCGGCGTAGTAGCCCGGCGCGGTGAGCTGGGTGTGCTCGATCTCCATGGCCGTGAACAGGCAGTCGCCCATGTCCGCGGCCATGGGCAGGGCCCCTTGAGTGGCCATGAGGTCGTTGACGGCGGCGGCGATATCGCTCGGCCGGATCGGCTCGTCATCGGCGGGGAGGTCCCGGGGGTACTCCGACGGGGTCACGGTCGCCGCGCCCGGGTCGCTCGTCATCTTGCCGGCCCGCTCCAACAGCGCGTCCACCAGTTCGTCCAGGGGGATCTCCGGATAGGCGTGATAGCCGATGCGCACCTCACGGCCCAGGGCCTGGATCGCGCGGCGCATGTCGATCTGGCGCTCGGAGACGGCGAAGTTGGTGTCCGAGAGGATGGCACCGAGCAGTAGCAAGCCGTCGGAGCCCTCCACCAACCCGGTCAGCACCGCGTCGCCCGCGACCCCGAGGTAGGTCCCCAGCGGCGGCGGGTCGTTCTCGGCCAGCAGCCCCCGCCCCATGAAAGTCGTCACCACAGGCAGCCCCAGCCGCCGCGCCAGCTCCGCGACCCGATCCTCGATGCCATAGCGGCGGATCTCCACCCCCACCAATAGCACGGGATCCGCGGCCGCAGCCAGGCGTTCGAGGATCTCGTCGGCACACTCCGCGAGCGCCTCCCGGCTCGCCGAGCGCCGTGGCAGCGCCTCCACCGGCTCCACATCGACGGCGACCATGTCCCGCGGCAGCTCCAGGTACACCGGCAGGGACTGCTCCCGGGCCGAGCGCAACACCCGCGCGATCTCCGCCGGCGCGTTGCGTGGATCGTCCAGGCGGGCCTGGTCGCAGGTGATCTCCTGGAAGACCCGGTACTGGGAATCCAGCGTGCGCGCCTGGTGATGCAGCCCGAGCCCGCGACTGCCCTCGCCCCGCCCCGGTGCCCCGGAGATCACTACCACCGGTGAGCGCTCGGCGTAAGCGCCGGCGACGGCGTTGACGAGGTTGAAGGCGCCGGCACCGTAGGTGACCGCGGCCACGCCGATGCTTGCCCGGAACCGCGCCGCCGCATCCGCTGCAAACCCCACGGCCGGTTCGTGACTGAAGGTGTACAGCGGGAGCCGATCCTGCTCCTCGATCACACGAAAGAACGGCAGCGCGAAATCGCCGGGAATCCCGAAGATCTCCCGGGCGCCATGGTCGTGCAAGGCCTCCAGCAATGCGTTCGCCAGCCTCATTAGCCTCTCCTCCCCGCCCCGGCGGGACCACTGATGCCCCGATCTTGCCGCCGCGACCGCGCCGGCACAAGAATCCGGATCATGGTCCCGCCGGCGGGGAGACGGTAGGGACTCGCCCTCAGAAATGCGGGGAACGGAGCTCCTGGGACAGGCCTGCAGCCGTCCCGAAGCCGGAGCCGCCAGGGCCCCCGGTGGAGACGGCAAAGTGGACGAAACCGCTGCGCGGACCGCCGCGCGGCCGCTCTCCCGGCGTCCCGACCGCCAGGTCCGGGAGGCCGTCAGCGTCGACGTCGGTAACCGCCAGGGCGTGCCCGAAGCGATCCCCCGGTTCGTCGCCCGCCCCGCTCTGGTTAACGCCCTGCCAGGGGCGCAGCACCCCTTCGCAGAGCATCACCGGAAACGGCCGTGGCACATCAACACGGCGGCGCAGGGCCTCGATGAGTTCGGGGCGGCCTAGCCGCGGCAGCCGGGAGCGGCAGCCGCGGTAGAGGAATACCGCCCCGGCGTTGGCGGCGCCGGGCAAGTCAGCGCCCGGTGCGCCTACCGCCAGGTCGGCCCGTCCGTCGCCGTCCAGGTCGGCGGCAACGAGGGCGAGGCCGAAGGCATCAGCGGGGGCATCGACGCCGAGCCCGCTCTGCCCCAGGGTCTGCACCCGGCTATAGGCCCCGCCATCATCGCGGGCGAACACGTGCACACGCCCCGCTCCGGCAGCGGTGGGGGTGTGCCCGGCTTCCGGGTTGCCGACGGCGATCTCGGCCTGGTCGTCGCCATCAAAGTCCCCCACCGCCAGGGAACGCCCGAATCCCCGGTCCGCCATGGGCACCGGCGTGCCTTCGGCGACGGGGTCCGTCCGCGCCAGCTCACAGAGGCTCGCCGAAACCGGCACCGCCTCCGGATCCGCAATGCGCTGGACGATGCCCATTCCGGCGCCACCCCCGGCGGCGTCACCCATGAGGAACACGGCGGCACGCCCACAGTCCAGGCCGTCGTCGAACCGTGCCGAAACCAGCAGAGGGGAGCGGCGGGCGTCACTGCCTGGATCCGCCATCCATGTGAAGTCGCCGGCCTCCAGCGCGAGCAGCGTGTCACCGAATCCGCCCGCCCATGCCCATTCCGTGGCGTCCACATCGGGCCAGCCGAACGCATCCGGCATGCGTTCACTCCAGAACCACACATAACCCGGCCGCCAGACGACCCCGGGCGGACGCGCCCCTAGCGCCCCGATGGCCAGATGGAGACGGCGACGTTCCCGCTGCATCAGCTGCGGATCGGCGGGTACCCGGAAAAACCGCCCCACCGCCAGCGCCTCTCCGAAGCGGTCGTGGGCCTCGCCCCCGTCGGGGGCGGTGAGCGTTCTCCGCAGGGGCGCCTCCAGGCCAGGGCGGATCGCGTAGATAAAGACCGCTCCGGCGGCAAGCCCGCCGTTCATCGTGGTCCCCGGCGCCCCCACCGCCAGGTCCACCGTGCCGTCCAGGTCGAAGTCCGCCGCCGCCATGGCAGTACCGAAACGTCGCGCCGTGGCCTCCGGCGGATCCAGGCGCTTCCAGAAGACGTGGCCGTCCGCAGTACCCTTATAGAGCTGCACCGCGCCCGTCTGCCCCTTGGCCGGGGCACCTACCGCCACGTCGGGGTAGCCGTCACCATCGAAGTCGTGGGCCAGGATCGTTTCACCGAAGCGGTCCCCCGCTCCGTTGGTCTGATCGTTGCGCCGGTACATGTGGTAGAGGGCATTGATGTCCTCGCGGCTGAGTCCGGTGTTCGGACCGATCCGGCCCAGGGCGTCACCCTCCGCACGGTGCTCCGGTCGTTTGCTGATGGTCAGGCATGTGATATTGCCGTCGTCATCCAGCCGGGCATTGCTCGGGTAGTGCATGACCGAGTCGAAGTCGTAGGGACCGATGGCATCGAAATCGTCGGAGCTGATGTTATAGTTCCCGAGCAGCGCGATCCCCGCGCTGATGGGATTCTGATTGATACAGTCGAAGTCGATCTCGATGAAGTCGTCCCGATCGGAGCGGGTGTGCTCGTGCTTGAAACCCAGGGCGTGACCGATCTCGTGCAGCGCCGATCGCTCGATGTCATCGTCACTGCGCGCCATATCAGCGGCGCAGTCGGTGAGCTGGATGTAGATATTGGTGGCACCGTTCACCCGCCCGACGGCCCCGGCACTGGAGGTGGGACAGACCGCTAGATCCCAGGTCCGGGCGAAGCGCACCCAACTCTGGTCCGCCGCGGTCTTTTCCCGGAAGCGCACGGGGGTCAACGCCTCGTAGGTCGCCATGGCATTGAGGATCGGTTGCCGCCGCCCTTCCGGGATCTCATGGGAGAACAGGTCGCCCTCGAAGGTAAAGGGCACCTCCCCGTCGGGCCATCGCGCGAAGCTCCCCGGCAGCGTGGCCAGGGCGAAGACAGGGCTCCGTAACGCGTGGCGCAGCGCCTTCTGGCGCCCCAGCACCACCGGGAACGGGCCAAGGGCAATATCACCATCAGTGACCGCCAACCCGTCCATGTCCCGGAACAACCACAGACCCGGCTCCCCGCCGAGCCGGAAGAGCCCGGGATAGAAGGTCTCGCCGCCGATCAAGACGGGCTCGCCCAGCAGTTCCACGCCGACGGCCTCACGCACCGGCGGATCCGGGGTTTCCTCCGGTCCACGCCCCGCGGCGATCGCGGTCGCCGTGGCGAGCCCCGCCACCAAACCCAGGGTTGCCGGCCATTGCGCCCGGCGTCGCCCCGAGGGCCCATCCCAACCGAACCGGGCACGCATTTCCCCAACCCTCCCTACTGATGCATCGGTAAGTATAGTCGCTGGCACATTGGGGGTAATGACCGACAAAGGCGCCATGCGCCGGGTTGCGAGACATCCGGAATCTCCAAGCGCCCGGGAAGGGACGCGGATGTGGGAACCGTGGAGTTGGGGCTCACCCCACCACCGAGCTAACCTGCGTTCACCCCTGTTCCCGGCCCGGCGGATCCGACGCCAGAAACGAGCCCCCGTCGCCCTCCTCCTCCGCCTGCTGCAGCTGCCAGAGGTGGGCATAGAGGCCACCGCGGGCGAGCAGCGTGGCGTGGTCGCCGCGCTCGCGGATCCGCCCGTGCTCCATCACCAGGATCTCGTCGGCGTCCGCCACGGTGGACAGCCGATGGGCGATGGCCAGCGTGGTGCAGTCCCGGGCCACCTCGTCCAGGGCCCGCAGGATCGCCCCCTCGGAGCGGGAATCCAGGCTGGAGGTGGCCTCGTCGAAGACCAGGATCGGCGGGCGCTTGAGGATCACCCGGGCGATGGCGACGCGCTGCTTCTCGCCCCCCGAGAGCTTGAGCCCGCGCTCGCCCACCACGGTCTCATAGCCCTCCGGGAGCCGGCGGATGAAGTCGTCGATGTCCGCCAACCGCGCCGCCCGCTCGATCTCGGCGCGCCCGGCGCCCGGCGCACCGTAGCCGATGTTGTAGGCGATGGTATCGTTGAGCAGCACCGTGTCCTGGGGGACGATGCCGATGGCGGCGCGCACGCTGTCTTGGATACAGTCCCGCAGGTCCTGGCCGTCGATGGTGATCGCGCCCTGGTCCGGGTCCCAGAAGCGGAACAACAGCCGCGCCAGGGTGGACTTGCCCGCCCCCGACGGACCCACCACCGCGAGCTTGCGCCCGGGCTCTATGGTGAAGCTTACGTCCTCGATCACCCGCCGCTGCGGCTGATAACCAAAGGAGACGTGCTCGAAGCGCACACGCCCCTCGCGCACCACCAGGGGCCGCGCACCGGGACGGTCGGTGACGCCGGGCGGGGTGTCGAGCAGGCGGAAGACCAGGTCCATGTCCGCCAGCGAATACTTCATGGCCCGGTAGATGCTGCCGAGGACGTTCAACGGCATGAACAACTGCAGCAGCAGGCCATTGACCATCACCAGGTCGCCGAGGGTCATCGCGCCGGCGGCCACGCCGAGGGCCGCCTGCACCATGATCGCGGTCACCGCCACCGCGATGATCGCCCCCTGGCCGAAGTTCAGCAGCCCCATGGAGACCTGGGTGCGCACCGCCGCGTCCGTCCACTCGCCCAGGGTGCGGTCATAGGCGCGGAGCTCGTGGGCCTCGTTGTTGAAGTACTTCACCGTCTCGTAGTTGAGCAGGCTGTCGACGGCGCGGTCGTTGGCCCGGGACTCCAGGGCGTTCATACGGTGGCGGTGCTCCATGCGCCATTCCGTCAGCGACAGGGTGAAGGTGATGTACACCGCGACCGCCAGCAGCGTGGTGGCGGCGAACGTCCAGCTGAAGCTCGCGAACAGTATGCCCACCACCAGCGCCACCTCCGCAGTGGTGGGCACCAGGTTGAAGACCAGGTAGTTGAGGATGTTGCTGACACTGCGCGTGCCCCGGGCCAGATCCCGGGAGACCGCGCCGGTACGCCGCTCCAGGTGGTAGCCCAGGGAGAGCCCGTGGAGGTGGCGCAGCACCGTGGTGGAGAGCCGGTGCATGGCGGCGTAACGGACACGGGCAAAGATCGCGTCACGGAGCTCGGTGAAACCGGTATTGGCCAGGCGCAGGGCGCCGTAGGCTGCGAGCAGCCCCAGGGCCGTCGCCAGCACGGCGGAGCCGCCGCCCTCCAGGGCGTCCACCACCTGCTTGAGCAACAGCGGCACGGCGACCACCGCCATCTTCGCGCCCATCAGCGCCGCCAGGGCCACCGCGACCCGGCCCCGCCACGGCCGGAGATAGCCGAGCATGCGCAGCAGGTTGCCCGCGTCGGTGCGACCCGTGGGCCGCTCGGTGCGCAGATCGCCTCCGCTGGACCTCATGGGATGGGTGCCGCGGGGTCGCTCGCCGAAATTCGCCGTCGCATAGGCCTCATAATCCCACACCCCCTTCGACCAGTATCACCACGCCCATCCCGTAGAGCACCAGGATGGCGGCGCTCTCCATACCGATCCGGGCGATGCCGTAGCGTTCCCGGCGTATCAACCCCATGATCAGGATGCAGGACATCAGCAGGGTCAGGGTGATCCAGAACCGCGAGTCGGCGGACATGGCGTGATAGACAGAGCCGGGGCGGTAACCGACATCGGATGCCGCCACGAACAGCGTATCAAAGGCGTTGCCGCCGATGATCCCGCCCACGGCGAGGGTCAGGGCGCCGCGGCGCACCGCGGCCACCGAGGTTACCAGCTCGGGAATGGAGGTGCCGACCGCGGTGAGGAGCACACCCACCACCGTATGGCTCAGGCCGGTGCGCGCCGCAAGCGCCACGGCCGCCGGCTCCAGCAGCAGCCCCGCGACGCCCATTACCACCATCAGCCCGGCGAACTCCGCCCACAACCGACCCAGGGGGGGCATGCGGCGGGTGTCGTCGGGACGGTCCTCCCGGGTCTCGCGGGTCATGAACGGCCGCCACATCGGCGCCTCCTGCGCGCCCCTCACGAGCCGGATCCCGTAGCCGTAGAACACCACAAGCACCGGCGTCACCGGATGGATGCCGAGGAGCGTGACATCGGGGAGCGAGGGTGTGAGCAGGATCAACGACAGCAGCGAGAGCAGGAGCGCGGCCTGCATCAGGTTGGGCACCGACGCCGCCGCGTGCTCCAGGTTCGCCCGGCGGTAAGTGAGGTCGGCCACCGCCAGAAAGAACGTCTGCACCGCGATCCCGCCCACCGCGTTGCTCACCGCCAGCTCTGGATGACCCTTCCAGGCGGCGGTGACCGAGAGCACCACACCGCCGAGGGAGGTTGAGGCGCCCAGCAGCACGGCGCCGGCGGCGGCCTCCCCGATGCCGGTACGATCGGCCAGCTGGTCCACGATCCGTGTGATCCGGGTCCCAGCCAGCGCGATGGCGAGGACGCAGACGACGAACACAATGACGGCCTGGTGTAGGCCCCAGGCGGCGGGATCCAATGCTGACACCCATGCTCCTTTGCCCCCGCGCCCCGGACCGGCGCGGCACCGCCGGGATTGTCGGCGCCCCGTCTCGCCGGAGGCAAGCACGGGGTGTCAGGCACTTCAGTCGGAGGGTTCCACCACTGGGATCCCCTCCCCCGCCAGGACCCGACCCAGGGCGCCGAAGCGGCGGCGGTATTGCGCCGGGGTCAGTCCCACCTTGCGGCGGAACAGCCGGCTGAAGAAGCTGGCATCCTCATAGCCCACCGCCTCGGCCACCGCCTCCACCGGCTTACCGGTGGACTCCAGCCACTGCTTCGCCTCCTCCACCCGCAGGGTGTGGACATAGTCGATGGGGGGCATACCCGTGGCCTGGCGGAACCGCCGCTTGAAGGAACGCACGGTCAGGCCGCTGAGGCGGGTCATCTCCTGGACCGGGTGATAATGATCATAGTTCTCCGCAAGCCAGCGCTGGCAGCGGGCGATGGCCGCGTCCTCGGTCTGGGCCCTGCAGGTGAGCACCGTGTACGGCTGTTGGCCCGCCCGATGCCAATCGATCAAATAGATCTTGGCCACCTGCAGCGCCCGCTCCAGGCCGACGCAGCGGGCGATGAGGAACAACGCCAAATCCTGCCAGGAAGAGCCGCCGCCCACCATCACGATCCGCTGACCCTCCCCGGCGGTCACCAGCGCCCGGTGACGCTCGACGCGCACGTGCGGGTAACGCTCGGCAAGCATGTCGCAGTACGCCCAGTGGGTAGTGGCCTCGCAGCCGTCCAGCAGCCCCGTCTCGGCCAGCAGCAAGGCGCCGGAACAGGCCGCGCCGAGGTAGCTGCCGGCCTCGTAGCAGGTGCGCAGCCAGTCGACCTCCTGGGCATAGCGTCCCGAGATGTCCGCCCCGGGCGGGACCAGCAGCTCCGGAACGCAGACAATGTCGGGGATTCCCGCTTCCGTGATGGTTGTATCCGGCAGCACGTGGATGCCGTTGGCCATGCGGAAGCCACCGGGGTGGGCGGTCACCGTCACCGGCCGGAAGGGCGACGCGCGGGCCTCGCCCTCGGTGATCAAGCCCCAGTCCCGCTCCACCGAGGCGAAAAGATCGTACATCCCGTACAGGGTCGAGCCCGTCGACTCCGGCAACGTGAGAAAGGCGACCGTAAGCTTGCCGGCAGGCTTCGACATGGCAGAAAGCACCATGCAGTGACATTTCCGACTTTAGCAGGGGAACCGGTCACGGCGTAGCGTTTCTTCATCACCACTGATCAGCACGAGAGGTAGACCATGGACACCAAAGTTTCCCCGCAGGGGCCTGACACCGGGGCGGCGGCCGCCTTCGAGGAGCGCCTGGTGGGCGCCCTCAACGAGGCCGGGATGCTGCTGATGATCTCCATCGGCCACCGGCTGGGCCTGTTCGGCACCCTGGCCGGCGCGCCGCCGCTGACCAGCCAGGGGTTGGCCGAACACACCGGGCTCGAGGAACGCTATGTCCGGGAATGGCTGGGCGCCATGACCGCGGCGGGCGTCGTCACACTGGACCCGGGCACCGGTACCTACCGGCTGCCGCCGGAGCATGCGGCCCGGCTCACCGACGCCGAAGGGGCGAACCTGGCAGTATACGCGCAGTTCCTGCCCGTACTCGGGCTGGTGGAGGATGACGTCCTTGCGTGCTTCCGTAGCGGCGGTGGCGTGCCGTACGAGCGCTACCCGCGCTTCCACGAGGTGATGGCCGAGGACAGCGCCCAGACCGTGCTCTCGGCGCTTTTCGACCATATCCTGCCCCTGGTGCCGGGGCTGACCGAACGGCTGGAATCCGGCATACGCGTGCTTGACGCCGGTTGCGGGCGCGGCCGCGCCCTACTGGCGATGGCGGAGCGATTCCCGGCAAGCCGGTTCACCGGCTACGACCTGTCCGCAGAGGCGGTATCCTGGGCACGACGGCAAGCCGAGGAAAAGGGCCTCGCCAACGTGGCCTTCGAGGTGCGCGACCTCAGCGATTTCGACTGCACCGCCGAGCCCGGCAGCTTCGAGTTCGTGACCACCTTCGACGCCATCCACGACCAGGCCCGGCCGCTGGCCGTGCTCGAAGGCATACGCCGGTCACTGGCCGACGAGGGGGTCTATCTCGCGCAGGACATACGTGCCGGCAGCGATCATTACGAAAACGTCGGACACCCCCTGGGGGCATTCCTCTACGCCGTATCCTTGCTGCATTGCATGACCGTGTCTTTGTCCCAGGGCGGCGAGGGCCTCGGCACCATGTGGGGCCGGCAGAAGGCGTTGGAGTACCTGAACGCCGCCGGTTTCTCCGAGGTCCGCGTCCACGAGCTCGAGCATGATATCCAGAACGACTACTTCGTCTGCCGGCCGTGAGGGAGGCCATCCGGAAAGCGCCGAACCGTGGCTGTGAGTGAAAGGGGGGGGCGGCCAGGGCCGCCCCCACGGTCAGTTCCTGGGATCGTCCGCGGGGTCGAGGTACTCGATACCCCAGGGCCCGGTGCCGTGGAGCTGGATCACCGTCTCCTCGGTGCCGGTGAAGCCGTACATGGGCTCCCCCGGGGCCATGATGGCGACGGCACCGGCAGGCAGCTCCGTCGCCGTATCCCGGTCAAACTCCTCGCCGTGGGCGAAGTGGAGCGTCCCCGACAGCACAGTGACCCGCTCGTAGGCGGGGTGGATGTGCGGCCGGATCTCATAGTCCGGTGGCAGTCGCAACCGGAAGGTGAAAGGCTCCTCCTCGCCCAGGTTGCCCTCGACCACGGCGATCCGGGCATCCCCGGCCATGGAGCCGATCTCCCCCCACTCCAGCTCCGCCGGATCCAGAAGGATGTGGCCATCGCCCTGGTACGGGGTCCCGGCCGCCCAGGCCCCCGTTGCAAGGCCCAGTGCCAGGGCCGGGATCACCGCCACGCGTGTGCTCGTATTCATGGTCTCCTCCTCCCCTAGTGTTGTCTCCGCGCCCCCGGACACCGATGCTTCCGGGGTGCCCCCAGGGACGCGGGGACCACGCAATCGGTTCCCGACGGTCCGCCACGACCGCCGGGCAGTGGGCGCGGGAATCATTCCGGGGGACAATGCGTCCCTGTAATTGCGTGGACAGGCCTGCGCACGGGCCGTGCCCATGCGAGGGAGGTGGGGGACGATGAAGCCACCGGAATCCGAAGACGCCGGCCCCGCGGGCGCCGCAACGCGCCGGCGGGTCTTCGAGCAGGAGGTTACGCGTTTGATGAACCGCCTCTACGGCACCGCATTGCGCCTGAGCCGGGACCCGGACGACGCCGAGGACGTGGTCGCCGAGGCCGTGGGCCGCGCCTGGTCACGGCTCGGGGAGCTACGCGAGTGGCGCCATTTCGAGGGCTGGCTGTTCCGGATCCTCCATACCAGTTTCATCGACAGCTGGCGCCGGCGGCGCAGCCGCCAGGACCTGGAGACGGGGCTCGACGACACCGACTCCGAGGCTTCCCCCGACGAGCAGGGCTTCTCCCTGTATGCGAGGCTCCACCAGCCCTTCCTGCTGTGGTGGGGCACGGCGGAGGATGAGTTCTTCAACCGGCTGCTGCGTGAGGACCTGCAGCATGCCCTGGACACACTGCCCGATGCATTCCGCATCCCGGTTGTCCTCGTAGAGGTGGAGGGCTATACGTACCGGGAAGTGGCGGACCTGCTGGAGGTGCCCATCGGCACAGTACGCTCCCGGTTGAGCCGCGCTCGGGCGCTGCTGCAGAAGGCGCTTTGGGAGTATGACAGCGACGGGCGGCCGGATCATCCGGAGGAGCAGTCATGAGCGGGGATCGCGTCACCTGCGAGGAGGTGATCCGGCAGCTGTTCGCCTATCTGGACCGCGAACTCGACGCCGCTACCCGCGCCGAGCTCGACCACCACATGGACACGTGCCGGGAGTGCTTCAGCCGGGCGGAGTTCGAGCGGCGGCTGCGGGAACGCGTCCGCGAGGCAACCGCCGAGGAAGCCCCCGAGCGGCTGCACCGCCGTGTTCAGGACATCCTGGAGCGGTTCTGAAGGGGACAGCGCCATGGTCGCCATACTGGGGTATTCCCGGGAACAGATCTTCACCGCGGTGAAGGCGATGTACACCGCGGTCGCATCGGCGCCTTCGGCGGACTTCCACTTCCCCGTGGGGCGTACCGCCGCCGAGACGCTCGGCTACCCCCGGGAACGACTCGATGCGCTGCCCCGCACGCAACTCGATTCCTTCGCCGGCGTCGGCTGCCCGTTCAACGCGGGCGCCGTCCGGCCCGGCGATATTACCCTCGACATCGGCGCCGGGGCCGGCAATGACGCGGTCATCGCCGGCGAGATCGTCGGCCCCGACGGCCACGTGGTAGCCCTCGACCTCACCCCCGCCATGGCCCGTAAGCTTCACGAAACCCTCGCTGACGCCGGTATTGCCAACGTCAGCACGCTCCAGGCCTCCGCGGAGCGCCTGCCGCTGGCCGACGGGAGCATCGACAGCATCACCAGCAACGGCGTGCTCAACCTGGTCCCGGATAAGCGCCGCGCGGTGGCGGAGATGTTCCGGGTGCTGCGCCCCGACGGCCGACTGCAGATCGCCGACGTGGTCATCGACCGCCCCGTCAGCGTGGACTGCCACACCGACCCCCGCCTCTGGGTCGAGTGCGTGGTCGGCGCCACGGTGGAGGAGGACTTCCTCGATATGTTCCGGGACGCCGGCTTCCAGGACCTTCGAACGGTGCGCACCCTGGACTACTTCGCCCACAGCCCGAGTGCCCAGACTCGGGAGGTGGCCGCGAGCTTCGGCGCCCGGTCGGTGGAGGTGGGCATGCGGCGTGGTGCCCATGCGCCGGGTCCCTTGCTGCAGTGGCTGAGACGCAGCGACCCCCGGCGCATTGCGGCCTCGATATGGCGACGGGGGTTCCTGGGCGTCGCCGGCCTGGGGCTTGCCCTGCTGACCTGCTACGGGACCCTGATCGGCACCGGATTGCTGGCGATGGCAGGCGTACGCCTGGCGCTGAACCAGAATATCTGGGCTGGGGCCATCGCGCTGTTTGCCGTGCTCACTGCAACGGCCGTGGCGCCGGGCATACGGCTGCACCATCACTATGGTCCCACGGCGCTCGCCACCGCCGGCGCTGCCATCGTCTGCTTCGCGCTATTCGTGCACTACGTGTTCGTCGTCGAGCTCAGCGGTTTCGCCGCGCTCGCTGCTGCGGTGTGGTGGGACATTCGCCTGCGGCGCTGGGCGGAGGCCCGCGTGCTCGGATTGGGGCCTACCACCTCCTGAGCGTCGTTGCCGGGAACCGATTCCGGGCGCCATGCGTCCCTGTGGCTACCCCCGGCGGCAGCCGCCGGGCGGGCACCATAAGACAAGGGGACACGGAGGAGACGCCATGAGTGAGCCGAGCGAAGCAATCACCGGCCAGACCCCCTACGTGGAGTTCTGGAACGACACCCTCGCGGATAAATTCGAACGCTTTCGCGAGATCCTGCAGAACGGCCTCAGCTACCACAGCCGCATCCCGCTGGAAGGCCTGGAGGTGGAGCCAGGCGCTCGAATCGTCGACGTCGGCTGTGGCTGGGGCGACACCGCCATCCAACTGGCCCGCAAGACCGGACCGGAGGGATTTGTCCTCGGCCTGGACTGCGTCGACCAGTTCCTGGAGAAGGGCCGGCAGGACGCCGCCGCCACCGGCGTATCCAACGTACACTTCGAGGCCGCGGACGTGGAACGCTATCCGTTTCGGGCCAACTTCGACCTGTGCTTCTCCCGCTTCGGGATGATGTTCTTCGAGAACCCGGTGGCGGCCATGCGCAACATCCGCAATGGCCTGAAGCCCGGCGCACAACTGATGTTCATCGTCTGGCGCACCATCGACGACAACCCTTGGCTGGGCCTGCCCAAGCAGGTGGTACTGGAGTTCCTGGAGCCTCCCGGCGACGACGCCCGCACCTGCGGCCCGGGGCCGTTCTCCATGGCCGACGCGGAGACGGTCACGAAGCAGCTGGAGATCGCCGGCTACGAGGGAATCCACTTCGAGCGAATCGACGGCCCCGTCACCGTCGGCTCCTCACTGGAGGACGCCGTGCGCTTCCAGCTGGCCATCGGCCCCGCCGGAGAGGTCTTCCGGGAGGCCGGCGAAGAGGCGGAACGCCAACGCACCGCCATCGAGGGCGCCATGCGCGAGGCCCTAGCCCCCTACCACGAGGACTCCGGCGTAGTCATGCCCTCGAGCTCCTGGTGCATCACCGCGCGGCGGCCGCAGGCCTAGCACCGATCACGCCCAGCCATGCTAGCCGGTGGGGTCCGGAGACGGGCCCCGCCCCTCCACCGTGGTACCGGCATCGTCCCCGCCACCGTCGGTAGCTGTCCCGTGGCCATAACGCGGCCCGCTATCCCCTTCCATGCTTACGGTGAGCCGGGGTGCCCCGAGCGCCACGGCCTTGTCCTCCATGCGCCGCTTCAACAGCAGATTGAAGGCACGCGAGACCTCCCATTGGTACTCCGGCGCGGTCCACAGGCGCATGCGCAACACGGGGCAGCCCTCCTGGAAGCTGTCGATTCCCTGCATCTCCAGCGGCGAGCGGATCCGCATCCGCATGGAAGGGTCCTTGCGGAGTTCCTCGGCAGTCTCTTTCATCAGCGTCACCGCATCGTCGATGGGCAGGTCGTGGGGAACCCGGACCTTCAGCAGCGCGATGCCGAAGTTGCGTGACATGTTGTGAATGGAGTCGATCCGGCTAAAGGTGATGATGTGCAGGACCCCGTCGAGATCGCGCAGCTTGACCGTGCGGAGGTTGAGCCCCTCGACGGTGCCCATGTGGCCGCCGATCTCCACGAAATCACCCACCGACAGCGAGTCCTCGACGAGGATGAACAAGCCCGTGATCAGATCCTGCACCAATGTCTGGGCACCGAAGCCCACCGCCAGCCCGATGACACCGGCGCCCGCGAGCAATGGCGTGACGTTGACGCCCAGGTTGGCCAAGCCGACGATGACGGCGATCACCACGATGGTGAAGAACGCGACATTGCGCACCATCGGCGCGATGGTCTGGACCCGCAGGCTGTTGACCCGGCCACGGCGCGGGCTGGTGCCGCCATAGAGCGCACGCTCGATGGCGGTATCGGCGAAGATCCACACCAGCCAGGCCAGCAACAGCGTCACCCCCACGCCGAGCACGGCCTGGCCGATACGCGCGCTCACGGCCCCCTCCTCACCGATACCCAGGAGCGAAACCCCCCATACCCGGAAGGAGAGCTCCGCGAAGACCACCCAAAGCAGGAACTGCGCCACGGTGTAGGCGAAGCGAAGCAGGCGCGGGAGGTAGCGCGCCCGGTACTGCCCTGGGACGATGCGCTCGCCCTGGCGGCGCAGGGCCCCGGCGGCGAAGAGGGTAACGACGAGCAGCACGGCACAGACCACCGCGCGGACGAACGCGGCCTCGGCCTCACCGGCCGTGACGAATATCGCCACCAGCGCCGCGCCGATCAGCAGCAGCGCCGGCACGTGCCAGAGCCGGGCAAACACTCCCACCAGCTCCCGGGCCGTGCCGCCGTGATAGCGCTGACGAAACGGCCGGTTCCGGATCAGGTGCGTGACCGGCCGGCGCAGGCGGATCACCAGGAACGCGCTGAGCAGCCCCGCCAGGACGCTCGCCAGTACCGACAGCCAACCCGCCAGCGCGGTACCCAGGAGCTCGGTGAGGCGATCCCCCCGCGTTACATCGCTGAAGGCCACCAGGGCACCGATCAGGAAGAGCCGCGGCGGGGCCCGGCGATGCAGGATCGCCACTGCCGTCCGCCGGTGCCCTACGGTGAACAAGGCGATCACCGAATCGAACACCGTGGCCAGGGCCCGCCCCCAGAGGGCAGCGTAGGCGACCACGAGGACCGCGGCACGGGCGGGGACATCGGTATCGATCGCGGCAAGGCCGGCGTACAACAGACCAAAGGACACCGCCCACGGCACCAGCTTGCGCAGCAAGTGCAGGGTCAGCATCCCTGGACCGGGCTCCGGCGGCAGCACCAACGGCCAGCCCTGGCGGCAAAACCACAGCCGCCCGCCCCAGCTGAACAGGCCCAGGATGGCGAGCCAGGCCGCCAGCAGCACACTCGCCTCGATGAGATGGCGTGCGGTATCCATTCCCCCCGCGGCGGAGAACAGGGAGCGGGCATCCTCCAGGGCCGCCCGGGTGTAGGTGCCCCAGACATCCACCGGCGACTGCCCGGCCTCGGCCTGCTCCCCGAGCTCCGCCAGCGCCCCGATCAGACCTTGCCGATCCGCACCGCCGCCCTCTGCGCCCGCCGCCTCCAAGGAACCGCGCAGGTCCTTCAGCCTGCTCAGCAACTCCCCGCGGCGCTCGTCGCTCTCCAGGGTGGCGATCACCTCGTCCAGGGACTGGCGCAGCTGCTCGGGGTCCCGGGACGCCGTCTCCGATGCGGATGACGGATCCGCCGGACCGGCGAACGGCAGCAACTGCCCATACGCCTGGCCGGAAACCATACCCCCCAGCAGGAGCAGCGCTAGGGGAAAAACCAAAGACCTCACGAATGACCCCGCATGTCTCGCTCGCAACCGGGACACCATACCCCAGGCCAGGCCACCGGGTGAGCCGTGACAGCTCCCGATGATGGGCCGCGGCCCCGACTGCCGCGTTACAATCGAGGCACCGCCAAACCCGACCCCCAAGGAGGTGCGGCATGTCGCTGACCCCTTCGACCATGCTCGAGCTCGGCACCCCGGCACCGAAATTCGCCCTGCCGGAGCCGCTCACCGGCAACACCGTCCGCCTGGCGGATTTCGCCGACGCCCGGGGGCTGCTGGTGGTGTTCATGTGCAATCACTGCCCCTTCGTCAAGCACATCCGCCGTGGCCTGGTCGCCTGGGCCCAGGACTATGAGCACCGCGGCATCGCCACCGTCGCCATCAACAGCAATGACGCGGCGAGCCATCCCGATGACGCCCCGGAACGGATGGCCGAGGACGCCAGCGAGCTCGGCTATCCGTTCCCTTACCTCTACGACGCCGACCAGTCCGTAGCGAAGGCCTACCGGGCCGCCTGCACACCGGATTTCTTTCTCTTCGACGGCGAGCGACGGCTGTTCTACCGAGGCCAGTTCGACGCTTCCCGGCCCGGTAACGACGAGCCGGTCACCGGGAAGGACCTGCGCGCCGCCGCCGACGCCCTGCTCGCCGGCCAGACCCCGCCTGCCGAACAGAGGCCGAGCATGGGCTGCAACATCAAGTGGAAGCCGGGGAACGAACCGGGCTACAAGTCACTGTAACGGGAGCATTCTTTGCGGCGTGTCACATCTGACGGTGCAGCGGAGGCTGTACGATCAATCCGGGAATGTGCTCACATGGGGCTCAACAACCAAGCTTGCGTCGCGCGTTCTCGGCATGCGGCAACACTAAGAATCACGCACCATGGGGAAACACATTATAGCGGCGGCGGCCGCCTGCCTACTCCATGCGACGGCATCGTCGGCACAGCCCCCCGGCACACCGGAGCTGACCTTCAACGGCTTCGGGACGCTGGGGGTGGTGCATTCTGACGAGGATCGGGCGGATTTCGTCTCCCACTTGTTCGCCCCCGACGGCGCGGGCCATACCCGGGCATGGAGCCCTGAGGTCGACAGTCGGCTCGGGCTGCAGCTTACCGCCGAGTTCACGCCGCGATTCAGCGGCGTGGTGCAGGTGATCACCGAGCAGCGCTACGACGACAGCTACCGGCCCAGGGTGGAATGGGCCAACGCCACCTACGAGCTTACCCCGGAGCTCAGCGTACGCGCCGGGCGCATGGTGCTACCGACCTTCATGGCCTCGGAGCATCGCAAGGTGGGCTATGCGAATCCGTGGGTACGTCCACCGCAGGAGGTCTACCGTGGTGTACCGGTAACCAGCGTCGACGGGGTCCAAGTCAGCCATCGGGTCCGCGTCGGGGGGGTTACCAACACCCTGAGAGGCACCTACGGGCAGACCGAGGCCAAGATGGCGGGGGGCGGCGAGACGGAGGCCCGGGGCTCGATCACTGTGACGAACTCCCTGGAAAGCGGGGCGACGACCCTGTTCGCCAGCTATAATCGCAGCCGCCTGACCATGGACGCGCTCAACCCTTTCTTCGATGCGTTCCGCCAATTCGGGCCTAAGGGCGCAGCCATCGCGGACCGCTACGACGTCGACGGCAAGCGATTCGAGATCTTCACGCTTGGCGCTCGCTATGACCCGGGTGACTGGTTCGTAATGGGCGAGCTCTCCCGCACCGAGAGCCGAAGCTTCATTGGCGACAGCCGCGGTGGGTATATAACGGCCGGGTATCGCATCGGCGCGCTCACCCCCTATGCCACGGTGGGCCGTACAAGGATCACCAGTGCCACCTCCGATCCCGGCCTGCCAGCCGCCCCGCCAGCGCTCAACGAGGGCCTGAACGCATTGCTTTCCTCGGGGGCGAGCCAGAAGAGTATCTCCGTGGGTGCACGGTGGGACTTCGCCCGCAATGCAGCGCTGAAGCTCCAGTACGACCACCTTGACCTGGACGAGGGCTCGCCGGGGGTGCTGATCAACGAACAGCCAGGGTTCGAGCGCGGGGGGAGCGTGAACTTATTCACGGCCACCATCGACTTCGTGTTCTGAAGGGGATGGGCTTGCGGAGACGATTACTGATTTACGCCGTGGGCTTGCTCTTGAGTCTGATGGCCACCGGAGCGGCGGCCGAGGTCGTAGTCGTGGTCGCCGATCGCAGTCCGGTCGACACGCTCAGCGAGGCGGAACTGACCGATATCTTCCTGGGACGGCTGGAGCGGCTTCCCGGCGGCCACCCCGTCACCCCCGTCGATCAGGCGGAGCGGACATCCGCCTACCGGGAGTTCTATGCGGACTACCTCGGCCGTTCTGCCTCCCAGATCAAGGCCCATTGGTCGAAGCTGATCTTCACCGGCCGCGGGCAGCCCCCGCGGTCGTTCCGGGACGGCGAGGCCGTCGCCGAGTTCGTCAGCGCCAATCCCGATGCCATCGGCTACGTGGACCGGAGCCTCGTCGGCGATGGATTACGGGTGGTGAGCATTGAGTAGCAACGGGGAACATGCGAGCGCCGCCCCCTCAGCCACCGATCACGGTGCCGAACGCGGGTGGCTGCAGCGATTGACGGAGCCCCCGATCCTCTTCACCGGGATCGCGGTCTTTGTCCTTGCCGTGATCTGGGGCACCGCGTTGAACTTCGCGGCCCGGGAGCGGAATGCGGCCATTCAGGCCGCGAAGGCGGTCACCGCGGATGTGGCGGATACCTATGAGGCCCAGG
The DNA here is from genome assembly GCF_052060015.1 of Arhodomonas sp. SL1. NCBI lineage: Bacteria > Pseudomonadati > Pseudomonadota > Gammaproteobacteria > Chromatiales > Ectothiorhodospiraceae > Arhodomonas > Arhodomonas sp. SL1. The sequence goes on along the minus strand of NZ_JBPODZ010000001.1, from coordinate 6,321 downwards.
TAGTACGGGCACTGCGCGAGATCGACCACACCCTGAAGCTCGTGCGCTACGAGCTTGAAGACAAGGACCCAGCGGACGTCCTGGACGATCTCCGCGCCCGCGAGCTCCTCCCGCCAGCGCTACTGTTCACCGTCCGTATCATCGATGACCAGGGCCGAATCATGGCCTCCACCGACGATCCGCCTATACGCAACGTGGCGGATCGGGATTACTTCCAGGACACCCGGGAAAAGGACGGCATCGTCATCGGCAGACCCAGGGCGGATCCGGCGAACGGCGAACAGCTGCTGCACTTCGCGCGAGCCCTGGAACGCGACGACGGGTCTTTCTCGGGCGCGACCACCCTGTCCGTACCCGCCTCGTACTTCGTAAGCGGTTACGAGCCGCAGGCGTTGGGCGAGGACGGCGTGCTTGCCATGCTGGGCACCGATGGCATATTCCGGGCACGACGAACCGGCGAGCGGATCTCTGCCGGCGAGGGAACGGACTACCAATCCCTGGTCTCGAACGATTCCGGTGCACCGGTCGCCCTCCAGATCAACCCCTGGGACGAGGTCCACCGGTACACCGTTGCCCGGAAGCTCTTCGACTTCCCCGTCGCGATCGTGGTGGGTCTTTCCCGGGCGGAGCAACTGGCCGCCGCGGATCAGCTCGCCCGTAGTTACCTGTGGCGAGCCGGTATTGCCAGCGTGCTGGCCCTGGCGACGGTGATCCTGCTGGGGCGGCTGAGCTGGAAGCTCCATCAAGCGCGGGCCCGTGCGGCGGAGGAGCGGGTGGCGCATGCGCAGCGGGTGGAGTACCTCGCCTATCACGACAACCTCACGGGTCTGCCCAACCGCGCCTTATTCACCCGGCTGCTTACCGACAGGATGCGCTACACCCGGCGCTACGGGGGCAAATTGGCGCTATTGTTCCTCGATCTCGACCGCTTCAAGAACATCAACGACTCCCTCGGCCACGACGCCGGTGACGAGCTCCTGCAGGAAATGGGCACGCGCCTGGAAGCATCCGTTCGCGAAAGCGATACCGTCGCGCGCCTGGGGGGTGACGAGTTTGTCGTGCTCTTGCCACAAGTCGATTCGGGCAATCAGGTGGTGCCAGTCGCTGAGAAGATTCTCGCGGCAGTGGGTCGGCCTTTCACCCTTGTCGGCCAGGAATTCCGCGTCACGGTCAGCATCGGGGTCACCCTCTACCCCGATGATGGCGAGGACGAGCAGACACTGATGAAAAACGCGGACGTCGCCATGTATCACGCCAAGGAACAGGGCAAGAACAACTTCCAGTTCTACTCCGAGGAACTGAACCAGAACTCCCTGGAACGGCTGGCCCTGGAATCCAGCCTGCGCAACGCGCTCGAGCGCGGCGAGTTCCGGCTCTTCTACCAGGCCAAGGAGAGCTCTGACGACGGGCACATTACCGGCATGGAAGCGCTGTTACGCTGGGAGCACCCGGAGCTCGGGCTGATCCTCCCGATGCAGTTCATCCCGCTGGCCGAGGAAACGGGTCTCATCGTGCCCATCGGACGCTGGGTGTTCCGGACAGCGTGCCAGCAGAACGTCGCCTGGCAAGCGGAGGGGTTCCCGCCGTTGCGCATGGCGGTCAATCTCTCCGCCCGCCAGTTCCTCGATGAGAACCTCTTCCATGATATCCGTATCGCCCTGGAAGAGACCGGCATGGACCCCGAGTTGCTGGAGCTGGAGATCACCGAAAGCATGATCATGCGGGATATGACACAAACGCTCCGTGTGCTCAATGCCCTCAAGGAAATGGGCGTGCGCATCGCCATCGACGATTTCGGAACCGGTTACTCCTCGCTATCCACGCTGAAGGACTTCCCGCTCGACACCATCAAGATCGACCGCTCGTTCATCCATGACATCATCCGCAGCAGCAACGACAAGGGGCTGACGGATGCGGTCCTCGCCGTGGGCAAGACCCTCAGCCTCACCGTGGTGGCTGAGGGCGTGGAAACCAGAGAACAGGCTGAGTACCTGCGTGAGCGCTCTTGCGACGAGTTCCAGGGATTCTACGTCAACGAGCCACTGCCGGCCGAGGAGTTCGCGCGGCTCATCCGCAAGCGGACCGGCTAACACGCCCCCTTTCGACGCTCGCGTCCGTTCCCATTCGCTGCAGGCGTTTCGCGCCAGGGACGCGCTATGGCATCAGGACACACACGATCCCCTTGCAACGGGACAATGACGGGCCGGCACCACACCCCCCTGCCGGGGCGCTACCATGCCGGCCAACGTCCTCGGACAACGGGCGGTGAACCATGGCGGAGAATCCGCGCGCCATCCTGATTACCGGATGCTCCAGCGGCATCGGCGAGCACTGCGCCCACGCCTTGCGGCAGAGGGGATGGCAGGTCATCGCCAGCGCCCGGCGCGCTATCACGTGACGGTGCGGAGCCATCTGTTTAAGGCGCTGCATCGGGCGCTGCCGAGTCGGCTGCTCGACCGAGTGCTCCTGGCCGCAACGGCGGGCGAACGGAAACAACCGGAGAGCCCCCGCCCGCGGCAAGGGCGACATCGGAGCATCGGTGCCTGCTACGCGCTGTGCTTCCGTTACGGTGTTGCCGTACCGACGTGCGCGGCGGCGAGCTAGCGCGCCGCCACGCTCAGGGAGCGCAGTGCCTGCAAGGCCTCCTCTGCCTGCTCACTCGGCACGAACACATGGTCGTGGTGGTATGCGGCGATGATGTTTGCCGGGATTCCGACCGACGCCAGGCGTTCCGATACGGCAGCCGTCAGCCCCACGGCATGGAGGCTGGAGTACACCGTGAGCGTGATGCGCCGGAACGTTCCGTCGAAATCGAACCCTTCGCGGACGGCTATCGCCACGGGCAGCACCAATGTCAGGCCCTCGGCTTCCCTGAAGCACGCGATCGGATCCAAGGCCGCATATTCCGCGAGCGCGCCTTTCACGGTACAGAACACGTACTCGCCCGGCTGTAGTCGCGGCAACGGCCGTCCCATTAGCTCCTCACTCCCATCGGAGAGCGCCGGTTATTGGCGACGGCGGCCTTCACGCACCTCGACCATAGGATCCTTCTGGGCCCCCACCGTTCAACGCACGGCGTACCAGTTGCCTTCCGGATGGTACTTGAGGCTACCCTCCGCGCTCTCGCCTTGGAAGGCGGCGCGGAAGAACTCCCCGACCTTGTCGTTCTTCTCCGCCGGCTCACCGAATGGCGAGTGCGAGTTGCGCACCCATGATGCCCCGGTGAGATTGACGTAGTGCGCGTGACGGCTGGTGAGATCCTGCACATAGTGGCCGAGCCGGGCGAGCTGCTCGGAGCCGAGCTTCGTGCGGGACAGCGACAGGGCGTAGTCGTTCTCATTGAGGGTGATGAACAGCCGCCTGCGGAAGCGGATCAGGTCGACCCACAGCGCGTGGTCGAGGTGATTGGTATCCGCCTGGCAGAGCACCACGTTGTCGAAGAGCAGGTCATTGCCCTCGTTGATGGTGCTCTTCAGCATCTGCTTGAGCAGGTAGTTGCCCATGCTGTGGTACAGGGCATTGACGGTGAAGGGGCAATCCTCCCGCAGCAGGCGGGCATAGAGCTCGTCCCGGGCCTCCTGGTTCCTTCGGTGCTCGCGCTCGGCATGGTCGAGCAGTCGGGCGCGACGCGCCCGGGTGATCCACTCGAGGTACTGGTGCATGGCCTTCAACACCCGCTCGAGGGCACCGGTGGAGGCCCGGGCGTCGCGCTTGTCCGACTTGTAGCTCAGCTTGCCTCGCACCCCGCCACCGTTGGCCGGCCAGGAAAAGGACACCACTTCCACGTCATAGCGCTCCTCCAGGGCCTGGGCGGTCTTGAGGACGTCCCCCATGTCGTTGTTGTAGCCATGGACGAAGAACAGCACATGACGCTCGTCCTTGCGCACCCGCCGGGCCAGCTCACAAGCGACCCGCAGGCTCGGATATTGCGGCTCGGCGGGGTCGATAGGCAGGCCGAATTCCTCGACCAAGGCCTCCACTTCGTCGCTGGCGAGGGGCTCGTCCGGGATGAACTCCACCCGCCAGGCATCGCCGGCGCGGGAAACGTGGGCCAGGCGTAGGTTGTTGTTGCCCCCCTCGTTGGGGGCGTCGCCGAACTGCGCGACCCCCCGGGCCGATTCCTGAATCCTGCGATTGGTGACGACGTACATGGCAGCGCCTCCCTTGCGCATGCGGCCCGCCGGCCGCGGTGGTGATCAAGCCGTACCCAGGGCCGCGCGGGTGGCCGGCCCCACTACACCGTCGACGGTGAGGCCCTCCCGGGCCTGAAAGGCGATCACCGCCTGCTCCGTGGCGGGGCCGAAGATACCGTCCGCGGCAATCCCGAAGCCGGTGGCGGCCAGCGCCTCCTGCACCCCGCGCACATCCTCGCCGCGGAGGAACGGCCGGCGCAGCGCGACGAGCCGCACCTCGACCTCCTCCGCCGAAACGCGCACCGGATCCGAGGCCGTCAGCACCATCTCATCGAGACGCACCCCGCGCACTGTGAACGGCAACGCGAGGTCCCAGCGGCCGTCCTCGCAAAGCGACTGGAGGCTGTCCATGCGGTAGACGGTGCGCCGGAGCAGCCGGTTGTTGTGGTCGGCCAACCAGTCGCGCCTGACCTGCAGATAGGCTTGGAGCCAGTTCCGTTCGCCGACGGTCTCCGGGCTACCGTGTTGCGCCTCCGTACGCCGCCGGATATGGCCCCAGGAGCCATGGATGCGGCTGTCGTAGACGACGGCGTGGCCGAGGGCCGACTCGACGCTCATGGACTCCGCCGCGCGCACCGCGGGCATCCAGTAGACGCGGTCGAAGAAGGCGTCCTGGGTCTCCCGCATCACAGGGTCCGTGCCGGCGGCCTCCAGCACGCGGTGGAGCTCGATGTCCCCGTCAAGGGCGCGATCACAGGCCTCGAGGCGCTCGAGATACGGGCGCAGGGACGGGGCATGGGCGGCCCCCGCAGCCTCACAGTAGTTGCGGATCAGGAGATAGAGATTGCCGCTCGCGAGGGTAGTCTGGGCGCGGCCATAGGTGAGATGGCCGGTGTCGCCGGGGAGCACGGTCACTCGACCGTAGTCGCCCCGGGCGCGACCGGTCTCGAAGACATTGACGACCGCCTGCGCGGCGGCCTTCTGCAGCGGTGTAATCACGGGCTGTCTCCCCTCTCCCTGAGCGCCCCCGCGCCGCTTCACCGACGTGGGTCGCGTTCCCTTACGACGGTGCGCTCCCGCTACTACCGAGTATGGACCAGGAATGACGACATCGCGCGATGCCTGGCGAGCGTATGCGCGTCACTCGCGCTGGCGATAAAATGCCCGCGTTTTCTCGTAGAGCGGCCTCAGGTCCAACTGGACAAAACCCGCGCTCCCACGAAACAGACGGAATTCGTGAACGCTACCCTCCGGGTACTCCGCCCAGTATTCATCGAGGTCCTTGCCGCTCAGATCGATCGCCGGGAACCGTCCGGAAGGATCCTGGAAACGGCCGGGTGCCACCACCTCGTAACCGATCACCCATGGCTCCGCGGTGGCGGCGTTGAAGCGCAGCATCCCGGGGTAGATGGCGGCCACCAGGGCGGCGACGGTAAGCGCGCCCACGGCAACGCGCTCGGTGGCCGGCGCCCCCTCCCCCAGCCGGTGGACCAAGGCGACGGCCAGCACCGCTGTCAGCACGAAGGGAATAACGGGGACCGACTCCAGTGGCTGCCACTGGCCCAGGAAAAGGCCATCGACGAGGGCATAGAGACCGGCACCGGCGAACAGGATCAGCTGTGCCAGCATCCCCTTGTGACTGGTAAGATCAAAGGCGGTGGGGGCCACTGCGCCGGACGGCAGCGCCGCTGTATCCGCGCCATCCGGGTCGAAGACGTCGAACAGAGGTGCCCGGCGTACGACCACGTCCCAGTCCAGCTTGCGCGGGCGAATCGTCTCACCGAAACCCAACCGATGATCGCGTTGGGGATCGAACCATTGAAAGGGGCTCAGCCGATACTCGCCGGCCGGCGTGGTGAGCACCAGACGATAGGCGCCCAGCGTCTGGACGTGGGGCCGCTTCCGCTTCGGCTCCTCCAAGCGCACGCCCTGAACGTCGTCCCAACCGACCCGCCAGTGCCCGGCTGTGTGCCCTACGAGCCCGAGCCCCAACCAGCGGGGCATATGGCACTCGATGCCATGGCTGTCCAGACGCAGATAGGCCCGCCGCTGGCCAGCAAGGAACACGGCCACAAGGGGCACCAGGAGCACCGTCCCCCAGAAGCCCAGCTCTCAAGTTCCACAGCCACAGCGATAAGTTATTGATCCGTCGGTGGGCGGTTGGCATTTTTGGCACAACTACGCGAGG